>CAXRFT010000067.1:0-50894 GCA_964230135.1 Porticoccaceae bacterium | reverse complement strand
ACTGAAAGTGCTTTACAACCCTAGAGCCTTCTTCACACACGCGGCATGGCTGCATCAGGCTTTCGCCCATTGTGCAATATTCCCCACTGCTGCCTCCCGTAGGAGTCTGGGCCGTGTCTCAGTCCCAGTGTGGCTGATCATCCTCTCAGACCAGCTACAGATCGTCGCCTTGGTGAGCCATTACCTCACCAACTAGCTAATCTGACTTGGGCTCATCCAATAGCGCAAGGTCCGAAGATCCCCTGCTTTCTCCCGTAGGACGTACGCGGTATTAGCGTGCGTTTCCACACGTTATCCCCCACTACTGGGCAGATTCCCAAGCATTACTCACCCGTCCGCCGCTCTACTCACACCGAAGTGCTTTCGCGCTCGACTTGCATGTGTTAGGCCTGCCGCCAGCGTTCAATCTGAGCCATGATCAAACTCTTCAGTTCAATCTTTAACCTCACCCCGTTAAGGAGAGGGAATGATTACGCAAAAACCTGCTTTATCATTCAAAATCTCGGCTTCATAATTTCGAACTATCACATTCATAAATGAATCGATGAGTACTTACTATGATATTTAATAATCCAATATCAATATGCAAGTGCCCACACGCATTGCTTAATTATATTTTTAAAGAACATTCGCTTCAATGAGCGGGACGCGTATTCTATAGATAGTAGCCCCTTTGTCAACAGCGAAAAGTGATTTAATGTCGATTAATTTCACTCTTCTGATCTCGCGCTTTCTGAGCGCCACAACATTGCTGTCGAGTGCGCGCATTCTAGCGACAAGACTTTACTTGTCAACCGCTGAAATGAAATAATTTTATTTACTTCGATCTCTTGCGTGTTGCCGGTCTTAAAAGTCCGACTCACCCTGTTGGGAGCGCGCATTCTACAGACCGTTAGCACCCTGTCAACAAGTATTTGTGATTTATTTTTTCAGCGCAGCACAGGCATCCACAGGGAATCTAAATTCGCTTGAATAAGTAGTACTTCTTTTTACCCAATCGGATCAAGAAGAAACGACCGTGAAGCGCATTTTCTCGAGTAAAAATAGTCTCAGTCAGCATATTGTCCCGACTGCCTTTTGCTACACCATTGACGAAAACTGAATCTCGAGCCAGGGCATCCTTTACCTCCCGCCCAGCTCTGGCAAGACCACACTCCGATAATAGCTGCGTCAATGGTATATCGTTTAAATCATCATCAGACAACTCTGAGGACGGTAATCCATCCATTGATAGTTGTTCAAAATCCTCCGCGGAGAGTTGATCAGCTTCACCATTAAACAGTGCGGCGGAAATACGCAGAGCGGCGTCAAGGCCCTCTTTGCCATGAACCAGTAAGGTGACTTCACTGGCAAGAACCCCCTGTGCCTGCGGTCGACCTTGTCGCTGGTTATCTTGCTGTTCCAACGCCTCAATTTCGCTTCGCGGAAGAAAAGTAAAGTAACTAAGAAACTTATAGACGTCAGCATCGGCAACATTCAACCAAAATTGATAAAAAGTGTAGGGAGAAGTCTTTTTGGGATCTAACCAAATAGTGCCTGATTCCGTTTTTCCAAACTTGGTGCCATCAGATTTAGTGATCAGAGGCACAGTTAATCCAAAACACTGAGCTTGGTTCTGTCGTCGGTTCAAATCAATACCGCCGACAATGTTGCCCCACTGATCACTACCACCAATCTGAATAGTGCAGTCGTGACGTCGATTTAACTCGGCAAAGTCCAAACTTTGCAACAGTGAGTAAGCAAATTCAGTGAACGAGATTCCCGAGCCCTCACGATCAATTCGCTGCTTTACCGACTCTTTAGCTATCATATTGTTGACTGAGAAGTGCTTGCCAACATCGCGCAAAAAAGTTAATGCGCCCATATCTTCAGTCCAATCCAAATTATTGACTACGCTGGCTGCGTTGTCGCCGCAATCAAAATCAATAAATTGACTGACCTGCTGTCTAATCTTATCAGCCCAACCAGAAATTACATCTGGTGTATTGAGTTTCCTCTCATCAGCCTTGAAACTTGGATCCCCGATCATCCCCGTCGCGCCACCCACAAGGGCAATGGGCTTGTGACCCGCCCGCTGAAAACGCTTAAGAACAAGTAGCGGAACTAGATGCCCCAGATGCAGACTATCCGCTGTGGGATCAAACCCACAATAGAGCGTTCTGGGCTGATTGAGATGGGTTGCAAGCAGTTCGTCGCCTGAATACTGAGCAATCAGGCCGCGTCGGCTCATCTCGTCTAAAAATTTCGTACCCTCTAGACTCATGGAATATGTTTCACCTGTTATTCAAGAATCGCCACTCTACAGATTGGCACGCCAATTACAAGGTTCAGCTAGCACAAATATCTCATAGCATAGAAAATTAACCCAACTGAGCGTTCATTTGCGACTCTTTCGCTGGAACAAAATTGTACCTTTTAAGGTAATGAAGTTAGAATCCAAATCTATCAGAGCAACGCCTTTGTACAAACGAGGATTCGGCGGAAGTCATGTTGAAAAGTACGATTCAAGAATTTATCGACAACATCCATCGATGCGCCCAGTGGCTTGTTAACGAGTTTCCACGGAAAAATTTGCTGGCCGCTGTAGCTGTTAGTGCATGTCTGATGGTTTTGGCGGTAAGCTCAACAGATAAGCAGACCTCAGTGATCACAATAACCGAGACTGTACCGCTCACCTTAAAAAAACTAGATGCTGCACCTATCGATACGGAAGTTGACCTCAAATGGCAGACTGAAACAGTAAAATCTGGTGACAATCTTTCAACATTATTTTTTCGCGCAGGTTTGTCAGCGCAAGACGTACATAAAATGACAGCGTCGCAAGATGGCGCCTCACTGGGCAATTTATTTCCTGGTGAATTGCTGCGCTTTGGTCTTGATCAAGCCGGAACACTGCAGCAGCTCGACTACATTAAAACGCCGTTGGAGAAATACGTTTTCTCCCGCCGCGGTGATCGCTATTCTGCAACTCAGCACTTGCGAAAGCCCGAAATTTTAACCACGTACCGCCAAGGAATAATCGAAGACTCACTGTTTCTCTCAGGCAGGAAAGCCAACCTTCCTGACAAATTAATTATGGAATTAGCAAATATTTTCGGCTGGGATATAGACTTTGTCTTCGACATACGCAGCGGCGACTCTTTCTCGGTACTCTATGAGGAGCGTTTTATTGACGGAGAAAAATTATCTAATGGGAATATTCTTGCAGCGTCCTTCACCAACAAAAAGAGTACATACAACGCTGTTCGTTATATTGACAGAGACGGCGTAAGCAATTATTACACCCCCGATGGCCTGAGCATGCGCAAGGCATTTCTAAGGACACCATTGGATATCTTCCGCATCAGCTCAAACTTTGACCTCAAGCGCAAACATCCGATTCATAAGAAAATAAAAGCTCATCGCGGAGTAGATTATGCCGCGCCCAGGGGCACACCAGTCTACGCGGCTGGTGATGGCAAAGTGATTGCCTCAGGTTACAACAAATACAATGGTAACTATGTTTTTATTCAACATGGTCAAACCTACACGACAAAATATATTCACTTACACAAGAGAAAAGTACGCAAGGGCCAGACAGTAAAGCAGCGCCAAATTATTGGATCAGTGGGGTCCACAGGGTATTCCACAGGCAACCACCTACACTATGAGTTTCTAGTCAATGGCGTGCACCGCAATCCACGCACGGTAAAGCTACCACAAGCAGAACCAATCTCTGCCAGTGAAAGACAAAACTTTGATATGGCGGTAAAACCCACGCTGGCGGAGTTGGCCAGACAACAAGAGAAAACTCAACTCGCCTACTTAGATGAAAAATAAAAACCACCGCTGGAGTTCGCCATGGAGCACTGAGCTATGAAGGCGACAGCTAATATCCATATAGGGCTCATGTCAGGCACTAGCATGGACAGCATTGATGCTGTAGCGGTGATTTTTCGGCATCAAGATCTTCAGTTAGTGGCGTGCCATTCAATGGAGATGCCCAAAGAAGCAAAGTTGGCTATTGAAAAACTCTGTCATCCTGGCGAGGATAACATTCACCTCTATGCACGCACCGACCAGATGCTTGGCAGATTATTTTCACAGGCAGCTAAAGAGCTAATGGCGGGCGCGAAACTCTCTGTGAACCAAATCGCTGCCATAGGCTCACATGGGCAAACTATAAGACATCAGCCACCCAATGACAGACAAGGCTACACTCTTCAAATAGGTGATCCCAACATTATTGCCATCGAAACAGGTTGCACTGTGGTCGCTGATTTCCGCCGGGCAGATATGGCCCTCGGTGGTCAGGGCGCCCCCCTTGTACCCGCATTTCATAAGAGCTTCTTCGGTCATCCCCATCGCGGCAGGGTAATTGTCAATATTGGCGGTATCGCCAACCTGACGTTGTTGCACAGAGATCACTGCAGTGGTTTTGATACCGGCCCAGGTAATCTTTTACTGGATGCATGGTGTTTTAAAAACACCAGACAAACCTTTGATGACCGCGGCGCCTGGTCAAGCACTGGAGTGTGTGACAGAACTCTAGTCAACCAGTTGAAAAAAGCGACGTTTTTTCAACAATCACCACCCAAAAGCACCGGCAGAGAACTCTTCAACTTAAACTGGCTGCAACGACAGTTAGATAACTTTGATTTGCCCGCCGCAGACGTGCAAGCGAGCTTGACCTGTTTTACCGCCGAGACAATTAGCGAGGCAATCGCTCTGGCAGATTTTACAGTAGATGATATTTTTGTTTGCGGTGGCGGAACATTTAACCACGAGCTCATGACCCAACTTGATAAACAACTAGCACTGAGAGATCTTCCCGAGACACAATCAACTGAATCTGTAGGTCTCAACCCCAGCTGGGTCGAAGGATGTGCTTTCGCATGGTTGGCAAAACAGCGATTGGAGACAAATCCCGGCAGCGTAGCCGAGGTCACCGGGGCATCACGCGGCAGTATCCTCGGCGGGGTTTATAGGCCCTAAGGATAACTCTAAATAGAGAAAGAAGCGCCACAACCACAGGTGGTCGACGCATTGGGGTTAGTAACCAAAAACCGAGATCCCATCAAACCAACCTCATAATCCACGGTAGAACCCGCCAGATACTGAAAGCTCAGAGAATCTATCAACACTGTAACGCCATCACGACTGACTGAGGTGTCGTCCTCCGCGGCATCCTCCTCAAAGGTAAATCCATATTGGAAACCCGAACAGCCTCCACCGGTGACAAAAACTCGAAGCTTAAGATTATCGTTTTCTTCCTCCAGCTTTAAGCTTTTAACCTTGGCAATTGCACTGTCTGTCACAGTGAGCACCGAGGGAGTAAATGTTTGAATGACTGACATTAGATTTCCAATCTTTTTACGGCCCCTAACCACAGGCCACAGTTTTAATTTAACCGGTTAGCTAGTCGCTTCATCGGCTTTTGCATTAGGGTCCTGCTGCTGCAGAACACTGATGTTCGTAGCCGCTACCTGATGTACCAAATTTCCAGCAACATGGGCTCCACGTTCTATCTCCAGTGTGTTATAGAAAATATTACCTTCAACAACTGCCTGCGTTGCCAAACGAGCGTGCTTGCTAACGATGAGATCACCCTCTACATGACCATTAATCAGCACATTGGACACCTCAATTGAGCCTCTCACTAAGCCACCATTGAGAATTCGCACTTGAGCATTTTCATGATCAGAAACCACCTTGCCCACCAGAGTCCCCTGCACCTCTAGGTTCCCCTGAAAGCTAATGTCTCCGACAATTTGTGTGCCTTCAGCTATAAGCGTCGTTGAATCACTTGATGGTTTCATTCCCGCGTCTTGCTCAGTATTTTTACCAAACATTGCTTAATCCTCTGTTTCCCAGTCAAAATATTGGTCGTAGCTATCACCCTTGTTCCACGAATATCGCAAACTAATTCGGACTTTAACAGGGTTAAATCCATCTGGTAAACTTAAAATTCCTTGATTAATGGAAAAATACTTCAAACTTAACTTCAGGGGCAAACTGTCAATCTGCCGATCAACCTGGTTCAGCGGCAATATCAAGTCGTCTCCATCTGAGGTTCCAATGATAAAGATATTGGCAATAACGCTTGAAACTGCCATTTTCGCCGTCTTTTGCCGAACCACCCATCGGTAGGTATAGCGTTGCTCACCCAGAGATACCAATTTGAACTTGGCTACTGACAAACCCTTTACCTGATTAGTATCTCCCAACAATTCTCTGTACAGCGCCAAATCCCGCTCACTTTTAACAAGCATTTTTTGAATCGCGACGATTTCTTGTCGCGAATTCTCAATGGCTGCCAAATCAACGTCGTGACTTAATCTGAGTATTTCCAACTGATTTTTATTTTCGGCGTAGCTAACGCTTATGTCGTCAAAATCACTCTCAAGTTGCTCATATCGGCTAGTAAGCTCAGCCAAGCCCTCAGCACCAAGCCAGTATCCAAGGCATGCTCCCATCAAACCAACAACAACAACAACCGCCGTCAATCGGTATTTGTAACCCGCTCTGTGAGTTACAACAATGGATCGTTGTTCAGCTGTCACGGAATAAGACCTGCCGCAGATAGACCCGCTATTTCATCGAGGCCGAACATAATGTTCATACACTGAATTGCCTGACCGGAAGCGCCTTTTACAAGATTATCCTCAACTACCAAGACAATGACTTTGTTGCCATTATCGGGTCGGTGCACCGACACCTGACAGTAATTTGATCCACGTACCGAGCGTGTCTCTGGATGACTACCCGCTGGGAGAACATCTACAAAGGGTTCGGTCGCAAAGTACTGCTCAAACAATGCCTGAACGTTTACCGATGAGTCAGTCAAATTGGTATAAATAGTTGTATGGATACCTCGATTTATCGGCAATAGATGGGGCACAAACGTCAGTTTCACTGACTCACCGGCGATATCAGACAAACCCTGTTCTATTTCAGGCAAATGACGATGTCCTGAGGCCGCATAGGCCTTGAAACTTTCACTTACTTCAGCGTGCAAATTGGCCAGTTTTGCTTGACGACCAGCACCACTGACACCAGAGGCAGCATTGGCAATCACATCACCGACATCAATACAACCTTCACTTAACAATGGCATAAGTCCAATCTGAACACTGGTGGGATAACAGCCGGCACAGGCAACCAAATTGGCAGAGGCTATTTTCTCACGATTAAATTCGGGCAATCCATATACTGCCTCTTGAATTAACTGCGTTGCAGCATGAGTTTGACCATACCAAGACTCCCACAAAGCGACCTTTCTGATTCGAAAATCCGCCGATAAATCAATCACTTTGATTCCTGCACGCAGTACCTCTGGAACCAGTTTTTGCGCAACGCCGTGGGGTGTGGCGAAAAATACCACATCACAAATACTTAGCTTATTGACGTCGGGAGTGACAAAAGTAAGATCTACGATTCCACGGAGATGGGGATACATATCAGTCACTGCATTGCCCTGATCTGAGCGCGACGTAACAACAACTAATTCAGTCTCAGGATGGGATGCTAATAGACGCATTAACTCTGCTCCTGTGTACCCAGTCGCACCAACAATGCCAACTTTGATCACTTCAACCTCTCTTTTCAATATCCAGATTGCTTCTAGACGTCTATAATAGCGCAATCTTAACCAACCAACTATGGCCTTACTTGGTTTGGTGGCGCTGAAAATAACACAAGAGGACGCTTCACTATGTACGAATGGGTTTTAGCATTTCATCTAATCGCCGTCATCTGTTGGTTTGCCGCTCTTTTTTATTTACCGCGCCTTTTTGTCTATCACGCGATGTCAGATGACAGCGTTAGCATTGAGCGATTTAAACTGATGCAGCGCAAACTCTATCGAGGGATTGCCAACCCTTCCATGATCACAACATTAATTCTTGGTTTTTGGCTGGTATCGATGGCACCAAGTGCTTACTTTAGCTCGGGATGGTTCCATGCCAAACTGGCTTTGGTCGTGCTTTTAATTGGATATCACCATGTGTGCCTAGCCCACATGAAAAGATTTGCCGAGGACAGAAACGAAAAATCTCATGGTTACTTTCGGGTGTTCAATGAGATACCCGTGGTGTTTTTAGTCGGTATTGTCATTTTGGCGGTGGTCAAACCGTTCTAAAACCAAAATGTATCTTGCACACGTAAGCACTGCTCGACAACTCTTTTGATACCGGATCTCAGCGATGGAAAACACACTGCGCAATGCTCGCTCACAACAATTATTTGACCACGCTCAGCGGTCAATCCCCGGCGGAGTCAACTCACCGGTAAGGGCATTTAAAGCTGTGGGAGGTACTCCCATATTTTTTGATCGCGCCGAGGGAGCCTATATGTTTGATGCCGACGGAAATCGGTATATCGACTACGTGCTCTCCTGGGGGCCCATGCTGTTGGGTCACGGTCATCCTAAGGTGCTCGAGGCGATACGCGAGCAACTCGACAGAGCAATGACATTCGGAACACCCACCGAGTTGGAAATTCAGCTAGCCGAGAAGATCTGCTCAATTGTGCCAGGCATGGATATGGTTCGCATGGTCAACTCAGGTACTGAAGCTACCATGAGCGCAATCCGTCTAGCCAGAGGCTTCACCAAAAGAGACAAAATTATCAAATTCGAAGGTTGCTACCATGGGCACTCAGACTCACTTTTAGTAAAAGCAGGGTCCGGCGCTCTAACGATGGGCGTTCCCAGCTCACCCGGCGTACCTGATGGTCTCGCCGATCACACCATCACACTTACGTACAATGACAGTGAGCAAGTAAGAGAGGTTTTCTCGCAAATTGGCCAACAAATTGCCTGCGTCATTGTCGAACCTGTGGTGGGGAACATGAACTGTGTTCCCCCGGTCCTCGGTTTTCTCGAGACCCTGCGCCAGTGTTGCACGGATAGTGGTGCTCAGCTAATTATCGACGAGGTGATGACAGGGTTTCGCATCAGTCAGCAGGGGGCCATAGGCTACTACAACATCGATGCTGACTTAATCTGTCTGGGTAAGGTTATCGGTGGAGGCATGCCAGTGGGAGCTTTCGGCGGTAAAAGAGAGATTATGCAACATATAGCGCCGCTTGGCCCAGTGTACCAAGCCGGTACACTGTCGGGTAATCCGGTGGCAATGGCATCTGGTTTGGCAACATTAAATTTAATCTCGGAGCCAGGATTCCTTGAGCCTGTGGCACAGCGAACCACTCGCTTGGTGGAGGGATTGGTGTCCCGAGCAAGAGCTGCAGGAATACCGCTGACCAGCAATCATGTGGGCACTATGTGGGGGATTTTCTTTTCTGAAGAGGAAAAGATTGTTAATTACAACCAAGTGATGAATTGTGACACGGAAAAATTTGCTCAGTTTTTCCATGGCATGCTAGAGGAAGGTGTCTACTTGGCTCCAGCCTCTTACGAGGCGGGTTTTATGTCAGCCGCCCACGGCGATGACGATATCAATCACACATTATCTGCTGCGGAGAGAGTTTTTGCTCGCATTGCCTAGCGGACAATTAAAAGTCATGCTCGTGGTGACAAATTTGCGTATCATACTGTGCTTTAACCGGCTGGATTCATTCAATTGGAGCGCCTATGAATTTTCAAAATAATCGCGGCCCCTATCCCTATACTCGCCTGCGTCGCAACCGAGTGAATCATTTTTCTCGCCGTCTGGTCCGCGAGACGCAACTTTCAGTTGACGATCTCATACAACCGATGTTCGTTATCGATGGAATATTGCAACGTGAACCTGTCGCCTCCATGCCCGGAGTCAACCGTCTGTCAATTGATCTTTTAGTTCTCGAAGTGAAGGAATTGGCCGCGCTAGGTATTCCCGCCGTAGCGCTCTTTCCAGTGATCAATGAGACTCTAAAAACGCCGCTGGCTGAAGAAGCCTACAATCCAGAAGGCCTGGCGCAACGGGCTGTTCGCGCCATCAAACAGGCTGTGCCTGATATGGGTGTAATCACCGATGTAGCCTTAGACCCTTTTACCACCCATGGTCAAGATGGCATTGTTGATGAAGAATCTGGCTATGTGTTGAACGACATTACTGTCGAGGTGTTAATTAAACAGGCGATTTCACATGCGCAAGCCGGTGCCGATATTGTGGCTCCCTCGGATATGATGGACGGTCGCATAGTTGGTATACGAGAAGCGCTGGAAGATAGCGGCTTTGAGAATACACAAATTCTCGCCTACTCGGCCAAATACGCCTCCAGCTATTATGGCCCCTTTCGTGATGCCGTGGGTTCCGCTGCTAACATTGGTAGCGGCGACAAAAAAACCTATCAGATGGATATTGGCAATTCGGACGAAGCCCTGCATGAGTGCGCGATGGATCTGGATGAGGGCGCCGATATCATTATGATCAAACCCGGCATGCCCTATCTAGACATCGTCAGACGGGTCAAAGACCAATTAAAGGCGCCCACATTTGTCTATCAAGTCAGTGGTGAATACGCCATGCACTGTGCTGCCTTCGACAACCACTGGCTAGATCGTGAGACAGTAATTTTAGAATCATTACTTGCCTTTAAACGCGCCGGAGCTGATGGCATCCTCACCTATTTCGCCAAACAAGCCGCTGAGTTGCTTACTCAGGCGCCCTAACCGTGCGGCTGGACAAATATATCAGTAATTCCACTGATTTAACCCGCTCAGAAGTGAAGCGCATGATCCGCCACGGCATTGTAAAAGTGGATAATGAAATTGTGACAAACGCCGCTCAGCACATAGATCCCAAAAGTGAAGTTGCCGTCGACGGTGCTGTCATCCTCGCCTCTGGTCCACGCTACTTTATGCTCAATAAACCAGCGGGTGTGGTTTCAGTTACTAAAGACAAACAACATCCCACTGCGCTCAGTTTAATTCACGAGCACCGTAGCGAAGAACTGCAAATTGCCGGTCGTTTGGATATAGACACAACAGGTTTACTGTTAATCACCAGTGACGGCCAATGGAATCATCGTGTCACATCACCTCGCACTGAATGTGCAAAAGTTTATACTGTAACATTGGCCAACCCAATAGAAGACCACTACTCAGCAAAGTTAACTCGAGGTGTATTTTTAAACAATGAAAAGCAACGCTGCCTACCCGCATCAATGGAGAAAATTGATAGTCACTGCCTTACTCTAACCATTAGTGAAGGAAAATATCATCAGGTCAAGCGCATGTTTGCGGCCCTCGGAAATCAGGTAGTGGCTCTGCACCGTTTTAAGGTGGGCAATATCCAGCTGGACAACAATCTGGCAGAGGGTGACTATCGCCCACTGACCAAGCAGGAGGTCAACAGCGTCGTATGACCGAAGATCACAACAAAACTCGCCTGAGACCTGACAGAAATGTTACACGACTCCTCGATTCCATAGCTACATCGCCTGGTCATCATTTAATTATTGCCGATGAAAACTGGGTAAACATCCCTTGGAATCGCGTTGCAAGCGATAAAAATAGTCAAGTTGACATCGTCAGTAATCGCTATGACATCGCCAAACAGGCACAGCATGCCGGGCTACCAACGCGGTTTAATGATCTCAATTTCGATGACTTCGAAGACCACAGTTTTGACAGTGTATTATTTCGAGTCTCTAAAGAGCGAGCCAGTAGTCATCATGTCATCAATCAGGCGACACGACTACTGAAGCACAAGGGCCGACTGATGCTGAGTGGTGGTAAAAATGATGGCATCAAAAGCTATACAAAATCTGCCTGTCAATGTTTGGGAGATCATACCTCAGCTAATAAAGACGGTACCAGTTACCTGGCGGAAGTATGTTTACTAGCCAACAATCAGAATCCATTAGACGACAATAACTATGCTCAGCTAAGACCCATTGAAGATCCATCCCTACAAATGATGACAAAACCGGGTATTTTTGGATGGAATAAAATTGATCGGGGTAGCGTCTTTTTAGCTGATTGCATGGCAGATTTTTCGAGTCACTTTGTCACATCGCCAAACAGCTTACTCGATCTTGGCTGTGGCTATGGCTATCTGGCCAATCGGGCAGAGAACTTATCTTTAGAACATATTACCCTCACCGACAACAATGCCGCCGCACTGGCGGCGGTTGCTGTTAATTTTAAGCAGTCAGCAGGGCAAATTAGCATAGTAGCTTCCGATGCTGGAGACATTATCCAAAGACAGTTTGATACCATTTGGTGCAATCCACCTTTTCACCAGGGATTCTCTGTCGATGCTGATATGTCGTCAAAATTCCTAAGAAATAGCAAGCGCTTACTAATGCCTGAAGGTTACGCTGTGTTTGTGGTTAATGCATTTATTCCACTGGCACAGAAAGCACAACAATATTTCACTTCAGTGGATGAAATAGGCAATAATGGATCCTTCAAAGTCATCGCTCTACGTCACTGATAGGCTGCCAGCAACTCAGTAGAGCTTATAGCCCCATAGCGCGCTTGATAAGCTTATTTTTTAATGGTGACAGTCGGTCTAATTGAGACATCCCAAGACTGCGGAGTAGGCGAAGGGGCAACTCATCTGCGGCGAACAATCGCTTAAAACCCTCCATCGCCGCCATAGCTGCCAAATTCTCCGGTTTGCGCTGTCGCTGATAGCGTTTGAGAACCGCTAACTGACCAATATCCACATTTCGAGCCAGTGCGCGCACTATCTCTTGATCAAGCACAGCAATATCGGCAAAACCCAGATTGACACCCTGCCCAGCCAGCGGATGGATGGTATGTGCGGCGTCGCCAATCAGAGCAACTCTCGGCAACACATAGTCCACTGCATGATTTTGAGTGAGGGGAAAACTGTAGCGATGATCTACAGAAGTTATATCTCCAAGACAGTACTCACTGGCCCGCGAGAGTTCAGTACAAAAATCCGCATCACTCAACTGCATGAGAGTATCAGCACTCTCTGGAATCTGTGACCAAACGATGGAGCTCATGCACAGGTCACCCCCACGATTCAACGGTAATAAGGCAAGGGGCCCGGTGGGCATAAATCGCTGCCAGGCAGTTTGCTGGTTCGGTTTGGCAGTGGTAATGGTGGCAACAATGGCATTGTGGTCATATGTCCAGCTTTTGCACTCAAAGCTAAAACATTCTCGGACTTTTGAGCGACCGCCATCGGCACCGATTAAAAGAGCTGTGGAAATTCTTCTGCCTTGATTGAATTCGACGGTTATCGCCTCACCTTCATTTTCGCAGCGCTCAATGGAGGCGGGACAAATAAAATCCACATTATCTAAACCATTGATTCGATCCATTAAGGCTTGAACCATGACATTACTTTCAACGATATGGCCAAGATTGGGTTGCTGCAGATCACTACAGTCAAATCTTATCCGTCCAGTGCTCTCTGCGTCCCAGACATCCATTGCAAAATAGGGACTGACTCGCATCGCCATGATTGAATCCCAAACACCACAGCGATCTAACAATAACCGCGACTTCTCAGTAACAGCTGCCACCCTGGGATCAAAATTATCCGCTGAAAATGGCTCTGTCGGATTAGCCTCAATTAAGGCGATCTTAAGTCTCTCTGTGGCCTTATTTCTACTGCCGAGCAAGCAAGCTGCGGCCGCACCTACGGGTCCAGCACCGACAATAATCACATCATAATCAGGTTCAAAAACACTATGCACGGGAGTTAACTCCCCGGCTCATGCCCATACCAAAACGAGCAAAACTCTGGCGTAGTGGCGACACCAGATCTAACATTAACAGCCCACCGTTTCGCACTATTGCCGTGGGGGCGGATGAATGACCAAAAAACTTGGTTAGATTGTCACTGAACAACAGCGTGTTGCGCTGATCCTGATATTGGCGCTGATAAAACTTGTCCAACACAGCCAACGACCCTGTAGCATGGCCACCTAGAAAACCTCTGTTTAACTCTTCAGCCAGCGCTGCAACATCACGTAATGAGAGATTAAACCCCTGACCCGCCACCGGATGCAGACTGTGGGCGGCGTTGCCAACCAGCACCAGATTGCGCCTCACCTGCTCCGCCGCAACCGTCAGTGCCAAAGGATAACAAAAACGCTCACCCGCCTGCCTGAACTGGCCCAATCGATAGCCAAATCTCTGTTGCAGTGCCTGTAAAAACTGACTTTCAGATACCTGCATTAATTTTTCCGCCTCGGCATCTGGCTGCACCCATACCAGCGCACTTCGCGACTGCCCCTGAAAATCTGACAGGGGTAACAATGCCATGGGCCCCTGATTAGTGAAGCGCTCGTAAGCGACACCACAATGTTTCTCTGTGAGCTGCACATTGGCGATAATAGCGCGCTGACCATATCCGCTTCGATGGCTGCGTATACCTAGCATACGAGCAGTTTTTGAGTCAGCACCATCGGCAACCACCAATAGATCTGTGCTGATGGTCGATACACCAGACTCTCTATGCGAGGTTAATTCCACTTGCATACCCTTGCTGGTAGCTGTGGCTGAGCTAACCAGAGTACCATCGGCAACATCAATCGCCTCGTTAGCGAGGTGCTGTAACAGAACCGCCCCCAAGTGACGATTTTCGACCACATAACCGAGTGCCTCGACGCCCGACTCCGCAGCACTCATGCGCGTCAATCCCAAGTGACCTCTCTCACTCACATGAATATTTTCAATAGCAACAGCGTGACCGGCAAGAGCTGGCCAAAGCCCAATAGATTGATAGATTAGTCGACTAGTCCAAGACAAGGCCGTGGTGCGCTCATCAAAACTCGGACTGCTGGTGGAAGACGATACAACATCCACCGTTTTGGATTCCACCAGCAATATACGCCAATGATGATGTTGTGAGAGTAGAAGTGCCAAGCTGATTCCCACCATGCCACCACCAACAATGACAATGTCATAGTGCTGATCATCACCGAGGTGAGGCCTATGCACTTGTTGGTTACTGCCAGGTTTCATCAGAGTTCACCTAGCCATCAGAGCTTCTATTTCATGTCGATTTTTGGGAACAGAGTCGGTCAAGTTTTCATTGCCTGTTTTGGTTACGACAATGTCATCCTCAATACGCACTGCAATCCCATGCCATTTTTTATCCACGTTTGGATTTCCCGGAGCTATATATATTCCAGGTTCAATGGTAACCACCATACCAGGCTCATAAACACGCCACTGACCTTCAATTTTGTAATCACCCACGTCATGCACATCCATACCCAACCAGTGTCCCGCGCCGTGCATATAGAACTCACGGTGTGCTTCGCTGGCAATTAATTCATCCACATCACCCTGCAAAATACCCAAATCAACTAATCCTTGAGTGATGGTGCGAATCGTCGCCTCATTGGTCTTGTTGTATTCAATTCCGGGACCGATAACCTCAATCGCATTGGCTTGAGCTTGCAGTACAATGTCGTAAACTGCCGCCTGCTCTTTAGAAAATTTCCCATTGACAGGGAACGTTCGAGTGATGTCAGCTGCATAATTTTGAAACTCACAACCAGCATCTATCAATACTAAGTCACCATCTGATAAGACATCTTTGTTTTCCACATAGTGCAATATACAACCATTTTTTCCGCCGCCAACGATACTGCTGTAAGCTGCTCCCACAGCACCACGCGTCATGAATTCATGTTCAATCTCCGCCTGCAACTGATATTCAAACATATCTGGACGAGTCACCTGCATTGCTCGGCAATGAGCATCGGCGGAAATTTTCGCCGCCTTGCGCATGATCTTTATTTCCTCGGACGTTTTAATCAATCGCATCTCATTAACAAAATGGTCTAAATCAACAAACTCGCCCGGTGGCAAGGCACCATTGCCACGCTGACTACGCACCTGATTGATCCACTCCATCAACTGACGATCAAATTCTTGATCTTTACCAATGGCGTAGTAGAGACGATCCTTGCCTTCAATTAAATTAGGTAAAATATCGTCAATATCACTGATGGGGAAGGCGTCATCTGCATCGAAGTTAGCCACCGCCCCTTCGGGACCCTGGCGGTATCCGTCCCAGGTTTCTCGCAGCGGATCCTTGTCGCGGCAAAATAACACCATTTCTCCCTGCTCTCTTCCCGGAATCAAAACAAGCACAGACTGTGGTTCAGGAAAGCCACACAAATAGGACAAATTAACATTTTGCTTGTAGGGGTAATGCGTATCTCGCGAGCGAATTTTCTCTGGTGCAGCGCAAAGAATGGCGATACTGTTCGGGTGCATTATTGCCATAAGCTCTTTGCGCCTGGCAGCATATTCCTTATTGGTTATCATAGGGTTTGCTCCGTTAAAAGCAGGTTAATTGATATCTGGCAGCGCGGTCTACCAAGTCTGAAGTCAATGAATAGTCGGGTTATTCTGTGGATCTAATTCTGGATGCAGATCAGTAAATATTACTTGTACTGCGAGGCGAACATACTCAACTAACTCTGTGTAATCTCGCTCGCCGTCGTCATCATTTTCAAAGTCAACTGAAATCTGACCAATGGCACCAAGATCTCCAAGAGCCTCCTTGCCGTCCTCAGAAATATCCAAATCATCTTTCATGCCCTCAGCCAAACCTGAGAGATAATTACTGCACCATTCACCCACAGCGGCTAAGCGCTCACTCAAGGGAAACTCATCGTCTGGCAGTAGCGGACTGAACAAAAATGAAAGATCTTCTAAGTCATTTAGAGAGGCCTGATAAAATTCGGTCAAATCGGTCACAACCGCTGCCTGTTGCTCATCAGAAAGACCCAGCCACTCCGCTGATGTGGCAACCAATAGATCAATGGACACAGCACCACAACTCAACCTCCCGCAGAGAAATCCGTGAAACCCAGAGGGACTTGCGCTAATTTTAGTGTCGTAAAACAGATCTTCTAATTGCTCAAATGTCACACTTTCACTCCTTTTTTTCGGCTCTTATCCTAACACTGTTGAACAATCACTGCACCCACCTTAAACCCATCTTATGATTGACCAACCAACTTACAATGCCTATAGTTAATGCCTGTTTATTCATGTTTGTTAAAGACAAAGTATCTCCCATGACTGATCCCGAAGATTTCGAACTGAAACTAGACCATCTCATCGGCTTATGCCATAAACTAAAACGCGAAAACTTGGCACTTCGTGAACGCGAACAAAATCTCATCGGAGAACGCAGCACTCTGGTGAAGAAGAACGAATTGGCAAAGCAAAAAGTAGAAATGATGATCAGCCGTCTTCAAGCGCTGAGCGTAGAACAGTAGTTATGAGCATATCACTGAAGATCCGTATCTTAGACAAAGAATATCAGGTCAATTGCGCTCCCGATGAGCGAGAAGCGCTAGAGTATTCTGCCAAACTTCTCAATGAAAAAATGGAAGAAATACGTCACGGATCCCACATTATAGGGCTTGAAAGAATTGCGGTCATGGCGGCCCTCAACCTGGCGCATGATCTCATCCGCAGCGAAAGAAGCGCTGAGCAAAATAATCATGCATCTGGGTTTTTAAGCTCAATGGATGCGAAATTAAATGCTGTGCTGGCCGATTTGTCGAATTAAACTCACCTATGGTCGCAAAATCCATTAGTTTTGCTGGCCTTAATACTCTCTTTTTTAATTTGCTCTGATATACTTTCCCTCGTCCTCGGATGTTTGCCAGCCAAGAAGTCCCTGAGCCGATAATTTTTACCCGGCTTCTTTCTGTCGACATTGTTGTGCTATGCCGTGCATCGGAAAGCCTGATATGGAGCGAAGGTCGCCACCTTGAACTCTTCGGTTCAAGGCCACGTTGGCAGCGGCATTCTGGGATTTTAATCGATGGCGGGAAAACTCTATGCATGTTGGTGATATCCGTAAGCATTTACGTAATGCGCGTTCATCACTTACGCCGCTGCAGCAATTCCAGGCAGCTGAGAAAGTTGCCCGGCACATCACAGACCAGCCATTTTTTTTGCAAGCTCGATGCATCGGTGTGTATCTCTGTAATGACGGTGAAATTGATCCCACCAACATTGTTACACGGGCACTTGAGTTAGGAATGTCTTGTTTTTTGCCGGTTATCGCAAAACAAGCAACCAATACACTTGATTTTGCCGCTTACGATCGAAATACACCAATGATAGAAAACAAATTTAACATCTTAGAGCCGGCGGCATCTAAAGAGCTTATAAGGAAAGCCAGTCAGCTAGATGTTATTTTTGTCCCCCTAGTGGGTTTTGATCGAAGTGGCAGTCGAATTGGCATGGGCGGTGGTTACTACGACCGAGCTCTGGCCTTTATGGATAAGGAAGAGAGAGAGAAACCCACATTAGTTGGTTTGGCGCACAGTTGCCAAGAAGTTGAATATATTGATCGCCAGCAGTGGGATATACCCCTACATCTAATCGCTACTGAGAATGAGATAATATGCGCAAAACAAAGATAATTTGCACCATCGGACCAGTCACCGAATCCATAGAAATGCTAGAAAAACTCGCGTCTGCCGGGATGAATATTGCCCGTCTAAATATGTCTCATGGATCCCATGAGAGTCATGCAAAAATTATTCAATCAATTAAACAGCTGAATACTAAACTGGATCATCCAGTGGCTATTTTGCTGGACACTCAAGGACCGGAGATACGCACTGGAGATATGACAAATGATCTGCATCTAAATGAGGGGGATACTCTCTCCATCGTTGCCCGAGGCGCCGAAAATGTAGAAGAATCGTCAATCCAAATTAATTATGAGGATCTCATCAATGACGTCGATATTGGCGATACCATTACCGTGGACAACGGATTAATCAACTTACAGGTTCTGGAAAAGCAAGAGAGAGTGATGCAGGTAAAAGTGATCGACGGTGGCTTGCTGAAGAGTAAGCGTCATGTAAATCTCCCAGGTATCAGGGTCAACCTTCCCGCAATCACAGAAAAAGACCGTCGAGATATTCAATTTGGAATGGATCAGGGAGTTGATTTTATTGCTCTATCCTTTGTCCGTGAGGCAAATGACATCCAGCAACTGCGAGATATCTTAGGTGAGCGTGCAAATGACATCAAAATCGTCGCCAAATTAGAAGACCAAGAAGCGATCACAAATATGGTCGAAATCACTGAGGCCGCAGATGGCATTATGGTAGCTCGAGGCGATCTGGGCGTAGAAGTGCCACTGGAGGTACTGCCCCGGATTCAACGACGCATCATCCGAACCTGTGCTGAAATGGGAAAAAGGGTCATAGTTGCCACCCACATGTTGGAGTCAATGATCGAAAATCCCATACCCACTCGCGCTGAAGTAACCGATGTAGCCAATGCAGTCTACGAAGAAGCCGATGCCATTATGCTCTCAGGGGAGACAACCGTTGGTAAGTACCCAATTAAATGTGTTGAGATTCTGAATAAAATTGCACGCTCAATTGAAAGTAGCCGCGGCCTCATGTTCACTGATAATTTGGTCATTAAAGAAGATAAACAGCAGATCGCCAGAGCGGCGGTGACGCTGGCAGAATCCATTTCGGCAAAGGCCATCATCGTGCCCACACAGCGCGGACGTATGGCCAACAGAGTAACTAACTGCCACCCACAAAAATCAATTATTTGCGCATTCACCAACAACGATCTCACGATGAGACAGTTGATGCTGAATCGAAATGTCCTCAGCTATCAGATCGAGTTCAGTGAGGACCCGGAGAAAACACTGGCAGCAGCGGCCAATATCATGCTGACAAGAAATGATTTTTCTGCTGATGACCCCGTTGTAGTTATCTCCGATGCTCTCGCTGGATCAGGGTTCGAAGCGATTCAGATCCGCAAGATATCTGACTTACTTTAGCCTCGGCTGATTTAAGGAGAGGCGCACCACTTGCATCAACTGCCAAGAAAAAAACGATAGGCTGGGTTATTAGTTTCGTCCTCATAACGGTAACCTAGCTTGTCGAGAAAATCTTGGACCTCGACCACATCATTTTGCGATGCTTGAAATCCCACTAACACTTTACCGTAAGCAGAACCATGATTTCGATAGTGAAACATAGAAATGTTTAACTTGTTACCCAACTGAATAAGAAAATTAGACAGCGCGCTTGGACGCTCCGGAAATTCAAAACGGAAAACCTGCTCTTCACCGACCTGGGGCGATCGACCGCCCACCATATGGCGAATATGAGACTTTGCGATATCACTGTCAGTCAAATCTGACACCGGATACCCGAGGTCAGATAGTTCATCTACCAGCTGTAAACGGTCTGTTTCAGAGGTTATCTTTACGCCAACAAAAATCTGCGCCTGACTCGAATCACTGTAGCGGTAGTTAAATTCAGATATAGTTCGCCTGCCCAGAGCCTTGCAAAAATTTTTAAAACTTCCGGGTTTCTCGTCAAGGGATACGGCGAGAATAACCTCTCGCTTTTCGCCAATCTCAGTGCGTTCAGAAATATAGCGCAAGCGATCAAAATCTATGTTTGCTCCACACTGGACTGCGAGCAGTGTCTGCCCCGCAACACCATGTTGATCAACATACTTTTTTAACCCAGCCACGCCCATAGCGCCCGAGGGTTCGCATATAGCCCGACTGTCGTTATACACATCTTTAATTGCAGCACAAATTTCGTCTGTGCTGACCGTGATCACCTCGTCAACAAGATCTTTTAAAATCCTAAAGGTCTCTTTGCCAATCTGGGCCACAGCGGTGCCGTCAGCAAATAGTCCCACCTCTTTAAGCGTCACTCGCCTTCCGGCTTTCATAGCAGCCTCAAGGCAGGCCGCGTCGTCTGACTCAACCGCAATCACTTTTACCTCGGGACGAACATACTTCACATAAGCCGCAATACCAGCGCACAGGCCGCCGCCACCCACGGCAACAAAGATGGCATCTAGCTCCCCCGGGAGCTGCCGAAGTATCTCCATCCCCACCGTACCTTGGCCGGCAATAATGTCTGGATCGTCGAAAGGGTGAATGTACGTCAGACCCTGTTCACTAACTAAGGTATCTGCGTGCGCCTGCGCCGCATCAAAGTTGTCACCATGCATCACCACTTTGGCACCCCATCCGCGTACAGCATCGACTTTAATCAGAGGTGTGGTTTTTGGCATCACGATAGTCGCTTTTATACCCATTTTTTGCGCCGCCAAGGCCAAACCTTGGGCATGATTGCCTGCAGATGCTGCAATAACACCTGCGGCTAGCTGAGCATCCGACAAGTGACGCAATTTATTGTAGGCGCCTCGCAGTTTAAAGGAAAATACCGGCTGTAAGTCCTCACGCTTTAACAACACTTGGTTTTGTAGCCGCTGTGAAAGTATGGGCGCACTATCCACAGGCGACTCTATGGCTAAATCATAAATACGCGCATCGAGTATTTTTTTTACATAGTTATGTGGCATAAGACGTCCAAATTCTCTATCACAGGCAATGGTAATTTGATCTTTAAATTAACGCCAGCTTATTGACACAGCTGAGCACAGAAAATCCTCTGTTCTCCATGATCAAACAGATTTTTGATAGCATCCAAAGTATAATTGCTGAGAGCCATATAATAACAGATTGGGGACACTAATGAATCAAGATCAATTGAAGCAAGCTGTAGCTAAGGCCGCTGTGGATTATGTGCTGGAAAAGGTAGATTCTGACAGTATTGTCGGTATTGGAACAGGGTCCACAGCGAACCACTTTATCGATCTGATCGCCGAGCACAAGCATAGATTTTCTGGAACTGTGGCAAGTTCAGAAGGGTCTGCAGAACGACTGTTAGCGCATGGCATTCCAGTCTATGAACTCAACGCAGTCTCAGAAGTCCGCATCTATGTTGATGGGGCTGATGAAGCAAATGAGCAACTCCAATTGATAAAGGGTGGTGGTGCAGCGCTAACCCGAGAAAAAATTGTATGCGCAGTTGCACAGGAATTCGTCTGTATTGCCGATCAGAGTAAATGGGTACAACATTTAGGCACCTTTCCCTTGCCTGTGGAAGTTATCCCAATGGCCAGAAGCCACGTTGCTCGTGAGTTGGTCAAACTCGGTGGTGATCCCGTTTGGCGAAAACACGTGGTTACCGACAACGGTAATTCAATTCTCGATGTCCATCACCTTCATCCGATCGAGTTAGCCTCTGAACTGGAGGGGAGAATAAATCAAATTACCGGTGTGGTCACCAATGGTTTGTTCGCTCAAAAGCCTGCAGATATTCTGTTTTTGGCAACCCAAGAAGCTGTGGAGCGGCACTATCCAACATAGCACCAATGCGTTGCAATAGACACCTACAAAGACTATCCCTTGGACAGTAACTCACGCAGATCAATGATAGCGGCATTCGCTCTGCTGATATAGGACGCCATAACAAGGGAGTGATTAGCCAACAAGCCAAAACCCTCCCCGTTAACGATCATAGGTGAATGAATTGGTTGTTGAGTCATCTCCAACTCGCGGATGATCTGTTGTAAACTGGCCAAAGCATTTTTCTTTTCCAACACTTCAGCAAAATCGATTTCGACGGCTTTAAGAAAGTGAACCAGTGCCCAAGCAGTACCCCGTGCCTCGTAAAAGACATTGTCAATCTCCCACCAGCTGGTCTTTACTAACAGCTCACTGGGAGAGTAAGTCGACTGCCGGGCACCATCGGAACCAGCCAAATCAGTATTGATACGTCTTTGTCCAACACTGGCTGAAAGCCGCTGGGATAAACTACCCATGCGCTTTTCTACAGTGCCCAACCAGTAGCGCAGATTGTCAGCGCGGGCGTAAAACTGAGCGTCATATACCTGCTGATCACTCAATCGGTTGAGATAATTGTCAAGATAATCTCGTCCTTCTGCAAACTCGCGCTCAGGCCATGGAACCGCCCAACTCTGGTGATCAACATTGAAGCGCGGCTCAGCAAGTGACAAATCGTAATCCTCTGTTGATTGTGATTGTGAGCGACTAAAAGACTCACGCATGGCTTTGCTCAGGTCTCTAACTTGAATCAACACACCGTACTCCCAACTGGGAAGGTTATCCAGCCAAACCGAGGGAGGTAATATATCATTACTGAGATATCCTCCTGGCTTTTCTAGCAGTTCATCCACCACGCGAATCAAGGTATTGGTAGTGGCCGAACCGACCACCTGAGAGCTGGCGATAGTAGGCACTTGTATAATATCAAACTCTTGCGGCTCGCTGCTCCAATAAATTCCCAACCCACTTAAACAGACAAAAACCAATCCTGCGAAATATAATCCGGCGCGCAGAGATGTCGGCGCCTTATCTCTAATGTATTCCTCCGACAGAGACGCTTTGACCCCCCCAAAAATCTTGTGCCAGGCTGTTTTAATCGGCTCAAAAATAGACATGCTTACTGCCCCATCGCAGGTTGAAGCAAACTTTTTACACTAAGAGTCAATTCATAGTCACCACACGCATGGGTTCGCAATTGCAGGTCCGCTGACTCGCCTTCCTGCAGCGGTCGGTCGACGCCAAAAAGCATGATATGCAGTCCTCCCGACACAAAGGCAACTGTTTCGCCTGCTTCTACCCCGACCACCGCTAAAGGTCGCATCTGCATAATTCCATCAGTGTGTTGATGCTGATGAAACTCAATACGCTCGGCGTTAGACGATGTTGCGGAAGTTATAAGGCAATCCAGGTTACCTTGATTTACAACAGTCATAAAAGCTGCGGTTACATTTTGTCCCGGCGGCATAGCACGAATATAGGCATCATGAAATTGAAGGCTTTGATCCCCGCTCGTCTCACTGGCTAGATTGACGCTTATCGCAATTAAAAAGCCCAATACTGTCTTTTTCAATCACATTCTCCGTACATTTATGGCAGGTAGATTATAGCACGTCGCGCTCTATAACTAGACGCTAATCACCGTTATTCTATCAATGAATATGTTACTGTTTAAATGATTAAAATATATTCGATATCCTACGCAAAAAAATGTGGCTACAATTGCACGAACACTGCGTATACAAGGGTTGTAGTTAGGCTTGAATTCGGAGACTCGTGAATGAAATTTTGGCTTTATACCGTTTGGTTTGTGTTTTGCGCAACCACTAACATTGATGTTCACGCTCAACAGCGACTTTTCGATAATACCAGCGAATCCTCAACCTTGATATCAAGCCAAGCAACTATTTTTCTGCCGGTGGAGCAAGTATACCAAGTGGAGGTGGATGTTCGGGATGAACAACTGGTGTTCAACTGGAACATTCGGCCAAATCATTATCTGTATCGCGACCGCTTCAAATTCAATGCAGTGGATGCGGCTACCCAACTTAAAAATCCCATCTTTGAAAAAGGTAAACGTAAATATGACGAGTTCTTCGAAGAAGAGTTAGAGGTTTACTACGACACCACCACAGTGATTGTGCCATTTCAGTCCGCTGCGACAATGATCGATATTCAAATTGAATCTCAGGGTTGCGCAGATGCGGGTCTATGCTACCCACCTTATAAACAGTGGATCAGCATTGACGCGGTAACGGGCGAAGCGTTAATCAGCGACAAACCGTCGGATGCCGCCCTTGCAGCCTCGCCAAAATCTAAAGATAGCGACCCATTGCCCTTACACTGGATTTTGGCATTTGCCTTAATCGGAGGCGTCATCCTCAACTTGATGCCCTGCGTGTTCCCAGTTTTATCGATTAAAGCGATGAGCTTTAGCATGCAACATCAAACACAGGTAGAAAAGCAGGTTCATGGATTAGCCTACACACTTGGTGTTGTTCTCAGCTTCGTTCTCATTGCCAGTATTATGCTCAGCCTTCGCGCCGCCGGTGAAGCTATCGGCTGGGGCTTTCAATTGCAGTCTCCAATCTTTGTCACCGCTTTGATCTATTTGTTTTTTGTAATGGGATTGGCCTTTTCTGGCTACCTAGAAATCGGTACCAGCTTGATGTCCATCGGCCAGACCAACGGACAAAAGAGCCAAGGGCTATCGTCGTCATTTATGACAGGTGTTCTTGCCACCACTGTTGCCAGCCCATGCACAGCACCCTTTATGGGTCCGGCGCTGGGTTTTGCTATCGGTCAGCCCGCTTACATAGCACTGCTTGTGTTCGCCTTTTTGGGGTTGGGTATGGCATTGCCGTTCATCCTACTCGCATGGGTCCCCGGATTGAGCTCAAAGCTACCGAAACCGGGTGCCTGGATGGATAACTTCAAACAATTCTTAGCTTTTCCCCTGTACTTGACCGCAGTCTGGCTGTTGTGGGTTGTGGGTCGTCAAACCAGTATTGATGTAGCCGCTGTAATCGTAGCTGGCGTTATTTTTGTATCCCTGGCTATCTGGATGTCGAAGCTGCGTACCAAAGGTGGTAAAAGCATGAAAAATGCTCCTTGGTCAAGCTTGGTGGCCATCATTTTACTCTTGTCGGCTTTAGTAGCACCCCTACTAACTATCTCCAAAGATCGTGAACCGCCACTTTGGATAGCCTACTCACCGGAAAAACTTAATGAACTACGCAACAACGGACAGCCTGTTTTCATTAACCTCACGGCAGATTGGTGCATTACCTGCCTAGCCAATGAGCGCGTTGCGTTCACAGAAAATTTTTATCAGGCATTAGCAGACCATAATATTGTCTACCTCAAAGGTGACTGGACCAACAATGACCCTAAAATAACCGAGTTACTGAATAGATTCCAACGCAGTGGCGTGCCGCTGTATTTACTTTACCCAAAAGGTGACGGACAACCCGAGGTACTTCCACAAATTCTTTTGGAAAACATTGTTTTGGAGGCTATTGAAAAAATAAAATCGTAATTTCGGCGATTTTGGCTTCAAAATAGCGTTTTTTGTGTTCATTTTTGGTCAATTTCAGTAAAAAAGCAAAATATCGCTGCAAATCTGTAGACAAATGTTTCGATCGTCGACTTTAATCATACGTTTTTGGATAAAATTCTTTAAAAAATGATCTAAAATTGCATAATTTCGCGAAACTTCGTCGAAAAAACTATATTTTTATCGAATCATAGACAGCGCCTGGAATTTAGTGCAAACTCCGCCTCTGTTCAATTGAATCAGAGACGTTTATGGCAAACATCTTGCTTTTACACGGACCAAACCTGAACCTGCTCGGCACCCGAGAGCCAGATGTCTATGGCAGTGATTCTCTGGATACGATAAACCAGCGAATGCATGCCGCAGCAGAAAAGGCCTCGCATAAACTGACAAGCTCACAGAGCAATGCCGAGCATGAGCTGATCCAAGAGATACACCAGGGAGCCATCAACGGTGTCGAATTGATCATCATCAACCCCGGCGCCTTCACCCATACTAGCGTCGCTTTGCGTGACGCTCTGTTGGGTGTAGACATTCCCTTTATCGAAGTACATCTATCAAACGTTCATGCCCGAGAGAAATTTCGCCATCATTCTTATTTTTCAGATATCGCCATAGGCGTGGTCTGTGGTTTTGGCACCAAAAGTTATGAACTCGCGCTTGAGGCAGCCATTGATTTTTTAAACTGACAATTATTTTAGATTAAGCAACATATTTTGAGAGACCAACATGGATATTCGCAAAGTTAAAAAGCTCATTGAGCTACTGGAAGAATCAAACATCAATGAGTTGGAAATCACCGAGGGTGAAGACTCTGTTCGCATCAGTCGAGGAGGTTCAGCGCCAACCGCAGTGTACACCCCGCAACCCGCTGTCGCCCCAGTAGCACCGGTGGCAACCCCAGCAGCTAGTGAGCCCGCCGTGGAAAACACTGCGGATCAGTCAGTGCAAGGTCATCAAGTTTCCTCGCCAATGGTGGGTACGTTCTACGCTTCTCCGGCTCCGGGATCGCCTGCCTTTGTCTCCGTAGGTCAGTCTGTCTCGGCAGGTGACGTGCTGTGCATTATTGAAGCCATGAAAATGATGAATCAAATTGAAGCAGATAAAAGCGGTGTCATCGGTGCTGTGCTAGCAGAAGACGGTGAGCCAGTGGAATTTGACCAACCTCTCTTCACCATCGTCTAGCCGCGCGGAGTCATCATCATGCTGGAAAAAGTACTAATTGCCAATCGCGGCGAAATTGCGCTGCGGATCCTTAGAGCGTGCAAAGAGTTAGACATCAAAACCGTTGCGGTACACTCAAAGATCGACGCCGACTTAAAACATGTCAAGCTGGCGGACGAGGCAGTTTGCATTGGCCCCAATCCCTCTCCCCAAAGTTACCTCAATGTACCCTCCATTATTAGTGCAATGGAAATTACTGGTGCTGACGGCGTCCACCCAGGCTATGGCTTTCTCGCAGAGAACGCAGATTTCGCTGAGCAAGTAGAGAACAGCGGATTTGTTTTTATCGGGCCCAAGGCCGATACAATCCGAATAATGGGCGACAAGGTGGCAGCCATTAAGGCCATGAAAGCTGCTGGTGTACCCACGGTTCCAGGGTCTGACGGACCACTGAGCAACAATGAAGCCAAGTTGCGAGAAACCGCTAATCAGATTGGCTATCCAGTGATCATCAAAGCCGCAGCGGGTGGTGGCGGACGCGGGATGCGCGTGGTAGAAAATGAGCAGAGTTTAATCAACGCAATCAATATTACTAAAACTGAAGCTGCCGCGGCCTTCGGTGATAGCACTGTATACATGGAAAAGTTTCTGCAAAACCCACGCCACGTGGAAGTGCAGGTTCTTGCAGACGGGCAAGGACGTGCTATCCACTTGGGTGACAGAGATTGCTCATTACAACGGCGGCACCAAAAAGTTCTTGAGGAGGCACCGGCACCGGGAATTCCCGAAGAGGCCCGCGAAGCAGTCTTTGCCAGTTGTGTTAATGCTTGCATTCAAATCAATTATCGCGGGGCCGGTACCTTTGAATTTTTGTATGAAGACGGCAACTTTTACTTTATCGAGATGAACACTAGAGTTCAGGTAGAACACCCAGTATCGGAAATGATCACTGGCGTTGATATCGTTAAAGAACAGCTTATGATCGCTGGCGGCAATTCCTTGAGCCTGACGCAAGATGATATTGTTTTCCGCGGTCACTCATTTGAATGCCGCATCAATGCGGAAGATCCAGTGAGTTTCATGCCACAGCCCGGTGTAATTGAAAGCTATCATGCCCCAGGAGGGAACGGTATCAGAGTGGATTCTCATATCTACAGTGGCTACCGAGTACCGCCCAATTACGACTCTTTGATTGGCAAAGTGATCACCTATGGAATTGATCGTGATGCGGCTTTATCGCGCATGCGAATTGCGCTGGACGAAATGGTTATCGAGGGAATAAAAACTAATATACCACTGCATGATGATTTGGTCAGAGACGAAGCGTTTAAAAAAGGTGGTGTCAACATCCACTATCTTGAGAAAAAGCTCGGTTTGTAAATTGTCCAACGGGTTCGCGGCTAAGGGTGGGGTTTCAAGGTGAAATGGATTCAACTGATCATTCATTGTGCACCTCAGCAGAGCGAAGAGATAGAATTAGCAACACTGGAGCTTGGCGCCCTCTCGGTTACTCTGCAGGATGCCGCCGATCAACCAATTTTAGAGCCCGCGGTGGGCGAAACGCCACTGTGGGATGCCTGTGTAATGACCGCTCTTTTCCCCTCAGATACAGTTACCAGTGCAATTGATGATCAACTAAAGGATCGTTTTTCGATCATCAACCAACACTGGCAACAGCTTGAAGACAAAGACTGGTCACAGGAATGGAAACAACACTTTCAGCCCACCCTTTGCGGTGAACGACTGTGGATTTGTCCGAGCTGGACCGAGCCACCAGATCCCCAAGGGATCAATCTCCACCTAGATCCCGGTCTCGCCTTTGGCACTGGCAGTCACCCCACGACTCACCTGTGCCTGCAATGGTTAGATGCACAGAATCTCAAGGGCAAGACGGTGATCGACTACGGCTGCGGCTCGGGAATTTTGGGTGTTGCTGCGCTGTTGCTCGGTGCTGCCGATGTAATTGCCGTCGATAACGATCCTCAAGCACTGCTGGCCAGTCGAGACAACGCGCGGCGCAATCAGATAACTGATGATCAACTGAAAACATACCTGCCAGAACAGCTGCCACTTAATTGTCATGCTGATATAGTTGTTGCCAACATATTAGCGGCGCCATTGATCGAGCTTTCTTCTCGACTTTGCGCCATGACCAAACCATCGGGATACCTATGCCTCGCTGGACTCCTCGATAGTCAAGTCGATCAAGTAATGGCTCCCTATTCCGGTGAGTTTGAATTCCAGCAACCAAAAATTGAAAGCGAGTGGGCTCTACTCAGTGCAAAAAAACACGTAGAATAAGCGCTGCAGCAGTATTTCACCGCGCTTTTCCTACTGATCATCGCAGATTTTATCTGTGCCAAAATTTATATTGATTGATCACTTTTTAATCAATCGCCAACGAGTTATCATGCAGGCCCGATGTTGATTAGTTCACGAGAACTGCGTGTTTAAAATAGGTCCTTACACCATTAGCAATCGAACTGTTCTGGCGCCTATGGCCGGGGTTACCGACCTGCCTTTCCGTCAGCTGTGCCGAAAAATGGGGGCTGGGTTAGTGGTATCAGAAATGGTCGCCGCAGATCCCAATACTTGGTCAACCAAAAAATCCCGTTTGAGGGTGCAATTTGGCGATGAACCAGCCCCCAGATCCGTACAAATCGCCGGCTATGACCCACAAATGATGGCCGAGGCAGCCCAATTCAATGTCCAATCGGGTGCTGAAATTATCGATATCAATATGGGTTGCCCCGCCAAGAAGGTTTGCAAACGCGCGGCAGGATCTGCCTTGCTTCAGCATCCGAAGTTGGTTTCAGACATCCTCAATGCAGTCACTTCTGCTGTGGACGTTCCAGTAACTCTAAAAATACGCACCGGTTGGGATCGGCAAAACCGCAATGCAGTGACTATCGCCAAGATTGCCGAGGATGCCGGCATTCGCGCACTGGCAGTCCATGGCCGTACCAAAGCCTGCCGCTTCGTCGGTGAAGTGGAATACGACACCATCGCCCAAGTAGTTGATGCCATTGATATCCCGGTGTTGGCCAATGGCGATATCAGCGATCCTCTCAAGGCCGCCGCGGTGCTTGAGCATACAGGTGCGGCTGCTGTAATGATTGGTCGTGGGGCTCAAGGTAACCCATGGATTTTTAAGCAAATCAATCACTATCTGAATGTCGGCACCCATTTAGCGCCACCCAGCATGGAGGAATGTGCTGAAGTCATGTGTGCGCACTTGACAGCACTCCATAATTTTTATGGTGAAGTAGGTGGTGTGCGTATATCACGCAAGCACGTTGGCTGGTACATAAATCCTCTCTCGGGTGGAAAACTATTTACTCGACAGTTCAATACTTTGGAAACAACCCATCAACAACAACAGTCACTGAAAAACTTTTTCCTCAACTATCAACCTGAGGCACGGGTCGCATGAATACCGAAAAATCGCTGGCACTGCAAAAAATCAATCAAGCCATCAATGACGAATATGGCTTGGATCCAAGAACGCCCGTCACCGACACCCAACAGTCACTGCGCCTGAGTGTGGCGACATCCATGGATCGTTACTTCCAAAGTCTGGGCGGCCAGAGTACTACCAACCTCTATGATTTGGTGATGACCGAAGTAGAAACACCTCTGCTGATCGCCGTATTAGAATATACAAAATACAATCAGAGTAAGGCGGCCGAAATTCTCGGTTTGAACCGCGGTACTTTGCGCAAGAAATTAAAACAGTACGATTTACTATAACTTCCTGAGGAACCCATGAGCGATTTGAAAAAAATTTCCCGCGCACTCATTAGTGTGTCTGATAAACATGGTATTGTCGATTTTGCCCGAGAACTCAATCAAATGGGTGTCGAACTGCTGTCTACCGGAGGCACCTTTCGACTGCTTCAAGATAATGCCATTGCGGTCACCGAGGTATCAGACTACACCGGCTTCCCAGAAATGATGGATGGCCGAGTAAAAACCCTACACCCAAAGGTACATGGTGGTATTCTCGGTCGTCGCGGTACTGACGATGAAGTGATGGATAAACACCAGATCAAGCCAATCGACATGGTGGTGGTCAATCTCTACCCCTTCGCCGCTACGGTGGCTGACCCCAGCTGCACATTGCCAAATGCCATCGAAAACATTGATATCGGCGGCCCCACCATGGTGCGCTCTGCAGCTAAAAACCATAAAGATGTGGCTATCGTGGTAAACAGTGGTGACTACACTTCTGTACTGGAAGAAATGCAAGCCAACAGCGGGCAGTTAAACTACAGCACCCGCTACTCACTCATGGTCAAAGCCTTTGAACACACCGCCAGTTACGATGGTATGATCGCCAACCATTTTGGTGCCAGAGATACCGACAACAAGGCCCGAGATTTCGCTGACACCTACAATGTGCAGTACGTCAAAGCCCAGGATATGCGCTACGGCGAAAATCCCCACCAGAAAGCAGCCTTCTATACAGAGGCTAACCCAGTGGAAGCCAGTGTCGCCACCGCACAACAGCTACAGGGAAAAGCGCTGTCATTCAATAATATTGCAGATACCGATGCGGCATTGGAATGTGTCAAACAGTTCGATCAACCCGCCTGTGTCATTGTAAAACACGCCAACCCCTGTGGTGTGGCGGTGGCGGTAGACATTGGTACGGCCTATGATCTAGCCTTTACCACTGATCCGGAGTCGGCGTTTGGCGGCATCATCGCGTTTAATCGCGAGTTAGATGCGAAAACCGCAGAGACAATCTGTGAAAAACAATTTGTCGAAGTCATTATTGCCCCTAGCGTTTCCGCAGATGCGGCCACTGCGGTGGCAAGCAAGAAAAATGTGCGCCTGCTGCAATGCGGTGCCTGGGGCGATCAACGGCCTGAGGATTTCGATTACAAAAGGGTTAATGGCGGCCTGCTAATTCAGGATCGTGATAACGGGGTAGTGACCATGGATGATCTCAAGATTGTCTCCAAACGTGTTCCCTCGGAAGCTGAACTCACCGATATGTTATTTGCCTGGAAAGTAGCCAAAATGGTTAAGTCCAATGCCATCATTTATGCAAAAAACAACCAGACAATTGGTGTTGGTGCGGGCCAGATGAGCCGTATTAACAGTGCGCGAATTGCCGGCATTAAAGCCGAACATGCCGGTCTGGAAGTTAAGGGTGCAGTGATGGCGTCAGATGCCTTTTTCCCGTTTCGTGATGGCATCGACAGTGCTGGCGAGGCTGGCATTAGCTGTATTATTCAGCCCGGTGGCTCCATGCGTGACGATGACGTAATCGCTGCAGCCGATGAGCATGGCATGGCCATGGTATTCACCGGAATGCGGCATTTTAGACATTAAACAAAGGTTGCATGTACCAAGAAGATTAAAAAAGCCCGCATAACGCGGGCTTTTTTAATCTTCTGTCTACTCGCTTTCTGGCGAACCGGCATCTTGCTCAATGGACCACAGATGATCTTCCATTACCTCCCAAAGAGGCGTTTCCACCCAGGTGTCGTCCAGATAAAATTTCTCTGGCTCCTCCTCCTTTGGATCCACAATCAGATTGTAAAATGAAGGATAGGCTAGATTCTTGATGGCGTAACTTTTCTCATCAATCTCTTTGAGGAGCATTTTCCAGTTGCGCCATTTAACGCCAAAAAACTCATTGCCGATGTAGATAATCACCGACTCCCTGGCAGACTTGGCGTCTCTTGCGGTAAAGAAGTCACTCTGATCGACGCCGTCTAAGACCCGATCTGAGGGAACTTCACCACCGACAAAAGAAGCCAAGGTGGGAAAAATATCAATCAGATGAACAATATCGTTTGATACTTGACCCGCCGGTATACGACCGGGATAACGAATTAAAAAAGGTACGCGCAGAGACCCCTCGTAAGGCGAGAACATGGTTCCTCGCCACGGACCCGTGAAACCGAAAGAACGCTTGATACCCTCGCGCCCATTATCAGAGGTGAAAATGAAAATCGTATCGTCAGTTAAACCGAGATCATCGACGGTGGATAATAGTTCACCAACATAGGCATCAGTCTGAGCCAATACATCAGCAAAGCTGCCATTACCAGTGGAACCTTTAAAATCAGGATGGGCATCCACTGGCTCATGGGTTTGAGTGTAGGGAACGTAAGCAAAAAATGGCTGCTTGCGAGCGGCTTTGCGCTTGATAAAGTCCAGCGCGTGATCAGTGATTTCTCGGTCAATAGTGGCTCGCTTGGCACGGCCATAAACCTCTTTCTTCTCGGGTTTTTTACCGCGCACAGCAGTCATTATGCGGGTAAACTCAACACCAGAGTCCGCCTGAAAGCTATCACTGTCGGGCCAAAAGGCTTGATCAGAGGAGTTGGGAATACCGTACCATTCATCAAAGCCCTGATCGGTGGGGTAGCGACCCTCAGCGTCACCCAAGTGCCACTTGCCAAACATACCGGTGGCATAGCCTGCATCAGAAAGCATTTCCGCCAGGGTAATTTCCCAAGGCGTTAAACCATACCAGATCCCCCGCGGCGGACCCTCAGGGCGCTGTCGTGTGCGAATGCCGTAGCGGCCTGTCATCAGCGCCGAACGCGAGGGCGTGCACTCCGCCTCGACATTAAAGTTGGTGGATTGAAACCCCTGTTGTCCAATGCTGTCGATGTTTGGTGTGGGAGCTCCCCGTAAAACGCCACCGCCGTACACCCCAATCTCGCCATAGCCAAAGTTGTCCATCACTACTAAGACAATATTGGGCTGTTGAGAGCCATTTGAGGTAGCCGCTGACAACTGCAATGACAGGCTCACCAGCAAAAAGATCAGCAGTTTTCGGTGCGCAATTGAGATGGTTGACATCTTTACCTCCCTTAAATCACGTTAACGCTGGCCCAATGACAAAACCTATGATTTCATCAGTATAGGCTGGGCAGTTAAATTAATAATGTCTGCCGATAGGCGGCTATGTTTAGTCAAATCGTTATTTCCAGAGCACGCCCTACTCAGCCAATATCTCATTCTTATCAAATGGGCACAATTAGACTTACAGATGCTTTAAAAAGTACTTGGTCACTCGCGCTTCGATATACTCTGGCGCAGATTGCCAGGCCCTCGCGTGAACGTCGCAGGGAGAGCGCCAATAATCCTTGGGCTGTTGAGCAGCGGAGAAGTTTCTCTCACCATGGGAAATGTTAATTAGCTCATCGCCCTCACAGTGAATAATAAATACTGGCCGCGGAGCAATATTCGCCACAACAGTCTCTGGGTTGACAGCAGCCATATCCACACCGGAACGCAACTGAAACAACCAAGTGGTAACCGATAAAAATGGGATTTGTGGCAAACCCATATGCTCAGAGAGCACCTCACCGAGTAGATCTTCAAGATTAGCCCAACCCGCTTCAAAAACGCCGGCACTGATTCTTGGATCTTGATCCATAGCCATCATCGAGGTCACCGCACCCATGGAGGTACCAAACACACCAATACTTCTTAGATTTTTTTCATCATGCAAAAAATCCACAGCGGCGATAACGTCTTGTCGTTCGAAATAACTCATGGAGGAAAAAGCACCTCCACTCTGACCGCTGTTGCGCAAGTCAAAGGCCAGTATATTAAAGCCAGCAGTGTGTACTGATGTGAACCAACGCATCCCCTCGTGCCGATCTGCGCCATGGCCATGGACAAAAATAATCACCTTGCTCGACTCAGGGGCAGGTATGAACCAGCCACTCAAATCAATACCATCTTCTGAGCTAAAAGTCACATTTTCAAAATCGAGGCGCAATTCCGAAGGATTACCGCAGTACAAAAAATGTTCTTCAGTGCACTCATAGGATGGATACATCAGACCAGACGAAAATGTCCAGCCAGCTACCACAGTACCAATACAAACCACAGCAACAAAAACCGCCATTACCATAACAGCAGTGCTAGTATTTTTTAGTGTAGTCGCCATCTATCTTTGTCTAATAGGACTGACGGTAGAGACAGCGAAAAACAACATCAGTACCAGATTAAAAAAGGTTCCCACCATAAGAGCTCCATAGGGTACTGCCATATGGATAACAAGGGAATCCAGTACAGGCACACCTAACACCAACAGTAGAAGAGGGTTAAATGCTGAAACCCAACGTGGGTGATCAGTTTTGCCCAAAACACCCCGAACTAACAAAATAGCACAGGCCAACCCCAGCGGTATGGTTACGGTGTCGGCGACAAAGTCCATATAGTTAGATGCCGTCTCTAAAAGCACTAGAGATTGACCTGAATGTTGGTTGGCAAACTGAACCACAAATCCAAACATGCCCCACAACGCATGGAAAGCACCGGCAATAACAATGCTAAAGGCAAAACAGACCGCCGTGATTGCCGCCCAAAGTGGCGAACGCGAGGCCAATTTTATATACAAATGCCAGGCGCCAAACAAATAGAACACCGCTGCAATAGGGCCTAACACACCAGAAATATGCAGATCACTGACAGAGGCCAACAGCACCGCCTTGCGCCCTGGCAAAAGATTATCAACCGCATCAATCACCACCGGCATTGACTGCCAGTGGGCATACAGTAGTAGATCGCCAACAAACATGATAAATGCGCCCAAAAACCCCAACAAACCCGAAAACATCATGGCTTGATTTGCCTTTGGCTGTGCTGCAATTGACGCTAAATAGCTGCTGAGTTTGGTGGAAAAGGTCACTGTTTTTTTACCCCTGTTGATTGGCGCTGATCTAAAACTAGATCATTCCATCTACTGTTTTCTGAATCATAACAAACAGAATGAACAACTCAACTGATAGGATGATTCAAACAGAGCATCAAGTATTCTATTCAGGACTCTCCAGTATAGCGCAGATTTTGGGAACAGCCTGATAAAGACAGGAATAATGCGAGAGTCCCACCATTGAATTGACAGGCTGGCTGGCTTCGACGAGCTGGTGCAGTTGGGTGGCCATAGCAAAAGGAGACCAATTATCCTCTGTACCATGCCATAGACTGACCCCGGTAATAGTGGTTTTTAAACTACCCGACCATTGCACATACTGGTCGATATCACGCTGATAACCCTTCGCATAGTTGGAAAAACACGAGGTTAACAATGGCTTTATGACATGTTGAAAATCAACAGACTGCGCCAATTCTCGGTCGGAGCCCTGTGCGGAGGCAAATAACATCTTGAACAAAAACTTAGGTGCTAGAACGGCTATTAAGCGTTGCAAACCAGTCAACCATGAAAATAACATCGGTTGGTTCTTAGCCAACTTGAATACCATGCCGCCAGCCATAGTCTCCAAAATCTCTTTGCTGCTAATGGGTCCTGCTGCAGAGATCAAATGCACTTGACCCAATTGATCACCCAATCGCAAAGCAACCTCCAGTGCCGCATAGGCACCGATGGAAAAGCCAATTATATCCAAAGATCGATCATGAAATTGGGTTTGAATTTCATCGGCCATATGTTGGAAATAGTCTTCACCAGTGAGAGACTGATCAATGGAAAATCGTTGCCAGCAGACAATGTTGATATTGTGACGTTGAGCCACTTCGGAGAAGAGAGCAGCTTCTTCGGCCGCGCCGGGGGCACCATGAAAATAGATCACTGTACGACCCCGTCTGTCACCGTATTCAACAAATTCCACAGTTTCTCCAAATAGTGTTCGGTCTACTTTGGTCGCCAATATAACCAGAGAATTGCGGGAGCTTCTCACTGTCGACCCACCTGAACACAACAACATAGCTCTCGACTGATTTTTAAGGAGGCCAGTTGCTGCCATCTCAAGCCCGAAATAAAAAAGGAGCTGACCGCGTTTTAGGTAGCCAGCTCCTTTCAAGCAAGGAAAACATCAATGTTTAAGAAATCACTTTGCAGGTCTCTCAAGTAATCCGACTTTCATAAATTAAAAAAGTTCAATAGTAAACAAAATAAATTTATAAAACTTTCTCCTAAAAGCACCGTCCAGTGCACAATAATCTTTAGTTACCGCCATTTTTACTCTTAGCTTGGCCAATAATGGAACCAAAAACCAGCCCGATGCCAGCACCCGCAATGAGGCCATGTGCAACATCTGCCAATATAGCCTGTCCAAAAACCAAGCCAATGCCACCGCCGAAAATCATTCCTAGCCCAGCGTAATAATGGTTGCTTTTCTTACTACCTTTATCGCTCATGGTGCCACTGCTCCTTTCGCTATAATTTATCTTAATTACCTCACCAGTTAGGTCTGAAATACAATTTTTCTAGAGACCACTATCTGTCCAAACAGCAAGTTCGTTGCCGCTGGGTTCGATAAAATGAAACCGCCGTCCACCAGGGAAAGAGAAGATTTCTTGGCTTATCAGACCACCAGCTAGCAGTACCTTGCTCAAGGTACTTTCAAGGTCAGTGCTGTAAAAAATCATTAGGGCTGACCCAGTATCAGTCACTGCTTTCTTATCTGACTTGAAAAAACCACCATCCAGGCCCTGGTTAGAAAACGCCGTGTAGTCGGGGCCAAAGTCCTCGAAAGTCCAGCCGAATACCTCACAAAAAAATGCTTTGGTTGCCGAAATATCCGCTGCCGGAAATTCCACGTAATCCAGTTTTCCATTTATAGATCCCATTTACATCTCCTTAAAATACATTGCCAGTTCCTGTCTAGTTTGGCTGAATCAATAATCCTGCTCTGCCATAAAAAGCAACGCTGGTTTGGTCAGCTGTGCTTCGAAATCTCTACCGCCCTAGATAACGCCCAGTAGCCAATCATGGTACTGGTGATGATTCTAACCGGAAAGTACAACAGCGCGGGCAAGTTAAACAGCCATAAAACCATCGCCTCAGGTAAAACCAAAAACGCCACTTGCTTTACCCAGAACAAAGGCTGAATGTAGTCTCTGAGGAAATCGTTGATTGAGATACACAACAGCAACCAACCGTGCAAATAATTAATCCAGACGGCATAGAGCAGAAGAACACCATCAACAACGCTTCCAACCACACAGGACCATGCCAAAACAAGAAAAAAACTTCTCATGATGCCCCCTTAGGTAAATCGATCAAAACAAAGCTCATGCTTAATCATCAACTATGGTTTTAATCTCACCGCGGTGCCAAACACCATGATTTCGCAAGAGCCATCCATTATTGCACTAGTGGTAAAGCGAATGCCCACAACAGCATCTGCACCTTTCTCTCTGGCGCTTTCAACCAGTCGCTGGATAGCAATGTTCCTCGCTTCCGTCAGCATTTCGGTATAACCGCGAATCTCTCCACCAACAATACTTTTTAATCCAGCCATTAAGTCGCGACCAATATGCTTTGACTGAACGACGTTGCCTGTCACCACACCAACGATAGACTCGGTTTCTCTGTCTGGTATGGACTCGGTGGTTGAATACATCATAAAGCGCTCCTTTTTTATCGATTTACTGCCAGTTTACTTTGCATTTCTCTCTACCCGCCACGGTGGATTGAGCCGATTCTCGCCAGCCCAATACAATTTGATTTTGTTCCCGGAGGGATCCTCGAGCACAGCTTCTCGCCAAAGGTAATCCTGATCTGCTGGATCTTGTGAAAATTCAATACCAATAGATTTTAACTTTCTCACCCAGTCATCAAGATGTCGGTGTTCAAAGTAAATCACTGCGCCGTTACTGAAGTCCTCACTCTCCAACATCAGCGAAAAAGTAGCGTTACCCTCTGGGCACTGAAAGCGCGCGTAGTGAGGCGCATCCACAATTTGAGTAAAACCCAGCTTTAAATAAAAGTTAACCGCCTCAGGCATTTGCTTCACGGGCAATGTGATTTGATTAAGATTCATTTCTGTACTCTGTTTTCTGGCCTATGAAGTTGACATGGTTTATATCTCATCTACTGTTTTTACTCATCAGCGCCCAGCTCTGTAACGTGCCAACAAAATATAAAATACCGATGGTCAGGCAAATGCCTGAACTGACCAACCAAAAAGCTAAACTATTGTCGGGAAACAGAGGCATTATCAGCACAAAGGCCAGACCTCGGAACAAATAAATCGCTGAAATAACTATCAGCCCAAGTTTTAGCAACGGAAGTCGACCAATAAGGTTAGCGCCCGACAAAGCATAGAGTGAAAATAAGGATAGGGCAAAAACAACCACTGAGGTAATCGCCGTGGGATACCAGTGGCCAGTCTCAGCTAACTGTGCCATCTGTTCGCCGGCGCCAAAAAAACGATACCAATCAGCTCCGAAAATAATACAGCCCAAATGAGCTAAAGCCGCAAGAGCGCTGCAGATGGAGGCGAGGATTAACCACTTATTTTTATCAGATTGCACAGTGTCTTCCTTGCTATTTGACTAACTCTTTAACTCCACCTCTAAAAGATGATTGTAAAAGTGCATTGCATGGGCCTGTTCATACTGCCACTTCTCCAGCGCACCATAGGCAAAATGCTCTGCAAGTGGTCCCTTGTAATTAGCAAAATTAATCATCGATTGCTTAAGTCGCTGGTATGCATAATTGATATCACCCTGTGCTTCAATCGCTGGGGCACCAGGAATTGCCTCACTCAAGCCGTGGGTCATCTCGCCCTTCGCCGAAAAAGCGGCAAACGCCAACTTGCCCGCCATTCCCTTAAAAAGCGCCGACTTGTGCTCAGGAAAATCCGTCATCGAGAACTCAATGCTTTGTGCAGCATGCACTAGGATTTGATAAATATCCCACTCTCCCAGCGTGTTGATCTCAGCGTTCATCAACCGGTCAAGGGTTTGTAGAGAAGCTTTGATTGTCAGCGATTTATTATCCGACCCATTGCCAAGCCAAACTAAACCGCCAGTGCCTATTACAAGGCCACTGGCAAGTATTCCTGAAAGAAAGTTTCTACGATTCATGCATTGGTTCCGTTTTATGTAAAGTCTGCAGCTTAAATAAATAATCTCAACATGTTGACTATTATCCCCTTGCAACTATTGCCCGGCTTTGTAGAGCCGACACGTCAGAAAGCAGCTTCATTGGGCCAAAATTTAACGTCTAAAGCTACATTAAATCCACAGCAGAAGGTTAGTCTCCTCTTTTAACTGGATCCCACCTCGATTGCTACTAAACGAGACCTTATGATTTACTACTCAATTGGCATTTTGATCGGTGTGGCTTTTGGTGGTTGCCACTCCCCCGACAGGATTGACTCACTCGGCTGATAAGCCCGCAACACGTAATTCCAGCCCTTTGGTGTTGGAATACAATTCGGGATTTTTGCCTTGCATCCCCCCAATTGGATTCGATAGCTGCCATCATCTCTCGGTATTGCATTCACATTGTTTAAGGCATTAACACTGGGCGACCCATTGGGAATCATAAACCCGCGCTGATCGTAAAGGGTGATAGACCAAAACGCGTTGGTGGGCACATCTGAAAGAATCAATTCATGGGGTTTATCTGCATCGCCGGGTAAGGGCCCGGCAGAGAAATAGCTTGCTTCCGTTCTGGGAAGCCCGCCCCACCCAACTGCTGTAACAATTAAATGGGATATGGGATCAACTTCATTACGCCCACCAGAGTGAATGCCCAAATGTGACATTGACAGTGAACCAAGTTGAAGTAATGCCCTTCGTGTGGCGTCAAAACTCTTACCGTCATAACTAGGCACAATGAACTCGCCCGCTGCTGGCTGACTAACAATAACCTTGTCCTGGAAGCTATTTGCCGTAGCGATATCGTCAGCATCAAAGGCATTGACAAATGTCCGAACAGCCACAACAGCATAGCGGGTGCCCACATCTTCCATTGTGAAGGTATTGGTTCCGCTATGATAAATATCAATGGTGAAGTGATCTTGAGAGATCACATGGGCAGAGATATATCGTCCATCTGTCGTCTCAGGTAAAGTGACAGTGACCTCTCCAGCAGTCATATCAAACACACCGCTGGAGTAGAGTGTGTCAAGGTTCATTCGGGGCACTGTCTGATTTTGCAGGTCCAAAGGCTGACGACGATGATATAATTTACCCAATTCACCCAGAGCGATTATATCGCCCATAAATCGATCAGTTTCCGCGCGAACAAAATTGTGTACGCCAACCTTTATCGGTTGTGCAGTTACCGTGCTACAGAATAATAATCCCGCCAAAACCAAAACAATGAATCTTGTCATGTCTCATCCTTAATCTATATTGAAAAAAATAGCCCACTCACCAAGCTACAGTACGTCGGTCAATGTGCAGAATAGGGAAATAAAACCATCAGATCAACAGCTCAGCAATCACCATAAAGGGGCCTTTTCTATCTCCGGCACCCAAAAACTGATGGCGACCCAGCGCCAATCCTTGAGCACTGATAAACGCGCGCAGTACCGATTCTGCGTCATTGGAAAAATCAAGCCCGAGGTTTAAAGACTCTCCAGTTACCTCGAGCAAGTTGTTCACTGCTTTGTCACTACTCATATTAACAAAGTGTTGAGAGTAAAAATCTGCAACCAGCACACTGCCTTTGGCCGCATGGGATTTCAGTGCCACAAGAGTATTTTGTACGGCGCTCTCGCTGAGATAAAGTGTCACTCCTTCCCACAGAAAGATACTCTTCTTTTTCGGGTCATAGGAGGTTGCCATAAGCGCAGTGATCCAGTCTGGATCGGCGAAGTCCACCTCAACAAACTGCACCCTAGTTGTGTCTATACCCGCCTTTGCCAGGTGTTCACACTTGTATGTCTGCATGGCCTTTTGGTCCAACTCAAACAGAGACACGATGCTTTGATTAAGCACGCCGCAGACGCGGGTATCAAGACCTGCTCCGAGCACAACAAACTGATCTGCTGTGTCACTATTGGTCGAAATCAGCGCGTCAAACTCCATCGTGCGCGATGGCACTAAGTTGGCCAAGCCCGCCTTCTCGGGTGAGGGCAAAGTGGGATAAAGGAAAGGCTCACCGGCAATCTGACGTGCCAACCAAAGTGGAAAAAGTGTCAGCCACAACCCAGTAATAGAGTTGTTGGGAATGACGCTGGCAAGTTTTCTGGCCGGCTCGTCACGGCGCAAGCCAAACACATCCATGGTCCATCGGCCGTTGATTATTTCAACTGCTGTTTGGGAGACTCCCATCCGTTTACTGACAGCAATCTGTTTATAAGCCACCCACATCACCCCCAGCAAACTGATTGGCAACCACAAGATCTGCAGCGGGAGATAAACCAACCAGGCGAGCACAACCATCACCGCGGGTCGTCCTGTTTTGAAAATATGCACAGGCAACAACCAATCACCGTCAAGCTAATCATAAACACCTTACCCCAAACCACTGACTGAGGTTTGCCAAATTCTACTGCATAAAAAACGACGGGGAGTACGACCCATCCGATTCGAGCGTCGGAGCTAAACCCAGCAGTTTTCTTAACATAAATTTTTCCCTTTCAGTATGTACATAGCTAACCACTAGCCCAAAGGACATAATGTCACCACAAGAGATATAGAGGGCTTGGGTAATTTTAGCGAAGAAGCGTCAAAAACCAAGCGTTTAGCAAACCTTATGGTAATTCGCTATCTGTACTACAAGGGATACTTATTTAATAAAATAACCAACTGGAAGCCAATCACCACTGCTTTTGCTGAGAGTTAAGGTTTCAGTTGCTGATTTTTTATTTTGGAATTCAGTTTGAAATTGAATCACTAGATACTCACCGTCAGGAACACCAGGCAGTGATGAATACTCTTTTGCGACTAGCTCAGAGCGCGACTTAACCTGACCTAATGGAGTACGAACACCTGTGAGTGCAACACTCCATTCAGTCTGGGTAAGTTGTGACTTAAAAAACGCATCTGATTTTTGCCAACTTTCAACGTATTTGCCGACATCAACGATTTTAAGCCACTCTTTTGCGGCAATTGAACCCGCAGACTCATTGGACCAAATAAAAGAGGAGGCCAACATCGATAAAATAAGAAGTAGTTTTTCCATAGTCATATCTCCCTAAAGTTCGTTAGTATTGTTGTAATAACTTGCATTTTCGTGTTGCGCGACCATCTCTATGTTCTTTATGGTGGTAGTTATTTATCCATAAATTCGAACGCAACAACCAACGCATGCGTTGTTCAGTGGAAAATGTAAACAGCGTTTGGGTGTCCCACTACTTCGCAACTTTATCTTTTTTGCTAGGCCTCCCTTTAAAGATAATAACTGCCACTCAAGCCAAAGCACTTCTTAGGTGTCTTTCTATTGAATGCTGCATCTCTGTGGACCTGCCAAAAGATGCCCGTAAAACTCGCGTCGTTCAGGGCATTAGATATGACCAGATAAATACCGACTTATGAGACCGCAAAATTCCTCACGCTGACTGTCTTGGGTAACAAAGGAGGTCACTAGTCGGGCGTATGTCTGGCCTTCGGTTAACACTGTGCCGGGGGGCAAAGTAGTTTCATACCAATCATAAAATTCTGCTCCAGCCTCGCGCAAGTACTTTGCCAGGGCCTTGGGCATTATCACGAAAAGCTCATTTGATTGCACCGGCCATGCCAGTTTGACACCGTCACAAGAGCTTATCTGTGTGGCTAGCGCGGTGGCCTGACTGTTGGCGTGCTGGGCTAGGTCAAGCCAGTGGTTATCTTTTAGCCAGCCAACCATTTGCGCGCCAAACAGTCGCCCTTTGGAGAGCAGATGGCCGCTGCGCTTGCGTCGCTCAGAAAATGTCTCGGCTAAGTCTCGATTAAAAAATACTACTGCTTCAGCGCACAACGCACCGCATTTGGTAGCACCGAGGCACAGCACATCGACCCCCGCCTTCCAGGTTAATTCGGCCGGTGTACAGCCAAGGCTTGCCACTGCGTTGGCAAAGCGCGCGCCGTCCATGTGAACCTTTAGGTCATGGTGTTTAGCAATGCCACTCAATGCAGCGACTTCCTCTGGGGTGTAGACCAGACCAGCCTCACTCGCTTGGGTGATGCTAAGCGCCTTGGCCTTAACATTATGGGGATAATCAGTACCCATAAAGTCAAAATAATGGTTGAGGTGCTCTGCGCTAATTTTGCCCTCACCTTGAGACACGGGCAACATGCGCGCGCCCCCAGTGAAAAACTCCGGTGCGGTGGACTCGTCTAATATAATGTGCGAACTGTTGTGACAGAGAATGCCCTGCCACGGTTGAACCATGCAGGACAGCGACAACGAATTGGCCGCTGTGCCAGTGGCGACAAAAAAGGCCTCGAGATCGCACTCAAAAAGCTGTTTTAGGTGGTCTATGGCACGATGTGTCCAGCGATCGTCGCCATAGCCATGGGTGAATTCATTGTTAGCCTGGGCCAACATGTCTAAAACCTGGGGGGAGGCGCCAGTCTGGTTGTCACTGCCAAAGTTCATACTGTTCTCCATCGATTTGGCGGTGATCAGACCCCCGCCTAGGTCTTGGTTTGGGCGAAGGCGGCCAACGCACGCTCTCTAGATTCTTTAATGTCCACTATGGGAGCTGGATAATTAATCCCAATGTCAACGCCAGCACTGGCCAGCACCTCTGCTGGAGCCATCCAAGGTGCATGGATGTATTTGTCCGGCATAGTAGCAAGCTCAGGCACATAACGGCGAATATAATTACCCTGCTTATCGAACTTTTCGCTCTGGGTGATGGGGTTAAAAATTCGAAAGTACGGTGCCGCGTCGGCGCCACAACCAGCGATCCATTGCCAACTGGCGCTGTTGCTGGCAAGATCTGCGTCCACTAGGCAGTCCCAGAACCAAGCTTCACCCTGGTGCCAGTGAATGAGTAAGTTTTTCACCAAAAAGGATCCCACCACCATGCGCACCCGATTGTGCATGTAACCGGTGGTGTAGAGCTCACGCATACCGGCATCCACCAGTGGGTATCCGGTTTTACCCAGCTGCCAAGCCTTGAGGTCAGCAGTAGAGGTTTGGGGCCAGGGGAATAAATCGAATTTTGACTGCAGATTTTTTCGCGGGAGTTCAGGAAAATGGTACAGCAGGTAATAGGAAAATTCGCGCCATCCCAGCTCGCTCATAAAGGTATCCAAGCTCGCCTCATTGTCAATTACCGTGCCCGCCGCTGCAGCTCGGTGCCATGCCGTATTGGGAGAAAGCTGGCCAAAATGCAAATAGGGGGACAAGCGCGACACATTTTGCTTGTCGGGAAAATTTCGCCCTTCTCTATAGTCTTGTAATTCATCTGACACAAACTCATCAAGACGTTGCTGGGCAGCGGCCTCGCTGACAGTCCAGCGTACCCGCATTTGCTCATCCCAATTAATCTTTGGCATAAGTTCGAGCTCAGAAATCATTAGTGAGTACCCACTATTTTTATATAGTTCTATATTTTTTGGTATACCCAATGGCATCCTTGGTACAGTTGCCGCAAAACAACCGCGCCGATAGTAGGGGGTGAAAACTTTGTAAGGTGTTTGGTCGTTTTTTAATACAGACCATGGTTCCCACAACAGGGAGCCATTAAAACTCTCCACCGCAATACCTCTGTCTTTTAGCGCGACCTTTATTTTAGCGTCGCGGGCGATGCGCCAGGGCTCATAGCAGCGGTTCCACAGCACCGCGCCTGCCCCTGTCTGCTCCACAAGCTCACTCAATAGAGTCAGAGCATCACCGCGGTAAAGTTGTAAACCGCCATTAAGACTGTTGTTTAGGTCTTCCAACGCCTGATGTAACCACCAGCGACTAGCAGCTCCCATGGCGTGCTCGCCAGCACCTTGGTCATCGAGAATATATACCGGAATAATAGCGCCGCGATCACAGGCGGCCGCCAATGCAGGGTTGTCTGCTAACCTGAGGTCTTGACGAAACCACATGATTGTGGGCGCAGATGTTGTGTCAGATGACGTAATGGGACTCTCCCTCAGAAATGGTTGATCAGCGGTGTTTGATCAACAACAATTATTTAGTTGCCACGTTACGCGTTTTGCTGTGCTTTAGATTAGCTGATTATTGCACACAGCGACAGATTTAATGTTATGCCAATGCTCCAGTCTGGTATACTTTCGCGCTTAATTTACTGGTTTGGAAAACACCCAATGAATGTTTTGGTTATCGGTTCCGGCGGGCGTGAACACGCGTTGGCCTGGAAAGCATCGCAATCCCCTGATGTGGAAACAGTGTATGTTGCGCCCGGCAACGCCGGCACTGCAAATGAACCAGACATTGAAAATGTCAGCCTTTCAATAGCGGAATTTGCCAGTCTGGCAGACTTTGCCGAGGCCAACGCTGTGGGTCTGACTATCGTTGGGCCTGAGCAGCCGCTGGTGGATGGTATTGTCGACTACTTTCAATCCCGTGGTTTAGCCATCTTTGGCCCATCTAAAGGTGCCGCTCAATTGGAGGGCTCCAAGGCATTCACTAAAGATTTTCTGCAGCGACACCGTATTCCAACCGCCGCTTATGGCAACTTTACCGATGTCGATGCAGCGCTGGAGTATCTGCATCAGATAGGCGCACCCATTGTCATAAAAGCTGACGGTTTAGCTGCCGGCAAAGGGGTGATTGTAGCCATGACCATGACTGAAGCGGAGCATACCGTGCGCGATATGCTGGCCGGCAATAGCTTCGGTGAGGCGGGTCACCGCGTGGTCATCGAAGAGTTTCTGGACGGTGAAGAAGCCAGCTTTATTGTCATGGTGGACGGTAAAAATGTCTTACCCATGGCCACCAGTCAAGATCACAAGCGCGCTCATGATGGCGATCTTGGCCCCAATACCGGGGGCATGGGGGCCTACTCCCCGGCACCTGTGGTGGATGAAACCATTTATCAACGTATCATGGATGAGGTGATCAACCCCACCGTTGCCGGCATGGCCGCAGAGGGCAATGACTACACTGGCTTTTTGTACGCGGGTCTGATGATTATGCCCGATGGTAGCCCAAAGGTGATTGAGTATAACTGTCGCTTTGGTGATCCGGAAACTCAACCCATACTGCTGCGTTTAAAGTCGGATCTGGTGGCTCACTGCAACGCCGCTCTGGCAGGACTTCTCCACCAAGAAACTGCCGAGTGGGATCCGAGACCCTCAATTGGCGTGGTTTTAGCCGCCGGTGGTTATCCGGGTAAATATCGCGGTGGTGATGTTATCTCTGGACTTTCAGAGGTGAAATCCAGTGCCAAGGCAAAGGTATTTCACGCCGGCACCGCCTTGTCTGAAGGTAGCATTGTAACCAGTGGCGGTCGGGTGCTCTGTGCCACAGCTATGGGCGCCTCTGTATCTGATGCCCAACAACGAGCCTATTCGCTGGCCTCTAAAATACACTGGGATGATATTTATTTGCGCCAAGACATCGGCTGGCGAGCGATTGAGAGAGAAAAGAAGGTCTAGGCAGCAGCCTACTCAGGAGGTTTATGGTGCTGATTGATCATCAATTTTTCAGCGATTCCATTGTCTTCTCTCCCTTTAACCAATCTCATTTCTATGCGGTGTTTACCTCCGTACTGCTGTTGGTCTCAGTGGTGGTGGTCGCAAAGCGTTTAGATTATCGACAAAATCTCTTAGTTTGCCGAAGTCTGTCACTTTTATTATGTGCCACGGTGATGCTGTGGAGTCTTGTGCATGTCAAGTTTGGTCGATTTAGCGCGGTTGAAAGCCTGCCGCTGTCTATCTGCAACTTATTTTCGCTGATTGCTCCCTTACTGTTTTGGATTCCCAACCAAAAACGTTTTGAGGTGATCTACTATTTTGTCTTTTCCGGTACTCTGCAGGCAATTATTACGCCCGACCCCAGCAGTGGCTATCCAAGTTATAGTTTTTTTAAATATTGGATTGTGCACTGCGGCTTGATTATCATTGTCACACATTACCTCGTGGCTTTTAAGCTCTACCCCAGCGTGCAGGGAATTTGGCGTGCCTTCTTGTGGCTAAATCTTTATCTACTTTGTGTCTTCCCTGTCAATTGGTTACTGGATGCCAACTACTTTTATTTGATGCACAAACCTGAGGTGCCCTCACTATTGGATTTTTTCGGCCCCTGGCCAATTTACCTTATTGTTACTGAGGTACTGGTCATGCTATTTTTTGCAGTATCTTACCTACCCATTTTTGCCGCTAGGAAACTGGCGAGCAAGCAGGGTACAATAGGTGCCAAGGTTGAAACCACACACCCACACTGTAAAAAGCGTAGAAAAAACTGAGGAGTGAGCAGGTTATGTCGAGCCGACAATTATCCTTGATAGACAAATTTATCAGTCAACTGGATCATGGACTTCGCACTGTGCTGTCCGATGCCCCATTGCCGCACCGGGAATCCCCGGCTCGTCACGTTGAAGGTCAACAGCTCAGTGAAACCGAGCGCGCTCATGCGCTTGGGCTGATGCGGGTCAATCATACTGGTGAAGTTTGTGCCCAAGCGCTTTACCAAGGCCAGGCATTAACAGCTAAATTGCCGGATATACGCGAGCAGATGCAAGAAGCCGCCGATGAAGAAATTGATCATCTCTCTTGGTGCGAGGATCGCATCAAAGATCTCGGCGGTGGAGGTAGCCTGCTAAATCCAGCCTTTTATACTATGTCATTTGCTATAGGCGCAGGCGCAGGACTGATCAGCGATAAATTGAGCCTTGGATTTGTTGCCGCCACGGAAGATCAAGTGTGCGCTCATCTCGAGCGTCATTTGCATCAGCTGCCAGAGGCAGACGAAAAAAGCCGCGCCGTGGTCACAGAGATGTTGGCAGATGAGGCTCGCCATGCTCAGACAGCACTGGATGCGGGTGGTTATGAGTTTCCTGCACCGATTAAAAATGCCATGACGCTGTTGTCAAAAGTAATGACCATGGCCAGCTACAGAATCTAGCCTGTTTGCCGATGTAAAGATTCGAGGCAATTTACTTATCAATCAAAAAGTATTCTAAATAATGAAAATGAAGACTGCTGCTCTGGCAATGATTAGTTTGATCATAACAATTGTTGGCGTGCTACAGAGCTCCGAATACGGCAATACCCAAATAGTAAAGATCCACATGCCGGAAAAGGCGGATTTTAAAGAATCTACATTGCACAAAATTGTTGTAGGTCCCCTGGGTGATGCAACAATTAAGAAATTGGTGCATCGGGGTAAAGAGACTATTATTCTTCCCGCTGCTGACTGTGATGCACAAGAGAGCAGCGACGTCCAGTGTTCATAGGATCAAGCGCCATAAATGGATTTACCTCGATAAACTAAGGTTTTCAAATTGAATGAGTAAAGCCAACGTCAAACTCACCCTAATGCTCATTATAGGATTCCTCACGTACGGGCTGGCGGGCGTGGGTGCAATTTTTCTAATGTCCACACTCTCCTATTTTGCCATTGGTCGAGATTCAGCTGCGTCTCATGGTATTAGCCAAGTCGACTCTTCTCGCCTCGGTGGATTAGCCATTGCCATCGTTGTGGCGTGTTATCTGATCGGAATGTTAATTCTAACACCCTATGTTCCCGGAGCTATGCGTTCAGACCAAGAGTTTTATCTATGGTCATCAGTGCTCGCCTGTGCATTTTTGGGCTTAGCTGAGGATTTAAAGGCAGATTTTTTAACGCCGGTTCTGCGCCTCGCTTGTAAGTTCGTCGTATTTGGTGCGTTGCTTTGGTTCTGGCCCAACTTCATTCCTAGCAATCTTGGCATTCCCGGTGTCGACAAACTCATTGAGCTACCTGTCATCGGCTGGTTTGTGGTCACTGTATTCTGTGTTGGCTTTATTAATGCTTTTAATATGGCGGATGGTGCTAACGGTTTAGTTCCTGGAATTTGTGTAGCCGCTTTTACCGTTTTCTTCCTCGAATATGGACGACCAACAGAGGGTTTATTTCTATTTGCCTGTTTGATGTTTTTAATTTTTAATCTAATTTCTGGATGGTTTTTCCTAGGTGACATGGGAAGTTATGGCATCGGCGCAATTATTTTGGCCTATGGCCTCAATGGTGTAGCAAATGGTGATTTTTCAGCAGCCTTTATGGCAGCGTTGCTTGCTTATCCTTGTATAGACTTCTTGGTCAGTATAGTGCGGCGTGTTCGGGATGGTCGATCGCCATTTTCTGCCGACAACGATCATCTACACAATCGCCTGCACAGGCTTATTAGAGGGTCGGTAAAATCGAAAGTCCTAGCCAATTCACTCACCGGTCTTACCATAAGTGGCAGTACTGCAGGCTTGACTGTATGGGCCTATAATTTCGAGTGGTGGTCGCTAAATAGCAACGGCTGGGCAATTCTATTTCTCATCGAAGTAATACTGTACTGGAAAGCATATTCCTTAACAGGCAAGTTTAAAGGCATCACCCAGTTTTCAGAGGCAGTTTAATTGATTGTTGACCGATCCAGCACATCAACTAATTGCCTCCTCTCGACGCGCCACCAAATCAGTCATTTTATCCACTAACCACTGGTGAATTGGCGACTCAGCTGTGCGCTTATGCTGTAGCAAAACCAATTTAATATGATTCTCGTGTGGTAGCTCGTCAGGGAACGGTATGCTAACGATACGGTGCATCTCCAGCTCATCAATCAATCCCTTTTGCGTAGCCACCATAAGACAGTCTGTGTGACAAACTGTTTCCATGGCAGTCATCAGCTGATTAGTAACCAAACTTTTATCTCTTTTCAAACCCAACTCTCTGAGTGTTCTATCAAATCGTGCATCATTACGTGCACTCACACGTTTGGAGATAAGTAAATAGTACTGCACAAAGGGGTAGGCTAATATGTCCTTCAACGTGATGTTTTTTACCTTGGTCAATGGGTGTCCTTGACGCATCCAAATCGAAGGACTGTAAGTAGCCAGTGGTGTCGCCGATATCTCCTCAGAGATCATGCGATCAATGTCGATGGCAAAATCTAGACTCCCTTCAGCAAGATCGCCTGCTACTGAATCGATACCGCTCGACACTGAGAGAACTAGGCCCGGAGCCAACTCGGATACCACCTGCGTAAGCTCAGAAATAAGTGATATGGCCACAAACTCGGGAACTGCGATAGACACTTCACCCTCGTAGGTAGCGGGATCAAACTCTCCCTCAGTCACCATATCTAGAATACTATCCAACAGTTGTGGTAACCGCATCTGCAAGTCGCGCGCTTTAGGAGTGGGAATTAGTTCATTACCTGTTCTGGTGAATAGAGGATCGTCAAGTTGATATCGAAGTCGCTGCAATACTCGACTCATGGCAGGTTGACTGATGAACAGACGCGCAGCTGCTCGAGTCACGCTTTTTTCCTCTA
>CAXRFT010000066.1:0-89732 GCA_964230135.1 Porticoccaceae bacterium | reverse complement strand
GCTTGACTCAGCGGTGCGACCAGTCCAGTGCGAAGGGCCAGCTTAGACGTGAGCGGCTTGATTTTCTGCATGAATTGAAGACCAGCGACGTCGCAGAAAGAGTCGATCATTCCAACATGCAGCGGCAGGGGTCCGCCGCTAGAGGCATCACGCACATCCATGAGCATTCGTTTGGTTTCCTGCATAACATTGTCTGCATAACCCTTGAGTATCTGTCCGCTGGGTGTCAGTTTAATCGGTCGGACTCGAGTTATTACCAGCTTAGATCCAACTTGTTGCTCGAGTAACTTCAGTGTTTGGGAGACCGCAGACTGAGTTATACCCAAGCGTTCCGCAGCTTGTGTCAGGCTCTGTGCATTACCAATGGCAGCAAACACCCGCAATGCACTAATCTCTAAATTGTGACTAGATTTCATATCGTCTAGTGTAGCGTAACTATCTGCCTTGCCAATAGGACGATGTCAATTTTCGATCTGCAGTTGCAACAGCGCGTCAATGCCAACTGCTCGGCCGGAAAATTCATCCATGGCATCAAGTAGACAATCCCAGATGTATTCTACGTAGGTGGTGTCACACAAAAGATAAAAGCACAGAGTGTCGCCGACATCTTGACGAACAATAACGCTATTGAGTTTAGCGACTGTAGTTTGGGCGATACTTCCGTTTTGGAATTTGTCCGGACGTAAATCCACGGCACATAGTTTTGCCATTATTTTGGCTGACTTGGACCCGGTAATGGCGAGCCAGCAATGGCTGTCAGCTCTGGGCAGTTGATAGGTCTGTTGAAGTCGATCCTCGGTCAGTTTCTCCAATGACTGATTCAACTGAGTTACATCCTCAGCTTGGGCTTTAAGATCACTGAGAAACAATACTTCTTGATCAGATAAACGCGCGCACAGACTGCCAGAGGATTGCTCTGCTGTGGTGTTGACGGTGGCTGGCAAAATAACCGATTGGTGCTTCAGCCAGTCAGTGGTGCCGCGGCCTTTAAACCCTGTTCTGGGTAGGGTTGAAAGATCGCAGAGCCCCAGCAATTGTGCTTGCTGATGCTCAGTTTGGTGGGCCTCTGCTGCATAGTGGGTAAGGCAGAATACCTCGCCCCGCGGCTCAAATTGACCGCCCAAGGCTAAGTGCCGTCGGTATAAAGCACTTCGTCGTAGCTGAGAACTGGGATCATCGATCATTTCTACAGTTCCTGACGTTGATTAGTTGGATCAAAGAATGGCAATGTGTTCACTGTTGCGCTGACCAGGATACCACCCGTTGATTTTATTGTGAGTTGAGAGCCCGCTTGCGAATGTTTAGGCGGCACATAGGCGAGGCCGATGATCTTATCCAGTGTCGGCGAGTAGTTGCAAGAGGTAACTCGACCAACCATTTCTTCACCTTGCAGCACCAGATGACTTTCGAGGGGTATTGGGGCATCCGAGGTATCTATGACGAAACCAACCAGGACTCGCGACAAAGGTTGTTTTCCAAGTTCACTCAGGGTTCGGCCGCCGACGAAGAAAGGTTTCTTGTGATTTACCGCCCAACCCATCTGCAGTTCGTTAATATTGGACATGGCATCCGTATCTTGTCCGACGATGACATGACCTTTCTCCAGACGCATGATTCTTTGAGCTTCAATCCCAAAGGGCATGATCGAGTGATCTCGCCCGGCAGTCATCAATGCATCCCACAGGGCTTCGCCACAGTGTTGAGGAACATGAATTTCATAGCCCAGTTCGCCAACAAAACCAACCCTGATAAGTCGCGCTGGAATACCTGCGACATGACCTGAGCGAATGCCCATATAGGGAAATTCATCACCACTCAAGTCGATATCGTCACATACCTGAGCCAGCACCGCTCTCGCCTTAGGCCCGGCAATATTAACTGCGCAATAAGCCGATGTTACGTTAGCAATGTCGATATTTAACCGCCACTGTGCATTCCATTTAAGCATGCTTTGATAGACTCTATCGACACCGCCAGTGGTAGCAGTGACATAGTAATGCTCGTTACTCAGTCGACAGGCGACGCCATCGTCCATAACCACCGCAGCCTCGTTCGTGAGCAGAGCATAGCGCGCCTTTCCCACCGGTTGTTTGATAAAGCTACCGGCGTATATGCGATTGAGGAATTCGGCGGCATCGCTACCGCGAATCTCTAGTGCGCCAAGAGTGGACACATCGACTAGTCCGACATTGTTGCGCACATTGGTCACTTCATCATTGATACATTGGTATCTGTCTGCATTATCACGTTTGTAATAAGCGGGACGATACCAAGCTCCCGCTTGCAACATTTCCGCATTGGCCTCCAGGTGCCTGTAGTGCATATTGGTTCGCCTGGCGGGAAAAAAACTTCTGCCTGCGCTGTGACCTAATTGCTCCGCTGAAAATGGTGGTCGCGCTGTAGTGACGCCGGTTTCGGCGACACTGCGACCAGTGGCGTCGGCCACCAATCGCGCGGCAGCCAGTGCCGAATGTCGACCCTGTGATGGACCCATACCGCAGGTGGAGTACCGTTTTACTAGCTGAATATGTTCGTAACCATCAGCAGTGGCGTTAACGATATCATCGATAGTCAGATCTTCGTCGAAGTCGACAAATTCTTTGCCCTTGGGATGAGGAAAAATTGGCCATGGATGGTTTGGGCTGGTTTCATCTGTCTTCGGCGAGGTCCCCACTGATGACCCTGACAGCCCTAGCGCAGACAGCGCTGTGGCGGCGGCTCTCTGTGCATCCATCAATACCTGTTCGAGTTGCCAAACGCTGTTGACAGATCCGCATAGATGGACGTCATCGCCACAATTGGTTAGGGTAAACATGGCTGTCTCATCATCGTAACTCAGCTGTCCGCCAGCCTGACAAGCCAACTGGTATGCCGGGGTGTAGCCCACTGACATGCATAATAAATCGCAAGAGAGTATTTCTCCTTTGTGGTCACACTGGCCTCGACTGACAATTTTGCGAATGTCCACCTCCGTGAGCTGATGTCCTGCTTTACTGTGCGCGGCGTATACGGCGTAGCCCAGTTTAACCGTGATACCATGATTGATGACGGCTTTGGCGATATCATCGTGCACAGGGTTTTCACGTAAATCGACAATGCAGTTGATTTTCACACCGGCATCCATGAGATCGAGGGCGGTACCATAGCCCTCGTTGTTGCCAGTTAAAATGACAGCACTGGACCCGGGGGCCACGGCGTAGAGATAGATAAGCCGCTGAATGGCACTACTCATCACAACGCCGGGAATATCGTTGTTGTGAAACAATGCAGGTTGTTCCATAGCGCCTGTGCAAAAGATGCTCTGTTTGGCTCTGACCTTATACAGCCGTTTGTGTTGAATAACAGGCAACCAGTTATCGGCGAACCAACCGTTGCACACGGCGTCGGTCATGACCTTGATCTTGTTTTGCTTGCTTATCTCAGAGAGCAATTTATGCCTTAATGTTTGCCCTTTGGTTCCATCAACATCAAAGCGTGCATAGTTGAGTGATCCGCCTACAACGGGATTGTCGTCTATTAAAAGCACCTCGGCGCCAGCTTTTGCGCAGTCGATAGCGGCCTGCATTCCGGCCGGCCCAGCGCCAATCACTATAACATCATAAAATAGGTACTTTTTGTCGTAGAGCGCGGGTTGCAGCTGTGTGTCAATAGTCCCGAGACCCGCTTTTTTGCGAATGAGTGGAGCCCATTTTTGCCATATCCCGCGGGGTTTGAAAAATGCTTTGTAATAGAAACCCACGGGAAGAAAGCGCGAGAAAAGACCCAGAATAGCACCTCTGTCTCTGTTTAGAGACCCGCTGTAGTTCTGCCCTTTAACAGACAGATGGTCACTGATTAAGTGCTTGTCCGCCAATGCGTTGGGATCAGATGGCAACTGCACCAAGGTGTTGGCATCTTGCCCGGCCATGGTCAATGGCCCTCTGGGTCGGTGATATTTGAATGATCGGCTGAGTAACCAGTTCTGGTTGGAGATCATCGCACTGGCGATGGTATCTCCCTGAAATCCGTTGACCCTCTGGTGTTCAAATTTGAACTGAATCGGTTTATCACGATTGATGAGCAGACCGTAGGGTGGAGGTAGACGAGTGGTCATCGGCCTTGTTCCTCTGCAGGAGGATGAAATTCAATGCGCTGCCTATGATACTCCTCTGCAGTGAAGGTTTTTATCACTTCGTCGGTGATAGTGTTTCGTTGAGCAAGAAACCAGAAGGAACTGGGAGTGTGACACCACCACTCGGTTATGACTCCGGCACTATTGTCATGAAAGAATACATGTTCGGCCCAGTCCCTAGCTGAGGTGGTATGCTGATCTGGCATCGGGCGGTATTCGCCGCCATAGGTAAACTCTGAGATATTGCGAGGGCCATTGAGAGGGCAGTGCAGTAGTTTCATATAAGCATCTCTAATGACTCGCGGCAGTGGCGCCGGCTTCGTTAATTTGCTGATAGCGATAGAAACGTTCCAGCTCAAAGGGTTTGATCAGAGAGGGTACTTTATTGGTTGCAATTAACTCCGCCATGGTCACTCCGCAGATTGGCGTGGCCTTGAATCCCCAAGTCCCCCAGCCAGCATCGAGATAATAGTTTTCTACGGGGCTAAGCCCCATAATTGGACTGTAGTCCGGCGTCATGTCGGTAATTCCTGCCCATTGTCGTAACAGCCGGGCTTGGGCTAAAAATGGAAATAATTCAAGCGCTGCTGCGGAGAGCGACTCGCGCTGATCGAGTGTGGCTCTTGTATTGTAAAGCGGATAGGGGTCTGAGCCGCCGCCAATGACAAATTCTCCACGCGAGGTTTGGTGAACGTAGACATGCACATGAGGGGAGCTGACGTGGGGCGTGAGAATTGGTTTATAAGGTTGGGTCACCATAGCTTGCAGTGGATAGGAGTGAATCGGTAGTCGAATACCCGCTTTCTTAGCAACGATTGAGCTGGCACCGGCAACCGCTTGCACCACGGCGCCACAGGCAATTCTGCCGCGATTCGTTTTTACCCCAGTGACCTTGCCCCCAGTGGTTTCGATATCCTCAACTTCGGTGAGTTGGTGCAACTCAACGCCGCGTTCACATGCCCCTTTGGCGTAGCCCCAGGCCACTGCATCATGACGTGCAGTGGCCCCGTCGGCGTGCCAAAGTCCGGCCATTATGGGAAAACGACAGTCCTCTGACAAATTTAAGGTGGGCACTAGTTGGGCAATGGTCTGTCGATCCACCAGTTCTGAGCGAACGCCAAGGTGTTTGTTGACCTCGGCTCGCCAGCGAAAACTTCGAATAGCGGCATCACTATGCGCCAGTGTCAGCTGACCTCGATTTTCCATCATCACGTTGTAGTTGAATTCGTTACTCAGATTGTTGTAAAGCTTTACTGACTCGCGGTAAAACTCAACGCCAGACTCGGTGAGATAATTTGAACGAATAACCGCCGTATTTCTGGCGGTGTTACCACCGCCAAGATAGCTTTTTTCGAGAATAGCAACGTCTTTGATGCCGTGATATTTGGCAAGATTGTAAGCGATAGCAGCACCGTGACCACCGCCCCCAATAATGACCACGTCATAGTGCTTTTTTAGTGCCTTTGCTGGGGTGAAATGATGTTTTGCCGGGTATTTTCGGCTTAGACCATATTTGAGCAGAGCAAAAGGCATAAATTATTCGCTGTTAGTCAGGTGTCAAATTGATTGATATTGCATGTCAGCTACCGGTAAATACAACAGTTTTGTTGCCATCGAGAAAAACTCGACGTTCAACGTGGTATCTCACAGCTTTTGCCAGCGCCAAGCATTCGTTGTCTCGCCCAACCTGAACCAATTGGTCTGGCCCATAGTTGTGATCTACCCGTGTTAGCATTTGTTCTATAATCGGTCCTTCATCCAAATCTGAGGTCACATAATGAGCTGTGGCACCGATCACTTTTACTCCTCGATCAAAAGCCTGGTGATAGGGTTTAGCGCCTTTGAACCCGGGTAAGAACGAGTGATGTATGTTTATGCAACGACCACTGAGGGCCTCTGTCAGCTCATTGGACAAAATTTGCATGTAACGGGCGAGTATCACTAGTTCAGACTCAGTTTCGTCGACGATTTCCAACAGTCTCTGCTCCTGTTGAGCTTTGGTTTTGGCAGTCACCGGCAAATGCACAAAACGAATTCCCTCGCGCTCCACCATGGGTCGAAGATCTTGGTGGTTGGACACCACCGCGGTGATGTCCATGTTGATCTCTCCTTTTCGCTGGCGGTACAAAAGATCATCTAGACAGTGATCGTATTTGGACACCATAATGATGGTTTTCACAGGTGCTGAAGGTCTGTGGAAATTCCACTGCATACCAAAGGCCGAAGATATCTCGGCAAATTCTTCCATCATTGTGGCAATATTTGGCGCACCATCTTCTCGCCTAAAAACTGCGCGCATAAAAAATTTGTTTGTTGATTCATCGTCGAATTGCTCAAGCGCGCAGATGTAGCAGTTACGACTGGCCAAGAAAGTCGTTACAGCAGCAACTACGCCCGATCCGGCTTGACAGGTTCCGGTGAAAATAAAATTGTCATTGGACATTGCATTGTCAGTCATTTCGATTCCTTACTGAGTGAGTTACGTGTGATAGAGAAAAACCATCATTAGGGTCTTTCATCGAGTTGACCGCGCTCAAGTCGATGGTGCCTTGCAATGGCAGGGTAGGTCAATGATTTGTCTCTGAAATAAGTAATATTAATGTATCAATTACGTTTTGCTAATTAGATATAATACGAATGGTTATCATTTTGTTTTAACCACTCTGTGTTAGTATTACACTTTAGTCAATGTCGATTCCACCGAGCCTGTAGGCGGTTCCAAATTATCTGTGAAAAAGTGTCAGTGGTAATGGGTATTTATGCGTGTCGGTGGGATATTCTAACTGGAGGTCTTTCAAGTGGGTAGTACTAGTTTACCGGGCGATGAATTTGTTGCCACCATGGCGATGCGACGCTCTCATCCTCGGTTGCAAGAACCCGCTCCCAGTGTCGAGCTGATGAATAGTATTTTTGCTGCCGCATTGAGAACGCCAGACCACATGCATTTGCGCCCCTGGCGGTTTTTGATTATTCGTGGTGATGATCGTAACGCACTGGCTCAACTCTTTGTCGAAGAGGCTGCTGCCAAAAATCCCTCTGCAAGTAAAGAGGACCTGCAAGCTGCGCGGCAAAAGGCATTCCGTGCGCCTTTGATTGTGGTGGGTATTGCTTGCTACAAAACACATGATAAAGTGCCGCCTATAGAGCAAGCAATTGCAACAGCAGGCGTTTTAAATAACATTGGTATGGCTGTTTTTGCCAGTGGTTTCGGCTCAGTGTGGCGAACTGGACCCTACGCTACCTCGCCAGAGATAACCAGAGGTTTAGGTTTGAATGAAGAAGAAGCATTGATTGGATATCTCTATATTGGTACCCCAGTCAATCCAGATCGTCCGCTCAGGCCCATAGCCCATGAGGACTTTTTCAGTGTCTGGCCGCAAAAAGTTTAATCCATTTTTTTGAATCGAGCAGTACAATCGAGGATCATGTCAAGGAAGGGTCAAATCGATAGTTAGTGGACTCGACTAAAGACAGATGAAGAGAATTTTTTATTTAAGGAACGTGTAAATGAGTAGTGAGTACGCCTCGGCTGGGGACAAGATCAGAATTTTATTTGGCTCCGAGACCGGTACAGCAGAAGAGTTTGCCTTCGACCTGGAAAATTCCCTGCAGAGTAGTGATTATGCTTGTGAAGTTGCAGATTTAGATGATTATGATCGCACGCAATTACCACAGGAAAGCTTGGTTTTTCTTGTCACCAGCACCTATGGTAATGGAGAGGCTCCCTATAATGCCGAGGACATGCATGCTTGGTTAGAATCTCAGGAACCGGACTTAAGTTCAGTCTCGTTTGCCGTCTGCGGTTTGGGGGATACTGGTTATCCCGCCTTTGCCCAAGCAGGGAAAGACTTTGATCAATTTCTTGCCGATTGTGGTGCTGAGAGAATTCTTCCGAGATTTGAAATTGATGCTTGTTTTGATGAATCTGTGGAACCCTTTATTGAGCTTGTACAAAATTGGTTGTCCGAAAATGGAGCACAATACAAAAAAACAGTTTAATGTTGACCTGATTGTTTGGCCGCTCTATGGTCTCTATGGTTTACTCTAATGTATAGAGTCTTCAAACAGCCGGTATGCCTCTGATGAAAGCAAAGTTTGTCATTGTAAACGCACTAGTTCTTTGCGCCCTCTTGGTGGGTTGCTCTGGCTATCAGCCGTCACAGATAGATGATGTATGCAAAATATTTTACGGCAATACCGACTGGTACAAAGACGCCCGCGCCGCCAAAAAGCGCTGGGGTATGCCTATTTCGTTGAGCATGGCGATCATGCGTCAAGAGTCCTCATTTCGACCAGACGTTAGGCCCGAGCGCCCCAAGTTTCTATTTATTCCTCTACCGAGAAAATCCTCTGCCTACGGCTACGCCCAAGCTCAGGATCCCGCCTGGGAGGATTATCGTAAAGCAACGGGTAATTGGGGTCATGATCGTGACAATTTTACCCATGCGATAAATTTTATTGGTTGGTACGGACATACCAGCCATAAACGTTTGGGTATTTCAAAATCCGACCCCTATAATCAATATTTGGCTTACCACGAAGGGTGGGGCGGATTCTCGAGAAAGTCCTACAACAAAAAACCTCAGTTGCTCAAAATCGCCGCCAGTGTTAAGCGTCAAACCTATCTCTACAACGGACAACTAAAAAAATGTCGACCGGGGCTGGATAAAGCTGTCAAAAGTTGGTTCTTCTGACTCAACGCCTCGCAGTCTTTGATGTTGATATTGCATCCTCCCATGGGTTTTGGCATTATTTATGCCAAAATAAGATCTTTGGAAGAGAAGCAGTATGTCGTCAGAGACCCTCGATGTTGTCATTATTGGCGCTGGTTTGTCAGGTATTGGTGCCGCTTGCCACCTTATAGGAAAGACCTCTAACAAACGATTCGCCATTTTGGAGAGCCGCGCTTCAATGGGTGGTACATGGGATCTTTTTCGCTATCCGGGAATTCGCTCTGACTCGGACATGCACACTCTGGGATATAGTTTTAAACCGTGGAAGCATGACAAAGCCATTGCGGATGGGCCGGCAATTTTGGACTATATCAGGGCGACGGCTCATCAGTATGATGTTGAGCAGTTTATCCGTTACAACCATCAAGTGGTTCAGGCCCACTGGGACAGCAGCACTGCGTTCTGGTCTATCGCAGTTAAGCAGTGTGATGCCAGTGAGATTTCCACTCTACGGTGTCGCTATATCTATGCTTGTACCGGTTACTATCGCTACGACCAAGGTTATATGCCAGACTTTGCCGAGGTGCAGAAATTCAATGGCCAATTAGTTCATCCGCAGCACTGGCCGGAGGATTTAGACTGGTGTGACAAGCGAGTGGTTGTAATTGGTAGCGGCGCCACTGCGATAACTCTAGTACCCTCATTGGCGAAGACTGCAGCCCATGTCACTATGCTGCAACGGTCTCCTACTTATGTTGTATCGCGGCCTTCCACTGACCGCTTTGCCAAGCGACTTGATAAGTACCTGCCAGATCAGTTGGCTTATTGGATAACTCGCTGGAAGAATGTGTTATCGAGCATGTTAATGTTTCAATATGCTAAGCGTCGTCCTGACAATATGCGTAGACATTTGCTCAATTGGACACGCCGATGGCTTGGCGACTCATACGACGTGGATACTCACTTTTCACCACACTACAAGCCCTGGGACCAGCGTTTGTGTTTAGTTCCAGATGGGGATCTGTTTCGTTCGCTCCGCAGAGGCTCATCTTCCATCGTCACTGATTATATTTCTCATTTTACCGAGCAGGGTATCGCTTTGAAATCTGGTCAGCATCTGGAGGCTGATATCGTGGTGAGCGCAACGGGATTGGAGTTGTTACCCATGGGTGGTATCACCATGACAGTGGATGGTAAACCTGTGGATATTGCTGATACGACGCAGTACAAAGGAATGATGCTCAGTGATGTTCCGAACTTTTTCTCCGCCACTGGCTATACCAATGCATCCTGGACGTTAAAATGTGATCTTACCAGTCAGTACGTCTGCCGGATTATTAATTATATGGATAAAAAGAACCAGCAGGTGTGTGTACCACGGAATAAGAATCATGGGTTGTGCCGCACAGTTTCAATAGGCCTTACGTCTGGATATATACTGCGTTCCATCGATAAGTTCCCCAAGGAGGGAACCGCTGCACCATGGAAGCTGCATCAGAATTATTTTCTGGATCTTCTCGGGCTACGTTTTGGCCGAATAAAGGATCAATACATTGAATTTCTCTCTATGGTATCAGACACAGAGAAAAACGTTGTGAAGGAATTTGAGTGATTATCGCACTGATGTTGACAGTTTTTTATTGCGGTAACTGGTCACCACGAAGGCTGCGATAAAAACCAACGATAACAGCATGATTATCGTGGGGGCCGGAGCACTGTTGATGAAGAAGCTCAAGTATACGCCTGTTACTGAACAGCTAATTGCCACACAAACCGCCACAGCCATCATCAGCTCAAATCGCTGAGTAATCAGATGGGCAATGGCGCCCGGTGCTATCAACATGGCAATAACCAAGATCATGCCCACCGCTTTTAGAGCGCCGACGATAGTTAGAGACAAAATTGCCAACAACCCGTAGTGCAATACGGTGATGGGTAGCCCAATCACCTTCGCGTGCTGGTGGTCAAATACAAAGACAACTAAATCTCGCCCCTTGACAGCTATTGAGGTAGCAACCACGAATGCAATCACACCAGCTTCCATCACATCCTGCCAGCTCAACCCGAGAATATCACCAAAAAGAATATGATCCAGATGCACATCTGACTCAATTTTTGTCAGCATCACCAGTCCTAGGGCAAACATGCTTGAAAACACAATACCCATTACGGTGTCTTCCTTAAGGCGGCTGTTACGACTAAAGAATCCTGTGGCCATTGCACAAACCATGCCTGCGACAAAGGCGCCAATGGCGTATGGAATGCCAATAATATAGGCAATAACGACACCAGGCAGAACGGAATGAGAAACAGCATCTCCCATCAACGACCAGCCTTTCAATACCAGAAAGCAGGACAATAGGGCAGTGGGTAAAGCAACTAACACTACGATCACAAACGCTTGCTGCATAAAGTTAAATTGGAAGGGCTCTGTTATCAGACCGATAAGATCATTCATGTTCAGATTTCCTTATCGAGGCCTGTTTTACTTTGCGTCGAGCGACGAGATAGCCATGCTTGGGCGCAAGCAGGAATGCCAACAAAAAGAGAAAGGCTTGTAGTAATACAATCACCCCACCCGTAGCAGCGTCAAAAAAGAAACTGAGGTAGGCGCCCAATGCTGAGGTTAAAGTGCCTATGGTTATACTGATCAGAACAACTATGCCAAACTTGTCACTCAACAGGTACGCACTGGCTCCGGGGATCACCACCATGGCGATAACGAGGAAAGCGCCTACAGTCTGTAGGGCGGCAACGGTGGAGGCACTGAGCAGAGTGAAAAATAAAACTTTTAGTGCAAAAGGGCTTAAGCCGATGGTTCTGGCGTGGTTTTCATCAAAGAAAACTACCAGTAAGTCCTTCCATTTGGCAGTTAAAATTAATAGGGAGACCCCCGCAATAGCCACTAGTTGAAAAGTATCTGTCGGTGTGATGGCCAAGATATTGCCCAGTACTATGGTTTGAATATTTACCGATGCTGGAGACAGTGAAATCATAAACAAACCCAAGCCAAAGAAAGCGCTAAAAATCAACCCGATGATGGTGTCTTCCTTCAGCTTCGATCGTTGACTCAAGAAAAGCATAGTACTGGCAGCAAGACCTCCAGCAAAGAATGCGCCCAATGAAAACGGCAAACCCAGCATATAGGCACCTGCTACACCGGGAACAATAGAATGAGATAGTGCATCCCCAATCAGCGACCATCCTTTCAACATGAGATATGCAGATAAGAATGCGCACACACAGCCAACTAGCGAACTGACGAAGATGGCATTGATCATGTAACTGTAGTCGAAGGGTGCAAGCAGACTGGACATTAATTTTCGACCTGACTGTTCTCTGTTTCATCGTCTCCGTAGAGAACCACCGGTCTTTCATCGTCGGACAGTACTGTTACCTGTCGGGTGTCATCGTCGTCGTGTAGCTGTTTACCCGTCAATACAAATCGCCTCAGAACACCGCCAAAGGCTATTTGCAGATTATCTTGGGTGAAGACCTTGTCTGTGGTTCCAGACGCCAATACTGTGCGATTGATCAATACGGCTCGGTCACAGAACGCTGGTACACTCCCGAGATTATGTGTGGACACAAGAATGATATTGCCCGCTAAACGCAGTTCCTGAAGTAATTCCATGATCTGCTCCTCGGTCTGGACATCGACGCCAGTAAACGGCTCGTCGAGCAATATAACCTGGCTTTCTTGAGCTAAGGCACGGGCCAAGAACACCCGTTTTTTTTGTCCTCCCGAAAGTTCTCCGATCTGTCTGTGTTTAAAGGCGCTCATGCCGACACGAGCCAGAGCCAAATCGACTTTTTGCTGATCCTGTTTTGATGCTAACCTGAGTAAACCCATATGCCCATAACGTCCCATCATGACAACATCTTTCACAAGCACGGGGAAATTCCAGTCAATATCTTCACTTTGGGGTACATAAGCGACTTGATTTCTCTTAAGTGCCTTTTGCGCCGACATGCCCAACACCTCAACAGAGCCCTTGGCGAGGGAGACAAAACCCATGATAGATTTGAACAAGGTAGATTTGCCGCTTCCATTGACTCCCACCAAAGCAGTGATCGAGCCAATAGGCAGTTTAAAGCTGGTGTCATAAATAGCGGTATGACCGTTTTTGTAAGTCACCGTAATGTCTTTTACTTCCAGTCCAGACATTATCTATTCAACCCCCTTGTAATGGTGTCTAGGGTTGTTGTCAGTAAATCGATGTAGGTTGGAACTGGGCCTTCCTCTGAGCTCAATGAGTCGACGTAGAGGACCCCTGCATAAGAAGCTCCAGTTTCTCTGGCTACTTGCATAGCGGGCTTTGCTGATACAGTGCTTTCACTAAAAATTGCCTTGATGTTATTCTTTTTCATTAGGTCTATTAGGCTGCGAATTTGTTGTGGCGTTCCCTGTCCATCGGCATTCATGGGCCACAGGTAAGCCTCTTTCAAGTCAAAGTCCCTAGCCAAGTAGCTGAAAGCGCCTTCGCTGGAAACTAACCAGCGCTGATCTGGTGGAAGTGACTTTAATCTCTCTCTGAATGGAGCCACTGCATTCAACACTTGCCCTGCATAAGTTTTGGCGTTGGCATTGTAAGTGGATGCGTTGGCAGGATCGTGCTCCACCAGGGCTTTGCGAATATTCTCTATGTAAATCAATGCATTGGAAGCTGACATCCAAGCATGGGGGTTTGCTTTTCCGGTGTAGGGACCTTGCGAAATTCCCAGTGGTTGTATTCCGTCCGTGATGATAGCCACGGGCACGTTAGATAAATTGCTGAAAAATTTATCAAACCAAAGTTCTAAGTTTAACCCGTTGTAGATTACTAAATCGGCGTTCTGAGCGCGTCGAAGATCGCCGGGGGTGGCTTGATAATTATGAATTTCTGTATTGGGTCGCGTGATGGATTCGACGGTTGCCGCATCCCCTGCAACATTTCGAGCCATGTCTGCGATAACGGTGAAGGTGGTCACTATTTTAAATTTAGTGTCTTGTGCCTCTGAGTTAGCCACAAAACTAAATAATAAAACGGCAGTAAAGTAGGTTCGCAACGTACTCAAGGTTAATCCAACTGTAATTTGTGAAATTAAAACTTTGTCGACATCATAGCACAGGGGGTCTGTCCTTTTTGACTAAATCAGATGGCGTCTCAACACAGACCATAAATGCTTGATTGCGAGTGAGTAATTCATTTTTGTCGCAGTTGCGGAGTGACCCTTGCGATAAACGTAATTTACCGCAAGGGCATCAATGTTTGATCAAACTGCAAGCCGTGTCTTAGCTGATTGATATTGTTTTTCTATGTTATCTATGAGGTCTTGAGCGGTGAGAACTGCTTTTATAACCCCAATACCCTGACCGCAGCCCCAAATATCTTTCCATGCCTTAGCCTCTGAATTGCCTCCTGAACCAAAACTCATTTTCGATGGATCACTTTCAGGAAGGTTGTCCGGATCTAGACCAGCGGCCACAATAGATGGTTTCAAGTAGTTACCATGTACACCGGTAAACAGGTTGCTAAGAACAATATCCTCTGCGTTACTGTCTACCAGAGACTGTTTGTAAGCTTCTTGGGCATTAGCTTCTTTGGTTGCAATGAACGCAGATCCTATGTAGCCAAGGTCGGCACCCATCGCCTGTGCCGCAAGCACTGCATCACCGCTGGCGATAGACCCTGAGAGGAGTAAGGGGCCATCGAACCATTCACGGATTTCTTGAATTAAGGCGAATGGCGAGAGAGATCCAGCATGACCGCCAGCACCTGCGGCGACAGCGATTAAACCATCGGCGCCTTTCTCAATAGCCTTTTTAGCAAATTTATTGTTGATGATGTCATGTAAAACGATGCCGCCGTATGAATGAATAGCATCGTTGACGAATTCTTTGGCACCCAGCGACGTGATGACTATTGGCACTTTCCACTTCACGCACATCTCCACATCGTGCTGAAGGCGATCATTTGAGCCATGCACGATTTGGTTGACAGCGAAGGGCGCAGACGGATTATCTGGATTTGCCGCATCGTATTCGGCCAACTCTGTGGTTATTTTTTCCAGCCAACGATCTAATTCTTCCGCAGGCCGAGCATTCAATGCTGGGAAAGATCCGACGATTCCCGCTTTACATTGAGCAATGACCAAGTCTGGGTTGGAAATGATAAACAAAGGTGCTGCGACTACGGGTAGTCTGAGGCGCTCTGAGAGTATGGGAGGTAATGCCATCATAAGATCCTTTTTGTCTGCCGTTAATTAAGGTTGCGCATATGCAAAGAGCGCAGTTTGAAAACATTAATGTACTACGCAGTTGGAGTAGCTTTTGATCTATCCATCAGCCTGATACATCGCAAATCGGCGCCAATGTTACCGCTGTTAGAAAAAATCGCATAGTCGTAGATGGGGTATAAGGTGACTCGGCAGTCAAATCGCTCGGTTTTTTTGTTACACGCTGAGTGAGTAAACAATCATTCATGCACTGATATTGGCATGACTCGGCGCCATGCATGACGATTTCATCCATAGCTTTGTGTTGTTATTGCTGCAGTGGTTAAAAATTGGGTTTCTATAAAAAACTGTGCTGGTATACTCATGCAAAAATATATAAATGGTTTGCGCTGTGAATTTTATTAAAACATCCACTTCAGTTGCCTACTTCGCTATCGCGTTAGTGATCTTAGTAGCTTTTGTGCGCGCAGTATTTTTTGGTGATGTTGGCGTTTATGACGAAAATAGTCTTTTGGAGAACACGCAAGCGGTCACTTTATTTCTCGCTTTTTTAATGTTTCTGGCGCCTATTCCGAACCCTCAGCGACGTGACCGTTTGCTGGCGGCATTCTTTGCGATGTTAGCCTTGGGGTTCATCTTGCGTGAGCTCGATGTGGAGAAGCTTAATGTCCCTGCGGTACTCGTGGCTCTCGGTTCTGGTGACGGACGCAATAGCTTGTTGGCGCTAGGTTTCTCCTGTATCTTGGTGATTGCGCTGTTCAACTTTCGTTATTATCTAAACCTTGCTGCTTGTTTTTTGCAAGCAAGAGTGGGTATTACCGCAATGTTGGCAGGCATCTTCTTGGTTCTGGGAGATATGTTTGAGGATATACATGTTGCTCACAATATGTTGTTTGAAGAAAGTTTAGAGCTCGTTGGATATGCATTTTTCATGGCCGCGGCATCATCTCTAGCTCGTCGCGAAGTACGTTCCGACCGTTTTATTCGTTGATTTTAGCACCATGCTAAATTCATTCTAGTTACCTTTCGCAGGGAAGACCCATTTTCTTCAAGGGTATATTCACCTCTCCGCCGTATTCTATGGTTCAAGTGAGGGGGCTATAGTATCTAAATGAGCTTTTATCTGGTGTGCCGTGGTTCTGGTTGAATTATTTGTTAAAACGCCATCAATCAGATCGTTACCCTCTAAACCAAACAGATAGCGTAAAGTTAAGAGTCCATCTGTAAGAGCAACATTTTGATCACTGCCATCCATATTGAGAAGATTTTTATCAACAGTTTAAGCTAGAAATCCGTTCAGATAGCTATTGCTGTTGTTACACTCAGCTGATGCATACTCGACAACTAAGTGAATAATGACGGTTTAACAGACCTATGAATTGCGCCGGCTTTTATTGCGGTATTCCACCAGTCTGCGGCTGCCCTGAAGCGCGTTGCGCTCCAGTCGAACCAGGGAGGCTTTCACCTCACTCATGGCCATAAAAAAACCCCACCCTGTGGGCGAGGTTTGACTTTTATGGCGCACTCGGGAGGATTCGAACCTCCGACCGCTCGGTTCGTAGCCGAGTACTCTATCCAGCTGAGCTACGAGTGCGTTATCTGGTGTTTCCGAGGCCGCGTACTATAGGTGAGGGGCGTGTGGGAGTCAACTAATGACGTCGCTATGACAAAAAAATAGTGGGATTTTTTCGATGCCTTATTTGATTAGACGATATTGGTGTATCAAAGAGCTTTTCAGGTGCTAGTATTCCCCTGTATTCTTTAAATTGAACCAACGTGGGTTTGTTCCGTCGCATTAAGAAATCGAGTATGCTGGAATGAGGTTAAGGGAGGGCAAATGATTACGCTGTTGGCTAAGCTGCTCAAAGTGCTTAATTCTGACTACAGTCCATCTCAAATTGCTGTAGCGACCTGTTTTGGTATGATCATGGGGCTGACGCCGCTTAGCGCAGTGCACAATGTCTTAATTTTGTTCCTGGTGTTAATTGTCCGGGTAAACGTAGGAATTTTTCTGCTCTCATTAACCCTTTTTTCGGGTATTGCCTACCTGCTGGATCCCATCGCCGAGGTGATAGGCCATCAACTGTTAACTTCTGCAGTCTTACAGAAAATGTGGACGGCGATGTATGAGGTCAGCCTATGGCAGCTACTTCAATTCAATAATACTCTCGTGTTGGGTAGTTTTATCGTTGCAGTGATTCTATCTCCCGGCTTGTATTGGATGGCGAAAACTTTAGTCGTGCAGTACCGGCAGCGTTTTATGTCTTGGGTTGGCAAGCATCATCTCTCTATGTGGCTCAAGGGCAGCAAGTTAATGGCTGCTTATCGTCAACTGTAGTTCACAGGAGAGTGAATATGACAAGAATTATAAGACCTTGGGGAATTGCAATTTTTGTCGCTGTGGCACTAATTGGCGTATTAACCCTTGACTGGATTGTCGAGGGAACTCTGGAGAATCTGGGCACTGATATTAATGGTGCATCAGTGGAACTTGATGAGGTGGATGTGAGCCTTTGGCCTGCCGAAATCACATTAACTGACGTGCAGATTACAGATCCCTACAGTCCAAGTTATAACCGTCTACAGGTTAGTTCTGCCTCTCTGCAACTGGATGGGCTGATGTTGCTTCGCCGACATATAGTGGTGAACAGCTTAAGCCTGGATGGGGTACAAATTAATGCCCAGCGAGCAACCATGGGCGATACTCAGATAGACACTGAGCCTGTTTCAACCGCTTTTAATTTTACCAGTTTACTGCCTGAATTATCATTTTCTGATATGGATGCTGTGTTAGCCTCCGTTGAGTCAGAGTACCTTCGAAGGGTCAGCCGCTATTCACAAGAGATCGAGCAGATCGAAGCGCGATGGAAAGAGGCTATTAGCGAATTACCTGATGATGATGCAATATCGGACTATCGCGCGCGTTGGTCGGCACTGAGTAATGCGGGTTTGGTGGAAAAAATGATCGGTCTGACGCAGCTGAAGGATGATGTTAGATCTGACCTTGATAAGTTGAAAATCTTACAAGCCCAGTTAAGGAGTGACCGTGCACTGGTGCGTGATATGATAAAAGCAGTGCGGAACTTACCTGAAGTATTGATAGAGAATGCTGTTGTTGGTTCAGGGCTCGGTGGTGATAACGACAGTCTGGTGAGAGATATTGTCAGTGATGTGATTTCGTTTTGGTTAAATAGATCAAAGAGTGTCAGTGAGACCCTGTCAAGAAATCATGGAGATGACAGGCCATCAAGAGGGCAAGGACGATTCATTTATTTTACGGACAATCCTGTGCCACGTTTCTTGCTGCGCAAAGCAGAATTTAGTGGTGAAATTCATGTACTCGAACAGACCATGTCGGCGGCCGGCAGAGTGAAGAATCTGAGTTATCCCATAGGGGTTCTAGACGAGCCTATGTCACTGACGTTAGATGGGCGAGATGGTGTGCAAGGGAAGCTACTTTTGGACGTCTTATTGCATCCAGATGATGGTGCAGAGTTCACCCTCCAGTTGAATGAACTTTCAGTCGCTGATTTAGCGCTAGGCAGCGATAAAGCCCAAGGCCTTTTGCTAGAAGAGGGGCTACTTTTCACATCGCTCAAAGGTTCATTAAATGCGACTGAGCTGGATGTGAATTTTGTGGCACGTTTAGATGAACCAAAAATAGCGATGGGTGGGCAGGAAAGGTCTGACGTGGAACAATTGGTGGCTGATACGGTGAACAACCTAGATCATGTGGATCTAGAGCTAAAATTATCTGGCCCCGTTGAAACGCCGAAGGTAACAGTAAGATCAAATATGAACAAGATATTTGCCGCAGCAGTCGATGCGCAGGTGAGTAACCAAACTGATGAATTTAAACAAAAACTTTTACAGAGGCTTACGGACAAGACATCAGATCCACGGGATCAATTGATTGATCAAAGTGATTTTTTCTCTGCTATTGAAGATGTCCTGTCGAGTAAGCTGACTTCTTTTCCCGTGTTGTAGTTTGTTCAGCGGTAGGTTATATCAATCGCCATTGTTTCTTTAAGTTCCTCCATTACCACATAGCTGGTTGACTCCTGTACTGCAGGCAGCTTAAGTATTCGGTGTCCCAGCAGCTCTCTGTAGGCTGTCATATCGGCGACGCGAGCTTTTAATAGATAATCGTAATCACCAGAGACCAGAAAGCAACTTTGGATATTCTCTAAATCAATAACCGAGCGACGAAACTCCTCAAAGTTTTCTTGAGACGTATGGTTGAGTCTAATCTGTACAAAAACAACCAATCCAGCGTTAAGTTTTTGCGGACATAATTGAGCACTATAGCCTTTGATATAACCTCCGCGCTCCAGTCGTTTGACTCTCTCTATACAAGGCGTCACAGACAGCCCAACTTGTCGAGCTAAATCGGTGTAACTGATGCGTCCATTGTTTTGTAATGAGCGCAGAATTTTATGATCAATCTTGCCTAGGTTGTGATTGTCGGTGATTGCGGGCGCCATAACGATATCTCTTCTTTAATAAAAAATACTGTAATTTAAAAAAATTTAATAAAATTTTATTTTATATAGCGAACTATAGTAATAAATATTACTAAAAATAATTAAAATAACAAAATAAATTTTCAGAGGATTTGTCTAATGTTGATCGGTGTTCCCAAGGAAATTAAAAATCATGAGTATCGCGTCGGACTGACACCGTCATCCGTTTTTGAGCTATGTAAGCATGGCCACAGCGTCATTATCGAGCACAATGCGGGTGCTGGTGTTGATTTCTCTGATGAGCAATATCGTGATTCTGGTGCTGAGATTGTGGATAACGCAGAAGACATTTTTGCTCGCGCGGAAATGATCATAAAAGTAAAAGAGCCTCAACCTTCTGAATGTGAAATGCTGAGAGAAGGTCAGATTTTGTATACCTATTTACATCTGGCGCCAGACCCGAAGCAGACGGCATTGCTATTGAAGTCAGGTGCTACCTGCGTTGCTTATGAAACCGTGACCGACCCTCAAGGAGGCCTGCCGCTGTTGGCACCTATGTCAGAAGTTGCTGGGCGTATGTCGGTACAAGCAGGTGCTAACCACTTAGAGAAGAGCAATGGTGGGCGTGGTGTCCTACTCGCCGGTGTGCCTGGTGTTGCTCCCGCAAAGGTGTTGGTTATTGGTGGTGGTGTGGTGGGCGACAACGCCGCTGCAATGGCGGTGGGTATGGGCGCCGATGTGACTGTATTGGATTGCTCTATCCCTCGTTTACGCCAGTTGGATAATGAGTATGAAGGCCGTGCCCGCTGTGTTTACTCTACCGCCGCAGCAATTGAAGAGTACGCACTTGAGGCAGATCTGGTGATTGGCGCAGTATTAATACCTGGTGCTGCCGCGCCTAAACTTCTTAGTCATGATTTGATTAAACGTATGAAAAAAGGTGCGGTTGTGGTGGATGTCGCTATTGATCAGGGTGGTTGTTTTGAAACATCGAAGCCGACAACCCATCAGGAGCCCACTTACATCGTCAATGAGGTGGTTCACTACTGCGTGGCGAATATGCCGGGTGGTGTTGCGCGTACAGCCACTATGGCGCTGAATAACGCCACGTTACCCTATGCGATCGCGTTGGCAAATGATCCCGTCAAGGCGCTACTAACCGATCAGCACTTGCAGAATGGTCTCAATGTGCACAAGGGTTCAGTAACCTACAAAGCAGTGGCAGATGCTCTGGATTATGACTATCTGCCCGCCGCAGAGGCATTGAAAGCTTAGTTTCGATTCCCTAGAAGGGGGCCTCGGCGAGTATTATTGCTCGCTGGGGTCTCGGGTGTCCCTCGGCGGTTAACTCTGGATTTTGAGGATCTAGAAAATCAGATAGAGAATCAAAGGTCATCCATTGCGTGCTGCGCTGTTCATCGGTGGACGTGATATTGAGGTCCACCAGTCGAGGTTCAACAAAGCCTAGCTTTTTTAACCAACTCAGTAGTGTTGGTGGTGACGGCAAGAACCACACATTGGGCATTTTCGCGTAACGACCTTCGGGGACCAAAACTTGCCCCTCAGGTCCATCGATAACCAGAGTTTCCAGTACCAGCTGACCACCGGGGCGCAACAGATTGCGCAATTCTCGCAGGTGGTCCATTGGCGATCGTCGATGGTAGAGAATACCCATGGAAAAAACCGTATCAAAGGCGGCGAGATTATGTGGAAGGTGTTCTATGCCCAGAGGTAACACATCAATTGGCAGAGTTTGGTCTGCATACTTCTTAATTGCCGCGAACTGAAACACAAATTTTACTGACGGGTCTATACCAATGACCCGCCTTGCACCAGCGCCGAGCATTCTCCAACAGTGGTAGCCGTTGCCGCAGCCTACATCCAGCACCAGACGGTTTTGTAGAGGTTGCAAATGTGGTGCCACTCGATCCCACTTCCAGTCTGAGCGCCATTCGGTATCTATGTCCAGACCAAACAGATTGTAGGGCCCTTTGCGCCAGGGGTGCAGTCCCATTAAGCTCTTTTGTAATTGACCTCGTTGATCATCGCAAAGCTCCTTAGTACTGGTTGCAAAAACGCCATTTTCTAGGTTTAGACTACTCGACCCAGACTGAGGTAATCCATCTAAGGCTGTTTGCCAATCTGGCATGTCACCCCAGCGGCGCTGATCCAGTCGCTCCTCTATCAATGCCGGCAGGGTTTTGTGCCACGGTGATAGATGGGAGTTTTCTAACCAATGAAAAAACGCGCTGTAGTCAATGGAGGTTGGTGACATAGTTGAGATTCAAGCGAAAAGTCCTATTGTAGAGTATTTCCCCGGAGTTTATGCACTGATTATGTTGCTTTTTCTTCATTGGCTTTGTTGCCCGGAATGATGTTCCATGTGCATTAGCAAAAAATCCTACGTATGATATCGTCAGAATGTTGTCAGGATGAGAGTTATGTCGGAACAGCGCATACAGATGCTAGAGGAAAAACTGGCTTTTATTGAAATGGCCAACCTTGAGCTAGAGGAGGAGATTTTTCGTCAACAGCAAGAAATTGAGGTGCTGACCAAAGCCCACCAAAAATTGCTACAACGACTTGATATGTTAGAAGATGGGATCAATCAAGGAGATCAATCGGATAACTCACCGCCACCGCACTACTGAAGTGGTCACATCGGTAGAAGAATTACAAGAGGGAGAATACTTTATGTCTGAGTTCAACGAACAGTTCAAGAGTCAGATCGATGATGTCTTTGAGCGTCAACAGTGCCATGCATTGGGGCTGCGCAAATCAGATTATCGTCAGCGGCTCGAGGTTTTAAGTCGCTTCGAGACGGCTTTTCGCAATGCACAAGAAAAAATATATCAATCGGCGGCGGATGATTTTTCCAAACCTACCGCTGAGGTTGATATGTCGGAAATTATGGTTGTACTAGCGGAATTGAAGCATGTGCGGAAGAATCTTAAAAAATGGATGAAGCCAACGTCAGTGATGCCCACTGCGACTATGTTTGGAACCTCATCTAAAATCATCAAAGAGCCCAAAGGTGTAACCCTGGTGGTATCACCTTGGAATTACCCTTTCAATTTGACCTTTGGACCGATGATATGGTCCATTGCGGCGGGTAATACGGTGATCATCAAGCCCTCTGAGATGACCCCCAATATGTCTGCAGTGATTGCGGAGATTGTTGAGGAGGCCTTTGAACCCGAGGAGGTTAGTTTATTTCAGGGCGAAGCAGCAGTGGCCAGCTATCTCACCAGTTTGCCCTTTGACCATATATTTTTCACCGGTAGCCCCGCGGTCGGCAAACATGTGATGGCGGCGGCAGCCAAGAATCTGACGTCGGTCACTCTTGAACTGGGGGGCAAGAGCCCGGTTATCGTGGATAAAACCGTTAACCTCAAAAAAGCCGTGCAGTCCATCTCTTGGGGTAAGTTTTCAAATAATGGACAAACCTGCATTGCGCCGGACTATCTCTATGTTCATGAGTCGGTGAAGGATGAGTTTGTCAGAGAAATGATGGATTGCGTGCAAAAGCAGTACGGATTGGGACAGGACGCAAAAAACAATGGCGATTATTGCCAGGTGGTCAATGACAATCACTATCGTCGAATCAGCAGGTTATTAGACGATGCCGTCAGCAGCGGCGGACAGGTTCTCACGGGTGGCCAGACCAGTGATGATGATCGATTCATCGCGCCGACGCTGATTGAGGGGATGTCAGCTGATTCAGCTATTATGGACGAAGAAATTTTTGGCCCGCTGCTACCGATCATTACCTACACTGATATCGATCAAGTGATTCATTATGTTAACAGCAAGCCAAAGCCATTGGCGCTTTACATCTACAGTACGGATAAGCTTGTTATCCATAAGATATTGAATGAAACCAGCGCCGGAGACACTTGCGTCAATCAGGCGATGATGCACTTTCTACATCACAACCTTCCCTTTGGTGGGGTCAATAACAGTGGCATTGGAAAATCAGGCGGGGTTTGGGGTTTTAATGCGTTCACTCACGAGCGAAGTGTTTTGGTAGATAAATTCAGTTCGGCCTCCATGTTGCATCCGCCTTACACGCCGAAGGTGCAAAAGTTGATTAAAATGGCCATGAAAATAACCACCTAGTGATGTTATTTAATTGCAATTAGTGAACAGAAATTAAAGCACTGAAACCAGGGGCTTGCTGATTGGAAGCCGCAAGCTCTGAGCCGCTGGATGTGGGTGTCGAGAGTCTCAGGCAGTAGAACATTCTCGATGGCATCACGTTTTTGGCTTATTTCAAGGTCGCTGTAGCCCTGTGCTCGTTTAAATTGGTGGTGGAGGTCGCTGAGTAGTTCGTCCAGAGCTTTAGGTTCAAAACGCAGTTTCTCCGATATCACCAAGCAGCCACCGGGGTTCAGTCCTGTATAAATTTTCTCTAACAATGCAGTGCGCTGCTCTATTGGAATGAACTGAAGTGTGAAATTCATCACTACCATAGAGGCATTGTTGATATCGGCATTGCAGATGTCTTGGTTCACCAGACGGATGTGTTCTCCTTTGGTGGTTGAGAGTATTTCGCCACAGCGTCGAAGCATAGCCGCAGAATTATCTATAGCCACAATTTGAGCTCGTCGACCATTGAGTCCTGCTGCGATGGCCAGAGAAGAGGCGCCGAGAGAGCATCCCAAGTCATAGCAATTGGTGTCGGGCTGGACGAAGCGTGAAGCTAGCTCCCCACAGTGGGCAATAATGGTTTCGTAACCTGGCACTGAACGACTGATCATATCTGGAAACACGTCCACCACTGATTGATCGAAGACGAATCCAGGCACTTTTCCCAATGGCTGGGCAAAGAGGTTATCTGGTTTAGTCTCACTCATCGAGTTAGGCGGCGATGACTTCGAGGCCAGTGGCGTGTGCCAGATCAGCATTAGTGATAACTGCTGTCTGCCCAGCTTCCGGCTTCAAGTAGTGCTCAGCCACCCTCTTTAAATCCCTTTCGGTGACGGTTAACACACGGTTTCTGAACTCTATGGCAGTGGCTTTACTGCGCCCGTTTAATTCACCATGAAATGCTTGTATCGCCTCTCCTGCGGGAGAGCTTGGTTTGTCCAAACTGCCAATAACGCCGAGGATCGCTTCCTCGATGCGTTCACCGCCCAGAGATGATCTTAGCAGCCACTGGACGGACTCATCGAAATCCTTCAGTGTGTCGTTAATTCGAGGGTCTCTGTAAGAGAAAAAGCGAAACGCGCCCGACTGACTATCCTGCGCAGCGCCGCCTCCATAGGCGCCACCTTGCTCGCGTATGGCGCGATGCAAATAACCGTTGCGAAGAACGCCGCCAAGTACTGTCAAAGCGGCGGCATCAGGATGGGCGACAGCCACTGTGGGATAGGCGCGAGAGCAGAAACTCACTTGAGTGTTTGCAGTCCAGCAGTGATTTACAGGCGTCAGTGATGGTTGAAACTGCATATAATTGGACGCCGATAAGCCAGCAGGGCAACTGTGATCAAAGATGCTGGCAATCTGTTTGGAATAGCTCTCTAAACGCTCGTGCTCGGCCACCAAAAGATGCTCACGCGGCTGTTGTAGCACCAGCGAGTGAATTTCTTGCAGGCGCGTGGAGAGGAGCTCCAATTCTTGATTGGATTTAATCTTATCATCCAAAGATTTTATCAGAGATAAGCTTTCCAGACCGCTCCAGCGATGGGTTAGGTGTGCATTGGCAGACAAGCCGCTAGACGCCGCATTCATGGCCATGACATGGCCATTTCCGATCAAGGAGGATTCTTTATAGTTACGTATTTGAGCAACTAATTCACTCAAGCGAGGTAATTCATCAAAGCGAATATCTGCGATAGATTCTTGCATAAGCTCAGTCATTGCTGCTTGGTTCGTGGCTAAGCCTTTCGCTGAAAAGCTTATATTGCCTCGCAGTTGCGCTAGATTTTCTCGATCACCACGGACGTTGGCGGATGCGGAGTAAGAGCCCACTATTGAGGCATGCCACAGTTGAGTTTGCATGTAGTCTCTGGATCCCACACCCATTTCGGTAACGCAGGTGCTGTACAGCGGCAACAGATCCATTTGTTCGGCAGTGAGTTTAGGCATTGGCATGATCACTTGTTGATACACTAAACCGTTGGTGCCGGCATTATAGCTGGTCACTTTGTTGGACGATGTGCTCATGTCAAGTTTTTCAGCGTAAAAAATATCTTGCGGAATATCAGTGATACCAACTTTTGGTAAACAGTCGAGGCTCTCCTCCATTTCCTGTCGTTTTTTCAGAGCGATTGCGTTATCAATAATTTTTTGTTTTTGATTGGCATCAAGCGATGATTGAATGCTGCTTAATCGCGATTTTTCACGTTTTTCTTTGATTTCCCCTAACTCTGTATCAGGTTTTAGGGTGAGAAGAACCCTGTGTTGATTATCTAGGAGCAATTCTCTGGCCAATGATTTAATGAACTCTGGATCCTCGATATCTTTGGCCAGTTGATCCAGCACTGGGTCAAGATTAAGCAGCGACACCGGGTCACCGCGATGAGTTGCACTAGTCAGTGCAGTCAAGATTAGTTGCAGGCCATAGGGATATCCGCCGCCGGATATCTCTCTCTGAGACAACTCCAATTGATGCAAGCTTGCTGCAACCTGTTGCAGTGGCAGACCATTTTCTGCAACCTCATTCAGTACAGACAGGATCATTTCCTCCACAGCTTTTGCGTCCTCTGGATTTGACCCCTCCACTCCGCAGGCGAAACACAGTTCTTTTTGAGAGTCTTCCAGACCACACATGGGTGAAGGAGACGTACCGAGGTGGGTTGTTTCCAATGCTTTTTGCAGCGGCGAGCCGCTGTTATCAAGCAATACGCTGGCAAGCAGACGAGCGCGCATGGTATGTTCAAGATCAGTGGAGTCGCCTAACAACCAAGATAGAACAATGTGGGTTTGATTGTCGATGGAATCCTGATCATCGAAGGCATAGCTTTCGATGACATACTGAGGCTTGGAGTAACGCTTTTCATTACTCACCGCGATGTGACAGTCGAGTTTATCAAACCTTTGTAGCGCCTGAGTTTCAAATTGGTGTTGATGTTCCGCAGCCGGTATATCGCCAAAGGTGATAAAAATGGCATTACTCGGATGGTAGTGAACATCGTAAAAGGCTTTGAACTGCTCGTAGCTGAGATCTGGAATAGCTTCTGGGTCGCCACCACTGTTGTAGTGGTAGGTGCTTGTTGGGTACAGATGCTTGGTTATGGTCTGCCAAAGAGTTGAATTGATCGAACTCATAGCACCTTTCATTTCATTGTACACCACACCCTTAAATTGAATTTCAGAATTTGAGTCCTCAGGATCAGAAAATTCCAGGCGATGGCCCTCCTGGGCAAAATCTAGGGGATCTAGGCGAGCAAAAAATACCGAGTCGAGATATACACTGAGAAGATTGTTGAAATCTTTTTTATTTTGACTGGCGAACGGGTAGGCTGTCCAATCAGAACTGGTAAACGCATTCATAAACGTATTTAAAGAGCGACGAATCATCATGAAAAACGGATCGCGAACAGGAAATTTTTCACTGCCGCACAGTGCCGTGTGTTCCAGAATATGCGCCACACCGGTGGAGTCTTGAGGAACCGTTCGCAGAGCTACTAAAAATACGTTTTCACTGTTATCAGACGCCAAGTGGATGTGCTGTGCGCCGGTTGCTCTATGCCGGTATTCTTCATAACGTATGTTTAAAGAGGGTATCTCTTCTTCCCGCACTTTGTCGAACGCGGAAGTTTCTCGGTCTGTCATAGGATTTATCTCTCGACTCAGGGAATATTAAGTTGCTCTGCGAAACGGGAACCCATTCTACGTCAATCTCAGTTGAATAAAAGCATTTATACTGTTCTAGTTAACCATCATTTTTGCCCTGGTGCTCGTTTCGATAATTTATCGGTGTGGTTCCCTCCCAACGTTTGAACGCTCGATAAAACGTACTGGGCTCACAAAAACCTGTTAGGTAAATGATTTCACTAATTTCACCGCTAGTTTGCGATAAAAGTCGTGTGGCGAGCCGGTGACGGAGATCATTGAGTATCTTCTGGAAATTAGTGCCAGCGCTATTCAGCTGATGACGTAATTGACGCGCACTGACTCCCATAATCTGCGAGACAGATTCTAGCGTAACATCACCGGATTCCAGCAGACTCGCCATGTGACTGCGAACCTGTTTTATCAGGTCGTTTTGCTGAAGAAATGCCAGATGCCGATCTGCCGTCTGAACATGCATGTTGAGTAACTGTGGTTCGGCATAGAGTGATCGATAGTCCAGCACTGAAGCGGAAAAATACAATCGGAAGGATTTTGCGTTAAACTCTACGGGGCACCTAAATATGCGTTCATACTCTGCTATCTGTGTGTTCGGTGCATGGTTAAAGACGATTTTTTCAGCAGTAAAGGCTCCCTCTGTGGCGGTTTCAAATGCCCTAATTAACCCTACCACCATGGCCTCGGCAAGATGAGATGTGGCGTATTGATGATTTGAAAAATAGCTAGTTAAATACGGATTTTTGCCCTCAGTTAGAGACCCGTGGAGCGCATCGCTGATGAGTCTTTGATAATTAAGAACGCGTTTTAGTCCATCTCCAAAGGTGGCGCTGCTGAGCAATAAATATTCTAATATTTGTCCTTTGTATACCGGCATTTTTTCTGCCAGATGCAATCCTATACACGGATTATTGGATAGTTCGGTGGCTGCCTGCCAAAACTTGGGTTGAGCAGAAAAGGGTGTGCGCAAGTTTGCCTTGTACAGCTTTGCGGGATCAAATCCTGATCGGCGCAAAACTTCTTCAGCATCGATATCCAGAGCCTTTAATCCCTGGTAGGCCAGGCGCACGAGGGTGCCAGAATCAGTTGCATTAGACATAAAAATCTTCCCCAGAGAGTGCTATAATACACCATTGACCGAAATGACAAAAATGTCATGATTTTAGCCAATGACATTGCACAAGAGGCGCACTAGGGTATTGCTATGGTTAGTGTGAAAAAAGACAGTATACAGTTTCAAGATATCTCCTTCGGTGGTGCCCGTCCAGGCAGCTTTAAGAGCATGCTGGGTTTGTTCGGTCGAGCGGCAATCAAGTCTGATTTCTTTAGCATTGATCAGCCAGTACCACCCTTACGCTGCACACTGGATAACGTGCGCATTGATCTCAATCATCTCAAGGCCTACCAAGCGGTGTTGGGATTTAAGCGATACGAGCTACTGCCTGCCACCTATCTCAACATGTTAGCTTTTCCATTAGTCTTGAAGATCATGACTGATCCAAGATTCCCTATGAAGGCGATGGGTCAAGTTCATTTGAGCAATCAAGTCTCTGTGCATAAATGTTTTTCGCTGACCAACGCGCTTCGTTTGACCACTAGTGTTGTAGGTAGTGAAATAACTTCATCGGGCGTAGAGTGGACCCTGGAAATGACAGCCGAGATTGATGGGGAACTGGTTTGGTCGAGCGTTTCCACAATGCTCTATCGCTGTAATACGGGTATACCCCGAGGTCCAGCGATAGAGATTTTCCGCTCTGAGAATCCGGTCCGGTGGTCGCTGGATGAGGGCTTGGGACGACGATATGCAAAAGTTTCGGGTGACTTTAATCCCATACATCTCTCCGCTCTGAGCGCCAAGGCGTTTGGATTCAAATCGGCAATAGCTCACGGAATGTGGAGTAAGACTCGGTGTTTGGTCGCCTTAGAGGACCAATTACCTGATCAGGGATACGCGGTAAGAGCTAATTTTCGTAAACCGCTTTTTCTACCCTCTGATGTGCTGTTTCATCAAGCTATGCTGAACCATAAGACACTTTTTTCACTGCTTAACGCGTCTGGGCAAATAGCTCATTTAGACGGTTTTATTACTGAGGATTTAAATAATGCCTAACTACAAGGTTCCGATTGACGATTTTATGTTTCTGTTCAATGACGTGTTTGATATGCAGACGTTGTATAAACAAGTGGAAGGTGGTGATCAGGCCACGCCCGATATGATTGAAGCGATTTTTTCTGAGGGTGCCAAGTTTAGTGAAAATGAATTGGCTCCCTTGTATCAATCGGGAGATGAAGGTTGTGTTTGGAACGACGGTGTAGTGACCACTCCAGAAGGGTTCAAACAGGCCTATCAGACTTACATTGACGCTGGTTGGACCTCACTGACAGGCAGTCAAGACATGGGCGGTCAGCAACTTCCTTCCTCAGTGGGTTTGGCAGTTACCGAAATGATCACCTCGGCAAATTGGGCCTGGGCTATGTATCCTGGGCTCAGTGAGGGTGCTATAGCGACCTTGGAAGATCATGGCACTGATGAGCAAAAGCAGACGTATCTCACAAAGCTTATTGAAGGCACGTGGAGCGGCACAATGTGTCTCACTGAGCCACATTGCGGCACTGATCTGGGTCAGATGAAGACCAAAGCGGTACCCAATGACGATGGAAGCTACAGTGTTCAGGGCACGAAAATTTTTATCAGTGCTGGAGAGCACGATTTGACCGAAAATATTGTTCATATCGTGTTGGCAAAGCTGCCGGATGCACCTAAGGGTACCAAGGGATTGTCACTTTTCATCATACCAAAGTTTTTACCTGCAGAAGATGGTTCGGCGGGGGAGCGAAATGGGGTTCGCTGTGGTTCTATCGAACACAAAATGGGGATCCACGGGAATGGCACTGCGGTGCTCAACTTTGATGGGGCAAAAAGTTTTCTCATCGGTCAGCCCCACGATGGGCTCAATGCGATGTTCACCTACATGAATGTGGCACGAATCGGTACCGCGAGTCAGGGCGTATCCGCAGCGGATCGCTCCTATCAGGGCGCCTCCGCCTATGCTCGGGAACGCCTTGCGATGCGCTCGATCTCGGGAGTGAAGAATCCCGATGGGCCAGCGGACGCCATTGTCGAGCATCCAGACGTGCGGCGAATGCTGCTTACCCAGCGTGCAATTGCCGAGGGTGGCCGAGCGATGGTGACCTATGCTTCTCAGTTTGCGGATGTTTATCGAGGAGGTAGGAGCCGGGAGGCCAAAGATAAGGCAGAGCAGCGGCTTGGATTTTGCACACCTATTCTCAAAGGGTTTATCACCGAATTGGGCGTCGAGGCGGCAAGCCATGGTGTGCAGGTGTTCGGTGGTCATGGCTACATCAAAGAATGGGGAATGGAGCAGATTCTCCGCGATAGCAGAATAGCTACTCTATATGAGGGTACCACGGGGATTCAGGCGTTGGATTTGATTGGTAGAAAGGTGCTACTTGATCGGTTTAAGCAGCTCAAAATATTTACCGGAGAGATGCTTTCCTTCGCAAAACAGTTCGCCCCTTGGCGTCCTGCAGGCAGAAACAAGACCATGAGAAAACAGGCGTGGGCATTGGTCAAATTGGCGGTTCGGTGGCGACTTTTGGCTTACAAGTTGGGCACTGGCGCCAAGAAAAACCCTGATTCCATAGGGTCGGCATCAGTAGATTTTTTGATGTTCTCCGGATATGCCTACATGGCTTATATGTTCGCTAAGATGAGTGCGACGGCGGTGGATAAGATCAATGCAGGTGAGGGTGATGCTGCCTTTATGCGTGACAAGTTACACACCGCTACATTTTTCTTTGAGCGCCTTTTGCCGCGAGCGGATGTCCATGCTGCTGGCATAAAAGCATCTTCATCAAGTGTCATGGCAATGTCGACAGACTTTTTTGATGCCACCTGAATCTAAAGCGCCATGTTGACGCGTCTTATTCAATGCAATTAGGTGTAAAAAATAGCCTGTGCATTGTAAGCCCGAGAAAGGGCGCTGTGGGGGAACGCCTCAGCGCCTCTTTCTTTTTATCAAAACAACCTTACTGTCTCGAGTCATTCGCTGGTAAACCATTGATTCTTCGTTTCCGTAATCCATACACTCAGATTTTCTATTTAATACAGTAGATGTATAGTACTTCTATCGGAGTGATCGCACATATTGCGTTAGCATCAAGTACTAAAATCGACTCAATAAATTGTTGGCGACCAAAATAACTAGGTTCATATTGTGACTTCAAGCAACCACTCAAAAAACGGCAACACTGAGACTAGCTTTGTTGAGCTGCTAGGTGACGATGTAAAGCCACTATTAAAGAAGCCCACTGCCTACAAGCCAAAACCTTCATTGATAACGCCGGGAGTGTTGGAACGCCGCAGAGCTGCACAGCGAGAAACCGTATCTGACATCAATGAGTTAGATTCTGCAGATGTGATAGCGCAGGTGGATCCCTTGGCTTACTTAGAATATCAAAAACCCGGTGTTCAACATGGGGTGTACAAGAATCTGCGCACTGGCAAGTATGAGATCCAGTCTCGTCTAGATTTACATGGGTACAGTGTCGAGCAAGCGCGAGTAGCTCTTTGGCAATTTATCGCTGACTGTCACAAACATAGTATACGCTGTGCACTGATCACTCATGGTAAAGGGCAAGGTAGACAGGAGCCGGCAAAGCTAAAAAGCTGTGTAAACCACTGGCTTCGGCAATTTGAGCACGTTTTAGCCTTTCACACGGCACAGAAGATACACGGGGGTGTCGGTTCTACCTATGTGCTGATAAAAAAAGACAGCGCGGCAAGGCAGAAGACCAGCGTTAAAATCGATCAAGGGAAGCGAATTAAACCATGATGTGTAGATTGATATCCAAGACTGCAAACATGCCTAGAATGTGTTTCCTCAGTTTGTTGTTTTTGTTGTCTGAGGCTTCAATGGCGTCGCCTGTGGTATCGGATCATTCATTTGAGGTGAGACTGAATGACCGAGTGGTGGGCTGGCATCAATTCAAAGTCATTGATCAGGGTGATCGGGTTTACGTCAAATCTAAAGCTAGAATGGATTTTAAGGTGTTGCTGGTTAAGGCTGTTAACTATCGTCACTCCGCAGAAGAGGTTTGGACCAATGAGGGCTGCTTAGTTTCATTTAGTAGTACTACCCGCCGTAACAAAGACCTACAGCAAGTGAGTGGCGATATTCGTGAAGGGACCTTTGTTGTGAGCAAGGAGGGTCAACAACAGGCGCTGACAGAATGCGTGAAAAGCTTCCCCTATTGGCGACCGAATTGGCTTGAGGATGATGCCTTGCTCAATGTTGAAACGGGGATGTATACGCCGGTGACTATTGCTGATTTACCTCAGAGGTCAGGCCAGCCCATCGAGAAAAGGATTGTGTTGCCTAAGACGAGTATTGGCCTGACCTATGATGATGACGGACTCTGGCAGTCGTTAGAGTCCCGGATTAAGGTAGCTGGGTTACTGTCATACACACGTTTAGATGAGTCACTGGGAGAGATCGATGAAGAATTTTAACAAAATCCTCTTGTTGGCATTGGCTTCAGTGGCTAATGCATGCGCCACACATCAGCCGATGCCGGTGGTAGAGTCTGTGGACCTGGAGCGCTTCATGGGCGACTGGTATGTGATCGCAAATATCCCCACGTTTTTGGAGAAGGATGCATACAATCCGGTGGAATCCTACCGCCTTGAAGACGATGGCACCATAGCGACCACTTTCACTTTTAATAAAGGCAGTTTGGAGGGCGAGTTAAAGCAGTATCATCCCCGTGGTTTTGTCACGGATACTCAAACCAATGCTGTCTGGGGTATGCAGTTTATATGGCCAATTAAAGCGGATTATCGGATTGTGTACCTTGACGATGACTATGAAGAAACCATTATAGGAAGAAACGCTCGTGATTATGTTTGGATTATGTCGCGAAAAGCGTCTATCTCCGATGAAAAGTATCAGTTTCTCGTGGAGGAGGTGGGTCGATTGGGCTACGATCTCAATGGCTTGCGCAAGGCAGTTCATGCGCCGGTCAACCAGGCGGGAGACCAACCCTACACTGTGATTGAGTATTCGGCGATCAGCCATGGAATGTTTGATCGGGTGGTGATTAGTGAAAGCGGATATAAACGCTATTTAGATGGCAAACTTCAGAGCTCTGGTGTTTTTGTCTCTGAGGAGAGTAATCAGCTGGAGAGCATGGTTAAGGATATTGATCTGGCGTCTATGGCGACTACCGACGTTCCCTCAAGGCGCCACCAATTTGACGGTGCTATGCTGACAACGCTCACTATTAGCAATGCTGCGCAATCACACAGTAGTCCCTCATTTGACCACGACAATCCACCAGAGGAATTGCAGGCCCTAGTGGCGTTTATGCAAAATCTTCCTTGAGTTGCTCTTTATTCGCCACACAGACAGATAAACCCTTGAAGTTGTCGCTGCTATTTGCTGACTTTAATAGTGAGGCTTTATACTGCGCGCAATGGAAATGTGAGCGTCGACAATGTCTGCTAGTAAAAGTCAGTTAGAAGCAAATAAATTACAAAAACGTCTGCGTCGTAATGTTGGTAAAGCAGTGGCAGATTTCGGTATGATCGATGACGGCGACCGTATTATGGTTTGTTTGTCCGGTGGCAAGGATTCCTATGCCATGCTCGATATTTTGATGAGTTTACAGAGAAATGCGCCGGTTCGATTTGAGCTGGTGGCAGTCAACTTGGATCAAAAACAGCCAGGATTTCCAGAGCATGTTCTGCCGGCCTATCTGGATGACTTGGGGATCGAGTATCACATTCTCGAAAAAGATACCTACAGTATCGTTAAAAGTAAGATCCCCGAGGGAAAAACCTACTGTAGCCTTTGCTCAAGGTTGCGACGCGGGACTCTCTATGGATTTGCCGACAAGATTGGTGCGACAAAAGTGGCCTTGGGGCATCATCGAGATGATATCATCGAGACACTTTTCTTGAACATGTTTTATCAGGGCAGGCTCAAGGCTATGCCGCCGAAATTACTTTCTGATGACAAGCGCAACGTATTGATCCGCCCTCTAGCTTATTGCTCAGAGTCCGATTTGGCTGCATTGGCTGAATTAAAAAAATTCCCAATTATTCCCTGTAACCTCTGTGGTTCTCAGGAGGGACTGCAACGCAATGCGGTTAAAGCCATGCTGAGTCAGTGGGAGAGACAATTTCCGGGTCGCATAGAGTCCATTTTTGGAGCAATCCAAAATGTGTCGTTATCCCAACTTGCCGACACAGCCCGGTTTGACTTCAAAGCCCTCGGTAGTGAGACGATGCCTTTGGAATTAGAGGATACCGGCGATATTGACCGGTTTATTCGAGCGATCAATGTTTGATCATTCAAAGGTGAATTAATCTGACATTTTCTACTATGATTATACGTTTCGGTGGATCAAAAACCTGAGAATATAGATATTGTTAGAATCAAATTGTTTCTTTATTGCGGCACTATATAAAGTCATCACAAGGGGTTAGCAAATGGCTGAACTATCGATTTCTACTACTGTTGCGTTTTTAATCTACGTCTTAGTTGTTCTCGCTATCGGCTTTTATGCCTATATCAAAACGAAAGATGCTACGGACTATTTTTTGGGTGGTCGAGGCCTGTCCCCCGCGGTGTCAGCCATAAGTGCTGGAGCCTCGGATATGAGTGGGTGGGTTCTCTTAGGTCTTCCGGGGTTCGCTTATCTTGCTGGTATGGAGGCCGCTTGGATTTCTTTGGGTTTGGTGATAGGTGTTGCTTTAAATTGGATGGTGACAGCCAAGCGGTTGCGTATTTACAGTGAACTTTTGGGTGATGCAGTGACTCTGCCTACTTATTTGGCACGGCGCTTTGCTGCTCCCACGCCTTGGTTAAAGTCCATCGCCAGCGTCAGTATTTTGTTGTTTTTCCTTTTTTATGTGGCATCGGGGTTAGTGGCTGGCGGCAAGTTGTTTAATGAAGTATTCGGTTTTGATTACCATCTCGCAGTGCTGGTGAGCGTCACTCTAATTTTATTCTACACACTCTTTGGAGGCTTTCTTGCGGTCTCCTGGACGGATGTTTTTCAGGGCCTGTTAATGCTCATGGCTCTGGTTGCGGTTCCGCTGTTGGTTCTGAGTGAGATGGGCGGTATTGGCCTATTTATGGATAATATTAATCAGCATAATTCCCACCTGCTGAACCCTTTTGTCGATAGTGAGGGTAGCCCGTTAACACTTCTTGCCATTGTCAGTGCTATGGGTTGGGGATTAGGTTACTTTGGACAGCCGCACATATTAGCTAGATTTATGGCGATTCGATCAGCTTCAGATACCAAATCTGCAGCCTTTATTGGTGTGTCTTGGGCTTTTACTTGCTATTTGTTAGCAATCATTGTTGGATTGAGTGGTCTTGCATTTTTGCCAGAGGTTTTGGCCGATTCTGAAAGAGTATTCATCGCACTCACTGGGATCATTTTTCATCCACTGATCGCCGGTATTCTATTGGCGGCGATACTGGCCGCTATTATGAGCACAGTGGACTCTCAGCTGTTGGTTTGCTCATCATCCCTGTCCGAGGACCTCTATCCGCTGGTGGCTGAGAATGAATTGAGTCCAGAGAGGAGAGTGCAGATCGGCCGTTTCGCTGTGGCAGTGTTGGCGATATGTGCAACAATATTAGCCATGCAACCTGATAGCAAGGTACTTGATATAGTGTCCTACGCTTGGGCTGGCTTGGGTGCCTCCATCGGTCCAACGTTACTTATGAGCCTGTATTGGAAGCGCATGTCTCGTTCTGGAGCACTGGCCGGCATCCTCACCGGGGGGCTAACGGTCATTCTCTGGTCGCAATTCGACGGTGGTGTTTTTGATATCTATTCCCTGGTACCTGGATTTTGCTTTTCGATCATCGCCATCTTGCTGGCGTCTGGTTTTGATGGTTCCCAAAGGGACCCCGATGTGTTGGCGAATTTTGAGAAGATGCAACAAAGGGCAAAGGTCTAGGCTAATAGAACTCTTTGCCCGGTCACATTTTGTCCATAACTTCAATGCCCAGCAAATCCAGACCACAGGCTAGGGTTTCCGCAGAAGAAGCGCACAGCATGAGTCGACTTGTCTGCATAGGCTTGCTCACGTTGTCTTTCAAGACAGGACAGTGTTCATAAAATGTCATAAAAACACTGGCGAGTTCATAGAGGTATGCGCAGAGAGTATGAGGATAGCAATCGGTTGCCACCTGGTCTAAGACTTCATGAAATTGCAGGAGTTTGAGCGCCAAATTTTTCTCTTGTTGTTCATTGATCACTATCTTGCCATCTAGCAACTCAGGTCGACAATTGGCTTTGCGAAAAATGCTGCGGATTCGGGTGTAGGCATACTGGAGATAGGGAGACGTATTACCCTCAAAGGATAGCATTGAATCCCAGTTAAAAATGTAATCATTAGTGCGAGTTATGCTCAGATCAGAATATTTGACAGCGCCTATTCCTACTTTTTTTGCAACCTCTCTGATTTCACTGTCGCTGAGGCCTGAGTTTTTTTCGCGGATGATTTTTTCCGCGCGCTGCTCCGCCTCGTCCAGTAAATCAGCGAGTTTTACGGTTCCTCCGGTGCGCGTTTTGAATGGTCTGCCATCAGTACCCATCATGGTACCAAAGGAATGATGCTCCAAGCTGACACCGGCCGGAACATACTGTGCTTTGCGGCCGGTAATGAACACCTGTTTCATATGTAGGGTTTGTCTCGCATCGATAAAATACAAAATACGATGGGCACTGAGTTTATTTGCTCTGTATTTCAATGCTGCAAGATCTGTGGTGGCGTAGAGAAAGCCACCACCTGATTTTTGAATGATCATTGGCGATGGGTTGCCGTTTTTATCTGCCAGCTCGGGTAAAAAGACGACTTTGGCACCCTCGGAGTCTCTGGCGATCTCCTGAGTCATAAGATCATCGACTAGCGTTTGTAGTTCATTGTTGTAGGCGCTTTCCGCCATAACATGCTCTTCGCGCAAGCCCACATTGAGTTGTCGATAAATCTCGACGCTGTGCGCGATGGATACCTTGATAAACTTCTGCCAGAGTTCTCGGCAATGGGCATCGCCTGACTGCAGTTTGACAACATAGTCTCTCGCCGTGTTGGCAAAATCTGGGTCTGCGTCAAAATGTTGTTTGGCCTGCTGATAGAATACCTCTAGATCATTCAGCGCCAGTTCAGCGTTATCGCCCTCGTCTAGTTGGATTTCAAGCTCAGCGATGAGCATGCCGAACTGAGTACCCCAGTCGCCCATGTGGTTTTGGCGTATTACATTGTGTCCCTGATGTTCCAAGACTCGTGCTAAACAATCACCGATAATGGTTGTCCTGATATGGCCAACATGCATTTCTTTAGCAAGGTTTGGCGAGGAGTAGTCAATAACGATATTTTTTGGTTGTTCTTGAATATCATTAGATGTGTCCGAGCTAATCAGGCAGTCAGCAAGAAATAGCGGGCTGAGATGGATGTTAATAAATCCAGGGCCAGCAATTTCCAGCGAATCTGCGATTCCCTCCAGATCTACTTTGGTAATGATTTTTTCAGCCAGATCGCGAGGTTTTTCGTTCATGCGCTTAGCTGCAGCCATGGCGCCATTGGCTTGGTAGTCGCCGAACTGGGGCTTGCTGCTGAGAGATATCATTGGAGGACAGTCGATGGGGACACCGGCGGCGGTCATTGCTGCAGAGAATCGTTGTGTGAGAAGCGTCTTCAGTCGCATTTTTGGGTGGATCCTTGGCTCAGAGGTTATTCTAGTCGCGAATTGTAGGTTTCCTGTCGCACAAAGCAAAGCCCAACTTGCAAAAACCTTGGGTATTGATATAGTTTTGCGCGATATTTCCAAGCATTCGAGTCGGTTTAAACTGTAAGAGGTTACGCTAGTGGAGGCAACGCTTATTTCTCAGGGATTTGATCTCATGCTATTTGGCATGGGCACCGTTTTTGGTTTTTTGACTTTATTGGTGGGTGTGACTCACCTAATGTCTCAAAGTGTCAACCGATTTGCGTCCTCAGCGTCAGATGACGCCGAGCTCAGCAAGCCTGTTTCGGTCGCAGCCAGTATTAATCCCGAGCTTGTCTCTGCCATTCAACTGGCCATAGATAAACATCGAGGTAGATAAGGTTCTCTGCTGAATGTGCGTTAAAGATTAAAGATAGCGCGCTCCATTTTTCTATTTTAATTTATTGGGTTTTTAACATATGTCATCGAAACATAATCCACTAGGTATTACAGAAGTTGTTTTTCGAGATGCGCATCAGTCGCTTTTTGCCACGCGTATGCGTATTGATGATATGTTGCCTATTGCTGCCCAGCTAGATCAGATCGGTTACTGGTCGATGGAGTCTTGGGGGGGTGCAACATTTGATGCATGCATTCGTTTTCTGGGGGAAGACCCCTGGGATCGTATTCGAGAAATTAAAAAAGCTATGCCGAATACGCCGCAGCAGATGTTGTTTCGCGGTCAGAATATCTTAGGTTACAGACATTACGCCGATGACGTGGTGGAAAAGTTTGTTGAGCGAGCAGCAGTTAATGGTATCGATGTGTTTCGTGTGTTCGATGCAATGAATGATATGCGCAATTTGCAAACCGCACTCAAGGCTGTGAAGCAAGTGGGTAAGCATGCTCAAGGAACCATCTCATACACTGTGAGCCCTGTACACACCATCGACTTGTGGGTTGATCTAGCGCGACAGATAGAAGATGCGGGTGCCGATTCTATCTGTATCAAAGACATGGCCGGGTTATTGACTCCCTATGTTGGATATGAGCTGGTAAGCAAGCTCAAGGGTGCGGTGGACATCCCGTTGCAATTGCATGCCCATGCTACCACTGGGCTTTCTACAGCCACCATTATGAAGTGTGTTGAAGCCGGTATTGATAATGTGGATACCGCCATTTCCTCTATGGCAATGACCTATGGTCACTCTGCCACTGAATCCGTGGTATCAATCTTCAAAGAATCGGAGAGAGATACGGGCCTTGACGTGTCCAAGCTAGAGGAAATAGCTGCCTATTTTAGACCAGTGCGAAAGAAATATGCTGAATTCGAAGGCTCACTCAAGGGAGTTGATTCCCGTATTTTAGTGGCTCAGGTGCCCGGTGGGATGCTGACCAATATGGAGGGGCAGCTTCGTCAGCAAGGCGCCGAGGATCGCCTCGATGAAGTTTTGTTGGAAATACCTAGGGTGCGTGAAGATCTCGGGTTTATTCCTCTAGTGACACCAACCTCACAAATCGTGGGAACCCAGTCGGTGTTGAACGTGTTGACCGGCGAGCGCTACAAATCCATCACCAAAGAGACTGCGGGTGTGTTGAGGGGTGAGTACGGTGCGACACCGTCGCCAGTCAATGAGGAGCTGCAAGCGAGGGTTTTGGACGAGGGTGAGACCGCCATAATCTGTCGACCCGCTGACAATCTTGATCCCGAGATCGAGCAGCTAGAAAGTGAGCTAATAGAGCTATCCAGTCAGGAAGGTTTTGAGCTTACCGAGGGGGACGGTCAAATTGACGATGTGCTGACCTACGCTCTGTTTCCGCAGGTTGGGCTCAAGTTTCTCAAGCATAAGAATGATCCCTCAAAGTTTGAACCGGTGCCGACGGGTAAGTCGGCGGCACAGCTCAATGATAGCGGGCAGGAAATCTATACTGTTGAGGTGGAGGGCAAATCCTATACGGTTGCGGTGGCTAGCGGTGGCGATATCGAGGCGATTGCAGAGGTGGGGGCGCCAGTGACAGCGAGTGAGCCCTCGACGTCCGCAGCCAAGGTGGGAGAACCAGTTAAGGCGCCGCTAGCGGGTAATGTAGTGAAAATCATGGTTACTCCAGGCCAGAAAGTGACTGAAGGTGAGACAATTCTCGTTCTCGAAGCGATGAAAATGGAAACCTCCATCAGTGCCCCAAGTGCTGGAACCATTGTCGATGTATTGGTGAAATCAGGGGACAGCTGTGTTGTTGGTGACGCGCTGGTTACTCTGGGTTAAGGCGGAATACACAAATGGAAAACTTAATTAGTCTTTGGGCCAGTTCGGGTCTTGCTCAGTTGGAGCAAGGTCAGCTGGTGATGATGTTGGTGGGAATGGGGCTTTTGTTCCTTGCAATTAACAAGGGTTTCGAACCTTTGCTACTGGTCCCTATTGGCTTTGGCACCATACTGGCTAATGTTCCGGGCGCGGGCTTCGATGCTGCGCCCATAGTTGATCAGTTTGGTGTTATGCAGAGTCCTGGTGGTCTGCTTTACTACATTTATCATGTGGGTATCGAAACGGGTTTGTTCCCTTTGGTTATTTTCATGGGTGTTGGAGCCATGACTGATTTTGGCCCGCTGCTGGCCAATCCCAAGACGCTCTTATTGGGTGCTGCCGCGCAGGTGGGTATTTTTAGTACCGTATTAGGTGCTGTTGCACTGAGTCACTTCGGTATATTGGATTTTAGTATTCGAGACGCCGCATCCATTGGTATTATTGGTGGAGCCGATGGGCCCACGGCAATTTTTGTCACCAGCAAATTGTCACCGGATCTACTTGGTGCCGTGGCAGTGGCCGCCTATTCCTACATGGCGCTAGTGCCCATCATTCAACCGCCCATCATGCGCGCTTTGACCTCGCCTGAGGAGCGGTCAATTCAAATGGTGCAGCTCAGGAGTGTGAGCAAAGCGGAACGTATTGTCTTTCCGCTAAGTCTGCTTGTCTTGGTTGCCATGCTTCTGCCGGACGCGGCGCCACTGCTGGGAATGTTCTGCTTCGGAAATTTAATGCGCGAGTGTGGCGTGGTGAATCGCTTAAGTGATACAACGCAAAATGCCTTGATCAACATAGTGACCATTTTCCTCGGCTTGGGTGTGGGGTCTAAAATGAGTGCTGAAAAGTTTCTCAATGCCGAGACCATGGGTATTTTGGGGCTTGGTGCTGTCGCATTCTGTATCGGCACAGCGTCGGGTGTGTTGATGGCGAAGCTTATGAACCTCTTGTCCAGTCAAAAGGTAAATCCGCTAATTGGTGCCGCTGGTGTATCGGCCGTGCCTATGGCGGCGAGGGTGGCCAACAAAGTGGGATTGGAGGCCAATCCACAAAACTTCTTATTGATGCATGCCATGGGTCCCAATGTCGCTGGCGTGATCGGCTCCGCCGTAGCCGCTGGCGTTATGATTACGCTTGTTGGTAACATGTAAAAATTATGGGTCCCATAGAACATTCAATTGTCACAAAATTGCATCAGGCTCTGATGCCCATTGAACTGCTGGTGGCGAATGAAAGTGCTATGCACCGCGTTCCCGCCAATTCTGAAACGCATTTCAAGATTGTCGTGGTAACTGAAAAATTTGATGCTCAGCGTTTAGTTCACCGGCATCAGATGATCTACAAGATACTATCCGAAGAGCTCGCAGGGCCTGTACACGCCTTGGCTCTTCATACCTACTCACCGTCCGAATGGGAGGCGAGGGATGCAGCGGTCGCTGCATCGCCAAATTGTCGTGGTGGCTAAATATGGTGCCGGTTGTTTTATGGCACCCAATCAACTGCTTTTTTGACGCCGAAACCGATTTATTTTGGTTTAACTGCCGGTTAACCAGTTCATCGCATATATGCCCCTATTCACCGAATTGCTATGGAGGTTGCCGCGCAGGACGCAGAGAATCAGCCTGTTACAAAAATTTTTCAGCAGCGTCTGGATCAATAATTATAAACTTCGGTAGGGGGAGTTATGCATTCGCAATCATCAGTAAGCTATTTGGGCTGGTTCCAATCATTTTTCAAATCTAGCCGCTTTGGGTCAGCTCTAGCACTGTCATTCACATTGTTGTTGTCTGCCTGCGGAGGTGGTGGTGACACGGTTACCGAGAATGATCTGCCTGAGGCAGGTCCTGACGGAATAGCACCCACTTTGATTAGTGTGGCGATATTACAGTCGCAAGAGCGTGACTCCAGTGCTGACGGAGTGGCCAAGGCGGGGCAGTCGGTCAAAGTTGACTTCACTGCGTCCGAGGCCCTCATGCTTCCCGAGGTTACCATCAATGGCGTGGCTGCTGAGGTTGTCGGAAAGATCGATACATGGTCTGCGTCACGTGAGATGGGTGAAGGTGACGAGGACGGTTATGTAACCTTTAATATTTCCTTCACTGATGCGTCTGGGACGCCAGCGGATGCCGATGTATCGGAAACTACTGATGGCAGTCGGGTTCAGTACTGTGCGGAGGGTTGCGTAGCGCCAGTTGAAGATCCATTGGTGGGCGAATGGCTGTTGGACGGGGCTGGGGCTGCTGGTGTTGGTCCGACGGCGGGAAGCATGGAGTGGTGGTCTGCTGACGCTACGGCCGTCATTGATCGCGCCTGTTGGTTTGATGATATCTTTGCTTTCTCGAAAGACGGAAGTTTTAAAAATATACAGGGCGAGGAAACCTGGGTGGAAGCTTGGCAGGGGGGGTCTGATAGTTGTGCCGCCCCCGTTGCGCCGCACGATGGCAGTGCTGATGCCTCTTGGCAGTGGGATGAGGCCGCGGGAACCATCACCATTAATGGTCGAGGGGCTCACCTCGGCTTGGCCAAAGCAGTAAACGGCCAAGAATTGGCATCGTCAAGTTCTGCGCCTGACTCTATTACCTACGAGATCTTAACCTTAACAGCAGACGGAATGGCACTCACTGTGACCATTGAAACTGCACCCGGTGTTTGGTGGACGTTTAACTTGGCGAAGAAGCCAGTCAGTCCCTTTGTTGGGAATTGGAAGCTAGATGGTGTGGGTGCCGCCGGTGTTGGTCCTACCGCAGGTAGTATGGAGTGGTGGTCCACCGATGCGACCGTTGTGGCTGATCGAGCATGCTGGTTTGACGATGTGTTTGCCTTCGGTGCAGACGGATCTTTCTCTAACATTCAGGGTGACGAGACATGGGTTGAGGCCTGGCAGGGTGGAAGCGACTCTTGCGCGGCACCGGTTTCTCCTCACGATGGCAGTAACCCGGCAACTTTCGCCCACGACGAGGCGAATGGTACTCTCACCCTCAACGGGCTAGGTGCTCATTTGGGCCTTGCTAAAGCTGTGAATGGTCAAGAGTTGAGTTCCTCCTCCTCAGCTCCAGAGTCCATTACCTACGATATTTTGACGCTGACTGCCGATGGAATGAACCTCACGGTCACGGTGGAGACAGCGCCTGGCGTATGGTGGACTTTTAATCTGGCTAAAGTGCCGCCGTCTCCGCTGGCTGGAAATTGGAAGCTAGATGGCGCCGGGTCGGCTGGCGTGGGGCCAGTTGCAGGCAGCATGGAGTGGTGGTCTGCGGACGCCACAGTAGTTGCGGATCGTGCCTGCTGGTTCGATGATCGGTTTACGTTCGGAGAAGACGGCTCCTTTGTCAATGTTCTCGGCGACGAGACGTGGATTGAGGCCTGGCAGGGCGGGTCTGACGCATGTGGCGCGCCGGTGTCTCCTCACGATGGCTCTATCCCGGCCACTTTCTCTTATGACGAGGCCAACGCGCAGCTAACGCTCAACGGTAGAGGCGCTCATTTAGGCTTACCCAAAGCTGTCAACGGCCAGGAGCTCAGTTCCTCCTCATCAGCACCAGATTCGGTTACTTATGATGTGCTGACGTTGTCTGCGGACGGCGATTATATGTCCGTTACTATAGAGACTGCACCAGGGGTATGGTGGTCATTCAACTTGGCCAAAGTACCGGTTTCCGTATTGGCGGGTTCGTGGGCTCTAGACGGTGAAGGTGCTGCTGGAGTTGGACCTACTGAAGGTAGCATGGAATGGTGGTCAACCGATGCCAGCGTTGTAGCAGACCGTGCATGTTGGTTCGACGATACGTTTGTGTTTGGTGATGATGGCACATTCCGCAACGTAATGGGTGATGAGACTTGGGTAGAAGCTTGGCAGGGTGGAAGCGACTCTTGTGCGGCACCGGTTTCGCCTCACGATGGTAGCAGCGTGGGTTCTTTTGATTACGATGAGTCCGCAGGAACCATCACTATCAATGGAAGAGGCTCACATCTTGGGTTGCCGAAGGCGGTTAATGGCCAAGAGCTGGCATCTGTTGATGCTGCGCCTGACTCGATTACTTACAATGTACTTACCGCTACTGCTGATGGAAAATACCTGACGGTTTCTCTGGAAACTGCTCCGGGCGTTTGGTGGACGTTCAATCTTGCGAAAGGCGCTTCTGCAGTCACAGATCCGGAGCCAGAACCAGAACCAGAACCAGAACCAGAACCAGAACCCGTCAGTGAGCTGGGTACGGGCACGGATAATGTTCTCAATGTGGGCGAAGTTGTCAATTTCGACTCAACTGTGGCTGATTATGGCCTGACTGACTTTGGTAATAACATCAGTTCTGTCGTTGCCGATCCCACTGATGCAACCAACACTGTGGTATCAATTGTAAAAGGTAACGAAACTTGGGCTGGTACTACTGTTGCCGGCGGTAATATTGTTTACCCGCTGACCGCCACTGAAACGGGAATTACGGTTCGCGTATGGTCTCCTGAAGCGGGCATCACAGTGAGACTTAAACTTGAGGAATCGACGGATCCTACGCATTCTGTCGAGACCGATGCGGTGACAACAGTGGCCGCTGAGTGGGAAACGTTGACCTTCGACTTCAGTAATCACGCAGAGGGCACACCAGCTCTAAATCCGGACTACGTGTATGACACATTGTCCATATTCTTTAACTTTGGGTCTGCTGGATCCTCTGAGACCTACTATTTTGACGATATCGCCTTCATTGGTGAAATTCCAGCACCTCCGCCGGCCAGTGGGACAGAGCTTGTTGTAAACGGTGATTTCCAGTCTGGCAACGCGAGTTGGAATGCAGCTGAGTCCAATATTGTCTCTTATTTCGCAGCTAATGTAGAAAGTGCTGGAGACCCCTGGTCGGTAAATCTATCTCAGGTGATTACGCTTGAACCAGGTGTCGATTATGAGTTGAGCTTTAAGGCACGAGCATCGGTTGAGCGAAACATGGTGGTGGGTCTTGGCTTCAATCATGATCCCTGGGCATCAGCTACGGTAACAACAGATCTGACCACCGAGTGGCAGACATTCTCCTATACCATAAATACTACTGACCCCAATCAGGGTGCATTTGGAGATGACGACAGCCGCGTGTTGTTTGATATGGGTGCTGCTGTAGGGGAAGTTCACATTGACGATGTTAGCCTGCAAGTATCTGGTGGTGATGGCACAGAGTTATTGAGTAACACTGGGTTCGCCGACGGCGCTGAAGGCTGGGCTAATGCCACCGATAAGATAGTTGCGTACTACGCTGCAAATGTTGAGTCGGCCGGTGATCCTTGGTCCGTCAATCTCAGTCAAGTAATGACTCTGACGCCGGGCACTGATTACGTTCTCTCGTTTAAGGCCAGAGCAGCAGTAGAGCGAAATATGATTGTCGGTCTGGGTTTCAACCATGATCCCTGGGCGGCCGCAACAGTAACTACTGATCTGACCACGGATTGGCAGACGTTTACTTACACTATTAATACTACTGATCCCAATCAGGGTCCCTTTGGTGACGACGATAGTCGCGTATTATTTGACATGGGCGCTGCGGTGGGTGAGGTTCATATTGACGACGTGAGTGTGAAATAGGTTATTGATTTACCTATTACTAGAAAAAGCCGGGCAATGCCCGGCTTTTTCATTGGAGCTCGATTTTTAAAATAAATTTTTCTGTGGCGACCGGTTCAGAAATACGACGGGTTAATATCTCGGCACCTAGGTTTTGGCAACAAAGATCGCAGAGAGTCCAAAAGGGCGGTCGTCCTGGATCAGCTATCAAAAGACCTTCAACCCCTGCATTGAGAGCCAGATTAATAAATTGGTAGAGTGGTTCGACAAGTTCATCCCAAAAGCAAATATCTGCGGCTACTATGTTAGAGAATGCACAAAGGTCTATTTTTGTCAGGTTTCGGAAGTCCGCGCAGCGAAAGTCAACCATGGTTTGGTTAATCTCACAGTGAAGCGCTAAATAGGGTTCGACCCCTGGGTCGATGTCCAGTGCAGTCACTGCGGCAGCGCAGTTTTTAGATAGAAATATCGAATTGATTCCCCAGCCACAACCGACATCGAGTACTTTTGAATTTCTCGCGATTGGATTGCAGTACAGATAATCTATCAGTACCAAACTTGATAACCATATTTTGTTGCCATGAGCGCTATGACCGGCTTTTTGGCGTTTTAGACGTTTGATCCCAGGGTGATTTGAGCGCAGATACTTAACATCATGAAGAGTGAAGATTTCTGCTGCTTTCATGTTATTCTCAGTGATTATCAGGTATTTTTCGACTAGACTCTGAGCTGCTAGATTGGTTTGCTTTTAACCCAAAGCATATTGAGAGTACAATGCAGTAATGATAATAACATGGTGATTCTGTTTGCTCCAACTGGGGTTATGGCGTCTAATAAAGATCTGTTTTATGAATAAAACATACGTATATCCATGGGCTGAAAGACTTTTCAGCGACACCAATGCGCTATTTTGGTCGCTGCAGTTGCTCGGCTGGTTTGGCCTATCTCTGATCAGCTTCTTTAGTCTCACACTTTGGTACGACCAGCAAACTGAACTGCCTTATATTGGTCATACACTGGTTCAGTCTGCTTTGGGTATCTTGGTCTCATGGCCATTGCGTTGGCTATCCAGTCGTGTTTGGAATATGCCGTTTTGGCGGCGTTTCAGTTGGGTATTTTTAGGTATTTTAATTTGCTCCAGTATCTGGGCGGTGTTGCGCTTGATCACCTTTATGGCGATGACAGGTGAGCAAGAATTGTGGCCTGATTTTGGCGGATGGTTGAATGGGTCTATCTTGATTTTTGTTTCTTGGGCAGCCTTTTACCACGGCATCAAGTATTATCAATTGCTTCAGTCAGAACATTCTGAATTATTGGCAATCGCGGCCTCTAATAGAGAGGAACAACTCAAGCGAGCTCAAGCAGAGACAGTAGCTCAAGAGGCACAGCTAAAGATGCTGCGATATCAACTTAATCCCCATTTTCTGTTTAACACGTTGAATGCCATATCTTCGCTGGTTCAGAGTCAGGAGAGCGTCAAAGCAAACGCGATGATTGTGCAATTATCAAACTTTCTTCGCTACTCCTTAGATAAAGATCCTATTGGTAGAGTATCCTTGAAAGAGGAGTTAGACGCTCTAAAGCTTTATCTAAATATAGAAAAGACCCGCTTTGGTGATCGGCTAGAATTAGACTTTGACATTGATCCTGACGCCGACAATATCAAGGTGCCAAGCTTAATTTTGCAGCCGCTTGCTGAGAATGCAATTAAATATGCCATCGCCCCCATGGAAAATGGCGGTAAGATAACCGTGAGAGCATCGCAAAATGAGGATTCACTGATGGTAGAGTTATCAGATTCGGGGCCGGGAATTGAGCAAACCAGCAAGAGCCCGAAAGGTGGCGTAGGGTTGAGAAACACCATTGAGAGGTTGCGTGCATTCTATGGAGAAGCCTATAAGTTTACCATCAATCATCGAACTGGCTTTGGTACCACGGTGTTGATGGAGGTGCCGCGGGAGAAAACTGTTGCATCGCTTGCGAGTTCATAATCTAATCTTGATCTTATAAGAAGGCAATAATGAGCGAATTAAAAGTTATCATTGTGGACGACGAACCGTTGGCACTGAGTTTCCTTCACTCCATACTGAAAAAATTAAATAATGTATCTATTGTTGGTCAATGTAAGAATGGGCGAGAAGCTATCGCCGTTGTTTCTGAAGTCAAACCTGACTTAATGTTTTTGGATATCCAAATGCCCGGTATGAATGGATTCGAAGTGGTAAAAGAGATCCACCCAGATCATATGCCGATGATAATTTTTGTCACAGCATATGATCAGTTTGCAGCAGATGCGTTTGATGTACATGCGGTAGATTATGTCTTAAAGCCACTTGATCAAGAGCGTGTGGTACGCGCTGTAGATCGGGCCGTGGCTCGTCTATCGGCTCACAACACCGATGCCATAACACCTGACATTGGGAAAATTGCCTCCATATCTAAACGTTTGGCTGAGGAAAAAAATGCCAATGAATCATCGGACAAAAGACAGGCTGACAGTGTAAAGCGTAAACTGTTTGTAAGGGATTCCGGTGTTGTCAAAATTATCCCATTCGACGATATCGATTGGGTAGATGCGGCGGGTGATTATATGTGTGTCCACGCCAAAGGTGAAACACACATTATCAGAATCACACTGGGGGAATTAATGCAAAAATTAGATGACAGTCTGTTTGTTCGTATTCACCGATCAACCATTGTTAATATCGAACGTGTTGTCAGCATCACGGCCTTGCCTAAAGGTGGCAGTCTCTTGGAGCTATCGGAGGGCACTACACTGAAGGTTAGTCGAAACTATCGCGAGGCGGTGCGCAATTTCTTTAATGGCAATTAACTCTCAGTGTGTTTTGTTCTCACTACTGCGATTCATCATTTGATGGAATTCAGTGACAGAATTTTTACGCCGTAATCAGCGTATTTTATTGCTTTGTCTCAGTTGTCCCGTTTAACGCAACTCATGGGTCTGTTGTCGCATGGCGCTTCCTTACCGTATCCGGTCGTGAAACCATCACCAGATACTAAAATCCAGAGCTGAACGCCATAAATAAAAAATTTCCCTGCGATAAATCAAGGTCCGGGGTTTGGAAATAGGAAACCATAACAATGTTCGATACTAGGCTCAAAAGTTTCTTTGGGATTCACTTCAACAGAGTAATTTACCAAATAGCGTTTTTCCTGCAAGTTATTGTATTTTCATCAGTATCAGCTACTGCGCTTGAGGAAAAGGTCACTGTTGCGTCCAAGCACAAAAGTATTGAGCAGCGGGTGGAGCGTATCCTTCGTTCGATGACTCTGGAACAAAAAGTGGGACAGATGGTGCAGGGCGAAATTAAAAAAGTATCGCCGGATGATGTGCGCAAGTACTTTTTGGGTTCCGTGCTAAACGGCGGTGGTTCTTTTCCTAATCAAAACAAACAATCGTCGATTGAAGATTGGTTGAAGCTGGCGGATGAATATTATTTCGCGTCTCTGGATAAAAGTGCAGGCGGAGCAGGGATTCCCATTGTTTGGGGAACTGATGCGGTGCATGGTCATAACAATGTTATTGGCGCGACGTTATTCCCGCACAACATAGGTCTTGGTGCGGCAAACGATCCTGCACTGATGAGGGAAATAGGACGGGTTACGGCGAGAGAAGTAACGGTTACTGGCATGGAGTGGGCCTTCGCTCCAACGCTAGCCGTTGTCAAGGATAATCGCTGGGGTCGAACGTATGAGGGCTACAGCAGTGAAAGTGATATTGTTAAATCCTATGCTGGAGAGATGGTGCTTGGTCTTCAGGGTCCTCTCGATCAACTGGCGACAGACAGTACTCGTGTGATAGCGACAGCAAAGCACTTTATTGGTGACGGAGGAACTTTCAGGGGAGTTGATCAGGGCGATACCATCATGTCTTTGCAAAAATTACTCGACGAGCATGGTCAGGGCTACTATCAATCGGTTGATGCTGGCGTTCAGACAGTAATGGCTTCATTTAATAGCTGGAATGGCGAGAAAATTCATGGACACAAGTTTTTACTTACCGATATATTAAAAGGTCAGATGGGCTTTGACGGTTTCGTGGTGAGTGACTGGAATGGCGTTGGACAGATTGAGGGCTGCACTAATGAAAGCTGCCCTCAGGCAATCAATGCAGGTATTGATATGGTGATGGTGCCCGATGTCTGGAGAGAGTTTCTTCTAAACACCATCGCTTCAGTGAAGTCAGGACAGATCCCCATGTCCCGAATTGACGATGCGGTGAGCAGAATTCTCAGAGTAAAGATACGGGCAGGACTCTTCGACAAGGGCGCGCCCTCTGCCAGAGAGGGCGCTGGTGATACTTCACTGGTTGGTTCCGCAGAGCATCGCGAAATTGCGCGAGAAGCGGTTAGAAAATCACTGGTGTTATTTAAGAATAGAGGCAACCTGTTGCCGCTAAAACCCAATCAACACGTGTTAATTACCGGCAACGCAGCAGATAATATCGGAAAGCAGAGTGGTGGTTGGAGTGTAACTTGGCAGGGTACAGAAAATATTAATGCCGATTTTCCTGGTGCCACCAGCATATATGCTGGACTAAAACAAGCGATTGAGGCCATTGGTGGTTCCGTTGAGTTCAGTGTTGACGGCAGTTGGACAAAGAGACCTGATGTTGCTGTTGTCGTCTATGGTGAGGATCCGTACGCTGAAGGCCAAGGCGACACGCACGCTCTGGTTCATAAGGATGGAACGCATCGAGATAAGCAGTTGATTAGCAGTATTGTTGATCGGGATGTTCCTGTGGTCAGTGTTTTTATCACCGGGCGCCCTCTGTGGATGAATGCTGAAATAAATCTCTCGGATGCTTTCGTGGTGGCCTGGTTGCCGGGTAGCGAGGGAGCCGGCGTTGCAGATGTGCTTGTCTCCAATAAGGATGCTCAACCCAGATATAACTTCACTGGTAAGTTGTCTTTTGACTGGCCTGCCCGTGAAATTAATGTCGTTGATGAGCGCTTGCCGGTGGATGATTTTGTGCTCAAGAGAGGTCAGGGGCTGGCCTACGGAGACAAGCCTATTTTGGCCGCAGATCTAAGTGAGACGCCTTCTCTGGACACTGCTCTTGTTGCTAACGTGATTTTTCGCGGTAGCACACAAAAACCCTGGAAGGCTTACTTGGGGGATGTTAGTGATTGGCATCGATCCGTTAGTGGTGATTCAACAAGCACCGCCCATGGTGCGCTAACCATCACCACCGTGGATGGGATTGTGCAACAAGATTCAAGGCAATTGAGTTGGTCTGGTGGTTACGAGAGTCAGTTTTATTGGCAGGGTGATGCCCCTGCAGATCTATCTGCGCTAGAGAAGCAGGGTGGTGCGGTGATGATGAAATTCCGCGTTGACCAGTATCCACAGGGCTCAGTCACTCAGCGAATGGATTGTGGCTGGCCTTGCACTGGACAGATGGAAATGAAAGAGTTCTTTAAGTCTGTCCCGCTGGGACAGTGGTCTCGTGTCGGTATTAGTTTGACTTGCTTCTCATCCATCGGTGTGGACCTAAAGACGGTGACATCGCCCTTCGTGCTAACAGCGAAAGATCCCTTCCAAATTACCTTTAGTGACGTCAGGGTGGTATCTGATGTCCCCAGCGAGGCAATCGTTAGTTGCAGTGGATAGATGGTGAAGATTCAGTTTTTGGGACTTTATTAGATCAAATGGTGAGATGAAAGCCCCCGACCAAAATAATAGTTTCTCCCGTAACTACTTTAGACAGGTGAAGTAAATTATAGATCGCTTCCGCAACTTGGTCCGCGGTTACCGCTAAGCGTAGCGGTGTGCTACCCTCCATATTATTCAAAGCTCTTTCGTAAGCTTTGGCTTCGAAACCAGTGCGCAACCAGTCGCCTTGAATAAATCCGGGGCATACCGCATTGACTCTTATTGGTCCAAGATTTCGAGCCATTGACAACGTTATGCTGTTCAAAGCGCTTTTTTAGGAAAGTATCAACAAATCATTGGGAAAATGGCTCGGTTTTTGATATTTTGCGTCGTCATTTAACGTCAATAGCAACAAAGGGCCCAGATGATGTTGCAGCAACAGGTGTTAGGGATTTACGTGGCCAGTAAATTTGGCGGTCCTATGTCGGGCCACACCGCAATCTCAGTGAAGGCGGGAAAGGGTATTGAGGGAGACCGTTATTTTTCTGATTCCGTGAGAAATAGGTCTAGTTATAAAGGGCAGCCTGACTTTGAAATTACATTGATTGAATCCGAGGTGATTTCACGTTTTAACCAAGAGATGGGTTATAGCTTCCATGACAGTGATTTCCGTCGAAACCTTATTACTAGGGGAGTTAGGTTAAATTCACTTGAAGGAAAGCACTTTAGTATTAATGGGATTGAACTGTTCGGTGTACGTCTCTGCGAGCCCTGTGCGAGTTTGCAGCGCAGATTGGGTGTGAGTATTCTTCCGGAGCTGGTTGGCAAGGGAGGCCTAAGGGCGCAGATTAACGCGAACGGAATAATCCGAGTTGGCGATGGATTGGTTTGTCCCTAGTGGGTAGGTAAACCGAAGAACTTCACCGCATTGTCAAATGTGGCCTGACTAATAACTTCCCGAGTTTCTCGTCTGTGTTCTATAACGGACTGCAAAATATAGGGCAGATATGAAGGTTCATTGACACGGTTTTTGGGTTTTTTTGGTATGTTTCGTGGCAGTAGATAGGGGGCATCTGTTTCGATCATTAATCGGTTTAGAGGAATGTTATGTACGATCTCTTGCAGCCTTGTCCCTCTGCGTTCGTCGCATATCCAGCCTGTTATACCAATAAATAGGTCGAGATCTAAGTAGTTATACAGGGTCTCTTTGTCGCCTGTAAAACAGTGAATAACCGATGATGGCAGGTCGTTAATGTAATATTTTATGATATCCAACTGACGTTTGGCCGCATCTCTTTCATGCATAAACAGCGGTTTACCACAATCAATGGCCAGTTCAATTTGCTGTTCAAAGGCCACGACTTGTTCGTTGGTGCTGGAAAGATTTCGGAAAAAATCTAATCCTGTCTCACCAATTGCCACAACGTGGTCTTCAGATGCGAGCACCTTTAATTCTTCCATACTGGTTTTACTAAAATCTCTAGCGTCGTGGGGGTGTATGCCTGCGGTGGCGAACAGCATGTTGGGAAATTGTTGGTCGTACTCATGGCAGAGATTGATAACTGCCCTTGTATCTTCTATGGATGTGCCTGTTAAGACCAATTTTGAAACCCCTGCGTCCATTGCGCGGTTGATGATCGCTTCGACGTCCACAAACTGTGGATTTGACAGATTGACTCCGATATCAACGAGCATAATCAGCTTGCGGCTCCCTAATCTATAATCCTAACGGCGAGGACATCGCACTGTGCGCGGTGCAAAACGGCATTGCTAGTGGAACCAAACAAAAGTGAAAGGCCGTGTCGACCATGACTGCCCACCACGATTAGATCCATATCGCTTCTCGCAGCTAAACCGTGCATCTCTTGCGCGGGATGACCTAGGATAATATGTTGGTTTTCAGTATCCACTTGCAGTTCCTTACCATAAACTGCGAGCCTAGTTGTGGCTTGATCCGTGAGCTGGGCCTGCACGTCAGAAAGATCCACGGGTATATCGCCACCGTAGGTGAAAGCTAAGGGCTCTAAGACGTGGCAGATGGAGATTTTGGTATCTGTGTTGGCAAATAAATACTTGACTCGTTCGGTGACCTGTTTAGATTCCGGGGACAAGTCCAATCCAACCAATATATGTTGATAAGCGGACATCTGTGTATACCTCATCAATGTTAGGCTTGTAGTATTCTATATTTTTGACTAATAAAGCAATATTGTTGGTTTTGGAGTTTAGAGGACAGATTATGGCATGGTTGATAATGATGCTTGTGGTGGCGGCAATACTGTCCCCAGTGATGTGGTTGAAGCAATCACCTCGGCAAAAAAATAAAAGTATTCTCCGAGACGCAGCCAGAAAGAGAAGTTTACAGGTGTCCCTTGATCGTAGGCCGGACGCACGGGATGATGAGACCTCATTGACGGTGGTGTGCTATAAACTTTACTGCGGAGATAATTGTTCAGCGGATACTTGGGTACTCCATCGCCATAGTCATCGCGGATGGGAGAGTGAGTGGGAACCCTGGCGCTGGTTCGAAAATCAAGCTAGTTCTTTATGGGATCCAATATTGACTGACATTGTCCATGATTTGCCAGCGGGGGTTACAGCGGTAATGTCAAAAGACAATTATGTGGGCATGGTTTGGGATGAAATTGGTGGCCTTGATCAGCTGCAGATTATTGATGAAAAATTGCAACAGTTGAAGAAACAAGGGAAAAATAATCATTGACCGCGAGGTGTCATTGCAAGTATATATGGCCTCTAACAGCACGAACGCTCATATATGACCTTATTCAGAGCGCTGAAACAGTTAAACAAGGAATCAATACCTTCATGGGAAAATCTTTAGTTATTGTCGAATCGCCGGCCAAGGCAAAAACCATCAATCGCTATTTGGGTGATGATTTTATTGTGAAGTCATCTGTTGGCCACATCCGCGATTTGCCCACAGGTGCCAGCCGAGCTCCCGCGGATCCCAAGGAACGTGCTCGTCAGGCGGCACTGACGCGCAAGTTATCGGCAGAGGAGAAGGCTATTCATCGTGAGCGCAAAGCCAAAGCCCAGCTAATCAACAGCATGGGTATTGATCCTGAGAATAACTGGAAGGCGGAATATGCCACCTTACCCGGTAAAGAAAAGGTGGTTACTGAATTAAAGAAACTAGCCAAACATGCGGATACTGTCTACCTGGCAACTGATATGGATAGAGAAGGTGAGGCAATTGCTTGGCATTTAACTGAAGTTATTGGCGGAGACGAAAGTCGTTACAAACGCGTGGTTTTTAACGAAATCACTAAAAAAGCAATACGAGAGGCATTTGAATCACCCGGTGAACTCAATACTGACCGCGTCGATGCACAGCAGGCCCGTCGTTTCCTCGATCGAGTAGTGGGATTTATGGTGTCCCCCTTACTGTGGGAAAAGGTTGGCCGAGGACTATCAGCCGGAAGAGTGCAGTCCGTGGCTCTGCGCATGATTGTCGAGCGAGAGCGTGAAATTCGTGCCTTCGTTCCCGAAGAATACTGGACGGTGCAAGCGGATCTCGAAGATGCCAGAGATATGGATCAAGGTTCAGCCAAGATTCGGTTCGATGTAAAGCGCGATGAGGGAAAAGCCTTCAGACCAGTAAACAAGGATCAAACTGACTTGGCGCTTTCTACGCTTCGAAAGGCTGAGTACAAAGTAGTGAAGCGAGAGGATAAACCGACCAAGTCCAAGCCCTCTGCGCCGTTTATCACCTCGACACTACAGCAGGCCGCTAGCACCAGGCTGAGCTTCGGTGTGAAGAGAACCATGATATTGGCGCAAAAACTGTACGAGGCTGGTTACATCACCTACATGCGTACTGATTCGACTAACTTGAGTGCTGATGCGGTGGCGAGTTGTCGTGAATATATCAAGCTGAGGCATGGCGATAAATATTTGCCTCCGTCAGCTATTGTCTACAGTAGTAAATCAGGTGCACAGGACGCACACGAAGCCATTAGACCGTCAAATGTCGATATTTTACCGGGTAGTCTAAGCGATATGGAGCCAGACGCTTTGAAACTCTACCAGTTGATATGGCAGCAGTTTGTTGCCTGTCAGATGACGCCTGCGGAGTTTACCGCCAGCACCATAACGGTGGCGGCAGATAAGTACGAGTTGACGGCAAAGGGACGTGTGACGCGCTTCGATGGTTACCTTGCTGTGATGACACTTAACAGAAAAGATGATGATATCGAGTTGCCTGATCTGCAAAAAGACGACAGATTATCAATGCTTTTATTGTTGCCGCAACAACACTTTACCAAACCTATCGCCCGCTATTCGGAGGCTGCACTGGTAAAAGATCTAGAGAAACGTGGCATTGGTCGTCCTTCCACATATGCCTCGATCATTTCAACGATTCAGGATCGTGGTTACATAAAGATTGAAAATAAACGTATTTTTGCCGAGAAGATCGGTGACATAGTGACTGATCGTTTAGTTGAGAGTTTCTCTGATCTTATGGACTACGGCTTTACTGCCACAATGGAAGAACATCTGGATGAGATCGCAGCGGGGAACTTGGATTGGAAGAATTTGTTGAACCGCTTTTACTCAGATTTTAATAAGCAAGTCTCGTTGGCCAAAGAAGCTGGTGAAGGAATGCGGCCCAATGTACCTTCAGAGACAGGCATCGGTTGTTCCGTCTGTGGCCGTCCAATGATGATACGAACAGCGGGTACGGGAGTGTTTTTAAGTTGTTCAGGATACTCACTGCCACCCAAAGAGCGTTGTAAACACACCATAAATCTTATTTCCGGAGATGAGGCAGTCAACATTGAAGAAGATGATGAGGCTGAGTCTAAATCATTAATCAACAAGCATCGCTGTCGTTTATGTAACACGTCGATGGACAGTTATCTCCTTGACGAAACACGTAAATTACACATCTGCGGAAATAATCCAGATTGTCCCGGACATGAGATAGAAGTGGGTCAATACGTAATCAAGGGTTATGACGGTCCCACTCTCGAGTGTGATAAGTGCAAAAGTGAGATGCAATTAAAGACTGGTCGGTTTGGTAAATACTTTGGTTGTACTGGTGAAACAAGTCCCGGCGTGCCCTGTAAAAACACCCGAAAATTATTGCGCAATGGCGAGGCTGCGCCGCCCAAGGTTGACCCGATTTCGATGCCTGATTTACGTTGTGTTAAAGTCGACGATCACTATGTTTTGCGTGATGGAGCGTCAGGGATCTTTCTAGCGGCGAGCCAGTTTCCTCGACACCGAGAGACAAGAGCGCCGACGGTTAATGAGCTGATGCCCTATAAAGACAAAATTAATCCTAAATACCAGTTTCTACTTCGGGCCCCTGTTGCCGATCCACAGGGCAATGAGACGGTTATTCGCTATAGTCGCAAAACTAAAGAGCAATATGTTCGCAGTGAGATTGAAGGCAAACCTACAGGATGGAGTGCCTACTATGAGCGTGGATCTTGGGTTGCTCAAGAAAAAGGAGCATAAATGTTGGGTTGTGGGGTTAACTTACTGCGCACTGACATTAAGTCCATCTGATCACCTGCCTAACTGTTTATAAAATTGAACATCTTATGTGATACAATAGTGAGCAACTAAAGGAAAGAATTTATGGCTTATACAGAGTATGAACTGGTTGTTCTCGAAGATGGCGAAATTGCATTGCAGCGACTGGGATCCGATGAACCTCTGGTAAAAATCAGTTTCTCACCGTCTGTTTTAGCCTACTTGGATGGCAAGCATATTGACGTCGCCAAGAGTATGATGGACGCAGGCATTCAAACCGTTTTCGATCTCAGCGAAGACAGTGCGCCAACAGTGTCTGAAGATAATGAAAAACGCCCGATACTACACTGAGTCTGAAGCTAAACAGCTACTCTAATGACTCCCACTGCCAAGCCCTCGATGGCAAACTCTTGGGCTCTCAGGTCGACTACGATTGGCGAGTAATCTTTGTTCTCAGGTAAAAGCTGTATTTCGTGCTTATTTTTTGTGCGCTTTAGCCGCTTTACGGTGACCTCACCGTCCACCCGGGCAACGATGATTTGTTGGTTGTCTGCTGTTGGCTGCTGATGCACTGCTAACAGATCGCCGTCCATAATTCCCACATCCACCATACTTTGCCCCTGTACCCGAAGGAAGTAATCGGCGCTGGGGTGGAAAGTACTGGAGGGAACTTCTTGGTAATCTTCAATATTTTGCTCAGCGAGAATAGGTTCTCCCGCCGCCACTCGCCCCACAATAGGGATCCCTGAGTATTGATCGACAATACGGATACCTCGGGAGGCGCCTGGGATCATTTCAATCACACCTTTTTTTGCCAGAGCTCTGAGGTGATCTTCAGCTGCGTTTGGTGATTTAAAGCCCAACTGCATAGCTATTTCTGCTCTTGTGGGAGGATAACCTGTTTCTTCAAGTGAATCTCGGATCAGATCAAATATCTGTTGTTGGCGCGCCGTTAGCTGAGTCATTGTAAGTCTCCCAAAACTTTAACTGTGATTATATACAGTATTTTGTCAATAGCAACTGTTGTCATTGACGGTGATCTCGAGCCTCGGTAAAAATATATTTTTTCACCTGATGTTATAGGGGTACTATACTGGTGAATCGAGAGGCCATTGAGGGAGAAGATTGGTGTTTTCATCGTGCAGATGTGAGGTATAAAGAATTTGGTTGATACATTGAAGGGATGTTATGGACGCTTAATGTTGGATATTCAGGGTATGCAGCTGTCGGACGCCGAGCGTATCACCTTGACCAATCCTCATGTTGGGGGGGTTATTTTATTTTCCAGAAATATTCAGTCGCGCCAGCAAGTGCAGGCTTTAGTGTCAGAGATACGCTCCTGTAAATCGTCATTGTTGGTCGCTGTTGACCAGGAGGGTGGACGAGTTCAGAGATTTACCAAGGGATTTACTCACTTACCACCAATGCAGGTTCTGGGTGATCTCGTAGAATCCCGCAGAGATGAGGGGCTCGCGCTGACTCGTGAGGTGGGTTGGCTGATGGCATCTGAGGTGCTGGCTTGTGATGTGGATCTCAGTTTTGCACCGGTGCTCGATGTTGATCGTTCAACCAGCACTATTATTGGCGATCGGTCTTTCTCTGATAAGGCAGATATTGTTGTTGCCTGCGCCAAAGCTTTTGTAGGCGGAATGCGCGAGGCTGGTATGTCAGCCACTGGGAAGCATTTTCCCGGTCATGGAGGTATCGCCGCGGATAGTCATTTGGAGGCTCCCATAGATGACCGAGATCTCTTGCAGCTGCGCGATCGAGACTTGATTCCTTTTCGAGAGCTCTCAGCAGCGGTGGGCGGAATTATGCCAGCGCATATTACATTTCCAGCAATCGATACAAATTCCGTTGGTTTCTCATCGTACTGGTTGCAAAGTGTGTTGAGACAAGAACTTGGCTTTGAAGGTGTTATCTTTAGTGATGATTTAAGCATGAAGGGTGCTGACATCGTTGGCAGTTATACCGAAAAAGCTCGCCATGCTCTAGCTGCTGGATGCGATATGATTTTGGTCTGTAACAACGCGACAGCTGCTGTGGAAGTGTTGGAGTTTATGCAGGATGTGGATATGTCTATGAGCGAGAGAATCGGCTTGATGAGGGCATCTAGAGTGGTCTCTTGGTCGGCTTTAGAACAGTCGACGCGTCGAGCTGAGGTGGTAAATAAACTGAGGCAGCTATAATAGGGCCTGTGGTATTCTAGACATACTAAATGGCGAATAATCAACGTAAAACCAACCAATGACTTTTTTGGGTAACTTATGACAGAACTTAAACACTGGTTTATCAATCTGACAACAGAAGATTCCTATTGGGTTTTAGAATTGTTCTTCATTGTGCTCTCTGCACTGATTATTGGTCACTTACTTAATCGGCTGATTAATCGCCTAGGCGTTCGCGCGGCACAAACGAAAACTGTGTGGGATGATGCACTGGTTGAAGCGTGTCGGCGGCCGGCAGTTTGGTTTGTCTGGATCATTGGCATTAATTTTGCCGCTGGTGTCGCAGCACAAAAGACCGGATCCCCCCTGATATCTATTATCGAGCCGGCAAATCGCCTGGCGGTTATTTTCCTTGGCACCCTGTTCTTGAATAATTTTATTAAACGTTCCGAGCGCAATCTTATCGATCCTGCTTTTATTTCTGATCCTGTTGATCCCACCACGGTGAGAGCAGTGGCAAAGCTGTTGCGAGCCTCCGTGATTATCACTGCAATTTTAATTGCAATGCAGATGTTTGGTTACAGTATCTCTGGGTTGCTGGCCTTCGGTGGCATTGGTGGAATTGCAGTGGGTTTTGCTGCCAAAGATCTGTTAGCTAACTTTTTTGGTGGTCTTATGATCTATCTCGATCGACCATTTTCTGTGGGGGACTGGGTCAGATCGCCAGATAAAGAAATTGAGGGAACAGTTGAGGATGTGGGTTGGCGTCTGACTCGAATCCGAACGTTTGACAAGCGTCCCCTGTACATTCCCAATGCAGTTTTTGCCAACATTTCGGTGGAAAATCCATCGCGGATGACCAATCGGCGAATCTATGAAACTGTTGGTATCCGGTATCAGGACATCAGTGTCATGGAAAATATTGTGAAAGAGGTGACAAACATGTTGCAGACTCACGATGCCATCGATAGCCAACAGACGATGATTGTTAACTTTAATCGCTTTAGCCCAAGCTCTTTGGACTTTTTTATCTATACCTTTACCAAGACAACTGACTGGATTACTTATCATCAAGTAAAACAGGATGTACTACTAAAGGTGGGTAAAATTATTCAACAACAAGGGGCTGAAATTGCCTTCCCCACCTCAACTATACACTTAGAAAGTCATCCTGAAATGCTAGAAAGTCCGTCTGATGACAACAACTAAGACACACAGCAGAGTTTTGTTCTGCATTTTTTTATTGATCTCCGCTTGCACTGGCACGCCCTCTGGGGTTACCCCCGTAACCGGGTTTTCCCTCGATCAATACCTGGGGCAGTGGTATGAAATTGCGCGCTTAGATCATTCGTTTGAGCGTGGGCTGCAATCGGTAACGGCGCGTTATTCACTGCGCGATGACGGCGGTTTAACTGTGCTCAACCGAGGATACAATAGTCAATCTCAGCAATGGACGCAGGCTGAGGGTAGGGCTTATTTTGTTGGAGATAGCAGCAGTGGACACCTAAAGGTATCTTTCTTTGGTCCTTTTTATGGCTCCTATGTCATTTTTGAGCTTGATAAAGACGACTATCAATATGCCTTTGTTTCGGGAATGAATACGAATTATCTATGGTTGCTGTCGCGGACCCCGACAGTGAGTGATGATCTGTTGAATCGTTTCATCCAACGCGCCAGTGAGCTAGGATTTGATACAGATCAGCTAATTGTCGTAGAGCAGCTTGCGCAACCGGATAATTAAGCATCACACTAATCCGTCGTTGTATCAACACTTACTTTGCTCTGGTCAATGGTTGGCAGATTGATGGGTTGAGGTTGGTAACGTTTAATGGTCACCATGACACCCACTTCAGGGTGATCCAAATAGTACACTCTACCTTCTTCAAGGCGTTTTGCCATTTTTATTGGCCAAAGTTCTTGAATCGGTGGTGTTATTCTGTTCTTGTTGCTAACTTCTCTCTCCTCAATTCGAGGATCGTAGCTTTCTAGTTGATACTCACTGGCGCTGATATCCACGACTTCATTTGCAGATGGTGTTGATTCGGCCTCGTTGCGGTCGTCGGTGTCGCCTGCATCGGAGTGATTAACCAACGGCAGTAGGTTCTCGCTTTCAGATAGCTGCGGTATGGGAGTCATTGACGTTGAGATATCCTCATTCGATTGATCTCTCTGCGCTGGCACAAGCCGCCAAGCGTCTGGTGTTCCCTCCGGTGGATCAATAAGCGGTTGTTGCGGTAAGTCAATTTTCAATCCATCAAACTCTGGATCGTCAGAGAACTTAACACGCCATATGTCGGCTTGAAAGTGTAGGAAGCGGGATTTGTAAAAGCGCACAGAACCCTCGACTTCGCCATGACTGTGAGGATTTCCATCCGCATTAAACAGCAGCCAGGGCTGCTTCTCATTTTCTTGAGCAATAAATCTCCAGGCTTCATGAAATATCACATTATAATTCCGACGCCGTAACAATCGTGCGCTGTCGTTTAAGTCGCGAAATTCCTTTGCAAGCGTAGTCAGGGTGTTTTCGTACTCGGCGACAAAATACTCCTCTGACACTTCAGGCGGTGACGAACTGAGTGCATCGTCTACGGAGTGCGTATTTTGATTTATGGCATCGGGCCCAGAAATTGGTTGGACTGAATTGATACCAAAAATCGGGTCCTCAACCACTGCTTGGGGTATCTGCTCGATTTCATTGGCTTCATCGGAGTCTGGCTGCGGAAGCATGGCACCTTCGATGGCATTGGCAATCTTTGTTGCGAGTTCCTCGGCATCAACGAGTTCTTTCAGATTTTTGGGAAAACTCAACTCTAATTGCTCGGGTGGAAGTTCACCTTGAGTATTGCCCTCTTGAGTGAATAAGATCATTTCCACTTGATACCAGTTCTCCGGGGGAGTGATATCTATTTCGGTCCCATTCTCAGTTTCTTGGGCTATGGAGCTAAGAGACAAAAAAGACATAAATGCTAGCACTAACAGATTCAATGGAATGCAAAGTATTTTTGAGTAAGTCTGATTTTCTAACATCATTCGCTCATCTTAAAGGAAATTTGGGTCTCACAAAAATAGTTAATCTGAGCCCAGTTCAAGATTAACTGTTTGGTAGTAGCTTAGATAGTAGTTCGTTGACAGCTTGAAATCTTGTTGCCGGATCATCCAAAGCCATAGTGAAACTCAATTGGTCGCTGTTTTGCAAGCGAAACCTCTCGGGATGGGATTGCACCATTTTAATTATGGTGAGTGGTTCAACAATGGTTGCTGATGTAAACTGCAAACGACCGCCGTTGGGTCCCACTTCAATCTTTTTGAGTCCGAGTCGCTCTCCAGTTTGCTTGAGCTCGGTGATCTGGAACAGCGATTTCACTGGCTCTGGTAAAAGTCCGAAGCGATCTATCATTTCCACTTGCATTTCATGGAGATCCATGGGTGTTTTGCAGTCGGCAAGACGTTTATAGAGTGTCAGTCGGATATTGACATCGGGCAGATAGTCGGCGGGAATGAGTGCTGGAAGGTGTAAGTTAACCTCAATACCACTTTCAAGTGCAGTATCCAGATCAGGTTTTTCTCCCTTGCGCAAGGCAGTCACCGCTCGATCGAGCATGTCGAGATAGAGGCTGAATCCAATGGTATTGATGTGCCCACTTTGTTCTTCACCGAGCAATTCGCCCGCGCCGCGAATTTCTAGATCGTTAGTGGCCAGTGTAAATCCAGACCCCAGCTGATCAGCAGTTGAAATGGCCTCCAGTCGCTTGGTGGCGTCAGAGGTTATCTTTTTGTCCTCGGGCAACATTAGATAGGCATAGGCCTGATGGTGTGAGCGTCCTACACGCCCCCTAAGCTGATGCAGTTGAGCCAAGCCAAATTTGTCGGCGCGCTCAATCAGGATGGTATTTGCACTGGGTATGTCAATCCCCGTTTCGATAATCGTGGTGCAGACCAGTACATTGAATCGCTGGTGATAGAAGTCGGACATAACCTGCTCAAGTTGACGTTCGCGCATCTGGCCATGAGCAACATTAATTCTCGCCTCTGGCACCAAGGTGGCCAGCTCATCGGCTACTCGCTGAATGCTTTTTACATCATTGTGTAAAAAGTAAACCTGTCCACCACGCAAAATTTCTCTGAGAACGGCTTCCCGAACGACTCTGGACTCTTGTTTACGAACAAAGGTTTTTACAGACAGGCGTTTGGCGGGTGGTGTCGCGATAATTGATAGATCTCTAATACTTTGCATCGACATATTGAGTGTGCGAGGTATCGGCGTTGCTGTCATGGCTAGCATATCTACTTGACTGCGCATTGACTTTATTTTTTCCTTTTGCCTTACGCCGAACCGATGTTCTTCGTCAATGATCATCAGGCCCAGCTTGCTGAAGTTAATATCAGCGTGCAATAGCTTGTGGGTGCTGATGAGAATATCTATTTTTCCAGATTCAACATCTCGTACAATTTTGTCCTGCTGCTTACCTGTATTAAAACGAGATAGTTCTCCAATATTCACTGGCCAGTTGGCGAATCGATCTCGAAAGTTCTCAACATGCTGATGTGCCAATAGGGTAGTTGGCACCAAAATTACCACTTGCTTGCCGCTGTTGACAACGGTGAAAGCGGCTCGCATGGCGACCTCGGTCTTACCGAAACCTACATCGCCGCAAACAAGTCGATCCATCGGTTGAGGGCTGAGCAGGTCGCGACGCACTGCATTAATAGCTTCTTGTTGATCGGCGGTTTCCTCAAAAGTGAAGTCACTACAAAAACGTCGATACTCTTCCTCGTTGGCGGAGCAGGCAAATCCTGTCACAGCTGCTCGTCGGGAGTAGATATCAAGTAATTCCACAGCAGTATCTCGAACCTTCTGAGCGGCTTTTTTCTTGGCTTTGTCCCAGCGATCACTGCCCAGATGATTGAGTGGTGCTGCGACTTGATCGCCGCCACCAAATCGGCTAATTAAATGTAACGAACTCACGGGCACATAGAGTTTTGCATCGTTGGCATAGGTCAACATAAGAAACTCTTGTTTGCTATTGTCCACATCTAATGTAACAAGACCTTGATAGCGGCCCACGCCGTGTTCAATATGAACCACGGGTGCGTTGAGTTTTAGTTCTGCTAGACTCTTGAATACATAGTCAGGGGATTCTGAAGCCTTGGAACGCCGTCGTCGTTGCATGACTTGTTGACCAAAAAGCTCTCCTTCAGTCACCATGCAAATTCCTGCGCTGGGGACGAACAGACCTTGGTTTATGGGATATGTGGTTATGCAGTAGCTAGCTTTCGTCTCGAGGAAGTCTTTCCAGCCTTCCACCTCTGTTGGCCTTATGTCAATGGATTTCAGCAATTCCAACATGACTTCACGGCGACCGGATGATTCTGCACAAAACAATGTACGCAGCTTTTTTGTATGGCTGTGGTTTTCGTCTAGAAACGTCGATAATTTTGACAGAGGAATAGCTATTTTACTGTTCACCGATACGTCGGGGAGACCTTGTATGAAATGTTTGTCGCTCTCGTTGGCAGTGGAGTTTATGCTCTTATTTACGATGGTGCGCGGGTAGTTTTTACACTTGGCGAAAAACTGATCCACAGGCAGAAACAGCTGCTGGGGTTCGAGGATTGGCCGATCAGGGTCAACCCTATATTCCTCATAGCGGGAGTTAGCATCTAACCAAAATTGTTCGGCACTGGTCTCAATGCCACCGTCAGTAAAAAGTTGTATGTCATTTGGCAGGTAGTCGAACAGTGTTGCTGTATCTTCAAAAAATAGGCTCAGGTAATACTCTATGCCTTGCGGTGCTATACCGTCTTTTACGTCGCGGTAGATAGTACTTTGCCGAGGGTTTTGTTCGAAAGTTTCGTGCCAATTATTTAGGAACTGATTGATGCCCGCCTTATCCATGGGGAACTCGCGGGCTGGTAGTAAGGCAATTTCCTGCACTGTTTCCAATGTTCGTTGAGACTCTGGCTCAAATAGCCTAATTGACTCAATTTCATCGTCCATCAGATCCATGCGAAATGGGTTTTTTACCCCCATGGGAAATATATCAATCAGCGATCCGCGAAAGGCATATTCGCCGTGCTCGTAGACTGTGTCTACCCTTTTGTAACCGGCGCGACCCAGCTGGTCTAATAATTTTTCGCGATCAAGGTGGTCACCTAGCTGGTAATTAAAGGTTCTCGATGTGACAAAATCAGTGGGTGCCAGCCTATGCATCAATGTGGCAAAAGGTACTACAAGAATGCCGAGGTTAGTGGTGGGCAATTGAGCCAGTGTGCGCAGTCGAGCGGAGATGATATCTTGATGAGGTGAAAAAATATCATAGGGCAGTGTTTCCCAATCAGGAAAACTAAACACGGGTACATCACAGTTTGCAGAAAAAAATTGTAGAGCTTGGGTCTGTTCTGCCGCCTGTTGCGCAGAAGATGTTACGTACACCGTCAATCCTTGGTACGATGCTGCCGCTTCTGCAATAGCCAGTGATTTGCCGGCATTATCTAGTCTATTCCAGTGGCGTTTTTGTCCTTTGGTGGTGGCCGGTTTTTCTTGGTATATGGTCATTGCTGAATAGAAACTCTCGTTGTGCTGCTGGCCGCGCCATTTTACTGTTATGGGATCATTAATTGTAGTAATAATGTAAATCTGCAAGCTACACGAATGCACCGGTTGCCTGTACCTCTTTGGTGCAGGATAATGGCGCCTCAATTTTTTAACCCCAAAGGATTTAGCCCGTGGAAGAGCAGAAGAGACCTTTACCAGACGATTTTTTCAAAGATTGGAAAGATCGTGAAGCCCTTGCGGAAGGAATGATTCCGCTAATTGGTAAGTTATATCGGCAACACAACATATCGACCTACATGTACGGTACCAGTATGGTGAATAAGTCAGTGACTGACTTAATGCAAGCGCATCGCTTTGTGCGACAAGTCGAACACAATGAGATATCTGAGTTTGATACTTACCCCATGCTTGAAGCAATTGCCAATTTGCAGCTTGGCCCCGCCCACATTGACCTCGGCAAAATGGTGGTTAATTTTCAGAAAAATACTGAGCATCAAACCGTAGAGGATTTCATCCAACACCAGCTTGCGGAGATCATAGGGTCTGATACTAAGCCTTTACCGCAACCCCAGGATGTCGTTCTCTATGGTTTTGGTCGCATAGGTCGGTTGGTGGCACGGATTCTAGTTGATAAGGCTGGAGGCGGTGACGTGTTGCGCTTGCGAGCTATTGTTATTCGCAAAGGTAAGATTGATCATGACCTCGAAAAGAGAGCTGCTCTTCTTCGTCGCGACTCGGTACATGGTCCATTCAAAGGTACCATAAGGGTGTTAGAGGATGAAAACACCTTGGTGGTTAACGGTAATCCGATAAAGGTTATCTATGCTAATTCTCCCGCAGAAATTGATTACACTGAATACGGTATCAACAATGCCCTTGTGGTGGACAACACGGGTGTCTGGAAAGACAAGCAGGGTTTGAGTGGCCATTTAAGACCGGGAGCTTCCAAGGTCATTTTGACAGCCCCTGCGGGTGACGACATACCCAATGTGGTTTATGGCGTCAACCATGAGCATATCACCGATGATTTGAAAATACTCTCAGCTGCTTCTTGCACAACCAATGCCATTGTTCCAGTTTTAAAGTGTTTGCTTGATGAATATGGCATCGAAAGTGGTCATGTCGAGACTGTTCATGCTTACACCAATGATCAAAATTTAATCGACAATTACCACAAAGGCGGTCGGCGCGGTCGCAGTGCAGCATTAAATATGGTACTGACCTCAACCGGCGCAGCTAAGGCGGTCTCTAAAGCGATACCTGAGTTGAAGGGAAAGCTCACCGGTAATGCAATTAGAGTGCCGACGCCCAATGTATCAATGGCTATTTTGAACTTGCGTTTAGGACGATCCACCGGTGTTGATGAGCTGAATGAATTTATGCGTCAGAAGGCTCTTCACTCGAGTATGCAACAGCAGATTGGCTATACAGCGTCCACGGAGGCCGTCTCAACAGACTTCGTTGGATCTCGTCAGGCCTGTGTCTTTGACGCGCAGGCAACCATAGTTGATGGTGATAACTGCGTCCTCTACTGTTGGTATGACAATGAATTTGGTTACAGTTGTCAGGTGGTGAGGTGTTTAGAAAAATTTGCCGGGGTGGTTTGGCCTATTTATCCTCTGGAGGGCTAGTCCGAAGAAATGAGCACAACGTAAAAAGCTCGCATTACGCGGGCTTGTTTTGTCTCCATTGCGTCATGATAGTGAGAAATAGATCACACTACAAAATTTAACTGATTTTATTGACGGTTTGTCGGTTTTGCCTGTTTATATGCTGGAAACCTGCGTCATTGGGCTTTATAATCGCGCCCAGAAATCCCTTGCTCATCGTGTGGTCTTCATGTGGCTCCGCGCAGTGCAGGGCAAACGCGGTATACAGTCGTAGCAGTGATGTATTGCACCTTCCTACAGGTCGAGATTTCCGCGTGGTTATGCATTCCAAAAGACAACGTAGATAACGGTATTGTTCTATGATTAAAGTTCGTCGCGGTTTGGATCTTCCAATAGCCGGTGCGCCCGATCAGTTGATCCACCAAGGGCCAACGATAAGGCAGGTTGCTTTGCTTGGCGCTGACTATAATGGCATGAAGCCAACCATGGCAGTGAGAGAGGGTGATATCGTTAAGTGCGGACAGTTACTGTTCACTGACAAGAAAAACCCTTCAGCGAGATTTACATCGCCTGCACCAGGAAAAGTTGTTGCTATCAACAGGGGAGAACGCCGCGTCTTCCAATCTTTGGTGATTGACATTGAGGGTGAGGACTCCCTTAAGTTTGCCAAATTTGATGCTGCTGAACTGCCCAACTTGGACCGTCAAAAGGTCAAGGAAAATTTAATTGAGTCTGGACAGTGGGTGGCGTTTCGAACACGGCCTTTTTCCAAAGTGCCAGCTGAAGATATGGTGCCATCGTCCATCTTTGTGACTGCTATGGATACCAACCCTCTGGCGGCAGATCCCAGCGTGGTAATTACTGAGCGTGCTGAAGATTTTATTAATGGTCTGGTGGTGTTAACTCGTTTGACTGATGGCCCGGTGAATCTCTGTGCAGCGCCTGATGGTTTGTTACCTGGTGGAGATGTTGATGGTGTTCGTGAAATTAATTTCACTGGTCCGCACCCAGCAGGGCTCGCTGGAACTCACATACACTACGTTGATCCCGTTAGTGCGAACAAGATGGTGTGGTCTATTGGCTACCAGGATGTGATCGCCATCGGCCATCTTTTTGTCTCTGGTGTAATCGACACTCAGCGTGTTGTGGCTCTTGCGGGTCCGCAGGTTATCAACCCCCGATTGTTGAGAACGCGTTTGGGCGCAAATGTTAATCAGTTGGTCATCGGTGAAGTTGCCAATGACGACAATCGCCTCATATCTGGATCAGTGTTATCGGGACGGCACGCAGCTTCACAGTTTGCCTTTTTAGGTCGCTACCACAGTCAAATATCTGTGATAAAAGAAGGCAGAGAAAGGCAACCATTGCATTATTTGCGCTTGGGCTTTGACAAACACTCAGCCCTTCCGGCGTTCGCCTCGTCATTGACCAAAAGACTGTTCAATATGACCACCAGCACCAATGGCAGTGAGCGGGCTATGGTCCCGGTGGGTGGTTATGAGAAAGTGACTGCGCTGGATATATTGCCAATCCAGCTGTTGCGTTCGCTGATTGTGGGAGACACAGAGATGGCGCAAAATCTGGGTTGCTTGGAGTTGGACGAGGAAGACATGGGGCTTTACACCTATGTCTGTGTAGGTAAACACGAGTACGGACGTATTTTACGCGATAATCTGACCAAAATAGAGAAGGAGGGTTAAACCCTTGCTACGCAAAGTTCTTGACAAATATGAGCCTCATTTTCATGAGGGTGGTAAGTGGGAGAAGTTCTATGCACTCTACGAAGCCATAGATACTGGACTATTTAAACCCTCTGATACCACCAAAAACAGTTCGCACGTGCGCGATAATATTGATTTGAAGCGTGTCATGATTACTGTGTGGTTGGCAACTTTCCCCACTATGTTTTTTGGTATGTGGAACATTGGATTCCAAGCTAACACCATCATGGCAGAAATGGGTATGGTGTCCCAGGAGGGGCTGCGTGGACTGTTCATAGGGCTTCTAGCCGGCTATGATCCGTCGAGTGTTTGGGACAATATGGTGCATGGGGCGGCTTACTTTTTACCGATCTACATGACTACATTCATTGTCGGTGGCTTCTGGGAGGTTTTGTTTGCCAGTGTGCGTGGCCATGAAGTCAATGAAGGCTTTTTTGTAACCTCGATTCTTTTTGCTCTCTGCTGCCCTCCGGATTTACCGCTGTGGATGGTAGCCTTTGGTATTAGTTTTGGTATTGTCATTGGCAAGGAAATTTTTGGTGGTACCGGTAAGAATTTCCTCAACCCGGCACTCACTGGGCGTGCATTTTTGTATTTTGCCTATCCGGCCTATATGAGCGGTGACATGGTTTGGACAGCCGTGGATGGGTATACAGGAGCAACTATGCTGTCAGTTGCCGCTAGTGATGGTGTGCCGGGGCTAGAACAGAGCGTGACCTGGATGCAATCGTTCTTGGGTACCATTCAGGGTTCCATAGGTGAGACGTCTACCCTCGCTATTTTGCTTGGAGGCGCTCTCCTACTAATGACAAAGATAGCGTCCTGGCGAATCATTTTTGGTGTTTTGGTGGGTTCTGCTCTCTTATCCAGCCTTTTCAATGCCATTGATTCCACTAACCCTATGTTTGCTCTGCCGTTTTATTGGCATTGGGTTATTGGTGGTTTTGCCTTCGGTGCCATTTTTATGGCCACGGATCCAGTGTCTGCTTCCATGACAAATAACGGGAAGTTTTGGTATGGCATGTTAATAGGTGTCATGGTGATCTTGATACGAGTTGTCAATCCAGCCTTCCCTGAAGGCATGATGTTAGCGATCCTCTTTGCCAATCTGTTTGCGCCACTCATCGATCATTTTGTTGTCAATGCAAACATCAAGAGGAGATTAGCTCGTGGCTAGTGAGTCCGTTCAGAAAACGCTAAGCGTTGCCCTTGTCCTCTGCATTGTCTGTGCAGTGGTGGTGTCCAGTGCCGCTGTGATATTGCGACCGACTCAGGAGGAAAATAAACTTCTTGATTTGAAAACGAATATCTTGGCGTCCGCGGGGTTGCTTAAAGCTGGTATCGATGTGGAGACCCAATTTGAGCAGATAACCGCGAGGGTGGTAGAGTTAAATACAGGGCAATTCGCAGTCGATCTTGATCCCGAGACCTTTGACCAGCGCAAGGCTGCCAAAGATCCTGCACTTTCCAAAGCTCTGACGCCAGATAATGATCCAGCCAAGATCAAGCGTCGAGAGAACTATGCCACTGTGTACATGGTGCAAGGAGAGTCGGGACTTGAAAAGATTATTTTACCCATAAAGGGCTACGGTCTTTGGTCAACGCTATATGGTTTTTTGGCCTTAGAATCCGACTTAGAGACCGTTGCAGGCATTGGTTTTTATGAGCATACAGAGACGCCGGGACTTGGTGGTGAAATCGACAATCCCCGATGGAAGGCCAGTTGGGTTGGCAAACAAGCATACGATGATAGTGAGACCGTGTTGACTGTGATCAAAGGTAAGGTGGATGCAAGCCGACCGGAGGGTGCCTATCAAATCGATGGTTTGGCCGGAGCCACCCTGACAACCCGGGGCGTGCATAATTTGGTTCAGTACTGGCTTGGTGAGGAGGGCTTTGCGCCGCTCATTAGCCAGTTAAAATCAGGAGAGATATAAGATGTCTAAGGTTAAAGATACCCTACTGGAACCGGTTTTTGTCAATAACCCCATCGCCCTTCAGATTCTCGGTATCTGTAGTGCCCTTGCGGTGACCACCAGCATGAAAGTGTCCTTTGTAATGTGTATCGCACTGACGGTGGTTTGTGCGTTATCGAACTTTTTTGTCTCTTGCATCCGCAACCAGATACCCGGCAGCATACGAATTATCGTTCAGATGATAATCATTGCGTCATTGGTGATCGTAGTGGATCAGGTGCTTAAAGCCGTGGCTTACGATATCAGCAAGCAATTGTCGGTTTTTGTTGGGTTGATTATCACTAACTGTATTGTCATGGGGCGAGCAGAAGCCTTTGCCATGAAGAATCCCCCCTTACCCAGTTTTCTCGACGGTGTCGGAAATGGTTTAGGTTACAGCATCGTACTGATGATCGTAGCGTTTTTTCGAGAACTTTTTGGCGCTGGAACTCTCTGGGGTATAGAAGTGATGCCATCAGTTGCCAACGGTGGTTGGTATGTTCCAAACGGAATGATGCTGATGCCGCCGAGCGCATTTTTCCTCATTGGGCTATTTATTTGGGCTCTGCGTAGTTGGAAAAAAACCCAGGTTGAGAAGCCAGATTTCAAAATTACTAAAAATAGCCAGCCAAGCGAGGTGGTGTGATGGAATACTATCTGAGTCTTCTTGTTCGCTCGATTTTTATTGATAACATCGCCCTCAGTATGTTCCTGGGCATGTGCACCTTTATTGCACTGTCGAAGAAAATTGATGCAGCCATCGGTCTTGGCATTGCGGTGATTGTGGTGCAAACCATTACGGTCCCCGTAAACAACTTGCTGTACACCTATTTTCTAGCCGATGGCGCACTGGCGTGGGCCGGGTTGCCCGATGTCAATCTCAGCTTTCTGGTGTTCCTGTGCTTTATCGGTGTTATCGCGGCCCTGGTGCAGATACTCGAGATGGTTTTAGACAAGTATGTGCCGGCACTGTACAACGCCCTCGGTGTATTCCTTCCCCTTATTACGGTCAACTGTGCCATTCTGGGTGGCTCGCTACTCATGCAGGAACGCGGTTATGATCTGGCTGAAAGTGTGGTTTTTGGTTTTGGCTCTGGTATGTCTTGGGCTCTTGCTATCGCGGTTTTGGCTGGTGTCCGAGAAAAGTTGAAATATAGTGATATTCCAGAAGGCCTTCAGGGGCTGGGTATCGTATTTATTACAGTAGGGCTAGTTTCCCTCGGTTTCATGTCCTTTGGTGGTATCGATCTTTAATGATGGAGAAATAACTCAGTATGAGTGCTCAATTTGAAATTATTCTTGGTGTGGTGATGTTCACCACCGTGATACTGGCGTTAGTGAGTTTTATTCTTGTGGCGCGAAGTAAGTTAGTGGCATCTGGTGATGTCACCATTGAAATCAATGGCGAAAAGAGCATTACGGTGCCCGCCGGTGATAAGTTACTCCAAACCCTGTCAAATGCGGGCCTATTTTTACCCTCAGCTTGCGGGGGTGGTGGTAGTTGCGCTCAGTGCAAGTGTATTATCAACGATGGCGGTGGGTCCATGTTGCCCACCGAGGAGAGTCATTTTACGCGTCGCGAAGCCAATGAGGGATGGCGTCTGTCCTGTCAGACCCCCGTAAAGCAGGATATGAAGGTTGAGGTTCCCGAAGAAGTATTCGGTGTCAAACGCTGGGAATGTGTGGTGGAATCGAACCCAAATGTGGCCACCTTTATCAAGGAGTTGACGCTGAAGCTCCCTGAAGGAGAAGATGTGAATTTCCGTGCTGGCGGTTACGTCCAGTTGGAGTGTCCGCCACATCATGTTAAATACGCCGATTTTGACATTGAGCCAGAATATCGTGGCGACTGGGAGCACTTTAATTTCTTCGAACACGAATCCATTGTTACCGAACCGGTGATTCGTGCTTATTCTATGGCTAACTACCCAGAAGAGAAGGGCGTGGTTAAATTCAATATCAGGATTGCCACACCGCCCCCGCGCTCCACTGGCATAGTGCCCGGTCAGATGTCTTCTTACGTGTTTAGTTTAAAGCCGGGTGATACTATCCCCGTCTACGGCCCTTTTGGAGAGTTTTTTGCCAAAGATACTGACAACGAAATGGTATTTATTGGCGGCGGCGCTGGTATGGCCCCTATGCGGTCACACATTTTTGATCAGCTCAAACGACTTAAGTCTGATCGAAAAATCAGTTTCTGGTACGGTGCTCGCTCCCTGCGCGAGTGTTTTTATGATGATGAGTATGATGCCTTGGCCGAAGATAATGAGAACTTTGAGTGGCATTTGGCGCTCTCAGATCCTCAGCCTGAGGACGAGTGGGATGGACTTACGGGCTTCATTCACAACGTGCTTTACGAGCAATACCTGAAAGATCATGAAGCACCCGAAGACTGTGAATATTACATGTGTGGGCCACCGATGATGAACGCGGCTGTGGTTAAAATGCTGACAGATTTGGGTGTTGAGCAGGAGAATATTTTCCTCGATGATTTCGGTGGATAACAAGCCGGGGTCGCTATTGTCTACCATTGCTGGTTTAAAGTTCTGGTCAGTGTGCTCCCTTATAGCTGCGTCTCTGATATTACTGAGCTGTGAATCGGGACCCACCGTGGTTACCTTGACTGGCGCGAAGTTTGGAACATCATACAATATCACGGTGGTCGCAGACCAACCGGTTCCTAAGAATCTGGCGGCAATGGTTGAAGATGCCCTCGATCGCGTTGACGCCTCAATGTCAACTTACAAAGAGTCCTCTGAAATCAGTCAGTTCAACCGAGCTGCTATCGGCGAATCGGTATCGGTGTCAAAAGAGTTTTTCGACGTTTTCACAATATCGAAAAGTGTCTGGGAAAAAAGTAATGGTGCCTTCGAGCCCACCGTGGCGCCATTGGTGAATCTCTGGGGCTTCGGTGCTCAGCAAACTGACGATGTCATACCGGATTCTTCTGAGGTTGCAGTGGCCTTGTCTCAACTTGGATTCAGCAGTGTCGATGTGATAAATGCCATTGAGGGTTTCACTGTCTCGAAGAGCAAGCCCGTGCAATTGGATTTTTCGGCGGTGGCCAAGGGACATGCAGTAGATATCATCGCTGAGTTGCTGGAAATGAATGCCTTGCCAGATTATTTGATAGAAATTGGCGGGGAGACAAGAGTTAGTGGCTTTAACCCTGATGGGCGTCCTTGGCGTCTGGGTATTCAAGTCCCACAACTGGTCAGCGAAGTGGAACAAGTGATTGCATTGGATGGTGGCGCAGTGGCCACATCTGGCGATTATCGAAATTATTTTGAGCGCGATGGACGTCGCTACTCGCATACTATTGACCCACGAACTGGTTATCCTATTGAGCATCGAACCGCGTCAGTGACTGTGGTGGCAGGCAGTTGTGCAGAGGCTGATGCCTGGGCCACAGCGCTAATGGTATTGGGATACCGAGATGGTATAAAATTGGCAGAGCGATTCAGTCTGCCTGTATTCATGATCCTTCGCGAAGATAAGGGCTATAGCCGCAGATACAGTGAGGCGTTCGAACCATTTTTAACTGCGGCAGATGATAAATTGACGACAGAGTATTAGCGTGATGGCTGAGATTATTCTTTCAGTACTATTTTTTGGATTACTTGTTGCGGCTATGGCAATAGGTGTACTCCTGGGTGGTAAGCCTATTTCTGGTTCTTGCGGTGGCGTTGGCGCAGCTCTGGGTGAAGATAATTATGTGTGCGATATCTGTGGTGGTGACCCTGACAAATGTGAGGAATCGGAGACCTTAACTGTTGATGCCTACAATGCTATGGGTAAGGACCAGGAGAGTTTTAAAGCATGATAGATTTTTCCTATGATCTCGTAGTGATTGGCAGTGGTCCAGCAGGCGAGGGCGCTGCCATCAACGCGGTTAAGCAGGGTTTAAAGGTTGCTGTGGTGGACGAGCGAGCATTGCCGGGCGGTAATTGTACTCATTTGGGGACAATCCCCTCAAAGGCGTTGCGCCATTCCGTAAGGAGAATGATGCAATACAACAACATGCCGTTATTTCGTTCGATTGGGGAGCCTCGCTGGTTTTCTTTTCCAGAGATGATGGCTGCGGCGGACGATGTTATCACCAAGCAAGTAGAGGGTCGAACCAAGGGCTATGCCAGAAATCGAGTACGGATCCACGTTGGTCGAGCAAGCTTTGTCAATCAGAGTAAGATCAGTGTTACTGCAAGCGAGGGTAAGACTGTCAGTATCACTAGCAAGTTTTTCTTGATCGCCACTGGCTCCAGCCCCTACAGACCAGAGGATATAGATTTTAATCATCCCTGTGTGTTTGATAGCGATACTATTCTTGAACTGGATAGTTCGCCGCGCAATATCATAATATATGGTGCAGGAGTCATTGGCTGTGAATATGCATCAATTTTCTCTGGCCTTGACACTCGTGTGGATTTGGTAAACACCCGCGAGTGGCTAATGAGTTTCCTTGATGATGAGATTTCCGATGCCCTCAGCTATCACTTGCGCGATCTCAACGTTATGGTGCGCCACAATGAGGAGTACGAACGTGTAACTACTAACGATAGTGGCGTGACGCTAGAGTTAAAGTCGGGCAAACGAATTCATGCAGAGGCCCTGTTGTGGTGCAATGGGCGCACTGGAAACACCAAATTCCTCGGTTTGGAAAATATTGGTCTTAAAAGCGATGAAAGAGGCCAGTTGGCGGTCAACGACGATTATCAGACGGCCGTGGAGAATATTTATGCAGTGGGCGATGTAATTGGCTGGCCGTCGCTGGCAGGTGCGGCGTATGATCAGGGACGCGCTGCTGCCTCCCATATGTGTAAAATGGAAGACCAATATCGAGTCAAGGATGTGGCTACAGGTATTTGGACAATTCCCGAAATTAGTTTTGTCGGCAAGAACGAGAGTGAGCTGACGGAGCAAAAGATTCCCTACGAGATTGGTCGAGCTTACTTTAAAGATACGGCGCGAGCGCAGATTTCTGGTGAGGAAGTAGGCATGTTAAAAATCCTCTTTCATCAAGATACACTGGAGATTCTGGGTATTCACTGTTTCGGCGCTGAGGCGGCCGAAATTATTCACATTGGCCAAGCTATTATGAATCAGAGGGGCGAAGCCAACTCGATTAAGTATTTTCTCAGTACGACATTTAATTACCCGACCATGGCGGAGGCTTACCGTATCGCCTCCATGAACGGTCTCAACCGAGTTAGACGGCAACATCGAGTGTTTGAGGAAAAGCAGCGCTAGTTTTCATTCAACCTTTTAGCCAAAGGGATTGGTGTTGTTAGGGTCTGGTGGTTGTTTGTGGTTAGTGTTTCGGGTTTAATCGGGCTATGTTGAAAAATCTCCCTCTGTTCATTGGTTATAGATATACCAGAAGCAAACGTCGAGAAGGCTTTCTCTCCTTCATCTCAGCATTTTCCTTCGGCGCAATGGCACTTGGCGTGGCTTCTCTGATTATTGTGCTGTCTGTCCTCAATGGCTTTGACAGAGAAATAAAGCACAGATTGCTCAAAGTTATACCCCATGTCATCAGTATTCCATCAGAAGGGATAGACGCTGCTCAATTTGATCAGGTGATCACAAAGTTAAATGGTGACAACGATATTGACCATGTGGTGCCATTGATTCAAAGTTTTATCGTGATTTCAAAAGGCGCGGAGCAAATGGGTGTTAATTTACAAGCCATAGATCCATCTTGGCCTACAGCTGGACTGTTATCAGAAAACATGTTGGTTGGTCATGTAGGTGATCTAGATATCTCGGGGTTTCAAGCAATTATCGGCAGTCAAATCGCGAGAAAGTTAGGAGTGGGTGTGGGCGATAAGTTGCAGATTACACTACCTCAAGTGAGTGTCACGCCAGCCGGAATATTTCCTCGAATTAAACGTGTGAATGTGGCGGGTATTTTCGAAGTGGGTGCACAAGTAGACGGCTCTGTGATATTTCTTCACCAGCGGGATGCGCGAAGATTGTTGCGTCTGGGTGAGCGTTATCAAGGACTGCAAATTCAGTTGAACGACGGGTTCATGGCTGACAGTTGGATAAACAGTCGAGGTCAACAATTGGTGCCAGATACAAAATTGCGCTCCTGGAACTCCACCATGGGGCCACTTTTTCGGGCCATGCAGATGGAAAAAATTGTTGTGAGCTTGCTTCTATCCGTCATCATTGCGGTCGCCGCGTTCAATATTATTGCCAGTCTCGTACTGATGGTTACGGATAAGCATCGCGATATCGCCGTGATGAGAACCATGGGAGCTTCCTCAAGTGTGGTGGCGAAAATATTTATTGTTCAGGGTATGACTGTGGCTGGGTTGGGTATTTTCTTTGGTTTACTCTTTGGATGCACACTGGCTTATTTTGTTGGCGATATCATTAATATAGTAGAAGGTTTACTAGACCTTCATTTATTCGATCCCAGTGTCTATCTCATCAGTAGCTTACCATCCGAACTGGTCTGGTCAGATGTGTTTATTGTTGTGATTGCCGCTCTTGGAGTTAGCTTTTGTGCCACCTTGTACCCGGCCTGGCGGGCCGGACAGATTCTTCCTGCAGAGGCTCTTAGATATGACCGCTAAACCTATAATTGAAGCCTCTGGTGTCAGTCGACACTATACCCAAGCCAACGCTCAGTTGGATGTTCTCTCTGGGTTAAATTTTCATCTGAACAAAGGTGAGAAGGTTGCTATTGTCGGTGTCTCAGGATCGGGCAAGACAACACTGCTCAATCTTCTCGGTGGACTGGATGATCCAAACACAGGCACGATTACTGTGAATGGTCAGTCATGGTCTAGTTTGCAAGCTTCTGAACGTGCTAAATGGCGCAATCAGCATGTCGGGTTTGTCTATCAATTCCATCATTTGTTGGGGGAGTTTTCTGCTTTAGAAAATGTGGTACTACCGCTGCTGATCGGCAATTTTTCAGTTGCCGAGGCAAAAACCAAAGCGACGGGGTTGCTACAGCGAGTGGGACTTGGCGAGCGGCTACATCATCAGCCGGCGGAGCTGTCAGGGGGCGAGCGCCAGCGTGTGGCTGTTGCCAGAGCCCTTGTGACAACGCCCTCTGTGGTGTTAATGGATGAACCTACGGGAAATCTTGACCCTCAAACTGCAGCCTCCACCTTGGAGTTGTTAATCGAGCTAAATCAAACACTCGAGGTGTCTTTTGTTCTTGTCACTCACGATAGGCATATCGCCGCTAAAATGGACCGAGTTTTAACCTTGATGGACGGTAATCTCGTTGATTTGGATGTGACAGGTGTATAAGCCTGCTGCGATCTTTATTGGACTCCGTTATTTTTTCTCAGGAAAACGATCTGGTCTGATGGTTTCTTTTATCTCCACCCTGGCGATTACTGGATTGGTACTAGGTGTTGGATTGATGATTATTGTCTTATCGGTGATGAATGGTTTTGATCGTGAACTGCGACAAAATATTTTGTCTGTTGTACCCCACATACAGTTGATCCATCAATCGGGTATCGATGATTGGCCTCAGCAACGTTCACTGATCGAGGATTTCCAAGGGGTTTCTGAAGTCTCTCCCTATGTTGAGCTTAATGGGTTAATTAGTCGCGGGCGAGAGGCGCGCCCGGTCCAACTTCTCGGCCTCTCGTCAAAGGCCATGCCCGTCGGGATTCAGAGAGTGTTGAATAAGGATAGAGTATATATGCCTGAAAAAAATGAGATCCTTATTTCAAAGGTAGTTGCAGAGGATTTGCAAATTCAGTCGGGGCAATCCATTTCGCTTGTTATTCCGGAAAGTAAAAATAGTACTGCAACATTGCATTCGTTTGTTGTTAGCGGGCTTTTTGCTACTGGCACCGAGCTCGATCAGTATCTGGCAATAGCATCGCTTGATAAGGTTTCTGAGCTGGCTGGCATGTCGGCACAGGTTCAGGGATTTCGGATACAGGTTGATGATCAATTTAATGTTCGTAATCTCGGCTATAAGATGATTGAGAGAATGCCTTTTGGATATGGTTTTAGAGATTGGTTTCAGACCCATGGCAATCTTTATCAGGCTATTCAGTTGTCACGTAATCTGGTGGTACTGATCATTTTTCTTATCGTTGCAGTGGCTGCGTTCAATATCGTCTCTATGTTAATGATGTCAGTAATCAACAAGCGAAAGGATATCGCTGTATTGCAAACGCTGGGATGGTCGCGATCACAGGTTATTACGTTGTTCTTGGTGCAGGGAACTATGATAGGCTTTGCCGGCGTATCACTGGGGGTGTTATTGGGGGTGGTTGGGTGCCATTTTGTCGCTGATGTTGTTAGTTGGTTAGAGTCTTCAATGGGCCGCCAATTTTTAGATACCCAGATTTACCCTATCGATTATGTTCCAGTGGATTTTCGTTGGGTGGATACAATGGTGGTGGCTGTTGTTGCGCTGTCGCTAAATTGTTTGGCCACCGTTTATCCTGCATTGCGAGCAAGCCGCACCGTTCCAGCAGAGGAATTGCGATATGAATAAATTTTCAGTCTCTGTCTTGATTGCGTAAATTCTTTCGTAGCTCCCAGTTTTTAATAACCTTCCAACGCCACAAGAACTGGACACAAAAATATCCTGTTGAGGCTAAAAGTGTTCCGGCTAATAAGCTGCCGACAAAGAGTGGTAAAAGAATATCATACCCCAATTGTGAGAACCAAGCCCAACTCAAATTTACGGAAAACTCGCCAATCTCTGAGCCCAAAATGTGCGCGCCTAGCTTGTAGGTTAGAAAGAACATTGGTGGGATAGTAAGCGGATTGCTCAACCAAATAATGACCATGGCGAGTGGTAAATTAGCGCCAAGCCAAAAGCACATAGAAATGGCAACAAAAGTTTGCACCGGGAGGGGAATAAAAGCGCTAAAAATCCCAATGAATACAGCGAGAGAGACTGAGTGTTTATTCAAATGCAGTAGATTCGGATCATGGGACAAGGCACCCACCCAGTGAAGAGAAGGCCTGTCTAGTAAACTCTTTACGTCTGGCAAAAAACGCTGAATTGTTTTTCTTGGCATAGAGCGATCGTCACTTATATCCAGAAAGTTTATTATGCCTTTAAGTCCGAGCACTAACCAGTTCAGTATATGTTTATAGCGGACAGGCAGCTTTGAGCAGTATATACTCGCCCACCGCATAGGTTGATCATAGTACAAAATTAATTGGACATTAGAATTGGACATCACAGCTGAACCCGCACTTGCTATCTCCCAACTGTCAAAGACCTACGAAGGAGGCTTTGTCGCACTGAAGGGAATTGATTTAAATGTTGCTCAAGGTGATTTTTTCGCCTTGTTAGGACCCAACGGTGCAGGAAAATCCACCACCATAGGGATTATTTGCTCGCTGGTGCGAAAAACCGGCGGATCTGTATCTATTTTTGGTTATGATATTGATCAAGACTTCTCGACAGCGAAACAATACGTCGGTGTTGTGCCTCAAGAATTTAATTTTAATCAATTTGAAAAGCCCATTGACATTTTAGTGGCTCAGGCCGGCTATTTTGGTATTAAAGCTGATTTGGCATTGCAGCGGGCTGAAAAATATTTGCGTCAATTAGGTCTTTGGGAAAAGAGAAATGACCTGTCGCGGAATCTCTCCGGTGGAATGAAACGACGACTGATGATCGCGCGGGCATTGATTCATGAACCCAAGCTACTGGTTCTAGATGAGCCCACAGCCGGAGTTGATATTGAGTTGCGTCGCTCCATGTGGGAGTTTCTTCGAGAGATAAATGCTCAGGGCACAACCATTATTTTGACCACTCACTATTTGGAGGAGGCGGAGAGTCTGTGTCGGAACATCGCCATTATCGATCACGGTAGTATCGTGCAAAATACCAGTATCAAGGCTCTGTTAAAGCAACTCAATAGAGAGACATTTGTTCTGGATACGGCAAAATGCTTGACCACTGCGCCGGTACTTGAAGGCTACTCGGTCTCTCTCGTCGATAGTCACAGTATCGAAGTTGAAGTGCATAAAAACCAGTCGATTAATCAGGTTTTTGCCAGTTTGAATGAGCAAAATATTGATGTCATCAGTATGCGAAACAAAACTAATCGTCTGGAAGAGCTGTTTTTTGATCTGGTGGATAAAAATTTGGTTGCGACAGTAGCGGAGGTAGGCCATGAATAGCTTGCAAAAATGGGTTGCTTTTGAAACCATCCTGCGTCGGGAAATTCGCCGCTTTATGCGTATCTGGCCGCAGACTCTGCTGCCCCCGGTGATTACCATTGTTTTGTATTTTGTTATCTTTGGTCAACTCATTGGAACCCGCATAGGAACCATGTCGGGTTTGCCCTACATTCAATTTGTGGCCCCCGGTCTGATTATGATGTCAGTGATCACCAATTCGTACTCAAATGTGGTGTCATCCTTTTTTGGCTCCAAGTTTCAGCGCAATATTGAAGAGTTGCTGGTATCGCCGACCCCCAACTGGATCATCCTACTTGGCTATGTCGCTGGTGGTATGTGTCGAGGCTTGGGGGTGGGTGCTATTGTGACGGTATTAGCACTTTATTTTGCCGAATTTAGCATACACAACTGGCCAATTACTGTTGGTATTGTGTTGATGACATCGTTAATGTTTTCACTGGCGGGGTTAATTAACGCGATTTTTGCGGCTAATTTTGATGATATATCGATTATTCCAACGTTCGTGTTAACGCCGTTGACCTACCTCGGTGGCGTGTTCTACTCCATAGAGTTATTAGGGGAATTTTGGCGTAACCTATCAATGCTCAATCCGGTTCTGTACATGGTTAATGCTTTTAGGTACGGAATTGCTGGGATTACCGATATTAATGTGATCTGGTCTTTTGTCATGGTGGGATTTTTCTCACTATTGCTGTTCTTATTTGCCTTGCGTCTGTTGGAACGAGGGTCGAGGTTGAGAAGCTGATGGTGGATTATTCCGACACAGAATTGGGAAAGCACACGAAGTATTCTGATCTGTATGACCCCACCTTATTGCAACCCATTGCTCGTTCTAAAGCACGCCAGGGCTCGTTACAACAACAGTTGCCTTTTGTAGGGTTTGATCTTTGGACCGCTTTTGAGATTTCCTGGCTTAATACCCACGGATTGCCACAGGTGGCCGTGGGAGAATTCGTGTTTCCCTGTGACAGCTCATCGATTATCGAGTCCAAGTCGTTTAAGTTATACTTGAACTCGCTACTTCAGACATCCTTCGAGTCGCAACAGACGTTGAAAGACGTGTTGATGCAAGACTTGTCAGCCGCTTGTGGTGCTGTTGTTGACGTCACCCTTTTTGGTGCCTCTGAGTATGCCGGATTTAATCCCATTGGCGAGCCAAGAGGTCTCTGTTTAGATCAGAGACCTGTCACTATTGATACCTATATTCCAAATGCAGACTTCTTGATTTCCGATGAGGCAGATGAAGTCTCTGAAACGCTGTATTCACATCTGTTAAAGACAAATTGTCCCGTTACCGATCAGCCTGACTGGGCGTCGGTTTACGTCGACTACAGTGGACCAAAAATTGACAGGGACGGTTTACTTAAATATATCGTTTCTTACCGCCAGCATCAGGACTTTCATGAACAGTGCGTGGAGCAGATTTTTACTGATATTTTACAGCGCTGTAATCCTTCTCAGCTAACGGTGTATGCCCGCTATATGAGGCGAGGTGGGTTGGATATCAATCCATTCCGCAGTACCGCGCAAACCAGACCGCCGCGCTTACGACAGGCGCGGCAGTAGAGCTCTCAAGATAAGCTGGCTCGCAAAAATTCTGCCAGTAAGCCAATCGCTTGGTCTTGCCCGCGCTTATTCCCCATAATGAGATTAATGTTTACCTGCCCAAGATCGGGGAGCTGAGCTGATGGCGGCATAATTTTTAGGTTGTTTGGCACTGTACTGCGGGCTAAAACCGTTACCCCAAGATTTTCCTGTATAGCGTATTGAATGCCGGTCAGGTCGGGGTTGGTGTAAACAATTTGCCACGGAAGCTTGTGAGCCTCTAGGGTCCTTATCGCGGTGTGACGATAAATACAGCCTTCAGCTGCAACGATGAGCGGCACAACTTGAACTTTAACTGATTTTTGCTCAACACTGGTCACCCAGACCAAATCATCAGTTTTGATCAGGCTTGATTGCTTGCCAGCTACTGTATCTCCCAGTGCCAAGATTAAGTCATGATTGTCTCGTCCGCTGGGGGTTAACAAATGTTTACTTAACTCACAGTTAACTTCCAATGTAACATTGGGGTAGGCCTTGGCAAATCGGCTGACAATCTTCGGTAATAATAAAGTGGCGAACTCACTGGGAATGCCTAAACGGATTTTTCCTGTTACTGCGCTTTTAGAAAACTGGCTAATGGCTAAATCATTCAGTGATAGGATTTGTTCGGCATACTCATACAGAGTGGTACCGGCGGCAGATAATTCCAGATTCTTACCGGTTCGAATGAACAGGCTTTCCTCCACCAGTTGTTCTAGCCTTTTTACTTTTAATGTCACTGCGGGCTGTGAACGACCGAGTAATTCGCCGGCGCGGGTGAAGCTTCCGAGTTGAGCAACACTGACAAAGGCGCGCAGCAAGTCAATGGATAAATTCTTCATGACAGATCTCAGGTAGCTAACTCATAGTATAAATTTTTTAAATAGTAACATTTTAGTTATTAATTTCACATATTTCTTTGCTGTGCTTATTATTGCGTTTTCTTGCTTATATCGGTTGCTACACCTAAGGGAAATGCATGTCCGACAATTCAGAGCCCAAACAAACACAGCTTTACTGTCATCACGTAGCCGCCGGCGCCAAGATGGTTCCTTTCGCTGGTTATTTAATGCCTCTGCAGTACCCCGGTGGCATCATGCAAGAGCATCTTCACACCAGGGAGCGAGTGGGTTTATTCGATGTCTCCCACATGGGTCAGTTTGTGGTACGTGGTGCCTCCGCCGCAAGGGCGCTGGAATATTTAGTGCCTGTAGATCTCGAGAATATGCCTGTTAATCAGATGACCTATGGTGTATTCACCGGCGAAGATGGCGGCATTCTGGATGACTTGATTATTACCCGCTGGGATGAAGAGACGTTTTTCCTGGTAGTCAATGCGGCGTGCAAAGCGCAGGACCTTGCCCATCTGCAAAAATACCTAGGTAACTGTCAAGTTGAGGTTCTCCATGAGCGCAGCCTTGTAGCGGTTCAAGGCAAAGGCGCCAGAGAGCTAATGTCGATATTGGCACCTTCATTATCGTCACTGTCATTCATGACAGCCACCTCCGCCAAAATTGATGGTATCTCCTGTTATGTCACTTGCTCGGGATACACAGGCGAAGATGGCTTTGAAGTTTCAGTGGCCAATTCAGAGGTTGCAGAACTTGCAGATAAACTCCTTTCTTACGATGGTTGCCAGTGGGTCGGTCTGGGTGCTCGGGATTCTCTTCGTCTGGAAGCGGGACTGTGCCTCTATGGCCATGATATGGACGCTTACACCACACCATTGGAGGCGAGCATTGGTTGGAGTATTAGCAAATCACGGCGCCTTGGCGGATCTAAATCTGCTGGATTTCTCGGCCATGAGCGTATTTTGCGTCAGTTCGCTGAAGCTGCACTGAGGGTTCGAGTAGGGTTCACCATTGATGGTCGTGCACCGGTTAGAGAAGGTACGGAGATTGTTGATGGAGACGGCCAAAGGATTGGTCAAATAACCAGCGGCGGGTTTTCGCCTTCATTACAGAAACCCATTGCCATGGGTTATGTGCCCTTGGAGCTCTCCGCAGTGGGAACTGTGCTGACCGCCGTGGTGAGGGGGAAACCGAAATCTATAACGGTGTCGACAATGCCCTTTGTGCAACAAAATTACTATCGTGGCAAATAACAATTAATAAGGTTTGAGTATGAAGACAATGGTGTATACCAGAGATCATGAGTGGTTGGAGTTTAGTGATTCTGAGGTGGTGATAGGAATCACTCAACACGCCCAAGAGCAACTGGGTGATGTGGTATTTGTTGAATTGCCAGACATTGGAGACGAGCTGATGCAGGGCGAAGAGGCGGTAGTGATTGAATCAGTGAAGGCCGCCGGTGAAATTGCTGCACCGCTTACCGGCACTGTGGTGGCGGTCAATGAATCGCTGGTTGATGCACCAGAATTGCTTAACAGCGATCCTGAGGTCGAGGGTTGGATTCTTAAACTGACATCGACTGTTGATGTGGAAATGTCTGATTTTATGGATCAATCTCAGTATCAAGAATTTATTCGGAATGGTGAATAACATCCAATAGGGAGTAGCTAAATGTTGAAAAAGCGCCAGAGCTTGGCTGATTTAGAGAATACTAAGACATTCATTGGCCGTCACATTGGCCCGAGGGAGCAACAGGCCGGTGCAATGCTACAATCTCTCGGTTATGGAAGCATGGAGCAACTTATTTCCAAAGTGGTTCCTGAGACAATAGCTATGCAGGAGCCGTTAGCCTTGCGCGATGCCTGCAGTGAGGTTCAAGCCTTCACTGAATTAAAGCAACTGGCAAAGAAAAATAAAATCTTTCGCAGCTTTATTGGTCAAGGTTATTACGACACCATTACGCCACCGGTTATTCAGCGCAATATTTTAGAAAACCCCGCCTGGTACACAGCCTATACCCCCTATCAACCAGAAATCTCTCAAGGTCGTCTGGAGGCGTTAATCAATTTCCAAACGGTCATCTCCGATCTTACCGGTATGGACATTGCCAATGCCTCCATGTTGGATGAGGGTACTGCAGCGGCAGAAGCCATGTCTCTTTGTCAGCGCATGTCAAAGTCCAAATCCAATCGTTTCTACGTCGATCAGGATTGCTTGCCCCAGACCATTGAGATACTGAGAACTCGTGCAGAGCCCCTGGCCATTGACATTGTTGTCGCTGATCCCAGTGACTTTTCTGAGGAAGCTTTCGGTGCCATCATGCAGTATCCTGGCGCCAGCGGAGAGATTCGCGATTTTCGAGATGTCATCAGCAAGATTCAATCGCAACGCGGCTTGGCGGTGATGGCTGCAGATTTACTGAGTTTAACACTGTTGGCCTCCCCGGGATCACTGGGAGCTGACGTGGTGATTGGTTCAAGTCAGCGATTTGGTGTTCCATTGGGCTTCGGTGGACCTCATGCCGGCTATATGGCCACTAGAGAATCTTTTAAACGCAATTTGCCCGGCCGTTTGGTGGGTGTCTCTCAAGATAGCAACGGTGAACCCGCTTACCGTTTAGCTCTGCAGACTCGAGAACAGCACATTCGCCGTGAAAAAGCGACGTCTAACATATGCACCGCTCAGGTTTTGTTGGCGGTTGTTGCAGGCATGTACGCCGTTTATCATGGACCCCAGGGGTTGCGACGTATCGCTGAGAGAGTTCATATGCTCACTTCAGTGTTGGCCAAGGGGCTTGAAGATGAGGATATTAAACTTGTCAATGACCATTGGTTTGACACTTTGACCTTGATCACCGGTGAAGCGACTCAGACGATCCTTGATAGGGCCACACAGCGACAGTGTAACTTTCGTTTGATTGATAAGAATACCCTGGGGGTATCACTCGATGAGACCACGTCGGTAAAAGATATCGAAATGCTTTTCGATGTCCTTCTCGGTGAGCATAAGCTTAATGTTCACAATCTGTCCGAGCAGGTTCAGGACAACAAGCCCGGCAGCCTGGTGCGAACCACCAGTTTTATGGATCATCCCACATTTTCCCGATATCAGTCAGAAACCGAAATGTTGCGTTATATGCGCAAATTGGCTGATAAAGACATTGCCCTAGATCGTGCCATGATTCCTTTGGGTTCCTGCACAATGAAACTCAATGCTACTGCAGAAATGATGCCCATCAGCTGGCCGGAGTTTGCTCAGATACACCCCTTCGCCCCCGCAGATCAGACCCGAGGCTATATGGAGATGATTGAACAGTTGGAGGACATGCTCTGTGCAGCCACCGGATACGATGCCATGTCATTGCAACCCAATGCTGGATCTCAGGGTGAATATGCCGGTTTATTGGCTATCCGCGGATATCACAACAGTCGTGGTGAGGGCCACCGCAACATCTGTCTTATTCCCAGTTCCGCCCACGGTACCAACCCGGCGTCAGCACAGATGTGTGGGATGAAAGTCGTGGTAGTGTCCTGCGATGAGCAGGGTAATGTTGATGTGACTGATTTGAGATCCAAGGTAGAGCAGTATAAGACGGATTTGGCCGCCATCATGATTACCTATCCCTCAACTCACGGCGTATTTGAGGAGCAAATCAGCGAAGTCTGTGATCTGGTCCATCAGTCTGGTGGCCAAGTCTATATTGACGGCGCCAACCTCAACGCCATGGTGGGTCTGTGTCAGCCGGGGCGTTTCGGTGGAGATGTGTCCCACCTAAATTTGCATAAAACCTTTTGCATACCCCATGGTGGTGGTGGTCCCGGAGTGGGACCCATTGGTGTGGGTAAGCATCTCGAGCCATTTTTACCCCGGCAAGATGAGCATGGTGTTCGTCAGGGTGCCCGAGTGTCCTCAGCGTCTTTTGGCAGTGCCAGTATATTACCCATTACCTGGATGTACGTGCGTATGATGGGTTGCGAAGGTCTCAAACAGGCCACGGAAATGGCGATTCTCAACGCTAACTATGTGGCCAGTCGTCTGCAGGAGCATTACAGTATTCTCTACAAAGGTCGTCACGGTCATATTGCCCATGAGTGTATTCTCGATGTGCGAGGAATTAAGGATGATGTTGGAATCTCTGTGGACGATATTGCTAAACGGCTAATAGACTATGGTTTTCATGCACCCACAATGTCTTTTCCTGTGGCTGGAACACTGATGATTGAGCCTACGGAGAGTGAATCGAAAGCCGAGCTGGATAGATTCTGTGATGCCATGATTGCCATTAAACAAGAAATTGATCAGGTTGCCTGTGGCGTGTGGACGCTAGCTGACAATCCGCTGGTGTCAGCGCCCCACACAGCGGCCATGGTGAGTTCTGATGATTGGCAGCATGATTATACTCGGAGTGCTGCTGCCTACCCGCTAGATTCCTTAAGAAGTGATAAATACTGGCCACCAGTAGGGCGGTTGGATCACGTTTATGGTGATCGCAATCTGGCCTGCTCCTGTCCTTCAATTAAGGACTACGAGTGATTCAAGGTGTTTTAATCTTGTTTTAGTTGGGTGACGCGATAAGTGATTAGCGGTTGATTAAAGCCTTTCACACTCAACTCGCCAGCGAGCTGACAATCAATGCGATCTTTAATCAGATTGTAGGTGCTCAAAGATATCAGTATCTCGTTGTCTGCAGCAGCGGATTCTAGGCGGCTGGCGAGGTTCACCGACCGCCCCAGCAGTGTATAGTTGAAATGCTGTGCTGTGCCAAAGTGACCGACTTTACAAAGTCCGCTGTTTATGCCGATTCTTAGCGATGGTGGATTATCAATGCCCTGGTCTCGCCATTGGCCTGTTAGGTCTTCCATGGCAGCTTGCATGGTAATGGCCATAGCGACACAGTTCACTGCATCTGTGTTTTCTCCCTGGGTTTCGGGATCACCAAAGAAAACCATCATTGAATCACCAATAATTTTGTCAATGGTGCCACCAAAACGAATGGCAATGTCGCTCATTTGGCTAAGGTAAATACTGAGGAATTCGCCTAATTGATCTGGTGGCAGCTGCTCTGCCAGTTCAGTGAAACCTTTTAAGTCCGAGAAGAAGATAGTCAGATGTTTTTCTTCCGCATGCTGATGGGAGCGGTTACCGGTTAAAACTGCACTCCTAAGCGTCGGTGAGAAATATTTGGCCAAGTGGAATACGCGATTGGTGAGTTCATCATTCAACGTGTTTGCTGTCTGCAATTTGTCACTTAACTGACGATTTTTACCTTGTTGCTGAGACAGAGCCGCTAAGAAAAAAACACCTATTAGCGCAAGGACCAGTAGTTTTTGCATATCACTTGGCGGTGTGTTATCACTAAATGTATAAGTGAAAATAGACATCCCCATCCCCAGTAGTAGGATGTGGGCCAGTTTCTCTTTTCTTTGGCAGGACATTAGCACAGCCGCAAAGGCAAAAAGCACGATTGTCGATGAGAGAGGGTCAAAACACAGATAGGCGAGCAGGGCACCAGTTAAAATTCCGTCAACCATTGTAAATACTGTAATGTTAGTGCCTGCGACCAGCGATCTGGCAGTAATCAGATGATTGACGCTAAAAAAACTAAATATGACACAAAGCCCTGTCAGGGACTGAATGCGGTTGCTGTCAGCCAACAAAGCGTAAAATAGCATTACTGCACAGATAGAGCAGAGGGCAGTGCGGTAAAAATCCTGAATTTTATTATTTTGGCTTTTACGTGTTGAGACATTCATCTTGCAAGTTTAGCACTCAAGGTTAGTTCTCGCCTAATCACAGAAATCTCGGTAAACCCTGATTGCTTTTACGTGCTCAAATGTGTACAGTCTCGCCGCATTGTTGCTTTGCTGATGCAGCATTTTTGCCGCTTCTTTGGCAAGGTTGATTAAGTTGGGCAAATCAGTGTTTTTGTGATTTCTATAGGTTACAACAAATCAGGAAAATTACACGGTGAGGCGCCCGCAGGGCGATCTCGCAGAGACGAGAGGCATGCAGTAGCGTGGCTCGAAGCAAAGAGCACGCCGGTGCTCCTGTAGTGAAGTTAGTAGAGCAGAAAATCGGTAGAAGTTTACGGTGAGGTGTCCGAGTGGCTGAAGGAGCACGCCTGGAAAGTGTGTAAACGTTTGTAGAGTTTCGAGGGT
>CAXRFT010000065.1:0-3484 GCA_964230135.1 Porticoccaceae bacterium | reverse complement strand
CTGTCCTGTGATCGCCTCGATGTAGCCCATAACCATCGGGTGATCAATACCTGGAATATCGGGTCGTCTTGGGCTTATACCCGTGGCCACTACCGTGTGATCAAAATCGCCTGCTTTGATTATCGCCCCATCAACCCGCTGACCCAAAATGACTTCAACGCCGACTTCGGCTAATTGATGTTTGTAATCACGCAGTGTCTCGTGCAACTCTTCCTTACCCGGAACACGTTTTGCCAAGTTGAACTGGCCACCAATTTCCGTCGCCACGTCAAACAGCGTGACCTGATGACCGCGCTCTGCAGCAACGGCGGCATAGGCAAGCCCTGCCGGGCCCGCACCAACTACCGCAATCTTTTTGGGTGCCTCTGTCGCCACATAATTGAGCAATGTCTCGTGACAGGCACGGGGATTCACCAGACAAGAGGTCACTTTCATGTTGAACGTGTGATCAAGACAGGCCTGATTACAGGCAATGCAGGTGTTAATCTCCGCTTCACGGCCTTCAAAGGCTTTATTGACCAGCTCTGCGTCTGCCAGCATTGGCCTTGCCATAGACACTATATCACCGTGGCCATTGGCCAAAACTTGCTCCGCCACATCGGGCATATTGATGCGATTACTGGTGATAGTGGGAATACTCAATTCCCTACGCAATCTGCCGGTGACACTGGTAAAAGCCGCCCTTGGCACCATGGTGGCGATGGTTGGCACTGTGGCCTCGTGCCAAGTGAAATGGGTACTGATAATGGTTGCGCCCGCGCGCTCCATTTCTTTGCCTAGCTGAACCACCTCTTGCCATGACATACCGCCCTGAAGCATATCCATGGCGGCAATACGGAAAATTAAAATAAAGTTGTCTCCCACTTCAGCGCGACAACGACGCATGATCTCTAGCGGAAACCGCATTCTATTTTCGTAGCTGCCACCCCACTGATCGGTGCGCTGATTGGTTTTTTCCACCAAAAATGTACTCAGCAAATAGCCTGCAGAACCAATGATCTCCACACCATCATAACCGGCTAATTGAGCCATTTTGGCACACTGCACGTGATCATTAATTTGTTTTTCTACACCTGCCTGGTCGAGTTCCATGGGAATTTGTCGAGAAATTCTTGACGCTACCGCCGAGGGAGCAACACAGGTCGAGCCTCTCGCTAGAGGCCCGGCATGGAGGATTTGCATACATATTTTGATCTGTGGATCCACATCGTGAACAGCAGAGGTTATCAGCTTGTGCTGCTCTGCCTCTTCAGGGGTGGACAATTTAGCACCATAACCACCCTCTTCATTGGGTGAAATACCGCCGGTAATAATCATGCCCACGCCACCGCGAGCACGCTCGGCAAAGTATGCAGCAAGGCGAGGAAAACCATCTTCGGCCTCTTCCAAGCCAGTGTGCATTGACCCCATCAACACACGGTTCTTTATCTGAGTAAAACCCAAGTCGAGGGGTGAGAAGAGATGCGGGTAAACAGCATGCGCAGACATAAGCGACCCTCTGATCTAATTATTGTTATTCTACAGTGAGCACAGTAAATCACATCGCGGTGGCTTTTTGAAATGCTGGACGCGCCGCAAGACGATGATAATAGGCATCGGTATTGGGTTTAAAATTGTCTCGCAAGCCCAAGGTCACCGCCAGATGTAAGGCGTAACCCACAGCGATGTCAGCGATGGTAAAGCGTCCAGCTGTGAGAAACTCACGATCGGCCAAGGCCAACTCCACTGAGCGCAAACGCGACAAAAACCACTTGGTGTAATCCTCTGCAACGCTGGGAAGTCGCCGCTCTTCAGGTTCGAGAACGGTATATCTCAGCACCAGAGTCTGCGGAAATGTCAGGGTGGCATCGCTGCGATGCAACCAATTCAAATACTCACCATAGTCTGGCTCATCCACCTTAACTGCAAGACCAGTGGGGCCGTGGCGATCAACCAGATACTGGCTAATGCCAGCCGACTCAGTCATGTATACAGGATTATCTGAATTGTCAGTGCTATCGCTAAAAAATGGCACCGTGCCAATGGGATTAATCTCGGTGTATCCAGCGTGGAGGAATCGCGGCGGGAACTGCATTACCTCCAATTCATAGTCGAGCCCCATCTCTTCCAAGGTCCACAGAGGTCGCACCGACCTGGCCCCAGCGCAATGCCAAAGTTTTATACTCATCGATTTCTCCCGACGCGCTCAAGCGCCCTCTGGTTGGTTGATTTCAATTAGCAGATCGTCTGCCGCCACCTGTTGTCCGGCACTTGCGATAACAGTATCCACCAGGCCATCGATGGGAGCATGAATCTCATAGTGCATTTTCATCGCCTCCAGTACCGCCAGCGTTTGACCTTTGACCACTGTGTCGCCCTGATTAACCCTTACTTCAAGGAGCAAACCGTGCATAGGCGCTACCACGCGTCCACCTGCAGCACTCTCATCCACCGCCCCGTCCAAAATAATTCGATCTTTGAACATTGCACTGCAACCCTCAATTGAGCAGTGAAGTTGCCCGGGGGCCAGCGACATAAATCGAGCAACTAACTGACCTCCATTGACCTTAACGGAGACGCTGTCCTGCCGCATGTCGGTAATCTGAACTTCTGTTGCCTCCTGTGTGGCAATATCAGTGACAACAAAGATATTTTTACTGTTATTCACTGGAGAAATCCCCAGATCATAGCTCCGATCACCAAATTCATACTGCTTTCTTGACACCATTGCACTGGCACTAGACCAGTTTCTGAGCCTATCACTGACCAGCAAACTGGACTCTTTAGCCCGCTGGTAGTCAAGTGTCAGATCAACACAGGCAGCCACGGCGCTGTCAGAGAATGAGGGTACAGTGACCGCCATTTCCTCCTCAGAAAAAACCTCCTGAATAAACGCTGTGGTGGCCTCTCCATCAATAAACTGCTGCTTTTCAAGACACCTGATTAAAAACTCTTTATTGTTCGGCGTACCGAACAAAACAGTGTCTTGAAGTGCTTTAATCAAGCGCAAACGAGCCACCTCGCGACTCTCGCCGAAGCCTATGATTTTGGCCACCATGGGGTCGTAGAAGGGAGAAATTTGCTGGCCAGTACATATTCCGTCGTCAATGCGTACACCGTCACCTGATGCCGGAGACCACATATCCACAGGACCCGATGAAGGCAAGAAGTCATTACTGGGATCCTCTGTGTACAATCTCACCTCAATGGCATGACCACTTAGAGACACATCCTCTTGAGATAGTCCAAGCGGCTCCCCCTGAGCCACCGAAATTTGCAGGGCAACGAGGTCGAGCCCGGTGATCAATTCGGTGACCGGATGTTCTACTTGCAGCCTGGTGTTCATTTCTAAAAAATAGAAACTGCCACTCTCATCGAGTAAGAATTCCACCGTGCCAGCACCACGATAATTGACACTTTTTGCTGCATCGATGGCCGACTGGCCCATTTTTTCCCTCAGTGCATCTGTCATTACCGGACAGGGCGCCTCTTCCACCACTTTCTG
>CAXRFT010000064.1:0-7997 GCA_964230135.1 Porticoccaceae bacterium | reverse complement strand
AGGTTGTTGGTAGGGGAATATTACAAGAGTGAAAGCGATGACAACATACCCCTCACCATGAGAGATGGTATTGTCATCCCCGACGTCGGTTTGCTCTCTGCTCTGGGTCAAAAGGAGTATCGCAAAGACGTCCCCGTGATGGCCGGAGCGACAAAAGATGAAGTTGCCCTTTGGCATGGGTTGCACAGATATTTTATGGATACCACTTATTGGTTTACTAAACTTCTACCACCGGTTATCAGGGTCAAGGACGCAGATCTTTTTGATTTCTGGGTGAGGGTGCGTTCCCACGCTTGGAAGTTACGTGGTGTTGATCAGCCACTGTTAGCGATGAAAGAAGCGGGATATAGCGAACTCTATGCATTTCGTTTTGACTGGGATCACCAGAAAGCTTCATTTTTTGCAGATTTTCCAACTATCTTGGGTGCGGCCCATGGAACCGATATCGCATTTGTTAGCGGAGACTACAAATATGGACCGGTTACCTCTTATATCTACCCGGAAGGTCCAAACCGAGATCAAATGGAAACCACGATGATGTGCGCTTGGTCAGATTTTGCCAAAGGACTTAGTCCAGGGGATAGGTTAGATGTTGATTGGAGGCCTTTTAGCAAGGAAGCGCAACATTATGTTCATCTCGATCGCGATGATGCGCTCACGTTAGATTCTGAGACGGAGACCATGACGACATTATTGGATAGTCTCAAGGGACATAAGGTCGCCACTGACCTAGAAAAATGTTTGATTGTCTGGGAATCTCTAGTCAATATTGGCGATGCAGACGTGGATTCTTTTCACCACTGGAACAATGGCTTTTGCGGTCAGTTCGACATCGTCCAAGAACAATCAAAACTAAATCAGGCGTTGATTGACAAGTTTGGTTCCACCTCTATTTTTTGAAATAAGCTAGGCTTCTTAAACTGCTTTGAAAACATTACACTTACAGCATGGATGAGGAAACAGAGTTACTGGCACAGCGAGTTGGAGAGCTCTTATCGGCGGGCGGCTGCACAGTTACCACCGCTGAGTCTTGTACTGGGGGCAGCGTTGCCAGCGCGATTACAGCTGTCCCAGGATGTTCTCAGTGGTTTGACGCTGGGTACATCACTTATGCTAACCACGCCAAACAATCCATACTCGGTGTCGCCCCTGCACTAGTGTCGCAATACGGTGCAGTTTCTGAGCATGTGGTGAGTGCAATGGCGTTAGGGGCAGCTGAGAAGGCCAGCGCTGACTACGCAATAGCTGTCAGCGGTGTCGCGGGTCCATCGGGTGGAACAGAGAGAACACCGGTGGGCACAGTCTGGTTTGCCTGCGCGGGGCCTCAAGGAGTGACGGCACAAAAGCATCGTATTGAAGGTGATCGATACTATGTACGAGCCACATCGGTGAAAATTTCTCTGCAACAGCTATTGCACCAATTAGAATAATCGACTACTGTACACCTATACAGTAATATTATTAAGCAGCACATATATTTATTTGATAAAACTATAGCCTGAGGTTAACACTATGGACGCCAACAAAACGGACGCAAATAAAACTAAGGCTTTGGAAGCCGCTCTCGGTCAAATTGAACGTCAATTTGGTAAAGGTACCGTCATGCGCATGGGAGATAATACACGCCAAGCTGTGCCGGCAATATCCACAGGTTCTCTCGGCCTAGATATTGCGCTGGGGATAGGTGGTCTGCCAAAGGGTCGGGTGGTTGAAATCTATGGGCCGGAATCTTCAGGTAAGACCACACTGACGCTTCAGGTCATTGCCGAAGCACAAAAGGCCGGCGGCACCTGCGCATTTATTGATGCTGAGCACGCGTTGGATCCAGTGTATGCTGAAAAGCTTGGTGTGGTCATTGATGATCTGATCGTTTCGCAGCCCGACACCGGAGAGCAAGCTCTAGAAGTCACAGACATGCTGGTGCGCTCAGGCGCCTGTGATGTGTTGATTGTTGACTCAGTGGCAGCCTTGACTCCCAGAGCTGAGATTGAAGGAGAAATGGGAGATCATCATGTTGGGTTGCAGGCGCGACTGATGTCACAGGCGCTGCGCAAGCTCACTTCCAATATTAAAACAGCCAATTGTCTGGTTATTTTCATTAACCAAATAAGAATGAAAATTGGTGTCATGTTTGGTAACCCAGAGACCACAACGGGTGGCAACGCGCTTAAGTTTTACTCGTCGGTTAGGTTGGATATCCGGCGCATAGGTGCTGTGAAGGACGGCGATGAAATCGTTGGAAATGAAACGCGGGTAAAAGTGGTAAAAAATAAAGTTGCGCCGCCTTTCAAGCAGACAGAATTTCAGATTCTCTATGGTCGTGGCATCAACCGAAATGGTGAGCTGGTGGATCTCGGTGTAAAACATGGTCTGGTGGACAAATCTGGTGCATGGTATGCATACAAAGGCAATAAAATTGGTCAGGGTAAGGCTAATGTGGGTATCTACCTGACAGAGAATCCCGAGATTGCGGCGGAGATTGAGCAACAGATTAGGGCAAAAGAACTCTCTAATGTCGCGGTGGAGAAAGATGACACGAGTGCCGAAAGCTAAGTTGCTGATGCCTGTTTAAACATGCAAGGCCCCTGATTCCTTTGCAAATTGTTTGGTTTGGTATGAAGTAGGTCAAAGTGGATAATTTATGGACAGACAGCCCATTAGTCGCTCTAAGATTCGAACAACGGCCATGGATCTTCTTACGGGCCGAGAGTTTTCGCGGCGCGAGCTAGCGCTGAAATTAGAGCGCAAATTCGAGGACTGTTCGGAGATTGATGCAGTACTAGATCGATTGCAGGCTGAGGGTTTACAGAGCGATGAGCGTTTCACTGAAGCTTTTGTCAGATCTCGTATTGTCCGCGGTCAAGGACCAGCTAGAATTCGGCTTGATATTAGAGAAAAAGGGATAAAAGAGTCATTGTTTGACTCTGTCCTTGAATCTGAGGGCGTCGATTGGTATACCTTGGCCAAGGACGTTGCAAAGCGGAAATTTGGTTCTGAATTAGCAGTTGACCCAAAGGATCTAGCTAAAAGGATGCGCTTTATGCAGTATCGTGGATTTAGCTATGATCAGATTAAGTATGCGCTCTCTAACAGCCAGGATGACGGCTAAAGAGCCTCTGGAAGGTTGATAAACGATAGATTGATGCTTCGCACCAACAGAGCCGGCGAGGTCTTGTGTCAACGGTGTTGGTTAAAGATGTTAGCCAGTTGTTTAGGCATCCAACTATTTCCTTTTACGTCTGATATGAACCCGCAGTGGCCGCCATGGGGTTGACGAATGATGCACAGGGCCTCTGTCTGTTGGATTTTATCCACATCAGTTATGGGTAAGATTGGATCATCTTCGGTGGCAAATAAATAGCTCGGTATGGTTAGATTTTTCAGTCGGTCTCCGGTGATAGCGTAGGCAGAAAAATAGCTTTTTGGGTCACTGAATGGTGTGAATCGAGGAATAAATGTTCTATTGATATCCTCGAGCGTGTGTATAGTAGATAGATCTAGATCGATGGCCAATTCCGGGAAATAAATTAATTTTTTCTTCAGCGATTTGGTCCATCGCTTGAAGAAATACCGTTCATAAATAAATAGACCATCGTTCATGGCACGCATGGCGTTGTTGGGATCGATGGGTGGGCAAATTGCCACAGCAGCGGAAATTCTCAATTCCTCTCCGCGATCTGCGGCGATGCGCAATGTAAAATTACCACCTAGAGAAAATCCTGCGAGAAATATTTTTTTGTAATTCTTTTGCTGATTGAATACGTTTATCGCATCACCAACTTCTTCCAGCAAGGTTGAGTTAAAAAACTCCAGATTCAAATGATGGCTGTCGCCATGATCGCGCAAATTGAGCCTCAGTACATCAAATCTTTGGCTCAATAAAAAACTCGCAGTGGTTACTTGATAGGCAGATTGGCTGGAGCCCTCCCAGCCATGGATTAAAATCACCAGCGATGTAGTCTCGGGTTTTGCCTTTCCCTGGAAATGATCTGTGGCTTGATCAAACTCGGCGGTTAGTTTGACATTTTTGTCTGTAGTAATAGTGATCTTTTCGGAGAGCATTGATTTAGCCAGTTGCTTAGCTCTCAGCTTTCTTGGCCCAACGCTGTTCATGATACTTTGAATGTGTTTGTTACGGAGATATTTCGGTGGTTTAAATCGCTCGGTATTCATGATCAAGGCATGGGAAATAATGGGTGGTAGTCGGGGTAGGTTGTCAATGATACTCTCTTGCGGAGGATATGAGCAATTCAAATTCGCCAGATCTGTACTTTTACGCTCTAGGCCTAGTCTCTATGGTCATGAATAATTCTTTTGTAGAAGCAAAGCAGATGTCACTATTGCAGTTTACGTAAGAAAGGAGGGCGAGGGCATGAACCTACGTTTCGCGCTATCATTGTTGAGCATGGTGGGTTTGACGTCATTTATTTCGGCCCAAGATTTGTCGGTGCCTGAGACAGATTTGGGTGCTGAAAACTCGGTGGACGATGTGGAATCTGTTCTGACCTTGGATCCCAAGGCGTGGGGCATTCGCAATGGTTGTGTGTCTCGTTCTCGGATCAAAAGTATCCGTTGGATTGATGATCAATCCGCCATTGTTCACATGATGGGCAAGAAAAAGGTTTTGCTTACCTTGCGGAAAGAATGTCGGGGTATCAAAAGGCACGGGTATCTATCTAAGGTAAGGGGGAACCAGCTTTGTGAACGTTTTGATCGTTTTCAAGTGCTGGAGTTCGGTACCCTCTGTACTGTGGCATCGCTGGAGCCCTATGTTGAACTTCCCGATTCCAACACTGATAGCGACAATTAAACCATGAGTAATTTTCGTGTTCTTTAAAAAGACAACGCCAGCGTTTTGGTCGATGTGTCAGCGTATCCTCTCGGTGTTGCTGTTGATCATAATGGCCATCCAACCATCGGTTGCTGGCGATAAGGCGGATGAATCACTTATCTTTTCTGGCGAGTTAAGCCAGGGCGGTTTGGTGGTAGGAAGGGCTCTGCCTGGGCAGAAGATCTTCCTCGAGGGAGAGCAACTCCATACCGCAGATGATGGTACGTATATTGTCGGCCTTGGTAGGAAAGCTGATAAACACTTGGAGTTGACCGTTATTAGTGAGCGAGGTAATACTAGCCGGCATCGTCTCCCAGTCGCAGAGCGAACTTATCGCTTACAGAAGATTGAAGGTGTCCCGCAACGAACCGTGACCCCTGATCCAAAGGATCTTACTCGAATTCGCCAAGATGCAGCTATGGTCAAGCGATCACGTCAAACACTATCTACGCGCACTGATTTTTTATCGGGCTTCATAAGCCCTGTAAACGGCCCGATAACGGGGGTGTACGGTAGTCAGAGAGTCTACAATGGCGTGCCTGGCAGTCCTCACTATGGTATTGATTACGCCGCACCAACAGGTACTTTAGTGGCTGCTCCAGCTCCCGGCAGAGTGATTTTTGCGCACCCTGACTTGTTTTACTCCGGTGGTACCTTGATCATAGATCACGGTTTCGGTTTGAGTTCAACATTCCTTCATTTAAGTGAGATTTTGGTGACAAAGGGAGATGAGGTAGCCCGCGGTGAATCAGTAGCCAAAGTTGGTGCTACGGGACGGGCCACCGGCCCTCACCTCGATTGGCGAATGAATTGGCGAGATGTGCGTGTCGATCCTCAATTAGTGCTCAAAGCACTGCCTGCCGGCTGATTGATGTTGAGTTAATATCCAAAAATAGCTAACGAAAAGCTGCCTTGGCGTGGTGATTTGATCACATTATTGATACACTGATGTATTGATTTTTGGATAAGAACAGTGGATAAAGAGTTACTAAGTATTTTGGTGTGTCCGGTGACGAAGGCGTCATTGGAATACAAAAAAGACCTCCAAGAGTTATGGTGCAAGGCCAGTGGTTTGGCTTACCCGATCAAAGATGATATCCCAGTGATGCTCGAGGCTCAAGCTAGGGCACTGACAGCAGACGAAAAACTGGCATCGTTGTCATCGAACCCGTCGTCTGAACAGTGAGACCTTGAGACATGTCAGATGTAACTAAAAGTATTTTTTCTCGTATCATTGAGCGTGAATTGCCAGCGGATATTCTTTACGAAGATGATATCTGTATTGTCATCAACGATATAGTTCCGCAAGCTCCCGTGCATATGCTGATTATTCCTAAAAAGCCTATTCCAAGGCTTGCCGATGCCGATACTGATGATCAGATACTACTCGGACATTTGATGCTTGTCGCGGGTGACATGGCAAGAAAGTTTGGTGTGGATGAAGCCTTTAGACTAGTGGTGAATAACGGCGCGGATGCGGGGCAGACTGTTTTTCATTTGCATTTACATGTGCTGGCGAGAGTGAACGATACTGCTGGTTTTTCCGAATCAGATATAACCAACTAAAATAGTCCTCTACAGGGCAATCATAAATATATTTACCAAAGAGTGATAAGCAGTCAATGAAGAGTTCTGATATCCGTCAAGCATTTCTTACTTTTTTTGCAGATAGACAGCATCAAGTGATAGCCAGCAGCAGTCTGGTTCCGGGAAATGATCCAACGCTGTTGTTTACCAACGCGGGAATGGTGCAATTCAAAGATGTTTTTTTAGGTACAGATAAGCGACAGTATAATCGAGCAGTATCGTCGCAACGATGTGTAAGAGCCGGCGGCAAACATAATGATTTAGAAAATGTGGGCTATACCGCACGTCATCATACGTTTTTTGAGATGTTGGGTAACTTTAGTTTCGGCGATTATTTCAAACGTGATGCAATCACTTATGCGTGGACCTTTTTAACTGAGGTGCTAGAGCTGCCCAAAGAGCGCTTGTGGGTGACTGTGCACGTCAGTGACGATGAAGCAGCTGATATTTGGATCAACGAGATTGGTGTTGATCCGGCGAGGTTGTCTCGCCTCGACGAAGATAATTTTTGGCAAATGGGTGAAACTGGTCCCTGCGGTCCATGTACTGAGATTTTTTGGGACCACGGAGAGGGTATTCCGGGCGGACCTCCTGGTAGTCCTGATGACGATCTCGATCGTTATATCGAGATATGGAATCTGGTCTTCATGCAGTTTGAGCGTGATGCTGAGGGGAACATGACAGAATTACCTAAACCATCCATAGATACTGGCATGGGTTTGGAGCGGATTGCTGCGGTAATGCAGGGAGTGCATAATAATTACGACATTGACTTGTTTCAGCATCTGATTGAGGCGACAGCGTCCATTATCGGTGTTGATGACCTTAAAAATAATTCTTTGAAGGTAATTGCAGATCACATTCGCTCGTGCGCGTTTTTGATTGTCGACGGCGTTGAGCCCTCAAATGAAGGTCGAGGTTACGTCCTGCGGCGCATTATCCGTCGTGCCCTTCGACATGGCCACAAACTCGGTGCTCAGGGGTCCTTCTTTAATCGGTTGGTGGGCTCTCTCAGCGAAGTCATGGGTGAGGCCTATCCTGAGTTAATTTCTCAACAACAACATTTGATTGATGTCATTGAGAAAGAAGAAGTCCAATTCGATCGCACACTGGACAAGGGCATGGGCGTGCTGGAACTGGCTTTGAGTGATTTCACCGATTCAGAATTGCCTGGAGAGTTAATTTTCCAACTCTATGATACTTACGGATTTCCTGTGGATCTCACTAATGATATTGCGCGTGAGAGAGGGTTTACACTGGATATGGCCGGCTATGAAAGCTGCATGGAACAACAGCGCAGTCGCGCCCGAGCTGCCAGTCAATTCGGCATTGACTATACCGAAAGCATAAGAGTTGATGGAGCCACAGATTTTTGTGGTTACTCAGAGGTTGCAACTGACGCAACTGTCACGGCCATTTATCGAGATGGCGTTGCTGTCGACTCTGTCGCTGAGGGAGATAATATTGCAGTACTGCTCGATCGAACGGCTTTCTATGCTGAGTCTGGTGGTCAGGTAGGTGATGTCGGTAGAATTGACAAGGATGGCTCAACAATAGTGGTTGAGGACTGCCGTAAAGC
>CAXRFT010000063.1:0-54963 GCA_964230135.1 Porticoccaceae bacterium | reverse complement strand
AGTAAAACAAAGTCGTAGGCTGCACGAAATCTGGGGTGTTCAGACAGCCGCTTAGCGCGATTCCCGCCGCGGCGAGGCAATTGTATTTGCAACTCCCATATCTCCCTCATAGGAATTGTAAATCGTTTAGGTATGGCTGTTACCACAATTTGTTGGGATATTACTTCGCTGCCGGCCTTGCTCATAGCGTAACTCGCCGAATTGCCTTTCTGTGTCAACTCTGCAACCCTTCTCTCCACCACTGGCCATAAAAGTACGGCATAAATGAATGCAGGAGTAACACGTTGGTTTGCAGCAATGCGTCGATCTGTGTTGATAAATGCCTGCTCAATCAATCTAGTAATATTGTCTTGATTGACTTGCATTACGCGATGAAGTTGTGGAACCAAATAACCGAAAAGGCCATGTTCCTGTAATAGTTTAAATGTCGCCTCACCTCTACCACTCATGAAGAGCTTCAATGTTTCATCGAAAAGTCGGGGTGGTGATACCTGTTGCAAATCTGAGGCACGTTTGGGAATTGATTTAGCTGTGTTTGAGTCGATATCAAATCCCAGTTTAGCCGCAAAACGCACCACTCTGAGAAGACGTACGGGATCCTCACGATAACGGGAAGACGGATTTCCAATAATATGAATGACTTTTCTCTCGATATCTTCCAAGCCGTTAGTAAAGTCATGAATACTGTTGTCCGAGGGGTCGTAGTAGAGTGCGTTGACGGTCAAATCTCGTCGTGTTGCATCATCTTGTAGTGAACCAAAAACATTATCTCGTGTGAGTAATCCGCTTTTGCTTTGAGTCCTTTGAGTCGAGGACTCACCTTGCCTACTTTGTTGAGCACCCTCATTTGAGCGAAAGGTGGTGACCTCTATTGGCTCTCGACTAAATTGCACATGGACAATTTGGAATCGTCTGCCAATGATACGAGATCGCCTAAAAAGTGCTTTAATCTCGCTGGGTTGTGCATCCGTAGCGACATCAAAGTCTTTCGGCGAAAGACCCAGTAGCAAATCCCTCACACATCCACCAACAATATAAGCTTGAAAGCCAGACTTTTGCAGCTTTTCCACCACTCTCAATGCATCTCTACTCATCATATCTGCGCTTATTCCGTAGTCGGAAGCATTGACGATGTGAGGGCCAGATGAGGATATCTTGGTCTCGATATAAGTTCTTATGCGTTTCAGCATTATTGATCGGCCATTGTATTCTTTAGCGGTTCAGTTTATCAGAGTGATAAAGTTTGAGTGTTTTTTTGTTTCGCTGATTCTCTGTAGGAGTAAATTTATTTACCTTCCATCAAAAAAGGGTTGCCTCGCGACAACCCTTTCAATTGAGCTTATTTGGCTAAAGCCGTTCAAACCCTTTCGCAATCCAAATTGTAGTTTTTATTTATTGTTGTTATTACCACATAAATGATGTGGATAATAATATTGTAATCAAAACTCTGCTGAGTTCAAGCATTCTTAAAATTTTTTTATATCAGTTATGCCACATTACAGCTTTTTATAGAACCAGTTACTTGACTCGGCGAGGTATTTGCAATTTTTTTCTTCTCTCCCAAAGACTTTTTCGACTTATACCAAGGTTTTTAGCTAATTTTGTTTCACTCATGTCGCATTGATTTTCTAATACATAATTAACAAAGTAACTCTCGAGTGTTTCTGTATTTTCCCCCACAGGCAGTTCTGCCACAGTCGTTTGTTCAATACTTTGCGTAACTTTTGAAGGTTCTGGTAGGGGTAAGTTCAGTAATTCCGGCGTGATTTCGTTTTTGTCACCCAGCAGTATGGATGCCTGATGCAGCCGGTTTTTGAGTTCCTTGATATTGCCGGGCCAGTGATATCTCTTCATCAACGCTATACTGGGATCACTCAGGGTTATCTTGGTTCTCAGCTGTTCAGATAGCTTGTTGATGAAGAAATGTGAGAGCTCAGTAATATCCTCAGGGCGGTTTTGCAGTGGGGGTATCTCAATTTTTACTACCTCCGTCTCCAACAGCAGATCCTTGGCAAATTTGCCCTGATCACAGAGACACAATAGATCCTCGGAGGTGGACGCAATGCAGCGTACCTTGTCTCTCCTGATTAATTCCAAAATAGGATGCTGATATAATTGAGGTAAATCACACAGATCAGCCAGAAATATGGAACACGATGGCAGTTTGTCTATATGCTCTATGAAATTTTCAAGCTGCAAGGTTGAAACTGTACGACAGTTGATAGTGATAAATTCGCCATCTCTGTACGGACTTTTGTCATGAATCGCTTTCGCTACAAACCGTTTTCCATTTCCTACTTCTCCCGATATTAACACGGCGTTGTCTGTGGGAGCTGCTTTATTGAGTGTAGCGAGAGTCGCCAGTACCTCGGCACTGCTGCCTAAAAGGGGATCCCAAGTGTCAGAAAAGCTGCATGATTCGGATTTTTTCTCTTCAAAAACTCGTTCGATGGCAACTATGAGCTCGTCGTGATCAAATGGTTTGGATACGTAATCAGCGGCACCTTTGCGCATAATATCCACAGCAGACCTCAAACTTGCATAACTGGTCATGATGATCACGGGAGTGTCTTGTGCAAGATGAATAAGATCTACACCAGAGCCGCCGGGAAGCCGCAGATCACTGATAATTAAATCGAATTGATTGAGATCAAATGCAGTCACAGCTGACTTTACACTGACAGCTTCAGCTACGGTGTAACTATGCCGCTGGAGGAGTTTCATCAGTGACAAGCGGATAACGTCTTCATCTTCGACGATAAGGATTCGTTTTTGAGAGAGATTCACCATAAGTCAATCTACAGGGCTGTGCTGGTGACGACGGGAATCATTGTACGGTCTCCAGTAACTCAGACTCAAATTTATCGAAAGTTAAACGTACGGTGGTTCCACAATGACTATCTTCTGCAGGGCTGAAAATCTGAATTTCTGCTCCCAGAGCTCTGATCAAATTAAACACCACCCAAAGTCCTAGCCCCGTGCCTTGGCCGACGTCTTTTGAGGTAACGAAGGGCTCAAACAGGGAAGATTGTATATTGTCTTTGATACCGGAACCTGCATCGTTGACAGATAAAATGATTTTGCTGCTGTTTTCTTTGGCCACCAAGGTCACTTTACTGCCTGCGGGAGAGGCATCTCTGCTGTTACTTAACAGATTCAACAGTACCTGTATTAACTGATGGTAATCGCCAGCGATATCATAATGGTCTGCAATGTTGCACTGATAAGTTATGTCCGCTGAATTATTACCCAATGTTAACAGTCTGATCGCTTCCTCTGCCACCTGCAACAGATTAACCTTTTCGACGTTAGTAGATGGAATTTTTCCACTGCGAGAAAAGTTTATCAACGACTCCACTATGCGATTAATGCGCTCTGTTTGAAGCAGTATCTGCTGCACAGAATCAGTGATCTGCTCTGGGGACTGTTCATGCTCAAGATTCTGTGCCACACAAGCAATGCCGGTCACTGGATTGCCAATCTCGTGGGCAACTCCAGCTGCCAGTCGACCAATAGACGCAAGTCTTTCATTGTCAATTGATTTTTGTTTTAGGATCATCGCTTCGGTATTTTCTTCAATCAGTAGGATGATATTTTGATCAATTTCATCGTCATTATTTCGCTCGGACTTCTGGAAATTAAACCAGCGAGTCGCGTTCTGCACTTCAACTCGAACACTATTTCGATGGGAAGAATTTGAAACAATGAACTCGGAAATCGGTTCACACCAAGGTGAGGGCAGATCATTCAGGTGACTTCCCAGTGCATTGCTCTCCGAAATTCCAGTGTAACTCGCTATGGAAGAGTTCCATTTGAGTATTTCACCTTGTTGATCTATTGAAACAATTCCAATTGGCAATTGATCTAAAATTTCCCGATGGTGGACACGTAACTTGTTGAGTTCGCTTGCAATACCGGTGAGCTGATCACCATGAATAGCGACGACTGACTCCAGTAGATACATATCTTCCCGTTCGCTACCCGAATTGGTCGGAAGGGGAAGGGCTGATGTCATTATGCGATGAGCGGCAAGGACACCGAAGCGCAAATTCAACGATGAATTAATGGTATCTCTGAGTTGTTGCAAGGCACTGCGTCGCGTCTCGTCCTGCGTAAGTCCCAGCACGGTCAATCCATTTTCAATTTCGACATCTGCCTCGTCCCCGATAAGATGGCGCAAGCTCTCTGTCATTTCCGAGACATTCTTCTGTATCATGTCATAGCGAACCGGAATGTAGACATTGTCAGCCATGCAAATTGATGAAAACTTCTGTTCATCTGCGTCCATTCGACCAAATAAAGAAAATAATGTGCAAAGTGTAATATTGACAATTAAGGCTTCAATTGCCCATAGTTCCCATGCCTGCATTCCGAATCGCAGCGGCATCTCCACTATGGGGATTTGCCAAGACCAGTCGCCCACCACAAGTGGGACGGCCAACCCCACAAGCCATATTGTCATTCCTGCTGTGAGGCCAGCAAGAAATCCTGCACGTCCTACTTTGGGTAAGTAGATTGCTGCAATTATTCCAGGCATCAGCTGGGCTAATCCAGCAAAGCCCACCAGATAGAGATCTGTGATACTTTGACTTTTTGTCACTGAGCTGGTGATAGCAATCAGTAATACCGCGATAAGGCTAATAAAAAAATACCGACGGTTCATCCACAGAGTTAGATCTGTGTAGTGTGACAGAGCTCTGCTAGGTAGAACTATACTGTTGAGAATCATCCGAGTAGATAACATGATTAGGCTACTAGTTACGGCGATCGCCAGCAAGAGGATGCTTGCGGCCCCCATACCCGCTATCACTGGGTGGTTGAGCAGCAATGGCAAGTTGTACAGATACTGCTGTAATGCAGATTCACTTTGCAGAGCCAAGCCGCTCCAGAGTAGCGGGAAAACCGGAATGCAAGCAAGTAAGACCAATAATGGATAGATCCAAGAAATCATGAAGGACTCACCATTACTAATTTTCTCTGATACCAGAACATTAAAATTGATTGGAAAACAGAGTGCTGCAGCTAAGAAAATAATGAACAGACTGTAGGAAGAGTCGAGGCGTTTTATTGTCGTCTGTTGACCTGTGCTCACAACCCAGCTATCCATCTGGCTGATACTGCCAAAAGCAGCTTCAATGGAAATCCAGCCCGAAGAAAAAAGTGTTGTCAAAAGAAGTAGTCCAGCGGCAGACAGAATCCACTGAATTTGAGTGATCACCCCCAATCTTATGGATTGGAAAATAATTGCTGGCACTGCGATACTAAGAGTAATCAGAGCGATCCATGAGTTCTCTATACCAAACGCGCTTTTGAGGACTGAATCCACAGCTAAAGTTTGGGCTAACGTCAGCGGCAATATGGCCAGTAGAAAAGTAATACAGCTCGCCACAGCAACTTTTTGGCCACGATAGCGAAAAGTTAAAAAATCCATGGAGGTGGCAAAACGAATAAGGCTACTGAGTCGACGAATGGGAAACAAAACCAAAGGAGAGACAAAAAATACGAGAGAAAAAGCAAACATTGCCACAATCATACTGTAACCGTAACGACCGGCCATCTCGATTGATCCCATGGAAAGAAGAACGCCAGTGCTCGCGAATAGAGCAAAACTGAGAGTGATGTTTCTGCTTATTTGGTCTGGTCGCGTGCTGATCCAATAGGTCAAGGAGCCCACCAGAATGATGAACAACACAGCTAAACTAACAACGGGCGTATTCACCACTTTCTGCGCTCACGCCTGAAAATAACTGCGGAGAAAACCATTAGCCCCCAAACTAGGAAAGGTCTTATCCAATGGCCTGTAGGTTCCAATGCCCATTGAATGGCGATTGGGAAAACTACAATCGACATTAACAGTAATGTAGCCACCATTTGATAGTTGAACATAAGCTCAGCGTCTGCAATAGATTTGTTACGTGAATGATCCTTGATGTTAGTGAAGATTGGTGTGCAAAGCAAACCATGAAATCTGAGACGTACTGATTAAAAGCCATGTGGTGCCGGGGCTGAACCAGATCGAGTGATTTTTTCGGGAGCCCAATTTTCTGATGCCCACTTGTGCAACTCATTCAGTGTACATTCTTGCAATTCTGACGGAGGAGATTGACTTAACCAGTGCAGGGCCTGCCAGCAGTTGTGTACTTCGTTGCCAGCTATCAAACTGGTAGCTTGCGTCTGTTTGCTTAATTTTTGTCCTTCAGAGTTTACCGCGATTGGCAGATGGGCGTAGGTCGGTCTCCTGTAACCGAGATACTGCTGCAGGAGAATTTGTTTGGGCGTCGAATCCAGTAAATCTGAGCCTCGCATTACATGAGTAATGCCTTGGAATTGGTCATCTACAGTGACAGCGAGTTGGTAGGAGAATAAACCATCTCGACGTTTTATTATAAAATCCCCGCTCTCAAGACCAAGATCATGCGCATTAGAGCCTACTATTTGGTCGTGAAAACTGATCAAAGACGATTCAGGTATCACAGATAGGCGAGTGGCATTTTCATCGCCGGATAGTTTCAGATGTCGACAGTGATTGTCGTAGATTCCGTTGAGGCTAGTTAACCTTTTGCGACTACATTCACAGTGGTAGGCCAGTTGCTGATGCTGCAGCCTTGATAACACGTCCTGATATGCGTCCAGCCTTGTGCTTTGATACAGAACTATACCGTCCCAATGCAGGCCATGGGCCTCTAATTGGGTCAGTATTTGATCGCTGGAGCCAGCGACCTCTCGAGGCGGATCTAAGTCCTCAATTCTCACTAGCCACTGGCCACCGAGAGATTTGACATCCAAATAGCTAGCCAGTGCGCATACCAGAGAACCAAAGTGTAGAGGCCCCGTGGGTGATGGTGCGAATCGGCCAACGGTAAGACTATCTGCCATAACCTAGGCATAGCGGGAGTATGATGTGTGAGCGCGATGGCAGAATAGTGCTCAGCCCCCAGTAAGTTGCTTTTCCTTGATTTCGTCTAACGTTTTGCAGTCAACGCACAAATCCGCAGTGGGACGGGCCTCCAGTCGACGAATGCCTATTTCTATGCCACATTGATCACAAAATCCGTAGTCATCTTCCTCAACACGGATCAATGTCTTATCAATTTTTTTGATTAACTTGCGTTCTCGATCTCTGGTCCGGAGCTCCAAGCTAAACTCTTCCTCCTGAGTTGCACGGTCCGCAGGATCTGGGAAATTGGCAGCTTCATCCTTCATATGAGATACAGTTCTATCGACTTCTTCCATCAACTCCAAACGCCAAGCCTTGAGAATATCTTTAAAGTGCTCGCGTTGATTGTCGTTCATGTACTCTTCGTTTTTCTTTTCCTCATAGGGGCTAAGACCATGAAGGGTGACCGAGCCCGGTGTGGCCAGGGTCGATTTTTTACCTGCCGATGAGGGTTTTGCTTTTGCTTTGGGAGTTGCCATGGATTAAATCCGCTAAAAATATTGTAGCCTAAATTTTCGACGTGAGTTTATAGAGATTTTTTTGTTAATTATCAAGCACTATTTACAGTTTTAGGACTTTACTCTCTAGTTTTTCCTTAAACATTGGGGATTATAGTTGATCATTGCTGTACAGATAACATGAGCGAGAATAAAATCGTTTTACACTTGGTAAACGCCAATCAATTATCATACCTTCTGAGCTACAAAAATGTCTGAGCCGAGCTTTTTACCCGCTACTTTCGTTCGTCGATACAAACGTTTTTTTGTTGATGTGCTGGATCAACAGGGCGATCTGTTAACACTGCACTGTCCCAATACGGGGTCAATGAAAAATTGTCTGCAAGAAAACACTCGCTGTTGGTACTCCCTGTCTGACAACCCTAAGCGCAAGCTTCCGGGCACACTAGAGATTGTTACCACGCTCCACGGGCGTTTGGCAGGTGTGAATACTCACCGAGCGAACAAAGTCGTAGAGAAAGCTTTAAAGTCAAACGTTATTGCGAGTGTCCAACATTACGATCAGATATTAAAAGAGGTTCCCTACGGCGATGAAAAGAGCCGTATTGACTTTCTGTTGAGAGATTCTCAGCTCGGCCTGCCTGATTGTTATATTGAGGTTAAAAATGTAACCTTGGATGCGGGGAACGGGATTGCCATGTTTCCAGATGCGGTAACCAGTAGGGGCACCAAGCATCTAAGAGAATTGACCTCGGTAGTTCACAGGGGTGGGCGCGCAATTCTCCTGTACTGTGTCCAGTTGACTGATGTTAACAAGGTAGAGATTGCTGGACATATTGATAGCGTTTATTTAGAGACTCTAGCAGAAGCTGTAGAGGCGGGTGTCGAGGTGATGGCCTGGAAGACATCGGTTTCCTCGGGGGGGATTGCACTGCAGTGTCCTCTTGAGTTTGTATTAGGTGGGAAACCTACTGTTGATTTCAGCTCGTGATAACACGCAATGATTTTATCGGCGACAATGCATGGTGCCATTGAACTGCTGCAGGGAGATGTGGCCGCAACGAAGTTGTTCCTGTGATTGAGCTGACCAATGACAAAATTAGAAATCCTGCCTGGATATCAGTGTAATGGTCTAAAAGAGAAGAGCAAATGACAGAGATAAATCAAGATGTAGTCTGGAAGAGAATTAAACAAGAAGTTTGTGAGCTACAGACGCTTGAGTTATCTATGGCGGTCTTTTTGCAAAATTCCGTAGTAAATCACGATTTTTTCGTTGATGCTTTAGCTCAAGTGATTACCGATGAGCTCTCTGAATTAAATTTGTTTGGTGATGATTTAGGTGGCATTGTCTCCGAACCACTGTTGACTGATCCCAACATAGGCGATATGGCCTTTGCTGATTTGCTGGCCCATTATACTAGGGACGCGGCCTGTGATAAGTACTACATACCCTTGCTGTTTTTTAAGGGATTCCAAGCATTGCAGTTATATCGCATTGCTCATTATTATTGGTCTTTAAATCAGCGTCAGCTAGCACTTCTACTTCAGAATGCTATGGTTGAGGTGTTCGATGTCGATATTCATCCTGCAGCGGTGATTGGCTGCGGAATTATGATGGATCACGCCACCGGTATAGTGATTGGTGAGACGGCGCTCATTGGTAACAATGTTTCAATGCTGCATGGCGTCACCTTAGGTGGAAGTGGACGCGGTGCTAAAAAGCGTCACCCATCGGTGGGTGACGGTGTGATGATATCCACCGGCGCCAAACTTATTGGCGATATAACCATCGGTGAGCAGAGCAAAATAGGTGCTGGCAGTTTGGTTTTAAACTCTGTGCCAGCACAGGTTACCGCAGTGGGTGTTCCTGCCTACGTCGTAGGAACACCAGCGGAGGAGATCCCAGCATTCGATATGAATCAACAGTTTACTAGCTAAAACGAATGGTGCCAGCCTACTCGTTGAGGTTTTCTTCGTCCATTCAATGCTAGTTAACTTTGAGTGAATTTACTTCTACAAACAAACGGAGGCGAGGTAGGCGATCTGTTTTTCCAGTAGCAGTTGACGTTGTTCTGAAAAACCCTTGAAGATATAGTGATGGTCATCAAATTTTTCGAATCTCGCAATTGAACTCAACTCGTCACCATTATACTCAAAACTGCGAAGCACAATTTCATCTCGTTCAATATGTGGGGCTATGATTTGACAGGCCTGTTTCAACAGGAACAAGCTCTCATGATGAAGAAAAGTTGGCAGTGAGGGTATGTCATCACTACAAATTGTCCAGTTTATTGCCAAATCAATACCTAATTTCAGTGATAATTGCTTTAATAACTGTTGCAGAGAGTATACCGCCATCAAACAGACCAACGTATGTTGCTTGGAGCATTCTGTAGAGCGGATGTAAAAGCCGATGCTATCATCTCTGCCTTCAACCCGATGACCGCCATACAGTTCAATAGTTCTATCGATACAGAGATCAATATTTTCTATCAGAAGATCAAGACTTTCATGATTGAGTTGTTTGTTTAAATCCGACCGATTACTGATATGAGCAGTGATCATAGAGCAGTAAAATCCGCCCAATGCCAGAGCATCTGATTCTCTGGCGCTAGACAACAGCGGTTGAATACGAGTTTCAAGCGCAAGTATTTCATCTGTCATTGGGTCATTTGCGCCGGGTAGACGATTGGTTAATATCCTCAGGCGCTGAAAGTGTTGATGGGAGTAACGGTAAGCTGTATAGGTAGATGCTGCCGAAAAGAGTATCCACAAGAGGGCCCAGGAGAGGGGCACATAAGAATATTTCGTCAAGATTGGTTGACTATCCACCTCTATTCTTAAAATGCCAGCTTGGGTATTGTCCACCATGAGATAACGATGGAAAACTTCAGTTTCCTCGATTATTCCGTTGTTCTTTTTACTTTGCGCGATCAAGTTGTTTTCAACATCATAAAGGCTAGCACTTGTGATAGCGACGTCTTGGGTGGCATCTCTGAGAGCGAATTGAACTCCCACGGCGTCCTTGTTGATCAGGTGGGGACGAATGATTTCCTCTAATTGATTTAAGGTGGTGACCGATTTATCTTTTATACGAATACTGGCCAGTTGTGTTGTTTGGGATGCTATAATCACCCAACTGAGCAACCCAAACAGCAGCAGTGACAGTGCGGTAGTGAGGGTCAGTTTTACGCTCGTCGTGTATTGAAGCGGCATAGTTTAGCTCTTAATTGGACAGTTTAGCCCTTTGGTGGACAGACTATCGCGCATTCTAACTCATTCCTATAACTCTAGATAACAGCTTTCGAAATTAAACGGGAATTGATCGGTGGCACAACTTTTTTTCATAAAAGCATCTATGGTCAAGACATCAGATGTGGCAACTCTCGTGACAAGTGAGCTGTGCGCTCTGCAGGGCGAGATATTATTTTTTAAAACAAACCTCGATAAGGACGATTGTCGAGCAGAGATTTTGTTCCTTTTGAGAGGTGACTGGGACAGTGCATCAGCTGAGGAGGTTCTCAATAATGTTTTGACACCCCTGACAAATGTGCGAACCCTCCGGTTGTTAGCGGAAGTCACGAATCTCAGTGGGCGGCAGCAAGAAATGTCCAATCATTCGGCGCATGTCGTCACGTTGATGTCGGTTGAATTCGATTTTGAGTATGTATTCCGAGTCATTCAACTATTTAGTGATGAAAATTTTAGTCTATGTGAGATTAAAAATTTATCTGATAAAGCCAAATCCAACGAGGCCTCTGAGCCCCAGTCGCTGAATCTAGAGTTTCATGTGACTAGCTCGCAGGCAAATCAAGTGGCGGTTAGGAAGGCACTACAAAAACTGTCCCATGAGTATTTGATTGATATAACTATTCAGCCGGGAAGATCTGGTAATTTCCCACCCGGATTGGTTGTCTTTGACATGGATTCTACTTTAATTGACGCGGAGGTTATTGACGAGTTGGCTCTCGAGGCTGGTGTTGGTGAACAAGTGTCAGCTATTACCGAGGCTGCCATGCGCGGAGAACTCGATTTTCAACAAAGTTTTACTACCCGAGTTGCATTGCTTGAAGGGTTGCGTGATGACGCCTTGCTTGCGGTGGCTGACCGTCTGCAATTAAATCCAGGTGCTGAATTTTTATTAAGTAATCTAAAGCATTTAGGTTTTAAAACGGCAATTATCTCTGGCGGATTTAGTTTCTTCGCACGACATCTCCAGTCGCGCCTCGGTATCGACTATATCTATGCGAATCAGTTGGATATAGATGATGGTGTGGTCACGGGGAAAGTGGTGGGTGAGATTATCGATGGTCAGCGCAAAGCTCAAATTCTTACAGAAATTGCGCACAGAGAGGGTCTTGTGACTGAGCAAGTCGTAGCTGTTGGGGATGGTGCAAATGATTTGCCGATGCTCGGAATTGCAGGTCTTGGTATTGCTTACAGGGCCAAACCAAGGGTGCGAGTTGAGGCAAAGCAAGCGATATCGAACAATACTTTGGCGGCGGTACTCTGCATTCTTGGCTATAGTGAGCGGGATCTCGGTTGACAACCCATTTTATCCCGTGATCATGCCTGTCCGAGTAAAAGATTAAAACCTCCACGGTTTTCAGGTATTATTCTCCCTTTATAACGAGGACTGATCGTCAATGGCTAATTACTCTACTAATGATTTTCGCTCTGGGCTCAAGGTTATGCTTGACGGCGACCCCTGTTCAATTCTTGATAATGAGTTTGTAAAACCAGGCAAGGGGCAGGCTTTTAATCGGGTAAAGCTGCGCAATTTAAAAACTGCCCGTGTATTGGAGAAAACCTTCAAATCTGGTGACACCCTAGAAGGTGCAGATGTCATGGATCAGGATATGCAGTATCTCTACACCGATGGTGATTTTTGGTACTTTATGGAGCCGGATACCTTTGAGCAGCACCAGGCCACCGAGAGTGCCGTTGGTGATGCTCTACCGTGGTTGAGTGAGCAGGATGTCTGTGTGGTAACTCTTTATAACGGTTCCCCGCTGTCTGTGGTGCCGCCCAACCATGTCGAGTTGGAGATAGTTGAGACCGATCCCGGATTGCGCGGCGATACAGCCCAAGGTGGCAGTAAGCCAGCTAAACTGGCGACAGGTGCCGTTGTTAAGGTTCCGTTGTTCTTGGATCAGGGTGATATTGTCAAGGTGGACACTCGGACAGGAGAGTATCAAGGCCGCGTCAAGTAGTCCTATTTGTCCGCGATGCTTAACGTGATAATTGACCATGATTGAGTGGCGACCAGGAGCTTCTCTCCAGGTGTTGCGCCGTCGAGCTGAAATGCTGGAGAGAGTGCGAGTGTTTTTTGCCTGTCGCGGTGTCTTGGAGGTTGACGTTCCGCTGTTGGCTAAATCTACAGTCACCGATTTCAACATTGATAGTATTGTTGCCTCTGTGGGAGAGTTACAAGCTTACTTACAGACTTCACCTGAGTATTTTATGAAGCGTCTGTTGGCATCGGGTAGCGGTGATATTTATTCTATGGGGAAGGCTTTTCGCGACTCTGAAATCGGTCGCAAACACAACCCAGAGTTTACTCTTTTGGAATGGTATCGGTGTGGTTGGGACGACCATAAGCTCATGCGAGAGGTGGTGGAATTGGTTGCCCTACTAATCGGTCAAAAGGGCGATCCCGATCTTATCTCGACGAAGTTGACTTACGCAGAGTGTTTTTCCAATGTTATGGGGTTTAACCCTCATTGCGCAGAGCTTAGGAAGTTGCAAGAGATTGCCTCTCATGAGGCATCTGGTGATTGGTTTGATCAGTCGCGAGCCAACTGCCTTGACCTCATTTTTAGTTTGCGCGTTGAACCTGCTCTGCCCTCGGGCATCACTGTTGTACATGAATATCCTCGGTGTCAGGCCGCTTTGGCACAGATTTCAAAGGATCATCAAGGGTATGAGGTTAGCCGTCGTTTTGAAGTATTTATTGATGGATCCGAGGTTGGTAACGGCTATTTGGAACTCACAGACCCCGTTGAGCAAGTCGCGCGGTTTAGTCAAGATACCACTGAGCGTCACCGGGCGAAGCGGCCAAGTATTTCCATAGATGATAAATTTGTTGAGAGTTTGGTCAATGGTTTACCCGCCTGTGCCGGAGTCGCTCTGGGCTTGGATCGAATTTTGATGAATACTGTGAATGCCCAATCCATCGATCAGGTGTTAACTTTTGCTTGGCCTCGCTGCTAGGCCATTTCGGTCAATTTTCGATAAAGCAGTGGTTCATTTCCCGAGCTGCCTGGTCAGAGAGTTTATCTCCAACTTCTGTTGCTGGAACCCCGGCGACGATTTTATGCGCCGAAACATTTTTTAATACCACGCTGCCGGCAGACACCATCGCACCTTCTCCTACTTCGATATTGCCAAGCACAGTAGCGCCGGGGCCGATAAGAACACCTTGACGAATTTTAGGGTGCCTATCCCCTGCATCTTTGCCCGTTCCACCCAGGGTAACACCCTGCATGAGTGATACGCAGTCCTCAATGACCGTGGTCTCACCCACAACCAAGCCAGTGGCATGATCTATCATCACGCCGCCGCCGATAGTAGCAGCAGGGTGAATATCCACGGCGAAGACAATTGAAATTCTATGCTGCAGTAAAAGTGCTAGAGAAGTTCTTCCCTGGCGCCAGAGAACATTTGCCACACGATAGGCTTGAAGTGATAGAAATCCTTTAAAATACAGAAGAGCTGCACTGTAGTGTTGGCAGGCAGAGTCTCGTTCTACTGTGGCCTGCAGATCGCGGACGGCTTGGTCGACAATTGTCGGTCGCTCAATAATTGGCGCGAGTATCTCAAGCAGCATAGATGAAGGTACAGCAGAACTTGCCAGCTTATTTGCCAGTCTATTCGCCAGCGCCGCTGATAAATTGCCATGAGATAAAATGCTCGCGGTAAGATAGTTGGCAAGTTTAGGTTCTGAGGAAACTGAGAATTCGATTTCCTCCAGTATTTTTAGCCAAATTTCCTCAGCGGAATATTTTTGTTGTTCTTTCATGTCCGCTATTCTCTGTCAGCCAGCTCAAATATGCCAGCTTGTTTTAGCAATTGCCCAAACATCCACTGCTTTGGCACCAGCTTGGATGAGTAAGGTTGCCAGTGCGTTAACGGTGGCACCGGTAGTGACTACATCATCTACAATTGCTAGTGTTTTATTATTTATACTCGCATATGCCATCGGCGTATTTAACTTCTTTAGATAATTTGTTTGATAAAAGGTGAAGCTGTGCTTCATGTTGTACAGGCGTTGTTGTCTGTTGCTCATGCGCTGCGGAGTTGAGAGATTTCGTCGCTGACAGAGCTCTGGGCCAATTTCGAGGTTGTCAAAACACTGTGTCAGTTGGTGAGCTATGCTGTAGCTTTGATTAAAGCCGCGGGACAATAATGTTCGCCAATGGACAGGCACAGGGATGACTGTATCGGGTCGGTCTTCGTTTGTGTAGGCGCTCTCTATGGTTCTGGATAGTAAGAGGGTCAACTGTCGAAGCTGCGGACTAAAGGGTTTTTTCTTGATGGGAAAAATTAATTTGTCGATAGTGTCGGCATTGTAATCAAAAGCACTGATACAGCGACGATAATGCGGGGGAGATTTTTGACATTGCGGACATAGGTGAGGTTTTTCAAGTTGAGACCCACAGATTCTACAGCCACTGACTATCCAAGGTAAGCTGTCAATACAGCGGTTGCAGAGGCATGTATTGCCATTAGAAACAGCGTCCTTACAAAGAATGCAAACCCCAGGCAACACCGAAGCAACCAGTCTGTACAGATTCTGTCGCGGTGTTGAAACCACTGCAAACCTCCTTGTTTACATTCACATTGTCGATGGTTACTACAATGTCAGCCAATATTTTCGGTCGGGTCAGCTTTTTCTCCACCTGTATCAATCTCGGTAGTTACCATGGCATCGGCGTCATTGTCCGCCTCGGTCAAACCATATTCCTCGCTGAGCACGCCCCCCGGTACTTTAGGTGCATAATCTCGTGGTGCTTCAATGTCTTCCACATCAATCAATGGGTTGCCGTCGTTATCATGCAACGACAGATCTCCCCCACCGGATTTAAGCAGTTGTCTACCAATTTCTGGGCCGGCCAGTCGAATTGCGCTGCTGGCCAGATGTTCGTGGATCTGCCTGTAACTTTGGGTCACATTGGCGGTTAGATGAGAAACAGTGATGAAGTGATCGGACATTTCCTGTTGATAACGTTTGAGTTGTTGATTGCTCTTATCTAATTGTTTCTTAAGTTCATTATTTTCAGAGGTGTTATCCCCGGATGCTGGGAAAAAATGAATCGTCAGTGCTACGCCAGCGGCGAAAGCTAGCAACGCGACTAAAAGCACAGAGGACCCAGACCAACCTGCTATTGAGGGCATAGATTCGACAGCTATGGGTGTTACCTGGCTGGTGGCGGGAGCGGTTAACAGAGTTGACGTTAATGCAGACAATTATCTGACCTCTTGTATTTTCTGATGAAATCTTGTGAGTAGTTGAGACTCTACGCACTTTTTTAATTATAATCGAAGCATCGTCAGTATACAGCAGAAATTAAATTTTGTGATGTTCAGGCGTTATTGTTGAGACGACATAGTTTGCTTGTAAAAGTGCGTCGTTTTTGCTCGATTACTAAACACTCAGGCTCATTTTTCGATGTCTTCTCCACTCCAGCGTTATCAGTTCGATCTAAACTTGCCGGGATTTGAGATGGATAGCGCTCAGGCTGATGCGGTGAATGATTTTGAGCAGCTCTATTGGCAGCTGCTCCGGCGGCAACAACATACCCAAGCAACAGGTTTTAGAGCTCTGCTGAGGCGGCTTTGGCCGCGGCGCCTAGACCCAATTGGTGGGCTCTACCTCTGGGGTGGGGTGGGTCGAGGTAAAACCTATCTGATGGATAATTTCTTTGAAAGCTTGCCTTTTGAGCATAAGATGCGGGTTCATTTCCATCGCTTTATGCGCAGAGTTCACGGAGAGTTAAAACGTCTGGAGGGAGAAGTTAATCCCTTGAAAAAGGTGGCAAAGATCATTTCCGATGAGACCAGTATTCTGTGCTTCGATGAATTCTTTGTCAGTGATATTGCCGATGCAATGATTTTGGCTAACTTATTGGATGAGTTGTTCAAGCTAAATGTGTGCCTGGTGGCTACATCCAATATTACTCCGGATAGGTTGTATGAAAATGGACTTCAGCGCGCTCGTTTCATGCCAGCTATCGCTCTGATAGAACAACATTGCAAGGTCATTAACGTTGACGGTGGTGTCGATTACAGACTGCGAACTTTGGAAAAGGCATCGCTGTATTGCACGCCACTAAATGATGCTTCAGCGTCGGACATCGCCGCTATCTTTGAGCGGCTAGTGCCCGTTGAGGATGAAATTCAAGTGGCGGTAGATTTGGAGATTGATGGGCGTGAGATACCAGTGGTAAGAATCTCAGAGGATGTTGTGTGGTTCGATTTCGTGTCTATTTGTGAAGGCCCCCGAAGTCAAAACGACTACATCGATATAGCGCGAGAATTTCATGCGGTTCTTATTTCCAATATACCGGTGTTAGGGGAGGCGAACGACGACGCTGCCCGACGATTTGTTAACCTCGTAGATGAGTTTTATGATCGCAACGTCAAATTGGCAGTGTCAGCCGCGCTACCGCTGAGTTCACTCTATTCTGGAGGTGCGTTGAATTTTGAATTTGAGCGCACAAAGAGCCGTCTGCTAGAGATGCAGAGCCATGAATATTTGGCTCGAGGGCACTGCCCCTAGGTGTCGAAGTAAAAAAGTTACATTAAAGCGTAAACAGCGCTTGTATTAGCGCGCACTGATCATTACAATTCGCACCCTTTTTGGGGTTGTCCCAAATGCAGGTAGAAAAAAATGAAAACATTTAGTGCAAAAGCAGAAACAGTTGAAAGAGATTGGTTTGTGGTTGACGCAGAGGGAAAGACCCTTGGACGGCTCGCCACAGAAATTGCTTCTCGGTTGCGTGGGAAACACAAACCCGAATTCACGCCTCATGTGGATACGGGTGATTACATTGTTGTTGTTAACGCTGAAAAGGTCGGCGTTACAGGCAACAAGGCTAAGGGTAAAATTTACTACTCCCATACCGGTTATCCTGGTGGCATAAAGGATATCTCTTTTGAAAAGCTAATCGATAAAGCGCCTGAACGTGTTATTCAGTCAGCGGTCAAGGGCATGTTGCCCCGTGGTCCACTGGGCAGGGAGATGTTTAGAAAGCTTAAAGTGTATGTTGGCGCAGAGCATCCTCATGCCGCACAACAACCGCAAACCCTTGAATTGTAACAGGTAAAAATTATGGCAGACACTCAATTCTACGGTACTGGACGTCGTAAAACGTCATCGGCGAGAGTTTTTATGACCGCTGGTAACGGTGATATAAAGATTAACGACAGAAGTATTGAGGTATATTTTGGCCGGGAAGTTGCCAGAATGATTGTTAGGCAGCCTTTCGAAGTTGTAGAAATGGTTGAGAAGTTTGACGTGAATATCACGGTGGCAGGTGGAGGCAACTTTGGCCAGGCTGGTGCAATCCGTCATGGCATAGCCCGAGCGCTTGTCAGTTATGATGAAAACCTGCGCTCGCCACTGCGAAAGGCCGGTTTCTTAACTCGAGATGCCCGTCAGGTTGAACGGAAGAAAGTTGGCCTGCACAAAGCGCGCAAGCGTCCTCAGTTCTCCAAGCGATAAACGATTTATTTGCGAAGAGCCCGACCCATTGGTCGGGCTTTTTTTTGTCTAATAAAATCATAGCCTTATCGCTGTAAGCCAAGCAGTTGTATTGCTTAAAAAATCCGAATTTGGTATAGTCGCGCTCAAATTAAAGGCGTCTCATTTGCGCTACTGATGATCGATATTTATCTGCAACTTATAACCTAATTATTTTTTGAGGAAACGCCATGAATGGTGAAGTAGTTAATGAGAGCCGGCGAAAATTTTTGCTCGGTGCGACCTCTGTAGTAGGTGGCGCCGGTGTTGTCGGTGCCACCATACCTTTTGTCGCGTCTTGGAAACCAAGTGCGAAGGCGAAAGCAGCCGGAGCGCCGGTCCGAGTTGATATATCCAAATTGGAAGAGGGAGCAAGGTTGGTGGTCGAGTGGCGCGGTAAACCCGTGTATATTCTTCGACGAACGGTTGAATCATTAGCGTCTGTTGATCAAATTGATGACAGTATCCTTCGCGATGTAAATTCAGAAAACGCTAAACAGCCGGACTACGTCGATGGAAGTGCGCGAACTATTCCCGGTAAGGAAGAGATTCTGGTGTTAGTGGGCCTTTGCACCCACTTGGGTTGCGCGCCGATCTATCGTCCTGACGTAGGTGCGGCAGATCTCGGTGGCGATGCATGGCTCGGCGGATTTTTTTGCCCCTGTCATGGTTCTAAATTTGACATGTCTGGCCGAGTTTATGCCGGTGTGCCTGCGCCGACCAATTTGGAAATTCCCCCCCACAGTTATGAGTCAAGCAATGTCATCGTGATTGGCGTTGATTCGGAGATTGCATAGATATGAGTGAAAATAAAGGGTTCGCCGCTTGGATCGATTCGAGAATGCCCACGCTAAAAGTGCTGTGGAACGACCATATGGCAGAGTACTACGCGCCAAAGAATTTTAATTTTTGGTATTACTTTGGTGTCTTGTCCATGGTGGTACTGGTGATCCAGTTGGTGACGGGTGTCTGGTTGCTGATGAGCTATCAAGGGTCGGCAGAACAGGCATTCGCCTCAGTTGAATACATCATGCGTGATGTTGAATTGGGATGGATCATAAGATACGCCCACTCTACCGGTGCATCGATGTTCTTTGTTGTGGTGTACATGCACATGTTCCGTGGTTTGATGTACGGATCTTATAAACCACCGCGTGAATTAGTCTGGATTTTCGGCATGACCATTTATGTTGCTTTGATGGCCGAGGCGTTTATGGGCTACGTGCTACCATGGGGGCAGATGTCGTACTGGGGTGCTCAGGTAATTATTTCGCTGTTCGGCGCTATTCCGGTGGTGGGAGAAGATATCGTGCAGTGGATTCGGGGCGACTACTTGATTTCCGGAATCACGCTGAACCGATTCATGTCATTGCACGTTGTGGCGATACCCATTATTTTGATTGCCTTGGTGGTGATGCACATCATTGCATTGCATGATGTAGGATCAAACAATCCCGATGGCGTCAGTATTAAAAAATACAAGGATGCCGAGGGTAAGCCAATAGACGGGCTGCCGTTCTTTCCCTATTTTGTTATCCATGACCTGGTGCCCATTGTCGTATTCCTTTTCGTATTTTGTACCATATTGTTTTTTATGCCGGAGATGGGTGGTTTCTTCCTTGAGTATGCAAACTTTGAAATCGCCAACGGATTGAAAACACCGGAACATATCGCACCTGTTTGGTATTTCACACCGTTTTACTCCATGTTGCGTGCAGTTCCTGATAAGTTAGGTGGTTTCATTGTCATGGCAGCAGCTATAGCAATCTTGTATGTGTTGCCCTGGCTCGACAGGAGCCCAGTACGATCGATTCGGTACAAGGGTACCTTTAGTAAATTTGCCTTACTTGGTTTAGCCGCGGTGTTCATTATTTTGGGGTATTTAGGTGTTAAAGCGCCCACGGAAGCGCGAACTGTTCTGACTCAAATTTGTACAGTTCTCTACTTTAGCTACTTCATCGGCATTTATTTCTGGACGCGTTACGAGAAGACCAGTCCGGAACCGGATAGAATTACTATGGATGGCGGAATTGGTTTTGCCAAGACGCTGGGTGCCGTGCTCATGGTTGCTGCAATGGTTGTCATTCCGATCAAAGTGGTGGGTGCGGAGAGCAATTTCTCCTGTGGAACTATCGACTGTGATCCTTTTGAGCCGCAGCTCAGCAATGATGCTTCTCTGCAAAATGGTGCCAAGTTAGCGGTAAACTACTGCATGGGTTGCCATTCATTCAAATACTCTCGTTGGGAGAGAGTTGCCGATGATTTAGGGATTCCCCATCAGATGATGATGGATAACATGGTTTTTAGCGGTCAAAAAATTGGTGAATTAATGTCAATTTCAATGCCCGCGAATAAGTCCAAGCAGTGGTTTGGTGCTGAGCCGCCCGATCTTACTTTGGTGGCGCGATCGAGGTCACCAGAGTGGTTGTACACCTATCTGCGTACGTTTTACGCCGATGATACTCGGCCACTGGGAGTTAATAATAAAGTATATAAAGATGTGGGAATGCCCCATGCCTTACTTGATTTGCAGGGATTGCCTGAATGTCGTCCAGGCCCAGTAGTCACTCGTTACGGAGGTATCAAAAGAGATATTCTATCGGGCGAAGATATTCTTGATGACCCCTGTGGTCGTTTTGAGATTACCAAGCCGGGCAGTATGACGCCGGATGAGTTTGATGCGGCGATATTTGATTTGGTCAACTTCATGACCTATGTCGCTGAGCCAATGGCTGAGCAGCGCAAACATATCGGCAAGATGGTGTTGTTATTCTTGGCGTTTCTTCTCGTTCCGGTCGTCTTGCTTAACAGAGAATATTGGAAAGGTGTTCATTAAGTAGTAGGTCATCCAGTGTCACTCTTGGCGGATGACTGTTTTCGCTGAGAATGTTAATAGTCAATTAAAGTAAAGTGAGGTTACCGTGCGCCGTTCATCAATGACATTATTCTCAGACCCCTTGAGTCAGTACAGCCATCGAGTTCGTATTGTCCTAGCGGAGAAAGGTGTGACCGTAGATATCGAAGATATAGATTCGGATGCGGTTACTGAGGAAATTCTAGAGGCTAACCCTTACGGCTCGCTCCCCACTTTGGTTGACAGGGATTTGGCCCTTTACGAGTCTAAAGTGGTTATGGAGTACTTAGACGAGCGCTTTCCTCATCCTCCTTTATTGCCAGTCTATCCAGTGGCTAGAGCCGAAAGTCGACTTTGGGTTTATCGGATAGAGAGAGATTGGTGTGTGCTCATCGATCAAATTCTCGATGATCCTGATAGCGAAAAATCACATCAAGCACGGAAAGAATTTCGAGAGTCATTGATTACCATTGCCAGCATATTCGATGAGATGCCTTATTTTATGAACGAGGAGTTCACCATTGTCGATTGTTGTTTGGCACCTATGTTATGGCGTCTTCCTCAACTGGGCATTGTACTTCCCTCTAATAGGCAGGTTAAGCCACTACTGGACTACATGGATCGGCTGTTTTCGAGGCCTTCATTTCAAGAGAGTCTGACTGATCTCGAGCGAGAACTGCGCGAGTAGGTCTCGTTATGCATTCTAATCGACCCTACCTAATTAAGGCGTTCTTTGATTGGATAGTGGACAATCAGTGTACTCCTTACATTGTAGTGGATGCTCTTTTTGAGGGTGTTAGTGTTCCTCTTGATTTTGTAAAAGACGGACAAATAGTGCTCAATATTGCACCACGTGCGGTATCTAATTTCACAATGTCAAATGAGTCGGTTAGTTTTTCCACACGTTTTCGTGGTGTCCCGGTAGACCTCTATCTGCCTGCAATGTCCATTGTGGGTATCTACGCACAGGAAAATGGCCGCGGTATGATGTTTGAGCAGGAAAATGACCCACCGCCCAAATCGCCAAGAACTGTCAAAAAGGAGGGTGCTCCTCCATCGACACCGGGGAAAAGTTCTAAGCCATCACTGCGGGTAATCAAATAAAACTAATCAGTGGAAAAATTAAATTAGGGGAATGCAATATGTCTAATGCCATCGCTGTATTATCTGCTAAGCGGACGCCAATTGGCGGTTTAATGGGTAGTTTATCAAGTATGCCAGCGTCAGATTTGGGTGGCTTGACTATCGCAGCTGCCGTCTCTGGCAGTGGCCTAGCTGCGTCAGACATTGATGAAGTCATCATGGGATCAGTACTCACTGCCGGCCAGGGCCAAGCGCCCGCGAGGCAGGCTGCATTGGCTGCTGGAATGCCAAACACAGTATCCTGCACCACGGTTAACAAGGTCTGTGGCTCTGGAATGAAATCAATTATATTAGCCGCGAATGCACTGCGCTGTGGACAAATTGCTGCGGCTATTGCGGGTGGTATGGAGAGTATGAGTGGAGCGCCTTACCTTGCCCCGCAGGCGCGACAGGGTTATCGTTTTGGACATGCTCAGCTACTTGATCACATGCAATTTGACGGTTTGCAGGATGCCTATCAAGGCGTTGCTATGGGAAATTTTGCTGAGAGTTGTGCGGCGCGATACGAGTTTACAAGGGCGCAGCAAGATGCCTATGCCTTGGAGTCTTTGCAGCGTGCCATCCGCGCCATGGAGCAAGGTTTTTTTACAGAGGAAATTGTACCGGTAACCATTTCATCCCGACGAGGAGATATCGTAGTGGAGAGTGATGAGCAGCCAGCCAATGCCAAGCCGGATAAGATACCTCTACTAAAACCTGCCTTTAAGCAAGATGGAACAGTGACTGCCGCCAATGCCAGTTCGATTTCTGATGGAGCCTCTGCGGTATCACTGATGATGTTAGACAAGGCAAGAGAACAAGACTTGACCCCAATTGCTGTTATTCGGGGTTATAGTGAATCCGCTCATCAACCAGAATGGTTTACCACTGCGCCAGTAGCAGCGATTAGAAAGACTCTAGACAGGGTTGGTTGGACTGTTAGAGATGTCGATCTTTGGGAAATTAATGAAGCTTTTGCTGTGGTGCCAATGGCAGCTATGCACGAGCTCGAATTGGACCATAGCAAGGTTAATGTCCAGGGTGGGGCATGTGCGCTGGGGCATCCCATAGGGGCAAGCGGAACTCGTATCGTCACGACTTTAATTCATGCCATGCGACGTGTTGGCGCTAAAAAGGGTGTTGCGAGTTTGTGTATCGGCGGTGGAGAGGCGACAGCAATAGCAATTGAGATTATTTAGAAACAAGGTTTTGTCTAATCCGTTAGTCGACATACTCGAAGCACTTCACGACTTTTTCAACACCGCTGGTATTTCGTGCTATCTCAGTGGCAGCATCGCCCGTGGCTCTGTGCACAGTTCCCAGTAAGTAGACCACGCTATCCTCTGTGACGACGGTGAAATCTCGATACGCTATATTTTTTTTAAATGCTAATTTTGCTTTAATTTTTCCAGAAATTAGCGCGTCATTGGTACGAGATACCACCGAGGTCTTACCCTGTACTCTCAGTTCATTGTATACCTGACGAACACCTCGGAACTCACGCGCAACATCGCCAGCTAAGGCCTTAAGTGTTGCATTGCTGACCTCACCTGAGAGCAATACAAGACCATTATAGGCAGTAATATTTATATGAGCGTCGTTCATCGCTGGGTCGGCTTTGATTAAATTAACAGCGATAAAGGTTTCTATTTTTTTGTCATCAATGTCAGCACCCACTGTGCGTCCAGCCTTATCCGGATTAATGGGTTCTTCCACCACCTTACTGATTATGTTCGCACAACCTGAGATTAGGAACATTAAGCTTAACACTGTTGCAAAGCGACGCATTTACAAGCCTCCAAAGATTTTTTCGTCAATTAAAAAGCATATGCATTGAATTATCTGCACCTGAGCGAGGGTTGATAATTGACCAGAGAGATTATTCAAATCAACGTGTGTATCATGATATCTCAATTCTGCAATCAGTGGGTCCTGATTGTCTACTGTGAATAAAATAATGGACATGTCTTTTTCAATAGCTGTAGTTAGTCCGGCTAGAAGCGCTGGATCTTTTTGACCACAACTCGCCACAAACAAAGTATCTGTATTGCGCCCATGGGTGTTGAGTAGCATTGCATAGCGATCCCCTCTGATATTTCCCAAACACAGTGGGTTGAGGTGTAGTGCGGGAAACCCAGGTCGTTCGATCTCAAAACCATTGCTGAGATAGTTGCATAAAAGGGCACTAATAATAGTTCCCGACTGCTCACCACAGGCGTAAATTGAGCCTCCAGATAAAAGTGATCTACTCATGGTCTCTGCCGCGCTGCCAATAGGTTCAGCAAAAAGATCACCGATGACCATTGTCGTCTCAATCATTTGTTGAAACCGATTAAATATTTTTTGCTCGACCATGATATCTCAACAAGCTCTTTTACATTTTGACGCCAGCGGAACTGCCAACTGAAATTTATAGTAATGTAAATGACTAGCGTGATACAACAAAAACAGCGCGCAACAATCGATAAAAAACATTCGGTGCAATAGCCAACTCAGGCAACATCAATGTCAACTATCCAATTAATGTCGTAGCGGTCCTCGTGCCCGGATTTAGGATGCATAGCGATGACATCAAAACGACAACAGATGTTGTGAGTGATTTTATGCTTTTGTAAATAGATTTCACTGGCCGCTCGCATTTTTCGGATCTTTTCGCGAGTGATTGACGACTCTGCGCCTCCGAATACTTTCGAGCGTCTGTAGCGCACCTCGACGAATACGAGCTTATTTTGATCACGCATGATTATGTCGATCTCACCCAGCGGCGTGAGAAAATTTCGACAGACCAACGTTAACCCTCTGGCGCACAAATACTTGCAGGCTATTGTCTCGGTCTCAGTGCCAATAGTTGAAGATGTTTTGTTCACCACGTGCAGGCAAATTCCATTTTGTATTTTTGGCAGATTTTAATTGCCCATGTCTTGCATGATGTTCAATGGTTGAGCGACGCCATTTTTAAATCTGGCCCATTTCGCTTTCCGTTGAATACGCTCTTTATCTATAAATAGTAGACCAGTGGCGCCAAACAGGGGAACTTGAAGACCAAGAGAATTTTTAGGTAAATTTCGATGAATTAGGAATGTGTCATAGCCAAGAGCATAAAGTTGTCGATATGCGGTGTGCATACCCGGGTCAGAGTCCATTGCCTTGTTTAACTGTCCAGGGAGTGTCCAAGGCATAGCGGTAAAAGTGATATCACTCAAATCCCTATCTAAGTCGGGCTGTTTTCCGCCTTGATAAATATTGGAAATTGAATACACGGGTAGATCTGACGCATACAAAAAGTCCAGCGATGGTTTTATTTGGCGTGCCTTGACGGGATAGCCAAGAATAACAACGAGATCAATGTCTTGCCTTCGTCGTGATGAGAAAACTACTTGGCTATTTATGAAACGCCTAATCTTTAGACCTCGTTCTTCGCTCAGGTCTACCTGCAGGGCGGGTTTAAGGTTTTCGGTAAAATCTTTTATTGTTTCATTGTAGTAAACTGTTTCTACTACTCTCCCTCCTTTATCTAGCCAATAGTTAGAGAACGTTTGAACCGATTCTTGTCCCCAGTTTTTGTCTGGGCTAATGAGAAGTACCGACTTGTATTCTTTACTCAAGGCATGGTCGGCTATTTGTAACATTTCATGATGTTTCGAATTGCCAAATTGAAATAAATTTTCTTTTTGAACCGACTCCCTTACTGAAGTCTGATTAAGCAAAATCGTCGGCAGAGTTAATGGCATTTCCCTGAGAATTTGTGCCTCGTTTTGCCTTATCCCACCGATTATCACGTCAGCACCTTCAATGACTGCGTTTTGATATGCCTGCTCTATGGGCACGGCTGAGGTGTCATGGATTCTTACTTGCGGAGGTGCTGCGGTGTCTTGCGCTAGAAGATCGAAATAGGCTTGCATGAAGCCGTCTAAAAATGTCTTGCTAGGCGCTTCATACTGTTCCTGTAGTGGCAAGAGTAGGGCTATTTTCGACGCTTGGACAAGGTTACTGACGTCCTGTTGAAACCAAGATGGAGAATGTTTGTTGGCTGGGTGATGCAGATGATTAGCACGCCAGTTCGCCAGTATTGATGGTATGGCTTCTGGATTTTTTTGATAGTCACGCGTCGATAGGCTCAATTGGCACCAATCGGAGAGAATTGATGGTTCACCGCTACTGCAGGATAGGAGTTCGCTGTATGGTTGTTCAGCCAGTTGACGCCATATCTTGTCATGAACATTGATAATGTCACTGACGGAACTTAACATGGATACCAGTTGAATAGAGTAATCAATGCTGTCAAAGTTGTTGCCCAATAGCTCGCTGATGTCGCTTCGAAGACTCAGCATGCGTTGACGATACCGACGATCGAAGTTTCGTTGGAGTCGCTCAAAACGCGAGTCATTTAGGTAAACCGAAGCCTCCTCGGGCTCCTGACGTTGCAGGGCGAGTTCAATGCTCAGCAGCGAGAAATCTATGAATCTGCTATCGCTAAGTTCTTCGTCAATGACCAGCGATAGGGTACTTTGACTGCGTTCAAGATTACCGCTTTTGGCGAACAGGATTGCTATATCCAGCAATTCTTCGCTGGTTGCAACCTCCTCTTGGGAGAGAGAAAATAGCGCTTCTGCCTCAGCCACTGCATTGACATCTTCAGCAGTAGAGATATAAATCTCCGGGACACGACCAGCTCTGTCAGTAGCAGTTGGCGCACAGCCACCAATACAGGCTACTATGCAGCCTATACTAAATAATTTTTTAAGAAGATCCTTGCTCATGACTGTAAATCAATCCGGTAAACTGTATATAGTCGCAACACCCATTGGCAACATGAACGACATGGTACCTCGAGCGGTCACTACTCTCCAGTCTGTTAGTATCATCGCTTGTGAGGACACTCGTCACAGTAAAAAGTTATTGCACCATTATAGTATTGATACGCCCTGCATAGCCTATCACGATCATGCTGACGAGAAGAGTGTTGACGATATTTTGCAGCATTTGATGGAGGGTGATGACATTGCTCTGATATCTGATGCCGGGACACCGTTAATTTCTGATCCTGGTTATCGTCTTGTGACTCGGGCTCGACAGAAAAATATTTCAGTGGTTCCCATTCCTGGTGCTTGTGCAGCTATTGCTGCTTTATCAGTTTCAGGTATGCCAACCGACAAATTTCGCTATTTTGGTTTCTTGCCGGCAAAGACGATACAGAGACAAAAAACTCTTCAAGGTCTCAAGGCTGAAACTCATACGCTGGTGTTTTATGAGGCTCCCCATCGAATTGTGGCGATGTTAACAGACGTGGTCGAGGTTTTTGGGTCTGATCGGGAAGTATTCTTTGCTCGAGAAATTACCAAAACCTATGAAACTTACATAAGGACTGACGCAGCTGACCTTCTCGCGCAGGTCAGCACTGACAGTAACCAGCAGCGAGGTGAAATTGTTCTCATCGTTGCCGGTAGCTCGGTCACAGATGATACTTTTCATGCCGATTCAGAGAAGCTGATGGATCTCCTGCTAAAGGAACTACCTATGGCTAAGGCAGCATCATTAGCGGCAAAAATAACCGGTGGGGATAAAAAACAATTTTATCAGCTCGCTCTAAAAAGATAGTTTTGATCGTTGTTTTAACCGCTTAGTGATTATTCGCAATATCGGCCACGGTTAAAGCGGTCATATTGAAAATTCCCCGAGATGATACTGAGGGAATGACGACATGAGCGGGTTTGCGTAATCCAGTAATAAAGGGACCTATCAATAGACCATCAGTAAGCGATCGGATAAGCCCCATGGCAATGTTTGCTGAATCGAGATTAGGCATTATTAACAGGTTCGCTCTTCCTCGCAGATTGGCTTGAGCATAAATAGTTTGTCGCAGGGATGGATTTAGTGCGCTTAACACATGCATTTCGCCGTCCACTTGTAAATCTGGGTATTTTTCTCTGAGAATTTTTGATGCCTGTCGTACTTTCTTCGCTGATGCCGTGTTCGATGTACCAAAGTTAGAGTGTGATAAAAGAGCCACCTTGGCCTCTATGCCGAATCTAGATACCAGTTCGGTGCTGGCCTCGGTTATTTTAATTAACTCCTCCGCTGAGGGGTCGACGTTCATGGTTGTATCTGCCAGGAATAAGGGGCCATCGGGTAACAGTAAAACTGCTGTGGAGGAGACCAGTTGCTTTTTGTCTGTTGGGCCGAGTAGATGCATGATTTCGCGAAGATGGAAGTCAAAACGTCCAACTTTGCCGCAAATAAGCCCCTCCGCATCACCACTAGCCACCATAACGGCAGCAATGGCAGTGTTGTCGTCGCGCATGATTTTTCGTGCAGCGGCGACAGAGACACCCTCCCGCCCCATCAGTTGATGATAGGTGTTAACGTAGGCTTCGTAACCGTTGTTGCTATCTGGGTCAATGATTTCAACATCCTGGGTTAAATCTATTCGCAGTCCGAGACGTTCGATTTTAGATGCCATTCGCTGCGCCGAGCCGATCAATATGGGTTTGGCAATGCCTTCATCTACAACCGCTTGAACGGCGAGAAGGACATCATCGTTTTCTCCCTCGGCGTAAACAATTCTTGCAGGGGATTTCTTTGCAACTTCTATAATGGGTTGCATGAATAGACCCGCTTGATTGACAAATTCATGTAATTTCGAGTGATAAGCATCGAGATCATCAATGGGTCTTGTGGCTACACCACTGTCCATCGCCGCTTTAACAACGGCCATCGGAATGACTTCGATTAGCCTTGGATCAAAGGCCTTGGGAATAAGATACTCTGGACCAAAGCGTAATTTCTCATCGGCGTAGGCTGCCGCCACTACATCAGATGTCTCCCTTGTTGCGAGATCTGCAATGGCCCGAACTGCCGCCATTTTCATCTCTTCGTTGATGGTTGAAGCTCCACAGTCCAGTGCACCGCGAAAAATAAATGGAAAGCAAAGCACGTTATTTACCTGATTGGGATAATCAGAGCGGCCTGTGGCCAGAATGGCATCGGGACGTGCGGCCATAGCCTCTTCAGGCATAATTTCGGGAACGGGATTGGACATTGCCAAGACGATGGGTTTTTCACCCATTTTTTTCAGCATTTCTCCGGTTAGAACTCCCGGTCCTGAGAGACCCATAAAGAGGTCGGCGCCAATGATAGCATCGTCCAGTGTGCGGTCGTCGGTTTCTATGGCGTAACCTTGTTTCCATGGATTCATCCCTTCGGTTCGTCCTTGATAGATCACGCCAGATCGGTCAATCATACGCACATTATTTTTCTGCAAGCCCATATTCACCAACAGGTCAACGCAGGCTATGCTGGCAGCGCCAGCTCCGGAGACAACAAGTTTTACTTCCTGGATTTTCTTTTTGACGATACGCAGACCATTGTAAATGGCGGCGGCGGCGACAATTGCCGTACCGTGTTGATCGTCGTGGAATACCGGAATTTTCATTCGTTGGCGAAGTTGCTGTTCCACCATAAAACACTCAGGCGCTTTGATATCTTCTAGGTTGATGCCGCCAAAGGTTGGCTCCAGTGCTGCGATGATGTCCACCAACTTATCAACATCTGTCTCGTTAATTTCTAAATCGAACACATCAATATTTGCAAACTTTTTAAACAGCACAGCCTTGCCTTCCATCACAGGTTTAGAGGCGAGAGCACCAATGTCACCCAAACCCAGAACAGCACTACCATTGGTAATCACACCGACAAGATTACCCCTTGAGGTGACATCTGCCACTGTCGTAGGGCTCTGTTGAATGAGTTCACAGGCGTGAGCCACACCAGGTGAGTAAGCGAGGGAGAGGTCGCGTTTGTTGGCCAGAGGTTTAGTGGGTCGTATTTCTAATTTTCCGGGCACTGGATGGGTGTGATACTTAATGGAGCTTTCTCTAAATGAATCGGTCATGATAGTTCCTAGCGCTAATATTTAGCTGTTTTTCGTTTTATTTGCTTGATGCCAAGGTAGGATTAAATCTCCATGATAGACTATGACGAGAGCAGTAGCGGTAATAATCTGACTTATTTGGTGAAACAACAAAAATGACTAGTTAACCTAGGCTTAATTAAGCAATAATAGTTCTAATTTGCAAGGTGACAGTGCCGACGCAAAATAACTTAAAACCAATGGCGTCGCACTTTATGGCATTCACAGATACGTTTCCCTTCTCTGCACAGTCTGCTGTGGTCACTGACGGAATGTGTGATCAGAATGGTCACATGAACGTGCAGTTTTACTCTCAACTCTTTGGTCAGGCGTTAACCCAGTTTTATGTCGACGATATGGGATTTTCAAAAGCTTATTTTGACAGCGGTTTTTCGACCTTTACCTTAGAGCAAAATATTAAATATGTTCGAGAGTGTCTGATTGACGAACCACTGGCAATATACTACCGGTTACATAATCTTAACAAGAAGCTGATTCATCTGGTGTCGGTTATTGTGAATCAGCAAGAGCAGCTTTGCGCTATTTATGAGACCGTGCTAGGGCATATTGATATGGGAACCAGGAAAACCGCCGAGATGGATGGAGAATTTTTTCATAATTTGCGAGCCATACATCAGCAGCATACAGTGTCGGTAATTGATGTACCATTGCGTCTTGGAATCAAATCATTGTGACTGTTGAGCGTGGCAGTTAAATAGAGTGGATTAAAGTGCGTCTCTTAGGGCTTGAATTAGTTACAACAACGTTAAAAGGATTAAAAATTTGGAAGCTATCGTTAACTATTTGAACAGTATTATTTGGAGTTCAGCACTGATTTATCTCTGCTTGGGAACTGGTTTTTACTTCTCCATGCGCACAAGGTTTTTACAAGTAAGGCATTTCCGACATATGATTACGTTGATGTTTCAAGGCAAAAGCTCTGACGCTGGTGTCTCATCATTTCAAGCGTTGGCTATTTCTCTGTCTGGTCGAGTCGGCACAGGCAACATTGCTGGAGTGGCGACAGCAATTACTATGGGTGGACCTGGAGCGGTATTCTGGATGTGGTTGGTGGCATTTTTAGGTGCATCCACCGCCTATGTTGAAGCCACATTGGCGCAGATATATAAAGAAAAGGATGATCAGGGGTTGTATCGTGGTGGCCCTGCGTTCTTTATTGAGAAAGCTATGGGTCAGAAGTGGTATGCCTGGTTGTTCGCTATTTGTACGATCGTTGCTGTAGGGTTCTGTCTGCCAGGTATTCAGGCCAACAGTATTGTGGCTGCCGCTGAAAATGCCTGGGGTGTCTCGCCAATTGTTGGAGCATCTGTTATCGCGGTGGGTATTGCCCTTATTGTCTTTGGCGGTGTTCGGCGAATTGCGAAGTTTACCCAGGTGGTGGTGCCCGTCATGGCCTTGGGTTACATCTTCATCGCGCTTGCGGTGATGTTGGTCAATGCGGGTAAAATTCCCGACATGGTGAGTCTGATTATTAGCAGTGCCTTTGGTTTTGAAGCGGGTTATGGTGCCATCATTGGTATGGCCATTCAGTGGGGTGTCAAGCGCGGTATTTATTCCAATGAGGCTGGGCAGGGGACAGCACCCCATGCTGCTGCCGCGGCCGAGGTATCTCACCCGGCGAAGCAGGGTTTGGTGCAGGCGTTCTCAGTTTATGTTGATACCTTGTTTGTCTGTACAGCCACCGCTTTTATGATTTTACTTACTGGCCTTTACAATGTTCAGGGGCCTGATGGCAGTATGTTGTATACCGGTTTAGCTGGTGTAGAGGCAGGGCCCGTCTATGTTCAGAGTGCCTTTGAAACCATTCTGCCTGGGTTGGGCGCCAGTATATTGGCCATTTCGCTATTCTTCTTTGCCTTCACCACTATCTTGGCCTACTACTATATCGCCGAGACCAATGTGACCTATATCAACCGCTCGGTTCATCGCCCTTGGTTGATGGTGTTTCTCAAGTGGTTGGTGCTCACTTCTGTGATGTACGGCGGTATTAAGTCTGCTGATTTGGCTTGGGCCTTGGGCGATGTTGGTGTTGGCGCCATGGCGTGGTTGAACATCGTGGCTATTTTGATTTTGCAAAAACCGGCCTTGGTGGCGCTCAGGGATTACGAGAAACAGCTCGATGATGGGCTTGATCCGACGTTTGATGCCGACACTGCAGGTATTAAAAACGCTGAGTTCTGGGCTAAGTCTTAGCCAGGTAACCTCACGTTTAAAGCATGGTAATGCACGAGTGATAATCAGGTGAAGAGATTTTCTCTAATGACTGATTTATAGTGTCCAAGGGGTAGACGTTCGACAGAGTATCTGATGTAGACGGCCACTACTGCAAATTAGTTTTGCAGTGGCCAGCCACCCAATTCTTTCCAGCGGTTGACAATGCCACAAAACAGCTCGGCAGTTTTTATAGTGTCATAGAGTGCGCTGTGTGCATCTCGATTGTCAAACTCAATACCAGCGGTTTCGCAGGCTCTAGCCAGCACCGTCTGGCCATAGGCCAAGCCTGACAACGTTGAGGTGTCGAAGCAAGAAAATGGATGGAAGGGATTCCGCTTAATATTGCTGCGTTTTACCGCGGCATTAATAAATCCCAAATCGAAGTGCGCATTATGTGCAACCATAATTGCTCTGGTACAGTTGTTGAGGGACACATCACGGCGAATCGGCTGAAAAATTTCTCTGAGCGCCTCGCCTTCTTCCTCAGGATCGCGATCTGGGTCGTAGAGATCTATGCCGGTAAATTCCAACGCTGAGTCTTCAATAATGGCGCCGGGGAAAGGCTCGATGTTTTTGTTGTAACTTTCTTTTATTTGAAGGTTTCCCTGATTATCCATTTCCAATAGAACCGCTGCAACTTCGAGTAGGGCATTGTTGTTTGCATCGAAGCCTCCAGTTTCTACATCGATAACCACTGGCAGGAAGCCACGGAAACGCTTAGCGAGCAAGTTCTCTGAATCTGTCTGGAGTAAATCCACTATTCCACCATTTTCCAACTCAGCTTTGAGCCGGCGCCTAGGGGTATTAGCTTAGTATCAATATAGTTGATACTTTCGGGAATGGTCCATGATACTTTTTCCAATACTATCGACAATTTACTCACTGGTAAGCCATAGAACTTGGGGCCGTTGATGCTGGCGAATCCCTCCAATTTATCCAGAGCACCGGCTTTTTCAAAGGCTTCTGCATACAGTTCTATGGCGGAACAATGACTAAAGCAGCCGGCACAGCCACAAGAGCTCTCCTTATCTCCCTGGGTATGAGGAGCAGAATCAGTACCTAAAAATACTTTGTGGCTGCCACTGGTTGCAGCAGCGATTAAGGCTTCCTGGTGAATATTACGTTTTAAAACAGGTAAACAGAACAAATGCGGTCGAATACCGCCCACCAGCATATGATTTCGATTGTAAAGCAGGTGTTGAGGCGTAATGGTGGCGCCGACGTTATCGCTGGCGTTGAGGACAAAATCGGCACCTTGCTGGGTGGTAATATGCTCCAAGACAATTTTTAGATCGGGAAACTTTTCTACTATTGAGCGCAGATGACGCTCAATAAACACCTCTTCTCGATCAAAAATATCAATATCGCCCGACGTGACCTCACCGTGCATCTGCAATACCATGCCGACCTCTTGCATGGCCTCGAATACAGCATCCATTTTGTTTAGGTCAGTAACACCAGAATCTGAGTTAGTGGTCGCGCCGGCGGGATAATACTTGCAGCCATAAATTACACCACTTTCAGCGGCTTTGATTATTTCATCGGGTTGAGTGTTGTCAGTGAGATATAACACCATCAACGGTTGCCAGTCAGAATCCTCTGGGCGTTGCCTCAGTATTCGGTCTCTGTATGCTTTTGCTCTTTCGACGCTTATTACTGGTGGTGTCAAATTAGGCATTATGATGCCTCGACCAAAGCCTCTTGCTGCTGCGGGAACCGTAGTCTCAAGTGCTCGGTCGTCGCGTAGATGCAAGTGCCAATCGTCTGGTTGGAGTATGGTCAATCTGTCCATGAGAGCTGTCCCGTTGGATGAGGCTCAATGTTACAGTAAAGTGGATACCGATTACAGATATTGTGGGAAACTTATGCCAACAAAAACTGCGGAAATTAACAATATTACGCTTCTGATTAATCGTGACCTTGCCAGCCATTTGGCTTTGTACTACTTAATGGATTTACTAAAGGGTCACCGAATTTCAATATTTTTGTCTGAGAAGGTTGGCGTTAATCACAGTCCTCCCTTGGCCTTGGTGGATTTGGCCGCTTTTGAAACCCAGTGTTTAAATGATGGCCGTCTAACTTTTGCCGAGATGGCAGATACACTCGGTTGTAAAATAGGTGATTTCGTTGATTTGGAGAATCGACTATCCAGCCCAGTCGCACGTGACAGGATTGCTCAGACGAATCCGGATCTTATTCTCTGCATTCGTTTTGGTTTGATTTTACCCCAGTCGATTATCGATTTGCCGAAACATGGCGTGATCAATTTACATTCGGGATTACTGCCTGATTATCGCGGCGTCATGGCGACCTTTAGGGCCATGCAAAACACTGATGTTTTTATGGGATCTACGCTACACTTCATCAGTGATCCCGGCATCGACTGCGGTGCAATTATCGCAACACAGAGAAACCCAATAAACTATAATAAATCCTATTTATACAATGTTTTGAGCCTCTATCGCAGTGGCTGTCAACAGATGGTTGCTGCTGTCAATAGTCTATGCTCTGGTATGCGCTTAGAAACCTTTTTACCGCAGCGCAATGGACGCTATTACAGTTTTCCCAACGAGGTAGAGTTGAACACCTTTGCTGCATCATCTTTTCGCTTGTTCGATGAAAACGAATTGGAGCAGATTGATCGGTTCTATAGTTAGATATTTCAAACAGTGAATCCCAGTTCCGGTTGAGGTAAAATTATGCCTCAAATTTTTTAGTAAAGGTTTAATAAAAGGGTTTAGTCAAAGTGACATCAATAAATAAAGTTGTGCTGGCGTATTCAGGTGGCCTGGATACTTCCGTTATTGTCAAATGGTTGCAGGAAGAGTATCAGTGTGAGGTGGTGACCTTCACCGCTGATATTGGTCAGGGCGAAGAAGTAGAGCCGGCGCGGGCAAAAGCCGAGGCGCTGGGGGTCAAGGAGATCTATATTGAAGATCTGCGAGAGGAGTACGCGCGGGATTATGTCTTCCCAATGTTTCGAGCCAATACCATTTATGAGGGCGAGTACCTGCTGGGTACATCCATTGCTCGGCCGTTAATTGCCAAGCGATTAATCGAAATTGCTAACGAGACCGGAGCAGAGGCTATCTCTCACGGTGCCACAGGCAAAGGTAACGATCAGGTGCGTTTTGAGTTGGGAGCTTACGCTTTAAAACCGGGGATCACGGTGATTGCGCCCTGGCGAGAGTGGGATCTTAACTCGCGAGATAAACTAATGGATTACTGTGCTGCCCACAACATCTCGGTGGAGATGAAACGAGGTAAAAAGTCACCCTACTCCATGGATGCCAATTTGCTGCATATTTCCTATGAGGGTGGCAATTTAGAAGATCCCTGGGCAGAGGCTGAGGAAGACATGTGGCGCTGGACCGTGTCACCTGAGTCCGCCCCTGATCAAGCAACCTATTTGGATCTGACTTATGAGAGAGGTGACATCGTGGCTATTGATGGTGTCTCCATGTCACCAGCCACAGTCATAGAACACCTCAATACGGTGGCTGGCGCCAATGGTGTTGGTCGCCTCGATATAGTAGAGAATCGCTATGTGGGAATGAAGTCCCGGGGTTGTTACGAGACCCCAGCTGGAACAGTGATGATGAAGGCACACCGTGCTATTGAATCCCTCACGTTGGATCGTGAGGTTGCTCATCTTAAAGATGAACTGATGCCGCGTTATGCAAAGCTGATTTACAATGGATACTGGTGGGCGCCGGAGCGAGTCATGCTGCAGACAGCTATCGATCAGAGTCAAGCCGTAGTGAATGGTGAAGTGAGGATTAAGTTGTATAAGGGCAGTGTGTCTGTGGTTGGGCGTCGGTCTAATAGTGATAGTTTGTTCGATGCCAACATAGCCACTTTTGACGATGATGGTGGTGCCTACAATCAAGCAGACGCCGAGGGCTTCATCAAGCTCAATGCTCTGCGTATGCGCATTGCCGCTAATGCCGGGCGTAAATTGTGACAGTAGCTATGGGGCCTTTGTATGCCGCTCAGTATTGATGACATTCGTCAGGCACGGGATCGTGTAAGCCCCCATATTCATTGCACGCCGGTGATGACAAGTTCACAAATCAACCAGCTGCTGGGTTGCGAGGTTTTTTTTAAAGCAGATAATCTACAAAAAGTCGGTGCTTTTAAGGCGCGGGGCGCTTGTAATGCCGTGTTTTCTATGGATTCTAGTGACCTTGAGAGGGGAGTTGTTACCCATTCTTCTGGTAACCATGGCGCCGCCCTAGCGTGGGCGGCGGCGCTTCGCAATGCTCCCTGTACTGTGGTAATGCCTGACAATGCACCCCAGGCAAAAAAAGATGCGGTGGCGAGCTACGGGGCAACAGTACAGTTCTGCAAACCTACCATGGCGGCAAGAGAGGCTTCTGTCGCAGACATTATGGCTGAGCATGGCGCTACCTTGGTGCACCCCTATGACCAGGATTCGATTATTGCCGGTCAGGGAACTGCCGCCTTGGAGATGTTGCAGCAGGTTGATTCCACGATGGATGTTCTGATGACGCCAGTGGGCGGCGGCGGTTTATTGAGCGGTTCGGCATTGGTGGTAAAGCAATCCTCTGCTCGAGCCATAACAAAAGTTTATGGCGCGGAGCCAGAAATGGCTGCTGACGCCTATGAGGGCTTCAAAAGCGGTGAGCGTATTTCAACCTACACACCAAAAACCATTGCTGACGGATTACGAGCCACCGTTGGTATGCGGAATTTTGCCCTTATCAGTGAGCATGTGGACGATATTTTCCTTACCTCTGAGGCTCGTATTATTGAGGCCATGAAATTAATTTGGAGCCGTCTTAAGATGGTGGTGGAACCCTCGGCTGCGGTTCCATTGGCCGTGGTGATGGATCATGCAGACCTGTTTAAAGACAAGCGTGTGGCGATTATTCTCAGTGGGGGAAATCTCGATTTAGAGCAACTTCCTTGGTGATAAAAATCGCCACTGCGCACCACGAGCACATGGTTCAGTTGGTTTGCTGAACGTTCTCATTCGCTTTTAGAGGATTGAAGCCCTTGAGCTCACTTCAAAACTGGTGTCAGGTGGAGATTAGTTTACTATTAAAGAGTAATAACAGCCTTGCATTAGTCGAAACTCTATCTTCGGTGACGCTAGTGTAATAAACTCCCCGACCAATATTTTCTGGGGAAAACCAGAACAAAATCCATGGTGATTTGGTGTTGCAAACAACTCCATGTTTGAACAGCCGATTTTAACTAAAAGCAACTAGGGCTGAAAAACCTATAGTAGTGGGACCACAGGCGCAGATGTACCGCAACAGGAATGGAACATAAGATGGCATATTTTTCTACTAAACGGTATGGACATAATATTGGTTTGTCTACATGTTTTCGGCAACCTAAAGCCCAATCCCATTGTAGATTCCTACATGGTTACTCACTCGCGTTTAAGTTTACCTTTGGTTGTAGTGAGCTCGACGAGCGCAATTGGGTGGTGGACTTTGGAGGTCTTGAGGCTCTTCAGGCTCTATTAGAGGCCACTTTTGATCATAAAGTGGTTCTCGATAAAGACGAACCTTATATGGATGACTTTCGAGCATTGGAAGGCAAGGGGATCATTGATATCGTCGTGCTGGATGGCGTTGGTGTGGAAAAGTTTGCCGAACACGCCTATCAGTTCGCAGTTCAAGTGGTGGATGAGCTGACTTCTGGTCGCTGTTGGGTGGAAGAGGTGGAATGTGCAGAGCACGGTGCTAACTCAGCCATTTATCGGAGGGATCCTAAACGGTTGTAAAAGTCCTTCCCCAAAGCGCTTTGTAGAATCTTCAAAAAAACCCTTTACAGTATCCTTCACAGAACCTCTAAAGCTCTTGAGCTGAGGCATTGCTAGCGATTCTGTCAGTGGTCCTCTGGCCTTGAAATTAATTGGCTTCATGCTAATCTTTTTGGCGCCTGCGTTTATTAATTGTTCTCTGTGACCAATATGAGCTATCAGTATTTTATTTGCGATGTTTTTACCGATGAACCTTTCTCCGGAAATCCACTGGCGGTTATTCCCCGAGCTGAGGGGTTGAGTGATGAGCAAATGCAAAATATCGCACGGGAGTTTAATTTCTCCGAAACAACCTTTGTATTTCCACCGCGACAGGGACAGACAAAGCAGGTACGTATTTTCACCCCAACGCGAGAAATTCCCTTCGCTGGTCACCCCAATGTGGGCACTGCTTTTGTGTTGGCCGAGCGCGGTGAGTTTGGCCCCATAGACAAACCTGTCAAGGTGGTTTTTGAGGAAAATGCCGGGCCCGTGCCGATTACTATCGATCGCGATGACAGCGGGGCAATTTGTTGTGAAATAAAAGCGCCAGAAGCGCTGTGTATAGGGAAAACAGTGTCAGTAAGGGTTGTTGCGGATGTTCTTAGTTTGTCGGAATCTGATATTGTCATTACCACGCATCCTCCACAGGAAGCTTCAGTCGGTCTTGAGTTTTTAGTTGTAGAACTGGCCTCTTTGCATGCTTTACAGAAAGCACAGGTGAATTTGGCTTTGCTCAAGGCGCTTGCTGGTGATGGCATCACACCAGATATCCACCTCTATTGGCGAGGAGATGACAATTTTGATGTAAGAGCGCGCATGTTTGCGCCACTGGACGGAGTCCCTGAGGATGCGGCCACTGGCAGTGCTAACTGCGCCTTGATTGCGCTTCTCAGTCATTGTGATGCTGCATTGAGCAAGCGCTGTTCTTGGAAAATATCTCAAGGCACCGAAATAAATCGCCCCAGTACACTGTTTGGACATACCGAGAAGCTCAACGGATCAGTGACTGGAGTCTGGCTGTCAGGTCAATGTGTGATGGTCAGTGAGGGCAGATTGTTTTTACCCTGAGTCAGTAGTGGTTGCAGTTTATTTCACCTGACCGTACCATGCTGGCAGACACATTTTACAATAAGGAAACACTATGTTTAGTCATGTAATGCTTGGGGTGAATGATATTGATGCCGCAAAACAGTTTTATGATGCGATTTTAGGAACCATTGGTTACAAACCCGGCATTATCGATCCCAAGGGTCGTTGCATGTATGTCTCAGACAGCGGTGTTTTTTTACTCACTAAGCCGATCAATGGAGAGCCTGCAACTCACGGCAATGGTAGCACCATGGGTTTTGCGGTATCCAGCCCAGAGATGGCTGATGCTTGGCATCAAGCGGGTTTAAACGCCGGTGGCAGCGCTTGTGAGGATCCCCCTGGGGTTAGAGAGGGTGGGCCAATGAAGCTCTATCTCGCCTATTTGCGCGATCCATCGGGGAATAAAATCTGTGCTCTGTACCGGATGCCGTAATGACAGGATCCAAGTGAGGGGCATGCGGTCTCTCGCTCATGTTCCCACTAAACAGTGGATAATTTATGGTAAATCAACCGCTTTTTCATCTGGCATTTCCGGTTGTGGATCTGCAGCAAACTAGGACCTTTTATGTTGATGTTCTAGGCTGCACCACTGGCCGTGAATCAGACCGCTGGATTGATTTCGATTTCTTTGGTCATCAGCTGGTGGCTCATCTGGTGGAGCCAGAGGATCACCCCAATATAGCCACCAATCCTGTTGACGGTCATGCGGTACCCGCATCCCACTTCGGAGTAATTCTCCAGTGGTCTGATTATGAGATCTTTGTTGCCAGGCTTCGGCAGGCTGAGGTGGAGTTTGTTATACAACCCTATGTGCGATTTGAGGGCCGACGTGGCGAGCAATCTACATTGTTTATTCGAGACCCCAGTCACAACTATTTGGAATTCAAAGCCTTCAGAGACGAGACTATGCTGTTTGCTAAGGATTTAGAGGAATACTAGCTCTCAACTTAGGTTATTTCGCCTGTGGTACGAACCCGCTTTGCTCCTTTGATGGGCTTTACTCGATGCTTGTCTTTGCGCAGTTTGATTGTGGAATCGATACTGTTTTTAAGCGCAATCAACAAGCCTGTGACGAGGAACGCTCCCGGCGGTAAAACAAATACTAGAAAACTGTAGTTATCGCCAAATGGATATACGACCCATGTTTTTGCCCATGGGCCGAATAGTAAATTCATATCCACGAACAGTGATCCTTGCCCCAGTAGTTCTCTCAGCGCGCCCAGTGAAACTAGAACGAGAAGGAAACCCATTCCCATCATAAATCCGTCCAGAGCGGCGAGAATGGGTGTATTTCTACTGGCAAAGGCTTCCGCGCGACCAAGAATGGCACAATTGGTTACGATTAAGGGCACAAAAATACCTAATATCTGAAATAGTTCGTAGGTGTAAGCTTTCATCAGCATTTCTGTACAGGTAACAAAGGTGGCGATGATCATCACAAATACTGGTAGCCGAACCGTGTCTGACACCTGATTTCTGATCAGGGATACGATAACGTTTGATCCCATCAGTACCATTAGCGTTGCCAATCCGAGACCCAGCGCATTGACCACTGTCGACGATACCGCTAAAAGGGGGCACAAGCCCAGAAGTTGTACTATTGCAGGATTATTGCGCCATAGACCATCGACGATAATGTTTTTAATCTGCCCTCGACTCACGGTTGATCACCCGAAGAATAATATGTCTTGGCAGCAAATAGACGTTCTCCATCGTCCTCTATGTAATTTAGTGTGGCCAGCACCTGATTAATTACCGCTCTTGGAGTGATGGTTGCTCCCGTAAACTGATCGAAATCGCCACCTTCTTTTCTAACCGCCCATTGGCTTGTATCTGTGTTTTGCAGTGAACGGTGATTAAAGCTCAAAATCCAATCACTTTTGCGCAGCTCGATTTTATCGCCTAAACCAGGTGTTTCTGCATGATCAGTCACCCTTACACCGGTAATGAAGCCATCCATATTAATGCCCACTAGCATCTTAATGTCACCGCTATAGCCCAGCCGACTTACCGAGGGAATAATGGCGGCAACAATATCAGTGCCTTTTTTGGCTATGTGCGCCATGCCGCCCTCTGTCAGTCCTAGGATTGACCAAAATTCTGGCGGAATTTCGCTGGTTTCCAACACTAGCTCATTGTCGTGCAGTTGCTCGGGAAGAATGTCAATCAGGGCTTGTTGCGCCGCTCTGTGTTCAACTTCAGCAATCCTGGCTGATGTTAATTGGTTAGTGGTGGATAGGATGAGTGCGGTAACAAGAGCAAACAGGCCTAACAGTACTGCATTTTTAACCACTGCATTTTTGATCATTTGTTATCCTCCAGCTTCACGTTATTCACTTGTCCATAAGGTTGGGGAATAGTGTATCGATCAATGAGAGGCGCACATAGATTACCCAACAAAATGGCAAAAGCCACCGCATCAGGATAATGACCCCAGGCACGGATCACATAGATCAATACGCCGACAAGAGCACCATAGACAAGCCGGCCGCGTTGACTTGTTGCTGAGGAAACTGGGTCGGTAATGATGAAAAATGCGCCCAGCATGGTAGCGCCGCTGAATAGATGTAGCAGCGGTGATCCTGGGCTCTCGGAACTTCCACCGTCCCAAAATAATATCGACATTAGCGCCAGACTCAGCAGCATGGCGCCGGGTGCATGCCAAGTAAAGACACCTTTTTTCATAAGCGCAAAACCGCCGATTAAGAAGGCCACATTAGCCCATTCCCAGCCAACACCAGCAAAGCTCGCTTGATTGAAAAGGCTATTGTCAGCATAGATTTGTGAAACCAACAGTCCATCGTTGTGTTTAAAAAGGTCCAGCGGTGTCGCCCCGGTGATGCCATCCACAGGTGTTGCCTGGCCAAACACGATGACAATACTCTGCCACAGGCTCGGATGGTAGGTATCCTCTGGTAACAGCGCCAACGGGGTCACCCAAGTGGTCATTTCGATGGGGAACGAAATTAACACCACGACATAGCCTACCATTGCCGGGTTGAAGGGGTTTGAACCCAGACCGCCATAGAGTTGCTTTGCCACCACTATAGAGAAAACTGAAGCCACCACCACAACCCACCAGGGCACTAGCGGTGGAAGTGCTAATCCGAGCAATACGGCAGTGACCACTGCGCTGTAGTCTTGTAAGTGGGTTCGCACAGGCCGATTTCTCAATGAGAGTATAGCGGTCTCTGCAGAGATACAACTGATGGTAGCAATGATTACATTGATCAAAACACCCGCGCCAAAATGATAAGTGAGCGCTAACATACCTGGTATTGAAGCCAGTATTACCAGTCGCATAATATCACCTGTATCTTGACGGCGACGGGTATGCGGCGAGCTTTGCTGTGATACCCTCATGAGGTTTTTATCTCCGCTAATCGCTGTTGAGTCTTCACCAGCTTTTGCCGGGCACTTTCAAGGGTGGCACGCAGTTGGGCCTGTTGCTCTTCAGTGCCATGGACTATTGCATCATTAAGACGTTGTTGCGCTTCCTCAACTCGATTCTGCGCGGAGACCAATGTGCGTTCCAGCTGCGCGATCTTTTTTTCCGGCGAGGATTGTTTGGTCAATGCCCGCAGTTGAGCGGCTCTAATAATAGCTGCTGCATCACTGCTTACATTTTGTCGGTGATTAGTTTTGTCTGCTGGTGTAGCTTCCAACATTAATTGTCTAGACTGGCGTTTTTCTTCGCGTTTTTGTTCAGCCCTGACCAGTCTTGCCTTTCTAAATTCAAATCGTTGTTTGGATTGATCAGAGGCAATTTTTTCGCGTCTAGATTGTCGGATACTGCCTTTACTGTTGCGATAATACTGCACCAGGGGGATGTTGCTGGGGCAGACATAGGCACAGGCGCCGCATTCAATGCAATCGAATAAATTATGTGCTTCTAAACGTTCATGATTTTGTGCCTTTGCGTACCAAAGAAGCTGTTGTGGTAACAGAGAGGCTGGGCAGACGTCCTCACAGTGACTACAGCGAATACATGCTTGCTCAGTTACGCGCTCAGGCATTTCAACGTGGTCTGGCGCCAATATACAGGCGCTGGTTTTATTGATTGGCACGGAATCAGTAGAAAGGTTAATACCCATCATGGGGCCGCCCATAATCAATCCCGAACATCTCGACTTATCAAAACCATTGTGTCGCAATAAAAATTCGACGGGTGTGCCAATCAGGATGTGGTAGTTCCTATTAGTGGTACAGGCTCCACCGGTGACCGTGGTGACCCTTGAAATTAGAGGCTCGCCATTAACAACGGCACGTTTTATCGCAAAAGCCGTCGCGCTGTTTAAACAGAGGATGCCGATATCGGAAGGAAATTTTCCACTGGGGACCTCTTTCCCAGTAAGGATCTGTATCAGTTGTTTTTCGCCACCGGAGGGATACTTGGTAGCGAAGGAAACCAGTTCAATTGTGGTACCTGCGATGCATTGTTGCAGAACCTTGATGGCCTCTGGTTTATTGTCTTCTATGCCGATGATCACCTGTTTTGGTTTACCCGCGGTGTAACCAGCGATTTGTGCACCAAGAACAACCTCCGCTGCGTGCTCGCGTATCAGAGCGTCATCCGCGGTGATATAGGGCTCGCATTCTGTGGCATTGATAATCAGAGTATCCACTGAGGCGCTTGCCGCGGACTCTAGTTTAGCTGCTGTGGGATAACCGGCACCTCCCATGCCGATAATACCCGCGTCAGCGATAATGTCCCTCAGTTGTTGTGGCGATAATCGTTGGTAGTCTGCAATGCATTGACGATCAACCCATTGATCTTTTTGATCTGCTGCAATCTCAATGCAAGATGATACCATTCCCGAGGGATGAGCCACAGGTCTGGGTTCGATAGCACTGATCCAACCTGAGGTGGGTGCATGCAGAGTAGCCTGAGTGGAACTGGGCGATGTTAATCTCTGCCCTTTTTTCACTTCATCGCCAACCCTAACGGTGGGTTTCAACTCACCAGAGTGGTAGTCTAAAAGAGGCACCACAAGTTTTTCAGGTATGGGCAGGGTGCCAATATTCTGACTGAGTGACTGTATTTTGTTCTCTGGAGGGTGAACCCCGCCAGGAATATCCCATAATTGTCTCATGTCTGCCCCCTCGACAAGACCGGGGTGGGCGCTATCTCTCCAGTTTGTGAAGGGGCGGGCCAGTACCAGTCAGAAAGTTGTTCGGTCAAAGGAATCATATCGATGCAATCCACCGGACAGGGATCCACGCAAAGATCACAGCCTGTACATTCGTCAGCAATTACCGTGTGCATCAGCTTAGCTGCACCAACGATAGCATCCACAGGGCAAGCTTTAATGCATTTGGTACAGCCAATGCACTCGTCCTCGCGAATGAAAGCGACGGTTTTGACGGATTCTTCTCCGTGTTCTTCATCTAATGGGATTGCTGTAATATCCAGTAATTTGGCGATGGCATTGATCGTGGTTTGGCCTCCCGGAGGACATTTGTTAATTGCATCACCTCCAGCTATAGACTGTGCATAGGGTTTACAACCAGGAAATCCACATTGACCACACTGAGTTTGCGGCAGCAGTTGATCGATTTGATCCACCACGGGGTCTTGCTCTACGGTGAAATATTTAGAGGCAAAACCTAAAAGTGCACCAAATAGAATACCTAAACTCACCAGCACAGAGACCGCGGTAAAGAATATCTTGGCGTCTAAAAATTCCATCAATTACACCAGTCCACCGAAACCCATAAATGCGAGGGACATGAGTCCCGCGGTTATCATGCCAATAGCAGCACCCTGAAAGGGCAACGGCACATCTGCTGTAGCCAATCGTTCACGAAGTGCAGAGAATAAAACTAAAACTAGTGAGAATCCGGCGCCCGCTCCAAACCCATAAAGCGAAGAATAAAAGAAATTCAAATCTTTGCTGGCGTTTTGCAGTGCCACACCCAGAACAGCGCAGTTCGTGGTTATTAACGGTAAAAATACACCTAGAACTCGGTAGAGAAGAGGACTAGTTTTCTCTATGAACATTTTAGTAAATTGCACCACCGCTGCGATGACTAGAATAAAAGCAATGGTGCGCAGATAGTTGAGACCCAATGGCATTAGTATTAACTGATTGACCACATAACTGACCATAGCGGTGAGAGTGAGAACAAATGTCGTGGCGGCAGACATGCCAATGGCTGAGTCGAGTTTGTTTGACACACCCATAAAGGGACAGAGCCCGAGGAACTGTACAAGAACATAGTTGTTGATCAGGATCGAACTGATCAAAATAACGGCAAACTCTTCCATAGGTCGATACTATTTTTCCACAGTGTTGACGTTTCCATTGGACTATCAGAGCACACAGCACATGCTACCCTGAATTATTCTTGTACGCCGTTTCTGAGGGATTTAGTCCAATGGGTAGAATTCCCACCTCCGCTAGGTAATCCTTTGCCCTGGCTTGGCGCCACTGTCGGGCTCCAGAAGATAGATGCCCTGGTCATCTGCTGCAGCCAGAACCATACCTTCGGATAGTCCAAAACGCATTTTTCGCGGCGCTAAATTAGCCACTAAGACGGTTAAACGCCCCTGCAGAGCAGCAGGATCATAGGACGATTTTATTCCAGAGAAGACCTGCCGTGTCTCACCACCAATATCGAGTGTGAGCTTTAGCAGTTTATCCGCGCCATCCACATGCTCGGCATGAGTAATTTTTGCTACTCGCAGATCGACCTTGATAAAATCGTCAAAGTTGATCTCCTCAGCTAATGGATCTTCCATAAGAGGCCCCCTTGGAGCATGAGTTTTTTCTTCAGCTACAATTTCTTTACTGGCCTCGACCATAGCATCCACGGTAGCTTTTTCAATTCGCTGCATAAGTGGTTTGAATGCTTCAATTTTGTGGTTGAGTAGTGGCTGACTTAGATTCTTCCAGCTTAACTCATCATTGAGGAAGGCTTCACCGTTGGCCGCCATGGCAGGCAATACAGGTTTCAGGTAGGCCAATATGACTCTGAACAGGTTAATACCAAGAGAGCAAATATCCTGCACCTGTTGATGTTGATCGGGCTGTTTATTGAGCTTCCAAGGTTCTTTTGCCGCGATGTATTCATTGGCAGCGTCTGCCTGTGCCATGATTTCTCTTATTGCTTTGCCATAGTCGAGATTTTCATAATGGGTAGCGATAGTTTCAGCAGCACCGGTGACTTGTTGCCAGAGAGCCTGATTATCTATTGATTTGGATAGCACTCCGTCATTTCCATTAGCAATAAATTTAGCGCATCGACTGGCAATGTTGACCACTTTTCCCACCAGATCACTGTTAACTTTTTGTACAAAATCTTCCAAATTTAGATCGATATCTTCGACGGTGCCGGACAGTTTTGAAGCGTAATAATAGCGAAGATATTCCGGGTTGAGATGATCCAAGTAACAGCGAGCATTAATAAACGTGCCACGAGATTTAGACATTTTCTTGCCGTTGACTGTGACGAACCCGTGCACACAGACTTTTGTTGGCGTGCGAAAATCGGCACTCTTTAACATGGATGGCCAAAACAGTGCATGGAAATTGACAATATCCTTGCCGATAAAATGATAGAGCTCCGTGGTTGAACCCTTCTTCCAGAAGTGATCAAAATCCATTGACTGGCGGTCACATAAATTTTTAAACGCAGCCATGTAACCGATGGGAGCATCTAACCATACATAAAAATATTTACCCGGAGCACCGGGAATTTCGAAGCCAAAATAAGGCGCATCGCGGCTGATGTCCCATTCTTGCAAACCACTATCCAGCCATTCTCTTAATTTATTAGCGACTTCTTTTTGCACACTGCCGGTATCTATCCACTGCCTTAAAAAGTCGGTGAATTCGGGTAGCTTAAAAAAGTAGTGGACAGAGTCTTTCTCAATCGGTGTGGCACCGGATAGTACTGAAACAGGATTTATTAGATCAACGGGAGAATAAGTGGCACCGCAGACTTCGCAGTTATCACCATATTGATCTTCTGCTTTACACTTTGGACAAGTACCTTTGACGTAGCGGTCGGCTAAAAACAGTTGCTTTTCGGGATCGAACGCCTGAGTGATGCTTCTTTGAGCAATGTGACCATTTGCCTGAAGGCGATTGTAGATTAACTCAGAAAACTCTCGATTTTCACTTGAATGGGTCGAGTGATAATTGTCCACACCGATAAGGAAATCTCTGAAGTCAGCTTCATGCAATTCGCGCATCTCTGCGATATGCTGTTCTGCCGAAATACCTTTCTCGTCAGCTTTTAGCATGATTGCGGTGCCATGGGCATCGTCCGCGGAAACGTAGTAACATTCATGGCCACGCATTTTCTGAAAGCGCACCCATACGTCGGTTTGAGTATACTCAAGAATGTGACCTAAGTGCAGAGCAGCATTGGCATAAGGTAGTGCGTTGGTAACCAAAATTTGGCGTTTTTGCGACATAAGTTTATCTTGTTGACGACGTTAATTGGGGGGCGAGTATAGCGATTTTATGCCCACTTTTCATGGTCTATTACAGTGAATGTCATGGTTTTTGGCAATAGACGGCCAACACAGACATCTGAGGAGAGTTTAAATGTTGTCAAATGTGAAACATATTGTCGCCGTTGCTTCAGGTAAAGGTGGTGTAGGCAAGTCCACCACTGCGGTGAATCTGGCTCTAGCACTGCATGGCGAGGGGAAAAGTGTGGGTCTGTTAGATGCTGATATATACGGACCGAGTATCGCCATGATGCTAGGTGTTGACGATCAGCTGCGACCAGAGGCCGTCGATGAGAGGCATTTTAAGCCAATTGTTGTGCACGGCATTGAAACCATGTCTATGGCTTATATGGTCAGCGAAAAAACCCCTATGGCATGGCGTGGCCCTATGGCGGCTGGCGCGCTCCAGCAACTACTGCAGCAGACAGCTTGGGGTGAGTTGGATGTGCTCATTGTCGATATGCCTCCGGGGACAGGTGATATTCAGTTGACTCTATCACAAAAGGCGTCAGTTTCTGGTGCAGTTATCGTAACAACCCCGCAAGATATAGCGCTGCTGGATGCTAAGAAAGGTATTGAAATGTTTCTCAAAGTCAATATCCCAGTTCTGGGTGTTGTCGAAAATATGGCCATGCATCTGTGTAGTCAATGTGGCCATGTTGAACACATTTTTGGACAGGGCGGTGGTGATCGGGTTGCTACTGATTACGGCACTAAACTACTCGGTAGTTTGCCACTAGATTACTCGATTAGAGAACAGGGTGATTTGGGCATACCAGCAGCGCTAACATTTAAGCATCAACCAATCGGGAGGCAATACTCAACAATTGCTCATGCATTAATAGATGAGCTAATGGAAATAGATCAACGCTCTGGCCCTAGTATTGTGTTCGACTAAATGGAGTAAAGACTGCTCATGCGCTTGCTGAAGAGCTGAATATAGGTATCATACCCCCTGCGTGTTTATAAGGGCCTAGATGCCCAGTATTTAATAGTCCTACCGAGAGACCTGAATTAATGAGCATTAAATCTGATAACTGGATACGCCGAATGGCAGAGCAACAACAAATGATCGCACCATTTGAATCAGGGCAAGTGCGCTATGCGGGGGATGACAGGGTTATCTCATACGGCACCTCAAGTTATGGGTACGATGTACGGTGTGCTGGGGAGTTCAAGATATTTACAAACATCCACTCCAAGACAGTGGATCCCAAGCATTTTGATGATGATTCTTTTGTCGATGTATCGGGAGACTATTGCATTATTCCACCCAATTCATTTGCCCTGGCCCGAACGGTGGAGTACTTTAAAATTCCTCGTTCAGTTCTGACAATCTGTCTCGGAAAATCAACCTATGCTCGTTGTGGCATTATTGTCAACGTGACACCACTTGAGCCTGAGTGGGAGGGCCATGTTACTTTGGAATTTTCCAACACGACTAATTTGCCAGCAAAGATTTATGCCAACGAGGGCGTGGCTCAAATGTTGTTCTTTGAGTCCGACGAGGTTTGTCAGACATCCTACGCAGATCGCGGTGGCAAATACCAAGGGCAGACGGGGGTGACGCTGCCTAAAACCTAGGTCTGCCAGTCTATGCCTTACTGCTCTGTATTACTTTGCGGATTGAGCAGCGCATTTCTTAAAATCTTGACCTGTTTTTGTAATCTCTTGGTATTTTCAGGACCGCTGCGGATCAGTTGTTTTTGAAGTGGTGAGAGAGACTCGAGGTCTGGGTCTGCAAACTTGTAGATGACGGAATCACGCGTCAGCTCAATTGGGTTAAGGATGATAGGGGTACTTGATACCTGATCTAGCGCCGAGAGGATGATGCCATCCATTTGTCGCGGTTGATATCCCAATTCTGAGAAGGCCTTTTCCAGTAGCGGTCTAGCAAAATGGAACATTTGTGCCATCAATTTCATATCCATACTGATAAGCACTGAAATAGTATTGTTGTAACGTTCGTAGTTACCAGCATTCATCAGTATTTTACCGTCCAGACGATGGGTGGCAAACTCGCCTTCAGCGGGAGACAGCGGGATAATTTTGCCCAGAATGACACCTCTTGAGAGCCCATCTAGATAACTGGCAAGTCGACGAATGAGATCATTCGCCAACAGCCATTTTTTAAGCACGCCACTGTTACTCATCAGCGCCACTCGGTCACGAACAAAGGTGTCACTCTCGTCCAAATCGGGCAATTTGGGTTGTTCTACCGCAACTGGTTCTGTCTCAGGCTGGATTCCTGGAATGGTTGCTTCTGGTACTTGGGGTGGTTCCACAACCACTGCTGGCAGTTGCTCTGGGGTGTTGAGAAGCTCCTCATCCAACGTATCCGTTTGTTGTGCTTGGTATAAGATACCAGCGACAATTGCCACCGCTGCAAGTGTACCCAGCGCGAGAATGATATTGCTAGTGTTGTTTGATGCACGTTGCTTGGTCATAGTGGATCCCCAGAGGTCGATTGCAGTGGCATCAGCTCCTTGCCTCCGACACTACCCTTGCTAATATTTAAGGTGTTTTTCTCGCCATTATCGACATGAGTCAATTTTATAATTAAGTAGTTCCAGTCATTTGCCAGCCACACGACAGTGTCACGGTTTTTGTCTGTATTCATGAGTCGTCGTATCTTAGTCGCCTTGAGAGCACCAAGTTTGGTATTAACAATCTCCTCGCCAACCACCTCGTAATCATAGGTTTTTAGTTTGCCTCTCTTCATTACTTGATAGGATAACGGGCGTGTTCCACTGATCAGGTCACGACGGATTTGAACCTTGTGTGTCACTGTATCCAAGACGCCCGGCTCTAAAGCCGATACGACAGTTGAATCTTTCTTTTCATATTTAACCCTCATCAGCTCCCAGTCGAAGGACTGCCGTTCGCTTTTTGATACCCCCATAACAGAGCGCTTGTAGCTGTAGAGATGGGGGTGAATGATACCTTGATCGGTTACCTTGAATTCCGCATCTTCCTCAATCTTACCAAAAAGACTTGTGGCGTGGGATGTCTGTTTGTAGTGACCATCTCCCAGGTCTTGTAGTTCATATGCAGCTTCTATCTCTAGGCCATTGTAGTTTGCCTGATAGCGAGCAGAATAGTCGAGACAATCAGCTATACTAGGCGTCGTGAAAAAAAGCGCACTACTAAGCAGCCAGCGACTTGCGCGAGCATTGGAGGCATCTCTATCACTTAACCATTTTTTATCTGTCATTAAACTCGAGACATTCCCTTAACAAGAAAAATCGCTATGATAGAGTGTTAGAGCTTAAATGAGCAAGAATGTTCAATGGTTATTGTATAAAAGTCCGTTCTCTCCTAATACTTTTCCATCCAGCACAACTTTATCGGAGGCTAATTTTAGGCGATTTTGGCAGAACCACTTGACCACAAGTGGGAAAATTTTGTGCTCCACTATGAGTACTTTTGATGCTAGAGATGCGGCGGTATCGTGATTCGAGACATCAACCTCGCCTCGCAGAATTATTGGACCGCCATCTAGCTCTGGAGTTACAAAATGAACCGTTGCTCCAGCAATTTTATCACCAGCATCAATGGCTCGCTGATGGGTATTTAATCCCGTATATTTTGGGAGTAATGAAGGGTGTATATTGACCATTTTACCCATGAATTGATTGACAAATTCCGGCGTTAGAATTCGCATAAACCCGGCCAATACCACTAAGTCTGGATTGAAGGGAGTAATTTCAGCCGCTAATTGTTGATCAAAGTCCTGTCGATCCTGGAAATCGTGATGATTTACTACTCTGGTAGTTATACCGGCAACAGCCGCACGTTGCAGGCCTTTCGCATCCACGACATTACTTAGCACAGCGACTATTTCAGCGTTTACTCGATTATGGCCGCAGGCGTCTATAAGTGCTTGCAGGTTTGAACCACTGCCTGAGATAAGTACAACGAGTCTACTTTTTTTGTTGGAGTTTTCACTCATTTTTAGTGGCCGATCAATTCAACTGGGTCATCTCCTGAGCTAATGGTTTGGATACTTCCCAAAATAACCGCCTCCTCACCACTATTTTTCAACTCAATCAGGGCCTGATTAGCTTGGTCGGCTGGCACACATATCACCATACCGATGCCGCAGTTTAGCGTGCGGTACATCTCCTTGGGATCTATGTTTCCTCCCCTCTGCAGCCAATCAAATACTACGGGTCGTTTCCATGAGTTGATGTCGATCATTGCTTTGGCATTATCTGGCAGAACTCTAGGAATATTTTCCAATAGGCCACCGCCAGTAATGTGCGCCAGCGCGTGTACAGGCATTTTTTTAATTAGGTCGAGAAGGGATTTAACGTAAATCTTTGTTGGAGCCATAAGTAAATCAATCAACGGTACGCCATCGACAATTGTATTGGCAGGGTCGGTATTGGTTACTTCAATCACTTTACGGATCAGCGAGTAACCATTGGAGTGTGGGCCCGAGGAGGTTAGGCCAATTAACGTATCACCAGTTTTTACTTTACTGCCATCAATAAGATCAGATTTTTCTGCGATGCCGACACAAAAACCAGCAAGGTCATAATCTTCGCTTTCATACATACCGGGCATCTCAGCAGTTTCTCCGCCAATCAGAGAGCAACCGGAGAGCTCACAACCATCCGCTATTCCATTTACCACTGCCACGGCGGTTTCCACATCGAGCTTGCCAGTTGCATAGTAGTCGAGAAAAAACAGGGGTTCTGCGCCACAGACAATAAGATCATTAACACACATAGCGACGAGATCAATGCCCACGGTACTATGTTTATTGTAATCAAGGGCTAGTCGAAGTTTGGTTCCTACGCCATCTGTGCCTGAAACGAGCACTGGACTCCTATATCCGCTGGGTAATTCAAAGAGGGCGCCAAATCCTCCGAGTCCGGCCATTACTTCTGGACGTTTTGTACGTCTGGCAGCACCTTTGATTTTTTCGATTAGCGCATTCCCAGCATCAATGTCTACACCGGCGTCTTTATAACTTATCGACTGATTTTCTTCGGTCATGAGGAGTATCCTGTTGCAAAATCTTATTTTAACTCGGCTAATAAAATGGCGCTATTTTTTATTGCTTATATCGATAAAAGTAATATTTTTCCAAGTCCACCGATTGCTGGCGAAGTCCTGTTATACTGCGATAATCGATGTTGGAGCTCCGATGATACAACGAATTCTACTAGTCATTTTATTTATGGTAGGCGCGGTTGGCGATGCTGATGAGGTGGAAAACCTTTATCAGAGCGTTGTGGCTGTTGACGACCAAAGTGCGCCATCGAGAATGCAGGGCATCGAGATTGCCTTAGAAAAGGTTTTAGTCAAGTTGACTGGCAATCAGAAAATGGTTCTGTCTTCACTGTTGACCTCTGACGTACTTGATGCGGCCGCTTATGTCGATGCTTTGAGTTTTCAAGATTTGCCTATCTCCACAAGCGATTTGAAGGGAAATAGTCTTGGTTTGCGGGTTGAGTTTTCGAAGTCTGCGGTAGATCGACTTATTAGATCGTTACAGCTGCCGGTTTTACCTGCGAATAGACCGACGTTTTTATTTTGGATTGTAAAAGATGATCCTGTCTTGGGTAGGCGCTATTTAGGTCAGGAAATGGGCGATGCCAGTGCGGAGTCATTGAGTGATAACATGCTAGCTAAACTGGACGATTTAATGGTTGAAAGAGGTATTCCCTACCTATTACCCACCTTTGATTTGGAAGATCAATTGGTTCTTCCAGTCGATGCGACTTGGAATTTAAATCGTCAGAGAATTGACTTTGCCTCGAGACGGTACAACGCAGACGGCTGGGTGGTATTGCGTTTTTATAGTGATTCTGCAGGAGATGTTCGCGGCACCTGGATGCACCAGACTCAAGGTCCGTCGGTGTCTGTAGATTTTTCCGCTGCTGCTGATGTCGACTGGGTTACCGGAGAACTTCATCAGTTGATAGATAGATTAGCTAGCTCTTTTAGTTATTTGCCTCAAGCGGTGGAAAATCTGATTGTAGTCGAGATCTCTGGCGTCACCTCCCTTAATAATTATCGACAGCTTCTCAAACAAATTGAAAAGTTGGAGGTGGTTAATTCTGTCGATCTGTTTTCGGTGCGTGGCCCCGATGTAAGTTTAGCTATTTCGGTTGAGGGTGGTATTGAGCTGCTTCATCAGGCAATGATTCGCAGTGGATTTTTTCAAAGTCCCGGTGAGCAGATAGATGCAGGCGGTAATAATTTATATTTTCATTGGACTCCTCAATGATTTTAAACGAACAGCTCAGTTTGCCGGTAGCCATTGACCGTGAGGCAACGTTTGACAACTTTTATGCACCCAACGGCACTCCACAGCATATGGCGACCTTTTTGCTGAAAGATGATATGCGCAAGTTTGCTTACCTACACGGAGCCGAGGGCACCGGCTTGTCGCATCTTCTTCAAGCTGCCTGTCAGACAAATCCGCTCAACAAAGTTCCCGGTGGAATTTATTTGCCACTAAAAGAACTCAAAGACTATTCTCCGCGTCAAGTGCTAGAGGGTTTGGCTTCTGCGACCATGGTATGTGTCGATGATTTGGAGCAGATTGCCGATAATGTTGATTGGCAGATTCCTCTATTTAATCTGTTTAATGAGTGCCGCGATTCTGGTTGTCGTCTGGTGATCGCCTCTCACAAATCCATTGATGGTCTGGGTCTTGAATTACCTGATCTATTGTCGAGGTTAAAATCGGGCGTGGCGCTGTATCTGCCGACTTATGATGATGCAGACCAGCGAAGATTACTGCAACACAGAGCAAGCCGCAGAGGCTTGTACCTTTCCAACGAAGTGGCTAATTTTTTATTGAACCGTTTACCGCGAGACACTGCCACTCTTATGGCGGCACTCGACAATCTTGACAAGGCATCTTTGCGAGAGCAGCGTCGATTGACACTGCCCTTTGTCAAGACCACTCTGTCTCTCTAGTGCAACAATGCTAGTGCATCAATGTGTTGGAGCCCGCAGGTTTAATCTCAACACCGGCGGTTAAACATTTAAAGAACTAATGCAGCAAGCATTCTTCACAGTACAAATAGATACCCCTGGGATCGTTTAATTGTCTAAGGTGGCTCAGTGGCTCGGCAACGCTGTCTGCATAGTGTCTAAGCAAATCGATGCTCGATGATGTTTGAGCTGAACGACTAACAAGTTGGCCGAGTGTTACTGCAATTTTGGCGTTTAATTGGCTGACAAATGCCTCAAAGGGTGACATTTGCTTGCGCCTGAAGTCAATTTGGTAGTTGTCTAGATCCGCCAGCTCAGCAGCCACTGATATGGCATCATTGAGGTCGCCTAACTGATCGATTAAACCGTTTTCCAACGCTTGGTTTCCTGTCCATACCCGTCCCTGGGCAATTTTGTG
>CAXRFT010000062.1:0-16187 GCA_964230135.1 Porticoccaceae bacterium | reverse complement strand
TCTCAAGACACCACAGGGCCAATGACTCGCGATGAACTCAAAGATCTCGCCTGCCTGGGCTTTTCTACCGACTTGGTGATGCAATCCTTCTGTCACACAGCAGCTTATCCGAAACCAGTAGACATAAGCACGCAACACAGCTTACCCGATTTCATCATGAACCGTGGCGGTGTCTCTCTGCGCCCAGGCGACGGTATTATTCACAGTTGGTTAAATCGAATGCTGCTGCCCGATACTGTCGGCACCGGCGGTGATTCTCACACGCGTTTTCCTATGGGTATTTCATTCCCCGGCGGGTCTGGCCTTGTGGCCTTCGCCGCCGCCACTGGTGTCATGCCACTGGATATGCCTGAATCGGTATTGGTCAAATTCAAAGGCGAGATGCAACCGGGCATTACTCTGCGCGATTTAGTGCACGCAATCCCCTACTACGCAATTAAAGAAGGTTTGCTTACTGTGGAAAAGAAAGGAAAGAAAAACTTTTTCTCAGGACGCATATTAGAGATTGAAGGCATTGACGGACTGACAGTAGAGCAGGCATTCGAGCTCTCTGACGCCTCAGCAGAACGGTCTGCGGCCGGTTGCACCATCAAACTGAGCGAAGATTCTGTGGCCGAGTATCTAAACTCTAACATCACCCTATTGCGCTGGATGATTGCCGAGGGCTATGGCGATGTTCGAACTCTAGAGCGACGCGTCCGGAAAATGCAAGAGTGGCTGGACAACCCCAGCCTGATGGAAGCCGACGCTGATGCCGAGTACGCTGCGGTGATTGAGATCGATTTGGCTGATATCGTCGAGCCTATCGTATGCTGTCCAAATGATCCGGATGATGCGAAGTTACTCTCGGAGGTGGCAGGTGATAATGTAGATGAGATATTCATAGGATCTTGCATGACCAATATCGGTCATTTCCGTGCGGCTGGGAAAATGCTCGATGAGGCCGGCTCAGTGGATTCTCGCTTCTGGATCTGTCCACCGACACGAATGGATGCTCATACCCTGATGGAAGAGGGTTATTACAATATCTACGGCAAAGTGGGCGCGCGAACGGAAATGCCAGGATGCTCATTGTGCATGGGTAACCAAGCCAGAGTATTGGCCGGTGCCACCGTGTTGTCCACATCGACTAGAAACTTCCCCAACCGTTTGGGCGACGGAGCCAATGTCTACCTCACCAGTGCCGAACTGGCCTCGGTTGGTGGAATTTTAGGAAGGTTGCCAACAGTGGAGGAATATATGGACTATGCCCAGAAAATAAATTCCATGTCATCGGATATCTACAGATACATGAATTTTGATCAAATTGCCTCCTTCCAACAGGCGGCTGACAAAGGCAAGCTGATCGCTGCTGAACAGATTGTGGAAGTCTCTTTATAGAGCAGTGTCAGTAGTAGACGAAAAAGCCCGCGAAAGCGGGCTTTTCTGTACATGCCTTAATTTTACCGACCAATTTTTATGCCAAGGTACTGGTCTAAAGACAGTTTACCTGCACCATAAGTCAGCAACATACCTAACAATAAGGCCCAATAAGCGTGCTCAGAGAAAGAGCCATAGGTCAGTTCAATTACCGCGGTCATCACTAACAGCGGCGCAGCTGCAAATCGGGTAAAAAGTCCCAAAACCAATAAAACTGGCATGACAAGTTCAAAAAATGTCGCCAACAAAGCAGCCAAAGCAACAGGCAATAAGGGCACGCTGTACTCGTATTCAAACAGCATTAAGGTAGTGTCCCAATTGGCGATTTTGGTCATGCCAGAGAGGAAAAAGACTTTAGCTATCCACAAACGAATGAGCAATATCACTCCGTCAGTGCCTGCAGACAATTTTTGATTAATCCAATGATAATAATTCAATAGTAAACTCACCTGTGATTCCTTTTTAAGTTGCGATGTATCCCGCTATTCGCAATCACAGTAAAAAACATTACAAACTGTTTTATTTGCATTAAGCTCCGTGTCTCAAAACTTTTGTTAGAGCACTATGGTGAGTACGGCCGGCGACAATAAAAACACAGACGCTGTTGATGAAACTCAGTGTCATCAATTGATGCTGGCAGCGCAGAACGGCGACCAGCTAAAGTACCGCGAGTTATTGTTACAGGTTGACGTTATCGCTCGCCGTCACTTGATCCCAAAATTACATTTAATCAACGATCTAGACGACCTGTGCCAAGAAATACTGTTGTCCGTGCACAACGCACGGCATACCTTTAACCCGCAGAAACCCCTATTACCTTGGCTTTATGCCATCATTAATTACCGATTTCAGGACTATTTGCGCGCGCACTACCGGGCACGGAGGCATGTTACTCAGGAACTGACTGATGCCGAGGAGATAATCTCACCAGAAGATCCTCAAACAACCTGGGAGTATCGAAATTTAAGTCAAAAATTATTGTCATATTTGTTGCCTCAACAGCGAAGAATCATTCAAATGCTCTACATAAACGGCAACTCTGCTGAAGAGGTGTCCGAGGCTCTAAATCTGTCAGTTGCCAATGTGCGCACTACAGCACACAGGGCAACCAAACTCATACTTAAAAAAATGGCCATACATCATGAAAACCACTGATGAATTAATCAACAAACTCAGCGAGGATGCTCAGACTTCGGAGTCCAAAGAGTTCAATGTCAGCTCTTATAGCCGGCGCACTTTAGTGTTTCTTGCAGGTTACCTGAGTGCCGTTCTATTGATTTTGGGCCCGAGAGATGATTGGCTACAACAGATTAATCAACCTGCCTATATTGTTGAAACACTGCTTACCCTTTTCCTTGTAGTGAGTGCTGGTATCGCGAGTGTTCGCTTCTCGGTGCCAAAAGCGTTGAAACAGTCAAGTGCCCTTCTGTTGCCGGCTGTCTCAGTGGCACTGGGCTTGGTGATTTGGCAGCTGGGCGAAGTTAGTGGTGAGGAATTGATTTCTTCAGCTACAGATTTTTCTCTCTCCTATATTTCGCTGGGTGTTGTTGCTGGAGCTACCCCGGTAGCGCTATTTCTATTTTGGCAATTGAGCCAGGGCTCTCCGACACAGCTGAGCTTTGCCAGTGGCATGGCACTCTTATCAGCCAGTGCCTGTGGCCACCTATTGATGCGCACCATCGGGCAGGCTAGTAACTTTTCAGATGTGTTGATTTGGTGTTACTCACCTATCCTGCTGCTTATGACTGTGGGAGCACTCAGCGGAAATAAACTTCTAAGGTGGTAATTTTTTTGTAATGAATTTAAATCCATTGACGAAGTAGAGATTGAACGATTAACAACCTTTAAAAAAAACCATTTCTGGAGACTATTATGAACAAAAAAACTAAGCTGATTATTCCAACCGCCGCTCTGATTGCCACTGTCGGTGTCATAGGCCTAACAAGTACAGACGAAGCAGCAGCGGCCAAGAAAGGTATGGAGAAATGTTACGGCGTAGTAAAAGCCGGTAAAAATGATTGCGGTAATATCAGCAAAACCCATAGCTGCGCGGGACAATCCACGGTCGACGGTGACACCGGCGAGTGGATCTATCTGCCCCAGGGAACATGTAGCAGACTGGTTAACGGTTCTCTAACTGGGGTTGAGAGCTAAACGCCTGTCAACAGGGGGAGCGACGAGACGCTCCCCTACTCTATCTGCCTGAATTAGATATTGTCATCGGAGACATCCATGAACCCTGTACCTTTTCTCGGTTATGGCCTTGGTCTGCGCAGCCAACACTGGGACGATGTTTTACAACAAATGCCCACCGACGTTGACTGGTTCGAAATAATTTCAGAAAACTTTATGTCTACTCAGGGTTACGCCAGAAAGGTACTCGGTAAGGTAAGAGAATCCTACCCGGTGGCGATGCATGGTGTTTCCCTGTCTATTGGCAGCGCCGACAGCTTGGATACAGATTACTTAAGTCAGTTGCGAGCATTGGCCGATTGGCTGCAACCAGCATGGGTATCAGACCATATTTGCTGGACCGGCATTAATCACATCAATACCCATGATCTACTTCCCGTGCCCTATACAGAAGATGCCTTAGCACAGATGGTATCAAAGGTGGTTCAGGTACAGGATTACTTGGGACGTCAAATTCTGCTGGAAAATCCGTCAAACTATATGGAGTTCTCAGCTAACTCAATGACCGAGTGGGATTTCATCTGCCAATTACTCAAAAAAGCAGATTGTCTGCTACTGCTGGATGTGAACAATATTTATGTCACCTGCTTTAATCACAACCTGTGCCCAAAGACCTATATCGATGCAATTCCAGCAGAGCGTATTGGTCAAATCCATCTCGCCGGGCATGAACACCGCGGTAGTCATATTCTAGACACTCATGACGCGGCGGTGAGTACAGAAGTGCTAGACCTCTATGCCTATACTGTGAAAACCAAAGGCATGAAAAACACCATGATTGAATGGGATAGCCAAATCCCACCATTCTCGGAAATGCAGAGTGAACTCAAGCGCGTCAAACAAGCCAATGTCGGAGTGCCGCTTGCGGATTTCAGCAACCACAAGGTTGTACAGCGGGAATTGGCAAGCACGAGCTCCTACTCTCAGCTGATGAATGACTTTCAGTCTTGCGTTTTAAACAATGAAGAGCCGGGCTCATGGATTAATAGTAAGCCGGATTTCACTGCTCAAGACCAGGTGAGGGTATACCAGAGGGCCTACAGACAACGATTATTTAACGCAATTATTGAGGACTACCAAAACACCCGCGAGGCCATGGGAGGGGACCAGTTTGACTTACTGCTCCGCACCTACATAGAGCACAATCCTTCCAAGTACCCCAGTCTAGATCCCTACATTCGCGGATTCGCGGAATTTGTTGCAGCCCATTCAAACGAGCACGCAGAGATAGCAGCAACAGAAGCTATGACCAGTGAACTGTTGGACAAACCCCAGGTACAAGCAGCAACCTTACATGATTTGGTCAATGCTGGAGCGGAAAATTTCCTTAAACTAAATCTTAATCTTGTTCCTGCCGCTGCGCTAAAGTCACGAATGATCTTTGTTGCTGATAAGGCTCAGGTGTATCGTCAAGAGGTGACCAAAGAAGAATATCAGGCACTTTCACACATTATTCAAACGGACTGTCTAGAGAATGCTTTACAGTTGATGTATGAAGACGATCTATGCTCGGCCGATACGGCACTAAACACCATTCAAGAGATATTAACCGCTTTTATTCCACTGGGAATTTTTCGTATCTGCTCTGTTTGACGCCTTGACTCTCATGGTGCGTGGCGCATTAAGATCTTACATATAGGCATTGCTAGTATCCGAATGGTCGGTAACATCACGTACGCCAGCCAGCTCAGGTATTTTACTCATTAAGGTTTTCTCTACGCCTTCTTTCAAGGTTAAATCCACAGCTGAACAGCCCTGGCAGCCACCGCCGAACTCAAGAATAGCATAGCCTTCATCGACATCAGCCAGAGACACCACTCCACCGTGAGAAGCCAACCCAGGATTGATTTCGTTGTACAAAAGATAATTGATTTTATCTTCTATGGGACTGTCATCAGTCACATTGGGCAATCGTGAGTTGGGCGCCCTGATGGTCAACTGGCCACCGAATTTGTCCTCGGCAAAATCCACCACAGCGTCATCCAAAAATGGAATACTCCGCTGTTCGTAGTAACCATTAAATTTGGCATATTCCACCACCAAATCTTCTTCGTTGTGCTCTCCGGGACGGCTGTAGGCGATGCAGGTTTCCGCTCTAGGTGTTCCCGGATCCGATACGAACATTCGAATACCTATGCCATCACAGTTCTGCTTTTCCAATAGCCCTGCAAGATATTCCTGAGCTGACTCTGTAATTTTGACGTTAACCATGATTGATCCTACTGCTTGCATGTTATTATTTCATTTTACGTTATTCATTGGTTTTAGGCCAAACATTCATTGACCTTTTCATTTATCTACGGAAGCCGTGTGGTTCGAATAATAATCACTGTAACACCTAATCATTGTGGGTCGACTATTGGTATACTAGACTCCACGGGGTTGTGGATTAAATTATGGATAACCAAGAACAAGAAAAGAAACCTGGGCTGGGCAGCTTGGTATTGAGCCTTTTAGCGGCGGGTTTTGGCGTCCAGAGTGACAAGAATCGGGAACGCGACTTCCATCATGGGAGTCCCCTTGCCTTTATCCTCGGCGGCCTGTTGTTCACCTTGTTGTTTATCGCCTGCGTTGCAACCATCGTCGGCGTTGTGTTGAGCAACCAATTCTAGGCAAATCAGCGAATCACCATAAACCAGAACTCAATGGCGGTAGAAATCATCTGCAGCGAAGGCATTCATGCCGTCAGCACTGCTGTTGAGCGCGCCGAGATGAGCGGCGTTACGAGGCAAAATCTGAGCGGCAAAAAATTCTGTGGTGGCAATCTTTTGCTCGTAGAAACGATCATCACTCCCATCGGCAATATGCGCTTGAGCTGCTAGTGACAATCTAACTAACAACCAATAACAGACCGAATTGCCAAACAGCATCATAAAATTATAGGCCATGTATTGAGCATTGCTTGGGTCATCGAGCACAACCGACAGCGCGTTTTCACAGTCAACAATAGTCTCACTTAAACGAGTCAACAGCGCATTAATGCGCGGTGATTCCGAAAAACTTGAAGAGACCGTCAGTCGCATATCAGCAAGCAAATCTTGCAACCCTTCACCGCCATCACGCAGACATTTTCGGCCGATAAAATCCAACGCCTGGATACCATTGGTACCTTCATAGATTGGCAGAATTCGTGCGTCGCGCATATGTTGGGCAGCCCCGGTCTCCTCGACAAACCCCATGCCCCCGTGGACTTGGACACCCAGAGAAGTCACTTCCATGGATACCTCAGTGCACCACCCTTTCACCAGCGGTGTCAAAATCTCCACCAAACGCTGATCACGAACCCTCTCCAACTCATCATCATAGTGATGACTGCGATCTTCAGCGGCAATAGCATAAACCGACAAGGCACGGCCGCCCTCGGTCAAGGCACGCATTTGCAACAGCATCCTTTTAACGTCGCCATGATGAATAATCGGTGCCCTCCCCTCAATACCTGCGACTCTTCCTTGAACTCGATCAGCGGCATAGTTAACCGCCTGTTGATAGGCTCGTTCTCCTATGGACACACCTTGGTGGCCCACCGATAGCCGCGCATTGTTCATCATGCTGAACATACACATCAGTCCTTGGTTTTCTGGCCCCACCAAGTAACCCACTGCACCGCCATTGTCACCATAGGCCATGGTACATGTAGGACTACAGTGAATTCCTAATTTGTGCTCCACACCCACCGCATAGACGTCATTGCGCTGCCCTGGAGAGCCATCAGCATCAATCAAAAATTTTGGCACCAAGAACAAACTGATGCCCTGATTACCTGCCGGTGCATCGGGTAGACGGGCCAGCACTAAGTGAATAATGTTTTCAGTCTGCTCGTGATCACCCCAGGTGATGTATATTTTTTGTCCCGAGATTAAATAATGATCCTCATGGGCAACCGCTTTGCACTGCACAGCAGAGAGATCCGACCCCGCCTGGGGCTCAGTAAGATTCATGGTACCCGACCAAATGCCAGAGGTCAGATTGTGCAGATAAGTTTGCTTCTGCTGCTCGGTGCCGTAGAGATGCAATGCGTGAATCACACCACGAGTGAGCATGGGTAACAAACTCAAACCCATGTTGGCGGACTGAAGCATTTCTTGAACCAGCACATCTACAACACCGGGAAAGCCAGAACCTCCGAAGTTGGGGCTTCCACTGAGACCGCTCCACCCCGCATCTACCATTTGACGATTGATGCCATCCAGAACGGGGGCTGTAACCACCGTGTTGTCAGCAATATGAGTCTTTTGGCCGTCCGCTATCAAATTTGTCGGCGCCACTACCTGCTCGAAAAACTTAGCCGCTTCAGGAAGGACAGCGTCGAGCATATCAGCGCCAACATCTTCAAAGCCCGGACGCTGACTGTGCTCATCGTAACCCACTAGTTCACGGAGAATAAATGAAAACTCTTGCACCGGTGCTTTATATACCGACATGATAAACCTCATAATTTCGAGCAACTGACATAAATACAGTTACGTATTTTGTTGGCAAGTGTCCACGCCCATGCACTGCCTGTAAACACAAACTAATGACTATCCAGTCTAAACCTTATTAAACTAGGTACCTGTAAACTGCTCTGCGGTCAGCGCGTAACAAGTATTGTCCAGATCAGCTACAAGCGCCATGCTAGCTCGAGTTTTTGGTAATTCGTACTTATAGAAAAAACGCATTGCCGACAATTTTCCGGCGTAAAATGCCTGATCTGAGGCATCACCGCGTCGCCGGCCTTGAAGCGCCGCCACCCCCTGCTTTAACCACATCCAAGCGATCACCATATGACCCATAGCATCGAGGAAAATAGTCGCATTAGCCAGAGCCAAAGAGGGATCGGGCGCCGAATCAACCGCCTTGATAGTATCCTCAGTCAGAGTCATGGCTTCACCTAATTGATCTGCAAAGTCTACCAATTCAGGCGCTACTATTGCTGCATCAATGGTTGCTTGCATCTCCTCACGCAATATTTGCACCGCTGCACCACCATGCATACGGACTTTACGACCTAATATATCCAGGCCTTGAATGCCCCAGGTGCCCTCATGAATATGGTTTAGACGGTTGTCTCTGTAAAGACGCTCCACTGGATACTCTCGGGTGTAGCCATAACCACCAAGCACTTGAATTGCCAGTTTGTTGGCCTCCAGGCAGTACTCAGACGGCCATGATTTACAAATTGGCGTCAACAGATCTAGCAATAGGTCAATGCGCTTGATCGCTGTATCATCATCGATAACTTTCTTGGTATCAATGAGTTCAGAGCAGTAATACATCAGCGTTTGTGCGCCTTCTACAAAGGCTTTTTGCGTCATCAACATGCGTTTCACGTCAGCGTGCTCGCTAATCATCACCTGAGCTTCTTCAGGGTTGCGATTGACCAGCGGGCGCCCCTGAGGTCGATTACGTGCATAGTCGAGGGAATAAAGGTAACCGCCCAAAGCTGACATGACAGCAGACATACCCACCGAAATACGTGCTTCATTCATCATATGAAACATGTTGGCAAGACCTTGATTCTCCTCACCCACCAAGTACCCAATGCAGTCGCCTGCCTCACCAAAATTCAGCAGGCAATTTGTCGCACCGCGGCACCCCATCTTGTGATTGAGTCCAGCAAGGGCGACATTATTCATATCACCCAAAGTACCATCGTCATTCACCCTAACCTTGGGTACGAGAAACAAAGAAATACCTTTTACCCCAGGAGGAGATCCTGGAACCTTTGCCAATACCATGTGAATGATGTTTTCCGTCAAATCCTGCTCACCACCAGAAATCCACATTTTAGTGCCGCTAATAGCGTAGGAGCCATCGCCCCGTGGCTCAGCTTTGGTGCGGATATCGGCCAGCGAGGAGCCCGCCTGAGGCTCAGATAGACACATGGTGCCGAACCAGTTCCCCTCGACCAAATTGGGCAAGTACTTATCTTTCAGTGCTTGCGAACCACAGGCGTTAAGCATGTTTGCCACACCCTGAGTCAAAAATAGATAAATGTGCGCGGGATTGTTGGCGCAGACAAACATGCCATTTAGCGCTTGGTCCATCATCCAGGGCAACTGCAATCCACCGACATCGGCATCGTATGCCGATGCACAGAGGCCGGCTTCCCGGTAAGCATCTATGGCCTCCTTCAACTCGGGAATAGTTTCTACTTTGCCATCGACGAAGATAGGTTCGTTAGCATCCAGTTTAGCGGCACAAGACAAAAACTGATCTTCGGCTACCGTCTGACAGAGGTCAAGCATGGCATCGAGAGACTCCCTGTCGTAATCGGCATAATGTGCGGACTCGAGAATTTTCTCCAAACCCAGGGTTTCGTAAAGTATAAAATCTAAATCGCGACGGTTGACAATCATTGACATAATTCAGCCTCAACAAGCAATTCATTAAGTTGATATGGTATCTCTCAGGAAACATTTTGTCTCTGGCAAGAGCGTCAAAACAGAGACTTTTGCTGACCCGCCAGACACTAAAATTGGATCTTACTCAGCCGTCAAGGTTGTGGTGAAAGTCAACTTAATTGCCGTGATCGCTATTTTTGCGACTGCTGATATAGTCTGTCTATAAGAACACTGAACTGCTCTCTCTCTTGCGCTGAGAAACAGGTCAGCAATTCTTTCTCATAGGCATAGGAGATGGGCACCACCTCTTGATATACATCCCATCCTGTGTCTGTCAGCTGGAGCATTGAACGGCGTTTATCCGAGGGGTCGACGTCACGAATTAGCAACTTACGTTGCAACAGCTTGGTAATGGCTCGACTTAACATAGACTTCTCAATCTGCGTTTTAGCCGACACTTCATCGGCAGATATATCTGGATATTCGCCAACTACTGCCATAATCCTCCACTGGGTGACAGATAAGCCAAATTTGTCACTATAGGTCTCGGCGATTTTTCCACTGATCCTATTTGAAAGAATAGACAAGCGATAAGGCAGATAGCGCTCCAGCTGCAAGATTTGCTGTGATGTAGTTTTTTTAGAGGACATTCAACCACTATGCTTGACATTAGTTGCTAATTCAACCAATATTAGTTGCATATACAACTAATTTTTAGGATAAACCTATGTCTAGTTCAAGCAGCAACCCAATGGGCCTCAACGGCTTTGAATTTGTTGAATTCGCCAGCAGCGAAAAAGGGCAGTTGGAAAATGTTTTTCAAATGATGGGATTCGTGCATATTGCCAACCATCGCTCTAAAGACGTGGTTCTCTATCGACAAGGCGATATTAATTTTATTATCAACTACGAAAAAGACAGCTACGCGCGCTACTTTGCCGACGAACACGGACCCTCGGCCTGTGGCATGGCATTTCGAGTAGAAAACGCTCAAACGGCTTATGCGCGAGCACTGGAGCTTGGCGCTCAGCCCATGGAAATTCCCACCGGTCCAATGGAGCTGAGACTTCCGGCAATTAAGGGTATCGGCGGTGCGCCACTTTATCTGATTGATCGCTACACAGATGGCAATTCGATCTATGACATTGATTTCCATTACATCACCGAAGATCGTCACCCTATGGGTTGTGGATTTAAACTCATCGATCATTTGACCCACAACGTCTATCGAGGTCGCATGGACCATTGGGCCAAATTCTACGAGCGAATCTTTAATTTCCGCGAGATTCGCTACTTTGATATCAGTGGTGAGTACACTGGTCTGAAGTCTCGAGCTATGTCAGCGCCGGATGGCAAAATCCGTATTCCACTCAATGAAGAATCAACTCAAGGTGGCCAGATCGAAGAATTCTTGATGGCCTACAATGGCGAGGGCATCCAGCACATTGCCTTCTCCACCGATGATATTCTGGCCAGCTGGGATCAACTTAAAGCTCTTGGCATTCCGTTTATGACTGCTCCTCCAAGCACCTATTATGAAATGTTAGAGGAGCGTTTGCCGGGGCATGGTGAGCCCACCGAGGAACTTCAAATCAGGGGCATACTGCTCGATGGTTCAACTCAGCAAGATGATCCCCGCTTGCTACTACAAATATTCTCACAACCGCTGATTGGCCCGGTCTTCTTTGAGTTCATTCAACGTAAAAAAGATGACGGCTTTGGTGAGGGTAATTTTAAGGCACTGTTTGAATCAATTGAGCGAGACCAACTCAACCGCGGTGTTATCGAAACCGCGTAACAGGAGGTAACAACAGATGAACATTCAAGGAATTCATCATGTGGCTTATCGCTGCATCAATGCCAAGCAAACAGTGGAGTTTTACCAACAACTCCTCGGCATGGATTTTCAGTTAGCCATTGCGGAAAATAAGGTGCCGTCCACTGGCGAGCCAGACCCCTACATGCATGTGTTTTTAGATGCAGGCAACGGCAATGTATTGGCCTTTTTTGAGGTGCCAAACTCCCCCGATATGCAAAAAGATCCAAATACTCCGGCCTGGGTACAGCACATTGCTTTCAAGGTGGACAGCATGGATTCTTTGCTGGCCGCTAAAGCAAGGGTTGAGCAGGCGGGAATTGAGGTCATCGGCCCTGTCAATCACACACTTTTTCAATCGATTTATTTTTTCGATCCCAACGGACACCGCTTGGAGCTGGCTGCAAACACCATTGGTGATGGCGTACTGGAAGAGTTACACAGAGTTGCCCCAGCCATGCTCGACGAGTGGGATCAAACCAAGCGTGCACCGCAACACGCTGCCTGGTTGCATGACCCCAGCCTGAAACAGCCCGGGCAATAGAGTAATCTCAATCATGAAACTCGCCTCATTGAAATCAGGTCGCGATGGAACGCTTATTGTTGTTGACAGCAAGCTTCAACGGTATGTTGTTGCTGAGGGAGTAGCCGAAACTCTGCAATCTGCTCTCGATGGATGGGATGAATGCCAAACTCGATTGCTAGAACTCGCTGAGGGTCTTGAACAAGGTTCGCTGCAGGGCCAGTTATTTGATCCATCCCTATGTGCCTCACCCTTGCCTAGAGCCTATCAATGGGCTGATGGCAGTGCCTATGTAAACCACATGGAACTGGTACGCAAAGCTCGCAATGCTGAAATGCCAGAGTCGTTCTGGACAGATCCACTGATGTATCAAGGGGGTTCAGACAGCTTTTTATCCCCCACCGAGGATATCTGCCTAGCCGAGGAATCTTGGGGAATAGATTTCGAAGCCGAAGTGGCTGTCATCACTAACGATGTACCCATGGGCATTGATCCAGAGACCGCAAAAGCGCATATCCAACTGGTCATGCTGGTGAATGACATCTCACTACGCAATGTCATTGCCGATGAATTAAAAAAAGGATTCGGTTTTTTTCAATCTAAACCATCCAGTGCTTTCTCACCCGTCGCAGTTACTCCGAGCTCATTGGGCAGTGCCTGGGAGGATGGCAAACTGCACTTGCCGGTGCGCGCCACACTCAACGGAAAACTTGTGGGCCAGCCAAATGCCGGTGTTGATATGACCTTTAATTTTGGTCAGCTCATCGCCCATGCAGCCAAGACTCGTTCACTCTGTGCCGGGACAATTATCGGATCGGGAACCGTCTCGAACGTGGACAAATCAAAGGGTTCATGCTGTTTAGCGGAAATTCGAATGATTGAAACAATAATCGACGGCGAGGCAAAAACCCCTTTTATGCGCCACGGTGATCGAATACAAATTGAGGCGTACAACGCTCTCGGAGAGTCCGTTTTTGGTCAGATCGATCAATATTTGAGGAAGTGATTCACTTCATGATGGACTGATCAATGCTGTAAATTTCAGCTCAGCTCCCGTCTTATTCAACGCCACAGTTGCACAACCCGCTAGTCTCAGTAAACTAATCTCATAAAAAAAGAAACGAACTCGAGGGTTAACCATGATCGCGCTGGATCAATTCAATTGTGTGGCTGATATCAGCCGCTATCAAGCTAAAATAAATGGTCACCGTGTGGCTCAAATATTTGAGGGGCGTGAAACCACTTACGCTGAATTAGACCATCGGGCTAATCAGGTGGCCAATGGATTAATCGACGCGGGCTGTACCCCGGGAACACGGATTGGTTATCTGGGTAAGAACAGTGATTACTTCTTTGAAATTATGGCAGGCGCAGTGAAGGCCAATGTGGTCATCGCCGGTGTGAATTGGCGACTAGCTGCGCCTGAAATAGAGTATATACTCAAGGATGCCTGCATCGATATTCTCTTTGTCGGCGAAGAATTCTACGAAGTCATCTCACAGCTGATGCCGAATATTTCGGCGATTCGCAAGTTTATTGCTGTCGATGGTAAGCATTCTTCTTGGACAGATTACTGTACCTGGCGCGCTGCTCAGGGTTTATCAGATCCCATGTTGCCCATTGCCCCAGATGACGATGTACTGCAACTCTACACCAGCGGTACTACTGGGCATCCAAAGGGCGTGCAGCTTACCAACGGCAACTACCTCGATGTACTGGATCAAGCTGCCAATGGGGGCTGGGGTGATTGGAATGAGGGGGAAGCCAGTATCGTCGCCATGCCGATATTCCACGTCGCTGGTGTCAATGTTGGCGTGGTGGGTTTGGCGCAAGGTCTAACCAATGTCATTGTAAAAGATGTAGACCCTGTGGTTATTCTTGATTTGCTGGAGAAATATCGCGTTAAATATGCATTCTTTGTACCTGCCGTGATCCTGTTTCTCAACTCAATCCCCGGTGTTCGGGAAAGAGACTTTTCCAATCTCGACTATCTGTTGTACGGTGCCAGCCCAATCTCTGAAGATGTCTTGTTGACCGCCAAAGATATTTTTAAATGCAATTTCATTCAGGTCTACGGTCTAACCGAAACCTGTGGAGCGGGAACGATGTTGCCACCGGAAGACCACGATCCCGCTCGAGGCAAGCTTCGCTCTTGCGGAAAAGTGGCTGAAACTGCTGAAATTCGAATTCTAGGAGAAGATGGAGAAATCTTAGCCGCCAATCAGGTGGGTGAAATTGCCTATAAATCAAAAAGTCTGATGAAAGGCTATTGGAACAAGCCCGAGGCGACGGCAAAATCGATACAGAACGGATGGTTTTATACCGGTGATGCCGGCTACCTAGATGAAGATGGCTATTTATATATTCACGATAGAATCAAGGACATGATTGTATCCGGAGGAGAAAACATCTACCCCGCCGAGGTGGAAAATGCTCTGTTTGCTCACCCTGCAGTGGGCGATGTTGCGGTTATTGGCGTGCCCGATGACAAGTGGGGAGAGGCTGTTAAAGCCGTTGTTGTGCTTAAGCCGGGAACCAGTGCCTCTGAGGAGGAGATAATCAATCACGTCAGAGCAAAAATTGCCGGTTACAAAGTTCCCAAAACTATCGATTTCACTGATGTGCTGCCGCGCAATCCCACCGGCAAGTTACTCAAGCGTGAATTGCGCAAACCCTATTGGGAGGGCCATGAACGGCAGATAAACTAAGGCGCCATTTGAAAAGTGTATTTATACAGAACACCGGGAGTTTCCACCACTTCACCGTCTTTAAATCCAGGCGCGTAACGATTACTGGCCACCGCTTTTAATGCTGCTTTGGCGAAACCACGGTATTTCGGCTTCTCCTCTAGCACCCGCGGATCGACGACATGACCCTGCTTAGAAACCGTTAGTTGAATTACGACATAACCCTCGTCCGCGTTCTTTAAAGCCAATTTTGGGTACTTCGGTCTGACAGTTATGATTGGCTCGTAATCAGACAGCTCTCGACCTGACAACAACTTGCCCAGCGCCTGCGCATGTTCGGTGGCCTTAGCATTCTGGCCGCTGAATTGGTAGGCTTCCACTAACAGGCGATGGGCATACAGCTCCTTGGAGGGGATTTTAGAGGCAGTAAGTAAATAGGGTATTGCCGGCTCATAGTCCTTGTTTATTGCCTTGATCTTTCCTATCTGAAAACTTGCTAAACCACCACCCCAAGATTCAGCGCCATGCTCGCGATCAAACAGTTGCTTTGCCGACAGCGCATAGGCTTCCGCCAATATACCTTTCCGGTCATTGGCGTTTAATCCATCTGACAAAGATATACTAGCCGACAGTAGATGCTTGGCATGGGTCAGAGACTCTGTGCCATAGCCTTTACCAGAGAGGTCTATGGCGCGTTGGTGTTCTCCTAAGTCCATTAGTAAATTAATCAATTCGGTAGAGTCTTCTCCATGAATTTTCTCATAGATACTCAAAGCCTCTTGTAACGACGTGTTGCGTTTGCTACTGTCAACGCCGGCTAGGGAATCGCCATAATTATAAAGAAGACCAGCCAACTCCTCGCTTACTGGCGCGAATAGGGATCGCCCAAATTGCAATGCCTCCTCGGCACAACCAATGGCCTGTTCAGAATGAGCACCATCCTCAACAGCACTTGCGTAACAACGCTGTGCCTGATTGAATGACTCAATTAAATTTTCTCTTTCGAGCGGCGACTGCGTCGCACCCACTAAAGGCGCAAAAAGCAGTGCCCATGTGAAAACCAAGCTCCGGTTAATAGACATAACTCACTCCTCCCTGTCAGCTATTAATGCCTGAAATCGCTACTTGCAAGGCCATTTTAGGCCTCGAGCGAAGTAACTCTTCTACAACCCCTCAAAGGCAGCGTCTAGCCAGTTCATACGATTGACATACCAGGATTTAAGATG
>CAXRFT010000061.1:0-25361 GCA_964230135.1 Porticoccaceae bacterium | reverse complement strand
TAACAATAAAGCCTATATCTCGCGTTATGCACTGGGCCGTGACTATCATAAGCTCATACGTCGCCGCCTTGCGGCCTTAGTAAAAAAAATTGAAGCTGAACTACCCTCACTGAACCTGTCTCAGCGTCCATTTGTAGACAGCGCTCCGGTGATGGAAAAACCTATTGCAGAGCAGGCCGGGCTCGGCTGGATCGGAAAGAACACGCTGCTGTTGAACCAGACCGCTGGATCCTGGTTTTTTCTTGGAGAAATCTATACGTCATTAGCGCTTCCAGTTGACAACCAAACTCAAGAGGATAAATGCGGTAAGTGCAAGGCATGCATTACTGTGTGTCCCACTGACGCCTTTCCTGAACCCTATGTATTAGATGCACGCCGCTGCATTTCTTACCTCACCATAGAGCATAAGGGCCCAATTGACCAAGAACTGAGACCTTTGATGGGTAACCGTGTATTTGGCTGTGATGACTGCCAGATTAGATGTCCTTGGAACCGCTTTGCATCCTTTACAAAGGAGGACGATTTTACACCACGACATAATTTACAAGATGCGTCTCTGGTCAGTCTATTCATGTGGAGCAACGAAGAATTTCTAAAAAACACGGAGGGGTCACCCATTAGGCGAATAGGTCACGAACGCTGGTTGCGCAACCTGGCTATTGGTCTAGGCAATGCATCCGGCTCAAATCATATATTGAAGGCACTGCGTGAAAGACAGAATCATTCTTCAGACCTGGTCAGAGAACACGTAAATTGGGCCATCAAGGAACAACAAGCTAAGCTTGAGTGCGGATAAATACGTCTCGATAATAAGCAAGCTCAGCAATTGAGTCGTAGATATCGTCCATCGCCAGATGCCTTCCCTGCTTGGTGAAACCGCCTTGAAGATCGGGACGCCATCGCTTTACCAATTCCTTCAAAGTGCTAACATCCAAATTTCGATAATGAAAAAAGTTCGCTAATTCAGGCATGTAGCGAACCAAAAATCGACGATCTTGGCCAATGGAATTACCGCACATGGGCGACATTCCAGGCGCTGCCCAGTCTGAGAGGAACTCCAGCGTTTGTTGCATCGCCTGATGCTCATTAAGTTGACTCTGGCGGACACGCTCGGTCAATCCAGTCTTACCGTGCTGATTGGTATTCCAGCTATCCATTTTGTCTAACAATTCGTCAGGTTGATGAATCACCAGCGAGGGCCCTTCAGCCAGAACAGTTAAGTTAGCGTCAGTGACCACTGTTGCAATTTCGATAATTCTCTCCACAAGAGGATCCAAACCGGTCATTTCCAGATCGATCCAAATCAAATTGTCCAATTGCGTGTTAGTCATTCACTCATCCAGTCGTTAGCTAATCACCATAGGTAAAGCAAGATATCACTCAACGGCGTAATGCTATATCCTTAACTACCATAACACCAGAATTACAAGAGAGATCACTAAAATTAGCATTAATTTTACGACAGTTGTTCGCTCATGAGTAAACGAAAACTCAGCAACCGACAGAAAGAGCGCATTCAGGCAGCTCAAGAGAAACACCGCACCCATGCAGCTCAACATAACAGCGTGAGTGGCGAGCCTATTGATATTGCCCAACTTGGCCCAGAACTAAAAGGTACGGTGATCACAAATTTTGGTACTCAAGTGGAGGTGCAAACGGTAGATTCGGGCGCAGAACAAAGGCTGGTCCGATGTCACATCAGAGCAAATCTGGACTCACTGGTTACTGGTGATAATGTAATATGGCGGCCATCACCTACTCTGGGTGTTGTGGTTGCGAGAGAGCATAGACACTCGGAGTTGATGCGACCCGATATCTATGGAAAATTGCGTCCAATTGCTGCCAATATTGACACTATCGCCATCGTTTTTTCTCCTCGACCGGAAGCTTTCAGTAACTTAATCGATCGATACCTGATCGCTGCAGAAGCACAAAAGATACAACCGATTTTGATTGTTAACAAAGTCGATATGCTTAATCAGGGACGTCACTCAAAGGTTAGTCAGCTTATCAAGGACTATCAATTTATTGGCTACAACGTTTTTCAAGTCTCAGCCAAGACCGGTCATCGCATCGATCAACTACAAGCATATCTCGCTAAAAAAACGACGATTTTTGTCGGCCAATCCGGTGTTGGCAAGTCCTCACTGATCAACCTATTACAACCTGAGGCCAATATGGCGGTTGGCGCGCTATCAGAGCGTAAGGCCAAGGGTAGGGCCAAAGGGACTCATACCACCACCATCTCCAAGTTGTTTCATCTAACCGGTGGAGGTAGGTTAATCGATTCGCCGGGAATTCGAGAATTTGGTTTAACCCATCTCAGCGAAGAAGAGGTGATAAACGGGTTTATCGACTTTCATCCCTATCTTGGGCAGTGTAAATTTCGCGATTGCCGTCATGACAATGAGCAACACTGCGGTTTGTTAAAAGCAGTTCGCGATAAAAAGGTCCTCGCTTCGAGGCTAAATAATTATCACCAAATCATTAACTCATTGGATGACAACCAATGAAATCAGCACTGTCAATTTTTGTATAGGAGCACCAATGTTAACGCGTTTATCCTCGCTTATCGAACCTGCAGAACTGGAGCTGCTGCTGGGAGAGACGAATATAGTCATTGTTGATTTATGTCAGACAGCACTCTATCAGCAAATACATGTGCCGGGAGCAGTGCATTTACCAGGCGTCGAGCTTTTAGCGGGACACCCGCCCATCCCCGGTCTCTGTCCACCCTTTACCAAGGTTAAAGCGCTGTTGTCAGGTCTGGGGATTGATCAGACAAAGCAAATCGTTCTGTATGATGATGAGGGCGGTGGATGGGCTGGGAGATTAGCTTGGACACTGGATCTGGCGGGATTAACTAATTGGTCCTATCTCAATGGCGGAATGGTTGCCTGGGCGAAAGAGGGCCACCCCACCGAGTCCACCATCAACGTTGCCACACCCAGTGAAATTGATATTGGTGAGACATTTATTAATCCGTCTGTCGCCGCCAGCAGAGATGATATTTTACAACATCTGGGTTCCAACGATTTCGCTATCTGGGATGCAAGAAGTCCAGCCGAGTACAGCGGCGCAATGGTGCGTGCAGCCCGCGGAGGTCATATTCCCGGAGCAATAAACCTGGAATGGACAGAAATGATGGATCCCAACCGAAATCTGAGACTGAAAACAGACAGCGAGACTACTTTACAACGCGTGGGATTGACCAGAGACAAAAGCATTGTCACTCACTGTCAGTCACATCACCGTTCCAGTTTTACTTATATGGTAGCAAGAATTCTAGGCTACGATAAAATAAGTGGGTATGATGGATCCTGGGCCGAGTGGGGCAATCTCGACACCACCCCCGTTGATGTCGGGCCCTAAAATAAAGTTAGCAACCTCAACTATCGCAGAGTATTAAGACAATGAATCATCGGGTCGAACTGTTTGTCGCAGTGCAAAGGATATTGCCAAAACATTTTCTGTCTCGGGCAATCGGTAAACTGGCAGAATCAACACAGCCCTGGTTGAAAAACCTACTCATCAAGTCCGCGGTCAAAGTGTTTGACATCGACTTAGAAGAGGCCAAAAGTGACTCCCTGGAAAGCTATGACAGTTTCAATGCGTTTTTTACCCGTGAATTGAAGGATGGTGCGCGGCCAATTGATCATCATCATGACAGTGTTTGTTGTCCTGCAGATGGCATGGTCAGTCAAGCGGGAAAAATTGACAAAAACCGAATCATGCAAGCGAAGGGCATAAATTACTCAGTAGCACGATTGATCGGGGATTCAACCATATCCGAACAGTATCAAGACGGCTCTTTCGCCACCATTTACCTATCCCCTAAAGACTATCATCGGGTGCACATGCCGGTGTCGGGAAAGCTCATCAAAACTCGCTATGTCCCCGGAGATTTATTCTCTGTAAATGACCTGACCACACAGGGTCTTCCCGGGTTATTTACCCGAAATGAGCGACTTGTGTGCGAATTTGAATCAGAGTTGATAGGCCATTTCACAGTAATACTGGTGGGTGCTATGTTGGTGGCTGGCATAGAAACAGTTTGGAGAGGCGCCGAAGTCGCAGGTGCCGCGCAGGTGCAAGAAACTCTTTTTTCCGAGCAAGAGTTAATTTACACCAAGGGAGAGGAAATCGGGCGGTTTAAATTTGGCTCCACTGCTATCGTGCTATTTCAAAAGCAAGCTATCAGCGGCTTTGAAGATCTCCGAGTCCATCAAAAGGTGAAGATGGGCGAAGCCATTGCCACAGTCACCTGAGGGAAAATTCGTGCACTGCGTCGATGAAAACCTTGACGTTGTCGGGGTCAATATCAGGAGTAATGCCGTGACCCAAGTTGAAAATATGGCCTTGATGATCGCCAAAAGATGTCAGTATGGCTTTGATCTCTGATCTGATAATCGATGGATCCGAGCGCAATACTGCGGGGTCCATATTGCCTTGTAGTGCTACTTTATCTCCAACACGCTGCCGCGCTTGTCCGATATCCACTGTCCAATCCAACCCGAGACAGTGACAACCGGTATCCGCCATAGCCTCTAACCAGTGCCCTCCTCCTTTAGTAAACAGTATCACCGGAACATTTCTACCATCGGCATGCTTCATCAGACCAGCAACAATCTTTTCCATGTAAGCGAGAGAGAACTCAAGATAGGCAGAATGGCTGAGAGCGCCGCCCCATGTATCAAAAATTTGAACCGCCTGAGCACCGCTTCGAATCTGCGCATTGAGGTAGTCAATCACTGACAGAGACAATTTATCCAGTAGTTGATGAAGTACTTCCGGTTGTTTATACAACATCGTTTTGGCCAGGGCAAAATCGCGACTGCTCTTGCCTTCAATCATATAAGTCGCGAGGGTCCATGGACTGCCAGAAAAACCGATCAGTGGCACGCGGCCGTTTAGCTCAGCCCTTATGGCTGCCACAGCATCGGTCACATAGGGTAAATCCCTGGCCGTATTCACCACCGACAACTGCTCAATGTCTTTTTCAGTACGCACCGGCTTGCGAAACATTGGTCCCTCACCCTCGACAAAGTACAATCCCAGCCCCATGGCATCTGGAATGGTCAAGATGTCGGAGAATAGAATCGCCGCGTCCAGTTCATAGCGCTCCAGGGGTTGAATGGTGACTTCACAGGCGAGATCTGTATTCTTACACAGACTCATAAAATCACCCGCCTGAGCTCTCACACGGCGGTACTCAGGAAGATAGCGACCAGCTTGACGCATCATCCATACCGGGGTTTTATCAACGGTTTGGCCCGCTAAAGCGCGCAAAAAGCGATCGTTTTTAAGTTGCGTCATAACTGATGTCTACTGAGAGTATTCGGAATCGCTAGTATACGTCACGCAAGTAACGTTTTTCACGTTTGAGGTTGTTGACGTAGTCAGTTGCCTTATCTGAACTCATGGCACCCTGATGGGCAACAATGTCAGCCAGTGCTTTATCCACATCCTTAGCCATCCGCGTAGCATCGCCGCAGACATAGAAATAGGCACCCGCTTGCAGCCACTGGAACAACTCTTCACCGTGCTCGACCATTTTATGTTGCACGTAGATTTTGTCTTTTTGATCTCTCGAAAATGCCGTATCAAATCTAGTCAGCAGTCCAGAATCATACATATCCGTGAGCTGTTGCTGATAGATAAAATCATCGGACTGGGTTTGATCACCAAAGAACAGCCAATTTTTTCCCTCTGCTTGGCGCGCTTGGCGCTCCTCTAAAAACGCCCTGAAGGGAGCCACTCCGGTTCCGGGGCCCACCATTATAACCGGAGCATCATCATTAGCAGGCACCCGAAATGCTTTGTTTGGAGAAACAAAAATCCCCGCTGTTGCTTGACTCTCAACGCGATCAGCCAAAAAGGTTGAGCACACCCCGCGATGATCACGGTCTTCAGACCGCCATCGCACTGAAGCCACGGTGAGGTGAACCGAGCCCGGATGAGCCTTGGGGCTTGACGAGATAGAGTAAGCTCGGTGCTGAAGGGGTTTGAGCAACTTGATAAAGTCCTCAATACTGAAACTTAGCTGTGGATTTATGTTGAGCAAATCCAGTGTATCCTTGCCCCACAAAAAATCCGCCAGAGTCTCTTTATCGCCGTGCTTGACCACGTGCGTGAGCATCTCATCCTCTGCTCGCTCTTCTATAGCGGCAATCATATTTCTTGATGGCGTGGAAATTTCATATTTATAGGTCAACAAGTCTGCCACCGGGTGATCCTCTCCATCGATCATCAAATCTGCCTCAACTGATAATCGTGACAACAGAGCGTCCACCAACAGGGGATCATTAATCGGCATCACATTGAGTGCATCTCCTGCTTCATAGGTGATGCCACTGTCAGCTAAATCAAACTCGTAGTGACGAATTTCCTTGCCCGAATTTGATCCCGACAACAGTTGATTAACACTCAGTTTGGCGGGATAAGGGTTTTTTCGATTCCATGCCGATTTTTCGGCTTTTTGGGGTAACTCCGCGGCCGGTTTGACTAGCTCGACATCACTGGTCAGCGGTATGGTTTTATTAATCCACTCTTCGGCAATGTCCTCGTAATCCACATCGCAATCCAACCGATCGACGAGACGGACTGCCCCCAGTTGTTCCAAACGCATGTCGATTAGCTTTCCAGCCTGGCAAAATTCATCGTAGCCAGTATCACCCAACGCTAAAACACCGAATTGCATTTCAGGCAACTTCGGCATATCCGAGTTAGTCAAGCCCTCCCAAAATAGGCCTGCATTGTCGGGCATCTCACCTTCACCGTAGGTAGCGATGGTAATAATGACACTTTTCATGGCTGCAAACGCTTCCATACTGACGTCGTCCAATCCCTGAACCACCGGTTTAAATCCGCGCGACGTCGCGGCGCTGGCTGCATCCATTGCCAATGCTTCGGCATTACCCGTCTGGGTGCCATACAAAATATTGACCACAGGTGCCGACAGAGCGGACTCTTGAGGTTTGCCCGCAGACTGTTTATCTGTCATCGCTCTGGCAGACTGCACACCCGCTAGGAAACCGGCCAACCAGGATTTTTGATCGCCAGTGAAAGGAGCATCTTCGGGAATAAACGGAAGCTTCATCAATTCGTCTCAGTACTAACTTGCATTGGGTAAAATATCATTGATTGCATTATAAGCAAACAGCTCCTCAAAACTTGGGATTCGACCCAGTGCGGCCTCGTTTTTACGTTGTTGGAGCAGTATCCAGCCATAGGTTCCAAGGCTGTCCATGGACAAAATATTGCGCAGACTCAGCGCTTGCTTAAAATCATTCAATCGCTTGTTGGCAATAAGAGCCGCCAGCTCAGAGGCACTGTAGCCTAAGACGGCTTGCCTTGCATGACGCAAGAGACCATTCATGAGAGAAAAGTCCTCGGTCAAGATCAAATTGCGTGTGGCTTTTATCATCTCTGGAGAATCCAATGGCGTATTTTCAGCGAATTTTTTCAACGCAATTTTTTGTGCAGCGTCCAACACCGAGTAGGTATTTAACAGCTCATACATGTCACCGGATTCCGACTGTTGCGGATCGGGAACCATGCCCTGCAACACCGGATCTCCATCTCGCCAGGCCTTTTTAAGTTTGTTCACCTGAAATCCCGCCAGCGCCACGGCTAATTCTTCCAGCAGCTCTTTTTCTGATTTCGCCTCCAAGATGGCCTCGGCATCTTGATATTGGAGTAACGCCCGAGGAGTAATGTAGGCAAAGTTTGCGGCTTCAGTGCTCCAATTCTCAAGCAACCACGACGCCTTTTTAGATCCCGTTGCAACTACATGCCATTCTAGCATGGTGAAAATTGCCTGCTCATGAAGCGCGGATTCATCAGTTTTCCCATCGAGGTAGGCCAGCAGTACAGAATCGTGACTAATACTTCGATTAAACTGTCGCTGCGGATCGTACTGATAGGCAAAACCTCCAGACATACCGTTGCCGAAACCGTTGGCAAAGGAACCAATATTCAAAACCGCACCATTAGTCATGTATTCGGCACAAAAATCACCAACCCCTTCAACCACTGCTGTGGCCCCTGAGTTGCGCACTGCAAAACGATCCCCCGCCTGGCCATCAACAAATAAACGGCCTCCGGTAGCACCGAAAAGAGCAAAATTGCCAATTAACACATTGTTTTCGGCACTCTGGGAACCACCGGCAGGTGAATGGATCACTATTTCACCGCCACAAGCAGTTTTACCCACACCATCGTTACAGGTGCCGGTGTGTTCCATTAACATGCCATCATTACAAAATGCACCATAAGACTGGCCAGCTGACCCATGGGTGACCAGTCGAATCGTTCCGCTGGGAAGGAATCGTCTACCACGAATATCCTGCAACGCGGCAGGAATCTGCTCAGAACTGAGCTCATGGTTTAGCATTCGTTCGATATCTATCGCTACCTGGCCACCGACGCTCTTATCGCAGTTGTTGATGGGGGTACTCTCAGAAAAATCAACCAGCTGCTGCTTTTCATCGATCAAGGTCTGGCGAATAACACTAATAAAACTATCATCAACGCGGAAGTCGCGCTCCATGTAGATTGGCTTTTCAACTTTTTTCTCCTCAACCAGGGTCAACATGGCTCTGAGATCCAATTGCCCAACTGAGGATGGGTGATCCAGCAAGTGTAATAAATCGGCCCGACCCCTGGCCTCAGCCAGAGATTTCAATCCGAGCTCAGCGAGAATTTCTCTGACTTCATGCGCAATGTTGAGTAAATACTGCGCCAGCGCGCGCGGATCACCATCAAACACCTCTGGATTGGTGGTCAAACCGGCCGGGCATTTGATGTTACAGTTTTTAGCCATGACACATTTCAGCATCATCAAGGCTGTGGTACCAAACTCAAAGCTCTCCCCACCCATAAGCGCCGACTTCACAACGTCTGAGCCGGTCTGATGAGCTCCTGAGCAACGCAGCACAACTTTCTCACGCAATCCGTTGGCGCATAGTGCTTGGTGTACCTCGGCAATACCTATTTCAGCAGCGCGACCAGTGTATTTCAACGATGTCACAGAAGCGGCACCTGTACCACCGGTGTTGCCTGCGACATTTATCACATCGGCGCCGGCTTTGGCCACACCCACGGCGATAGTGCCTATACCATCGGAGGACACCAGTTTGACAATGACCCTAACCCGTGCCGCCTTGGCATCGTGAATCAGCTGAGCCAAATCCTCAATCGAGTAAGTATCGTGGTGTGGTGGCGGTGAAATCAGCTCAACACCGGGCACTCCACCTCGAGCTGCGGCAATCTCCACGTTGACTTTGGGTGCAGGCAGCTGGCCGCCTTCACCAGGCTTGGCCCCTTGGCCTATTTTGATTTCAATCTCCTCTAACATCGGATCGGCCAGGTAGCCCGCCCAGACCCCGAACCGACCGGAGGCAAATTGCTTTATTCTAGACGCCCGAATAGTGCCGTAACGGGAAATATGTTCTCCCCCCTCACCACAGTTAGACATGCCGCCCACCATGTTGGTACCGTGAGCCACCGCCTCGTGGGCCGTGGCAACAAGCGCACCGTGGCTCATAGCTCCGGAAGCGAGCAGTGGTGTGATTTCACTGGCCGGCTGAACCTCACAGAGATCGATCTTTGGTTGCGCCCCGCGCAGGCGTCGCAAATAGTCTTGAGCAGCACCTGACGCCTCTATGATAAGCTCTTCGCCCTCTGTTCTCGAGGCCGTGATGTCCACGCCAAAACGATCGGAAAAGGAGACTCTCAGAGCTTCCAAACGCCCTTCTTTATTAGAAAAAGGTCCGGTTAAACGCAAACGATACTCGGTATCTCGCACAGCTGTGCACTGTAGACCATGGATAGTAAAGTGATTATTCCCCGCGCGGTTAAATAACATCATTTCATGGCGAAACTCATCGGGTTTCGATAGAAAGCTAATGTCAGCGGGAAAAGCTAACACATCGCGCATGGCCGCCGGACGTCGCGATCGCTCTTCTGCCATAGCGCGGGAGAAGTCTCGATAGCCCGGCGTGATAGTAAAGTTATCAACAGCCTCTGTGGTCAATCGATCAAAACTCGTGTTGGTATAGCCCTCGTCACTGATACCAAAAGCACCCTCCATTCGATTTAAGGTGAGTAACCGAAGTGCATCCTTTGTCTCTGAATCCTCCTTGCGATCAAAAATAATCGGTTCTTCCGTGAGATCAACGAAGCCGCGAACAGCGGTGACTCCATAAGAGTGGCCAGCGCCCTCTGCGCGCTCCTTGAATAGACCTAACATCGGGATATCAGACTCCACCTGACACTGCAATGCTCGCTGGTGCCAGTCAGCATGGGCTTGCGCCACCTCAGTGAAGCCAACACCACCAACGGGAGACTTCATATTGGGGAAGTAACGGCGAAAGACCGGGTCGTCGGTATTTAAAAAGTTTGGCTCAAAAAATTCGCCACCGGAGTAACTCTCCACGGTACAGAGCCCCACTTTACCCATAGTCTTCATCAACGCTTTTTCAGCCGCTTTAGCGAACTTTTCATAGGCAATATCAGCGTCTGCGCCGAACTTGTCTTCAGCGCGCATTTGAACTCCCATGGGGTAGACGGCGGAAGCGCCGAATCCCAGGGCACAAGCAACGTGATGAGATGAGCAAATTTGACCACTCTCAACGATCAATGACACCCTCAAGCGCAACCCCGCCTCAATCAACCGTTGATTGATGGCAGACACGATTAGCGTCATTGATATGGAGCCCTCTGCTCTGGTCACTTCTCGGTCAGTGATAATAGCGATGCCACCACGATCGCGAGCAAAGGTCTCTACCTGATCACAAATATCATCGATAGCTTCGATGAGTGACGCCTTATTGGCTTCAATATCGCCAAAAACAGGCGTAAAGAGGGTTGAAAAAAGCCCTACGGGTACCTCTTTTTGGTGACGAATCTGCAATATTTGCCGATGGTTCAGAATGGGTGACTGAATGACGATTTGGCGACCTGAGCTGGCGCTAATATTCGGTTTCAAGCCGAGCGCCACTCGCATGGTCATACCCTGAGCTTCCCGAATGGAATCCAGTGGTGGGTTGGTCACCTGGGCAAACCGCTGTGAAAAGTACTTGGCTACACCCCCCTCATTGTCCGAAAGAGCATTAATTGCGTTTCCGTACCCCATGGCTGAAACCTTTTCAGTTCCGGTGGCCAACATGGGGTCGATCATAAACCGGAAACACTCTTGATTCTGAGAATAAGCAACATATCGGCCGGCGAGAGGAAGGTCGCCTGAGTAACTCGATGAGGGAGCCTGAGCTTCAGCTGGAGGTTCCGGCAGATCCTCTATATTAATTCTTGCAGCATTGACCAACGCGGCATAGTCCCGCTGACCCGCCAGCATTTCCAGTGCTTGATGTGTATCGAAGGAGCGACCCAATTGATGGTCATAATAAAGCATACCGCCGGCTTCAATTCGTCCTCGACTAATTATTGTCTCGTCGGCGAAATCGATCTGGCCAGCCTCTGACATCACCGCGAGATAATTATCTGTCTCGGTTGTGCGCAATGGCCGGAGACCCAGTCTATCCAATCTGGCGCCGATAATAGATCCGTTACCAAAAATCAACGCCGCAGGACCATCATTTTTCTCTTCATACAGAGAGAAATACTCCAACATGGCCCGGATATCTGGTGATAGAGATTCATCATTCTCCCAGGCTGGAGGCATCATCGACACCACTGCCGTTACCAGATCGAGACCATCTTCAACCACGCGCGATTGAAGAGTTTGATCCAACCGACAGCTGTCTGACTGACCCTTAGGGCGAATAATATTGTTTTCTTTAGCCCGTGCAATGGCCGCTTCGGACAGCCTATTTTTTTTGTCTGTATTGAGTTCACCGTTGTGAGCCATCAATCTAAACGGCTGCGCCATCGATGGATGGGGATCTGTATTGGTGGAAAAACGGGTATGGAAATACAAGGTATGAACGCTGTGGTCAACGTCATTCAAATCACGGAAATATGGGATGATTTCATTGGAGTTGAGCCGTCCCTTTAAAACTTGCATTTTGGCGGACAACGACAGTGGGTATAATCCCTGCAAAGACGTATCTGTGTAGGCTACAGCTTCAATAGCCAGCAGTGCTCGATGAATCAGCTTGTCCAATTCACTGTCGTTTGTCCCTTCGGGTGTGGCAAAGATCCATTGCAAAATGGGCAACTGATATTTTACCGCCGCAGGCCTCAATACGCTGTTATCCACTTGAACGTTACGCGTCTGAATGATTTCCATACCGTAATTGCTAAGAACGCTGTCCACCAATTCACGTGCACGCTGATGCTGGCTGATATCATTGGGCATGAAAAAATTACCAACCCCAAACTTACCCAGCGTCAGTTTAGAATCTGTCACACGATTAAAGAACTCCACCGAAAGATCTACCGAAATTCCAGCACCATCACCTACGCCCTCCGAGGACATTCCACCTCTGTGGGGAACAGCGCACAACGCTTGGTGACCTTTAATCAATACATCATGGGTCTGTTTGCCGTCTTTTCTGGTTAGAAACCCAACGCCACAGCTACTTTTATCAGTGGCACTGTCGTAAAGACCAAATGTAGTCGAATCGCTCATAAATCAAAATTCTTGGTAAGGAGTTTCGGTTTTCGTTGAACCTGCAACACGCTGACTGCAGTGCAAAACAACTTGGTATTTTACACAGAGAACACAACAACAACAAATCTGCATACGGATGAAAATGCGATTTCAGGCCAAATTTATACTAATATTTGGATAAAAAATCTTTAAAAATAAATTTTTACAGCACAATTTTCTTAGAAAGAAGAAATAGGCTCAATTCAACTCTAAATCTTCACAAGCGTTGGACAGGGCCTTATCCAAATTGACCGGATTAAAATCATTGGTGACATAGGCCACACCCAACGCCTTGAGCAATACTAATCGCATGGATCCATTGATAACCTTTTTATCCAAAGTCATCAATGAAAGGAAGTCCTTTGACGTCATAGCACTCGGCGGGCGAGCCGGAAGCAAAAATGTTTGCAGGAGTTTTTTTATACGGATCACCTCGCCTTTTTCAATATTACCCTCCAACCAGGATAGATTTGCTGCCATCACCATGCCCACAGCAACAGCCTCGCCATGTAGTAGGCCGCTGTACTGCTCAAATGTCTCTATGGCATGACCAAAGGTATGACCCAAATTCAGTATGGCTCTGATCCCTTGTTCGGTCTCATCGGCAGTGACGATATCAGCTTTGTTGCTACACGACCGCTCAATTGCGTGACGCAGAGAGTCAGGATCTCGCGCCAGAAGGTTTTCGGCATTCTCTTCCAACCAATTCAGGAAGGGTAAGTCTGCAATCAAACCATACTTTATGACCTCTGCCATACCAGCAGAATATTCTCGATCGGGCAATGTACTCAATGTCTGTGTATCTATCACCACAGCACTGGGCTGATGAAAGGCGCCGAGCATGTTTTTACCTAAACTGTGGTTAACTCCTGTCTTACCACCGACTGATGAGTCTACCTGTGCCAGTAAGGTTGTGGGAATTTGCACAAAGGATACGCCTCTTTGGTAAGTGGCCGCTGCGAACCCAGTCATATCCCCCACCACTCCACCGCCGAGCGCAATCAGGGTAGTTTTACGATCATGCCTCTGCTGCAAAAGCTTGTTAAAGATAAGATTCAAGGTATCCAAAGTCTTGTATCGCTCGCCATCCGGCAATATAAGAGTATCTACTTGCTTGCTTGCCAAGCGTTTTAGCAGCGCATCAAGATACAAAGGTGCCACCGTTTCATTGGTCACAACCAGCGCTTTGCCACCAGTGATGTAGGAGTAAAAATCAACAGTTTCAAGACTGCCCTGATCAATAAAAATTGGGTAACTTCTATCCTTCAGATCGACGAGTAGCGTTGCGCTTTGAACTGCGGGCTCAATTTCAGGCATATCAATGAGAACTCTTTTGGCAAAAAAAGAAGTGTAGTTTAACCCGAATGGTCAATGGGCGCCTAAAGAATCTCTCACTTTATTCTCAAGGTACTCGAATAATACCTTTGTCGGTTAATTTGTTTAACACATCATTAACTATCATATGAGATTGGCCTGCACCAGAAGTGACAATTAAATCGGCAACCGATTGATACAATGGATGTCGTTCTTCGAACAGTTTATCTATTACAGCTGCGCGGTTCTCCACTTGAAGCAAAGGTCGCTTTTTATCCCGCTTAGTGCGCTCGTAGAGCTGCGTTTTACTCGCCATTAAATAGATTACTGTTCCGGATGCCACAATGGCTGAGCAGTTTTCCTTGCGCATAACAATCCCGCCACCCGTTGCAAGAATAGAAGGAGTTTCCTCGGCAATTAACTTGTTCAGCATAGACGTTTCACGATGACGAAAACCCTCCTCACCTTCGACATCAAAAATCCAATGTATGTCAGCGCCACAGGCTGCAACAATTTCATCATCAATATCAAAAAACGGGCGATTCAGAGTCTTGGCCAATTGTTTACCAACAGTACTCTTACCGGCACCCATGGGCCCAACAAAAAATATATGGTCGGTAGCCATAGGTTATACGTGCTCCTCAATAATCTTCGGGGTGATAAAAATGAGTATTTCACGTTTCTCCATGGTTCGCATTTGTTTTTTGAACAAATTACCTAAAAGAGGCAAGTCCCCCATAACGGGCACCTGTGAGTTATCATTAATCTCCTCTGAATGAAAAATCCCTCCAATCACCAACGTCTGTTGATCGGCCACAATCGCCTGATTGACCAACTCGTTGACACTGATTACAGGCTCGCCATTAATGGCAAAGGAAGCGATGGAGTCTTGCTTCACCATAATATCCATTATCACTTGATTATCTGGTGTTATTTGGGGTGTGATTTCCAGTTGTAAAACGGCTTCTTTAAACTGAACAGTCGTCATGGTGTTCGTGCCGTTTTGATTAGCCGTTTGGTAGGGTATTTCAACACCCGATTTGATCATCGCCTTTTGTTTATCAGCGGACACTACACTTGGCTGTGAGACAATTTCCACAACACCGTCTGCCTCTAGCGCACTGAGTTCGAGATCCAGCAATATGTCGTCGGTTAAATAGCCCAGACTAAAGGATGTATTGGCCTCTGAAACACCCAAATCAGTGACTAAGCTATCGTCCAAAGAAACGTTATCTAGGGAGTCAAACAAACCATCGCCCAATGCAAACGCATCCCTGGTGCCAGAAAAACCAACCCTGTTGCCATCAGATCTCAACTCTGTTCCCATAAACCCCCAACTAATACCAACCTCTCTGCGAAAATCACTGTTGGCAATGACAATTTTCGCCTCCATCAGCACCTGCCTGATGGGAATGTCAATAAGCTCCAATAAATTTTGAATCTCAGCAATCTTTTCTGCTACATCATTAATAATGATGGTGTTGGTGCGCTCATCAACAATAATTGAGCCACGATCAGACAGTAATGAGTTGTCATTTTTGTCTCGCTGAGACAGCATGCTATGTATCAGTGCCGAATCAGAATACTTTAAACGGGAAACGTAGGTTTCCAATGGCGCGAGAGTGTGCGTATTTTGCCCTCGTCGAAGCCGCTGCGCATCGCCTTTTTCAAGCTCTTCGAGTGTCGCAACCTCAAGTATGTTGCCTTCTTTCCGAGCATCGAGACCGCTCGATCGAAGGATCACTTCCAATGCCTGATCCCAGGGAACTTGATTCAACCTGAGACTCATAGTGCCAGTGACAGAGTCGCTCACCACCAGATTCAACGATTTAAAATCAGCAAGAATTTGTAGTACATCGTTAACCCGCACGTCGGTAAAGTTTAAATCCAGCTTATCCCCGCCGAAGGATGAAGAGCGCTCGTAAACTGTTCGATTTCCTTGCGTAATATCTGCACCTGGATCCGGCGATGAGGAAATGTCATTGCTCACCTTTTGCATCACTTCAATCGCTGCGTCAACCTCAGATTCAGCCACAACAATTGGCGACGCAATCAAGAGACCCAGCCAAAGTAAGCCACTCACAATCAGTTCGCTGCCAATATTATTCGATTTATTCTTCATTTTTCTCATCCTTAAAAATAGTGCGATGGTGGCTATACCAACGTCCATGCCCATCCATCAGTTTTTCCAAAACTACAAACCCGTCATGATTTAACTCGATTACTTCACCATAATTTTTGCCAACACGGTCCCCCACTGCTAAGCGTGACAACTGCCCCACTGGATCAATCACTAACACCCACTCTTTTTGCTGGTCTTGGATCAAGCCTGAAATAGACAGCGAATCAAGATCAAAGTGCTCCAGAGGAGATTTATCTCGGGTCAAGTCAGGTTTCGATGTGCGCTTCTTGGCTGCCCAATTAATGCCAGTTTGTGAACTCTGTGAGCGAAATGGATCTCTCTTAACATGTTTTATCTGATCAGAGTTTTGCATAACTTCGAAAGTTGGAAGCACCTCAATATCTTTATCTGACAAGGCTATTGACTGTTTTAGTTCAGCTTGAATGTGTTCAGTATCAAGTTCAACAGAACAACCTGAAAGAGCCAGAAACCCTAGCAACCAATGGTAAACTCTCATTCTATAACCTCCTCTGGTAGTAGGCGGTATGTCTTGGCGAGAAATATCAAGTCCAAGGCTCCGGATTTTCTCGCGGTGACAGTAAAATCATGCAAGCTAAAAAATCGATTCAGCTGGATGAGCGCCGACAAAAACCCAACCAGCTGTTGATAACTACCAGAAATACTAATTTTCAGAGGCAATTCCACATAGAGATCCGATGACACCACAGGCTGAGGTGTCACCATAGAGATAATCAGACCAAATCGACTTGCGGCCATGGTTATATCCTCTAAAACCTCTGGTATCTGAGACGACGAAGGCATTGCAGCAGCCAATGACTCAATGGTCGTATCCAGTTGACTCATCTGCTGCTCATATACTGACTTTTTGGAAATTAGACTTGCGTTGCGACCATATTCCTCAATTAAATGGTGCTGATGCTTTTGCGCTCGATCCCAAGACCGCAAACTAGTTGAAATAGTCGCCACGTAAGAAAGTGAGAAAATCAACATTACTAACGCAGCTGACAAGACTCTCAACATCGTTGTTGACCATGCAGAAATATCAGTTATTGTGTCCATATCCAGCGTTGAACTGATAGAAACTTTCATTTTTGGAGAATTTTTCATCGCTTAGATTCCTTTCTAAACTGTTGATATCGATTGTATTTCTAAAGAGAGGTTGTGCGTACCTCTAATATAAATGTATGTACTTCCTTTCCCTGATTGGTTGTAATGGAGATGAGCTCTGGATCACGCAATACCGATGAGTGTTCAATGGCTCGCATCAAATCAGAAACATCACCGTTTGTTTGTGCCGTGCCAGTGATTGTGACAGTAAAATCTGATCGTTTAACTGAACTGACCACGATACCGCCTGGGACAATCTCAGACAGTTCAACAAAAACCATTTTGGAATCTGTTGTTCCACTTTGAAGCCTGTTCAACAGATCTATCTTTTCGATCAAGGTTTGTTTTCTCTCCGCCAAACCCTTTATCTCACCCAAAGCGTCATTTTGAGTTAACAATTTTTTCTTTATAAAATGATTTTCAGTCTCAACAATAGAAATTTGATGATTAATGGTCACAACCGATACCAAGACAAAAGTCAACGCAGCAACTCCCACCGTGGTCAATGTGAGTACGTTTTTGCGCTTACGGTAAGCATTCACCGTTTCGCGCCAGGGCAAAAAGTTATATGTTTTCATGCTGTAACGCTCCCAGTGCAAGACCAAGTGCCACTGTCAATGATGGGTCAATGGCAACGCCGGGTAAAATAGATGTATCAAATACTTCCGCAGGAATACTTGAATTGTTGACAATATAGTCAGCCAGTTGATCAAGCTGTGATAGCCCGCCAGTTACTACTAAACGATCAATGCTCAAATCAGCTCGCCCAGCTCCCTTGAGTAATCGCAAAATATTTCTCATCAACTTGTCAGCGAACTCATCGATTAGCGGCATTAATTTGGATGGATCAAGGGTTGCCCTAAACGCCATATCCCCAGCCTCCTCGAGCGTTAGGTCAAAGTGCTCTTGTATTTGTGCTCTCAGCTTATTTGCCCCAAACGTCAACTCGTCCGAATACAGGATGTGTTCTTTGTTGAACACCACAAGCTCGAGTGAATCGGCACCCATATCAACCATAGCAACACAGCCGGTATCGCTCAGCACAGGCTGATCTGCCTTAGACAGAAAATGGTGTAATTGCCATTGATATGCTCTCACCAAGGCATGCTGTTCCATCTCGATTGATAGAAGATCAAATCCAGTCTGTTGACAAATTCGTTGCCTTGGCAAAATATCATCGCGCCGACAGGCGGCGATGTGAACCACAGCGCCTTCAGAACTCTGATTGATTCCATGAGATACGGTGTAATCTAAACTTAACTCCGACAGTGACAGCGGGAAGAGCTTACTCGCTTTTAATTCAACGAAAGCGGCCATCTGCTGGGGAGTGAGATCCCTCGGCAGATCGACAAGCTTTTCCATCACAAGAGAATTGGGAAGCGCACAAAATGTTCTCGCCTTGGAGATGCCAATTGCTTCGCACGCCTTGGCAAGACACTCAATGACCACTTCGAGGTCTCTGATCTGCTTATCCCGCACAGCGCCCGCAGGCAGTTTCTCCGTCACAGACCGGTAAATCTTGACGACAGAAGATTGTTCCTTTAAAGCCACTAATTTTACCGCTGAGGCGGAAATATCGACACCCAGCGAGATTTGGTTATTTTTCGTAAAACCAAACCCGGACCACCACGATTGTCTACTGCTATGTTTATCCTTAAACAAAACAACTCCATGCACAAATTAATCTATTCACTAATAGATAGACCATAATTTTATTGCATATTGGGATGCACATCACATTCTTGACAATCTATAATGTGATCCTGAAAAATCACTGACGAACAGCTATGAATCGCATAGAAGCACTTAAGATCGGTATGGTTTGCCTTTTGACCGGCATCGGTAGTGTGCTAATAGTATCGGCTTGTCTGTATTTATACCTCAGTCCCAAGCTTCCCTCTGCGGAGGAATTAAAGGATGTAAAGCTTCAAATTCCTCTGAGAGTAACAACCCAGGATCTGAAGATTATCGGTGAATTTGGTGAGAAGAAACGCAAACCGGTAAGCTTCGAACAACTGCCGCAACATATGGTAGACGCGCTGCTCTCAGCAGAAGACGCCACCTTTTTTGAGCACAATGGCATTGTGATCTCCGGCCTGGTGAGATCAGTAGTGCAGCTGTTAAAAGAGGGGAGAGCCATGGGTGGTGGCAGTACCATCACTATGCAAGTTGCACGCAACTTCTTTCTCCATAAGCGCAAAGAGTTTACCCGCAAGTTCAACGAGATTCTTCTCACTTTTCGTATTGAAGACGAACTAACCAAAGAAGAAATTTTGACTCTTTATGCCAATAAAGTATTTCTTGGTAAAACGGCATACGGCTTCGCCGCGGCGGCAAAGGTATATTATGGCAAAGATCTTCAGCAGCTCAGCCTTGCCGAAATGGCAATGATCGCTGGTATCGCACAAACACCGTCGAGAAATAATCCAATAGCTAATCCTAAAAGGGCCACGCAACGGCGGGACTGGATACTGGGAAGGATGCTCAAGCTCAACAAAATAACGGATGCTGAGTATCGACAAGCCATTTCCGAAATTGATCGCGCTTCTTATCACGGATCAATGTCAGAGTTAGAGGCTCCCTATGTAGCCGAAATGGTTCGACAACAGATCATCTCTAAATTTGGCCTAAAAGCCTATACCGAAGGCTACACCGCCATCACCACTATTGATTCGAAAATGCAAGAAAGTGGTGTCAAAGCTCTTCAGTCGGGCATAGTGTCGTACGACACTCGGCACGGTTATCGTGGTGCGGAAGCCAATATTCCAGATGCTGAACTCTGGACAGAAACCCTTCTTGATAAAGCTATCGTGGCAACCCTGGAGCCGGCAATCGTTATTGCTGTGGCTGATGATCGGCTGACGATACTTGATAGAAACCTGTCCGTAGCTACTGTAAACTGGTCCGATGGTTTAAAAGGCCTTCGCCTTTACAGAACCGTCAACGCACGCAGCGCACCCATCACCTCAGCAATGGACGTCTTTCAGGTAGGTGATGTAATTCGAATTCAACGGGAAACCAACAACCGAGTTTCCCTTGCACAATTACCAGAAGTACAGTCTGCGTTGATTGCCTTAGATCCATATGACGGTGCCATTAGAACCTTAGTAGGGGGCTTCGATTACAATCAAAGTCGATTTAACCGGGTGACGCTAGCAAAACGCCAGCCCGGGTCTAACTTCAAACCATTCATCTATGCCACAGCTCTGGGCAGTGGTTTTACTCCAGCGTCAATGATCAATGATGCGCCTATTGTTTTCGATGATTTCAAACTAGAAGACACCTGGCGTCCGGAAAATGATGGTGGTAAGTTCTATGGTCTGACACGCCTGCGAGAAGCTCTCTATCGTTCCAGAAATCTCGTTTCCATTCGTCTACTACGGCGCATGGGTTTTGATCGCACTTTTGAAGGGCTCCAGTCCTTTGGTTTTGATACCGCAGAGATGCCAATGGATCTCTCACTTGCATTGGGAAGCCATGCCTTAACACCGTTAAAGATAGCCGCTGGGTATGCCGTTTTTGCCAACAATGGCTTCGGCGTATCGCCTTACCTCCTCGATAAAGTCATTGATAGGGATGGCAATGTTATCTTTCAGGCCGACCCACTGGTTGCCTGCGATCCCTGTATTAACAACGTTACCCGCTCCTCAGATAAGGACCCATCATCAAATGAATTGGAGCAACAGCTTGAGCAATTGTTCGCAGATCTAGAGCAGGTCTCAGGAGAAGATGGCGATCCATACAGTTGGGAAAAAGTGAAACAGAGCCTAAAAACCCTTCCAGAAAAACAGCGTAAGCAAGCTGAGCGCACACTTGATCCACAGACTGCATTTCTAATTGACTCCATGCTCAAGGATGTTATCTCCCGCGGCACTGGGCGCAAAGCTAAAAAACTCAACCGCGCCGACATCGCGGGAAAAACCGGCACCACAAATGGTCCTGTGGACGCCTGGTTTTCCGGCTACTCTCCGCACCTCGCGGCCACAGCTTGGGTTGGTTTTGATGACAACTCAGTACTGGGGCGAAACGAATATGGTGGTTCCGCTGCCCTGCCAATCTGGATAGACTTCATGCAATCTGCGCTAGAGGGAAAACCAGAGATTATCCGACCCCAACCCAATGACATCATCATGGCTAAAATAGACCCGGACTCTGGACAACGGGTGAGACCCAATCAAGATGGTATTTTTGAATTTTTCAAAAAAGAAAATCTTCCCCCTGCACCCGAACAAACCAGTTCTAGCGGCGGCGATCAAAACGCGCTGCCGGACGATATTTTTTAAGTGGTTTAAGTTGTCTGAATATGAATAAGCACTCTGCCGAAAAGGCGTATTCGAGATACACCCCATGGTCTTAGAATGGTCAGAAATCGACACTGTATTCTTGGATATGGATGGAACCCTTCTGGATCTGCACTTCGATAATTTTTTCTGGCTGTCACACCTACCCGACCACTATGCAGCGCAATTTTCAGACAACCAAGATAAAGCCCGTCTGGAACTACACCGGCAAATCATCAGTCGACGAGGCACTCTACCCTGGTACTGCACTGATTTTTGGTCAGAGCACCTCGATCTCGATGTGATCGCCCTAAAACGGCAGATAAGCCACCTGATCAAACAAAGACCATACAGCATTGATTTTCTGCGGGCATTAGCCAGTGAAGGTAAAGCGCGAGTGTTGCTCACTAATGCTCACCGTGACAGTGTTGATCTCAAATTTTCAGTTACCGGCATCGACGCCCATCTGGACAACGTTATTTCTTCCCATGACTTTGGTCACCCCAAAGAATCACAGTTGTTTTGGCAGGCGTTGCACCAGAGTGCACCCTTTGACAAAAATCGAGTGTTGTTTGTCGATGATTCAGAATCAGTACTCAGTGCAGCCCGGGAATACGGCGTAAAACACCTATTGCGTATTGCCAAGCCGGATAGCCAAAAACCTGCGGTGTTGGAGAGTAGCTTTCCCTCTATCGTTGATTTTGACCAGTTGTTGGGAGATAGTGGGGCCCTGCTTTGCAAAAAGTACTGACTGCCACCAACTGTAATACCTCCCATTTCAAGCATAATAAGTGACTTGTCCCAAATTACTATGGGTTTGTCCCAAAACAGTCGTGTTGTTGTCCCTTTTTATTATTGCCGGATTTTCTGAAACCGTTAAACTTATTAGCAAGAGTTGCGCATAAGTATGGCAATTCTTGAATTTTTAAACATTAATCTTAGGGAGAAGCATGATGAGAGAATTAACAAAAAATGAAATGGAAGAGATAACTGGTGGTGTTAACTGTGGCTACTCGGCACTTGTGGGAGCGGCATGGGGGCTTCGAGTTGGAGGTCTATGGGGTGCCGCAGCTGGTGCTGCCATCGGTGGCGGTTTTTGTTTAGCTGGAGTTGCTCTTGCATAGCATCTTAAACCAATGTGGCAATGGTTCGGCTCTGAACCATTGCCAAACCGATAGGCCATAATGTATGAGGAATTCAAAACACCTACTGTATCTCACAAAAGGAATATTGCTATGAACCAACTAACATCATTTCTCTTGCTATTAAAAACAGCATTTTTTAGAGCTCTGAACACAGAAATAAAATTTTGGGGGCTTTGTGGGTTCTGCGCCATCTATCTGGTGTTTAGATCTCTGCAAATCTATGTTGTTGAGTATGATAACAAGTTAGCCAAAATATCCGATTTGAGCTTTGTCAAATTTCTCTCACTAGAAATAATCGGGGCATTGATTGTCACTTTATTCGTTCTGCTATTACTTGAACTCTTCAATGATAAGTTGACGTTGACGACGAAAAACAAATAAAAAAATAGAACCTCGCTGGGTAGATGAAATTAGCCAATTAGTTGTAAAGATTGTTTTTGTTATGGATAAAGCTGCGCGCCGAGCAACATCAGAGATTGACCGTTTCTGGCATTGCCCGGCATTGAAAGCGAGTACTTTTAGATGCTAGTCTAATTCCATGGAAAGGTGACTTGAGTGAGAATAAATCATGGCAGAGATCATACACTTAGACGCTAATGCTCCAATATCAGATATTTTAGACATTATTGATAGAGATGCTGGGGTAATACTGGACAATGTTCTGGATCAAGAATTCATTGACCAACTGCAACAGGAATTAGACCCTTATCTAAAGAATTATATTAAGGGTAATTCAGACTTTACCGGATTTGAGACAAAACGGGTTGGCGGCCTCTTGGCCAGGTCAAAGGCTTGCAGAGAATTAGCTCTACATGACAAGATCAACCAACTTGCCGATGCATTTTTAAGTCCTTTTTCGGATGGTTATCAACTGCACTTCACCTCGGCGATCAGCATTGGTCCCGGCGAAACACAGCAAATACTACATCGAGATAGAGGTCTCTGGGGTGGTTATATTCCGCGAAAAATAGAGACCCAATTCAGCACGGTGTGGGCTCTATCTGACTTTACCCGCGAAAATGGCGCCACTCAAGTTGTTCCCGGCTCGCATAAATGGGAAAAGGGAAGACAACCAAAAGCCGATGAAATCGCCTACGCCGAAATGTCATCTGGGTCTGTTCTTTTGTACACGGGAACCATTCTCCACGGTGGCGGAGACAATACCACCAAGAGCGATATACGGACTGGCGTATTCATGCATTACGCCCTCAACTGGCTGCGGCAAGAAGAAAACCAATATCTCTCTTGCCCACCAGAAGTGGCGAAAGATTTTAGCCCTGAGTTGAGATCATTAATCGGCTACTCAAAGGGTGGTTTTGTACTGGGATTTTATACAGACCCCAACGATCACCAAGGCACCATGGATTCAGTCAGCCCGGAAAAGATGTTTGGTGCCGATAACGATGGTTTTTCCAAACTGCCATCGCAAACTAACCTGGTTAAAGACACCTCTTGACCCTTTGCTGGTTAAACGGCGCTAATCCCAATCATATTATTGGCATCAAACCCGATCGCACTTTTCAAACATCCTAACGTAAGTAAGTCGATATTTGAAAACCCGAGTGATAATCATCGTAGAGCTTTTTCACAAGCTGCTGCGCCCGAGACATACCCAACTCAGTTACCTCGCCCTCCTCTGAACAAAATTGACCGTAGGGCATGGCAAAGTAGGGTCTGTGTAAACCAGCTGTATGGCCGTCATCAAAAGGTTTGCACAAGCGCACCCTGATGTCATTAGTTTGCAGGTGCACGAATTCGCCCTGAACCACTGCACCATCGACAGTAAGGGTAATTTTTGGCTGTGTTAGTAGCATGTTTCTCTCCTGTAATGTCAGTGTATACATCAAGAAGAAATTCACTCGGTGGGGCCTGTATTTTTGCCTAAGCCACATCTCAGAGTACTCTTATAACTCTGATAACCACCTTGCACAGGTCTGCAGGTTGGCGGAGCCGACGCTCTCTCTTAATGTTTGCCTAGTATATAAACTTTTTCCATGACAAACCATGGATAAAACAGATCTGAGACTCGCTTAAATTATGTATTTATTCATAGTACCCTAACCAACAATTACAGAGTCATGCGAGACGTACAATGCCCAAAATCAATTCTCTGTTATTAATTCTGATTATAATAGCCGTCTTTGCCACCTCATTGTCTCCCGCCAGCGGCTACAACCGAGACGCCTTTGGTTACCGTAGTTATAAGCCCACGACATCTGTGGGATTCTATACCGGCAAAGTCTGTGATTATGTCAACATTGATCACATTGTCAGTCTCAAAGATGCCTACGACAGTGGCGCGGCGACTTGGAACGCATCAAAAAAACAAGCCTTTGCCAATGATAGATTCAACCATGCGCCTTCATGTGCAAGGGTAAATAGCTCAAAAGGCTCCGCCGGCCCCAGTGATTTTTTGAGACGATCAAGAGACGGCAAAGGTTTAGATTATGAGATCCTGCCCTGGTGCGACTATGTCAACCGATACCGAGCGGTTAAAATCAAATACGAATTATCCTTTGAAGGGAACAACAAACAAGTTTTTTCAGCCTGCCGGTGATCATTCGCAATTATCGCTAATACCGGCTTTACCTGCTCCGAATGAAACCAAAACCACTTTTGTTGTAAACTGACCACCACACAAAGACAACCACCAAGGACATGCAACATGCACTTTGCTATTGTTGCTCACCAACTATCCTCAGAGGGTTTATGAATAGAGACAATCAGGATACATCGGTCAGGCTGGATAAGTGGTTGTG
>CAXRFT010000060.1:0-3193 GCA_964230135.1 Porticoccaceae bacterium | reverse complement strand
TTTTGAGAAAGCGCAAAAAGAATATGAATGCGCTGCACAATAGGTAGTCGACATGAACAGTAAAACACTCATTACCTTAGCGGGTATAGTAGTTATTGCGGCTACATGGTTCTGGTCACAATATGGAGTTGAACCCCAAGTGGCACCAACATCGCTAAAGGCTCAGACAACACAGGAAAATGAACCATCCTCCACAGTCAGGCTGCAAACAAAGCTAAAACTCGACTCAATAAAAGTTGAACCAATGAAGCTTGTATCTCCGCCAACTGATTTTGCAAACACTACATGGCAATGGCAGACAAAAGAGTACGATGACGATTGGTGTTTGTTGGAGGAACTCACGCCTGATGCTAGACAAACAGCCGCAAAAGCCTACCGCGATTATCGTGACTCGACCGGTTTTGTAAAACGTGAGCGTCGAGATGGTGAGCGTGGATATAAGCCGGTCATTACCGGTTATGAAAGTTATGATGTGGATACATTGGTGAAGTTAGGCTCTCAAGGAGATTTAACCGCACTATCGTATCTTGCCCGAGAGCGTGATGTGAGTGCTGAGTATAAACAATGGGCTTATTTGACGTCCTATCTGCATGGCGGTACAGCACTAGCAAATAGTCATTTGATAGAGAATTCCTTCAGAGCTAAATTATTGCTAAGCCAATCAAAGGACCATACTCCCGAACTACTGGCTTCTGCAAAGAAAAAAATAATAAAGGGTTTAAGTTATGTTTTTTTTGCCATAGAAGGCAGAGGTGATAGATCAAGATTACTATCTTTGGCAAAACTTATTGAGACAATGAACAGTAATATTCCGAGCCATTTGAAGGGTTTATATCCCATAACGGCAGAGGACATTGCTCAAGCGCGAGCCTTGGGTCAGGATTTTTTGCTCGAGACAAATCAAAAACGTCGAGAACTTGGTATTGGTGGAGAATTACAGCCTGCCGGACAAAAGATACATTCGAGCGCAAATCGTTCTCTTGCGTGGAGAATTGCTAATGACAAAGACGTGGATTATGGTTTGATTAATGATATTGCGGTGCCAAAAACCGCCTGCTTTGAAAATACTGTTGCCATGTTTAGAGCTGTGAAGGTTAAAAAACAACGACTTGGAGGCTAGTATAAACCGACGGTTCAGGTGTTATGGGTTTGTATGCTCCACTAAGCTGTGTTTGGATGGCCGCAGTGAAAAGCACCGGGCTCGGTCTCTCTGTGAGTGTGACCTCACATACAATAGATTTGTTTTGAATTAGACTTTTTATAATTTGTCACCGACTTATGGTCTTTAAATCCTTTCGCTTTGCTGGTGTTATTTACAGTAATAATTTGCTAAGTTGAGCCAAATATCCCATTGATATACCTGATCTATATTGCATTGGTATGAGTAGATAACTCATTATGAAAACTAGACAACCCATCAGCGCTTGGTTTAAAAGCGTAGCAAAAAAAGTAAACTATATCCTTACGGAGGATATGTCTGAGTACGATGCAACCGCGGACTACGATACTAGAGTTAAGTTGCCTGAGTGGCAGTTGGCTGCACTGAAAAAACGTCAGGCGAAAAGGGATCAACAGCAGTTAAAATAGACTAACTTTCGTCAATAGAAATCAATCAGAGTTACTCGCCGTTAAAGATCACTACATGGCGAAGATCAAAACGCACCGGTAACTTCTCACCAATGGCAATATCGATGTGACTGTGAGTTAAACAGGGCACTAATTGCCCATCGTTCAATGCTAGCTCATACAAATAGTTGGGTCCAAGAAATGATTTGGAGATTATCTCAAGTTTGGTGTCAGAACCCTCGTCGTAGGCGACATCGTCTGGTCTAACTAAGAGTTTAACTGTGTTGCCCATGTCTTCTGGCAGCGAGCTAAGTGATAGACTTCCCAGATCGTTACCCAATATTCCAGCCGCATCAATACCGACATTGAGAATTGCTCCCTTACCAATAAAGTCAGCGGCAAACAGACTGGCGGGCTTATGATACAGTTTATAGGGGCTATCCACTTGGGCAATTTTCCCATTATTGAGAAGGGCGATCTTATCCGCCATAGCGAACGCCTCATCTTGATCGTGGGTTACCAACAGTGCTGTCACCTTGTTTTTCTTAAGCAGTGTTCGAACTTCGGCCGCAAGTTGTGTGCGCAACTCGGCATCGAGGTTGGAGAATGGCTCGTCCAACAACAGTATTTGCGGGTTGGGGGCCAGTGCACGGGCCAGAGCTACCCGCTGTTGTTGCCCTCCGGAGAGTTCATGGGGGAAGCGATGACCTTCGGCTTGTAGACTGACTAACTCAAGCATTTCCTCTATGCGGTGTCGTTTTTCCTGTTTAGAGAGCGCGCTGAGGCCAAAGCCAATATTACCCTCGACATTGAGGTGAGGAAATAGAGCAAAATCCTGGAAAACCATGCCCACAGCACGGGATTCAGGCGGGTTAGTGAATTTGGTTGTACTTAGGTGTATTCCGTCTAGGCTAATGTAACCTGAAGATACAGGCTCAAAGCCTGCAATGGCTCTCAATAGGGTGGTCTTGCCACAGCCAGAGGGGCCCAGTAAGCAGCCAATTTCACCTTCGTCTAAAACAAAATTCGCATTGGCGATGGCGGTGGTGTTCTCATATTTCACTGACACATCGTTGATAATCAGTTGTCTATGCATGATTTGAGCGCTCATTTAGTATGCTTTTAGTAATAATCATGATGGGTAGCAGTCCGATTATAACAATGGATAACGCCGGAAGGGCAGCGTCCATAAGGCGCTCGTCAGAGGCCAGTTCGTAGGTTCGCACAGCGAGAGTATTGAAATTAAACGGTCTTAGGATCAGTGTGGTTGGGAGTTCTTTGAGCACCTCGACAAAGACCAACAGCAAGGCGGTTAGAAGACTGGTTTTTAATATGGGTAGATGTACGCGCCTAACAATCATAGATCCGCTGGCGCCTAGAGAGCGTGCAGACTCATCAATGTTGGATTTGATTGAGTTCAATCCAGCGTCTACCGTATTGAGCGCCACGGAAAGAAAACGAACCAAATAGGCAAACACCAGTACACCCAGAGTGCCACTTAAAATCAATCCAGTGGGATGATCAAACCAAGCCCGACTGAAGGCGTCTATATGATTGTCTAACCATGCCGCTGGAATAATGATACCTACAGCAATAACGGTTCCTGGAACTGCGTAACCAAGGCTGG
>CAXRFT010000059.1:0-25077 GCA_964230135.1 Porticoccaceae bacterium | reverse complement strand
CAGCGGCGCCATTATCTCGCCCTTCACAGAACATCCAGATATGGAACAGCCGACTAAATATTGGGTTCCTTCAATCGCCCCGTCAGGGATGATTCTATACAGTGGAGCGATGTTTCCGCAGTGGCAAGGTGACTTGTTTATTTCCGCGCTGGTTCCGGGGGATGTTAGGCGCCTTGTCCTGTCAAACACAGAGGTTGAGTCTGAGGAAATTCTGTTCGACGAGTTTGGCCGCTTACGTGCTGTGGCAGAAGCACCCGATGGCAGTCTAGTGTTAGCTACCGATGGGCGCAATGGTCAGCTTATTCGGGTTAGCGCGCCACAGGTGGTCGAATAACCCTCAGCTGAGTTCGAAATCACGAAAATTGTGGGCTTGTTTCACCAAAGCAGCCCTGAGCTCTCGCTCTGAGTAACAGGGCTGGCAAAAACCGATGTAATAGATTTTTTGTTGTGCCTTGATATAGTAGCCATCGACGCAGAGCGACAACATTTCTGCACTTGGATCGGCGATCTTATGAACAGCGTTAAGCGCTGAACACACGACGTTGCTGTGGTCCTGATTCATGTGCTCGATGATGCCGTTTTCTCGTGATAGCCACTGAGGTGTAGCCCTCCAATTATCTGTGTTTAGCCAGGCAATTTGGCCAAAACCACCGATCCAGCGAATTTTACTGGGGATAAGACGATAGAAATTAAAGCCATGGATGGCGGCATATTTTTTGCTCTCCGGAAGGAACTTTACAAAGCGTTGTTGGCATCCATCCACATCAGTGTCAGGAACAGGACGCAGATTACCCATGATACTCAATCGTGCATTGTCCTGGATATCGTTTGAATTGGTCACCGAAGAGATAGTAACGCATGCTCGAGTATCACTTAGGATGTTTTTGGTATGCTCAGCAATATCACTGGCATAGACGATCAAATCTCTGTTTTGTCCGGTCACGTAAGTGATGAAACTTCCAAACGGGTGACCGTCCTCACATTTGGATAAGGTTGACAGTATGGCGGTATTGCAAGAGCGATAAAGCGTTGCCGCCTGTTTTTCATAAGTTTTCTTAGCCTGACTCATAATTAGTAGTAACTCAGGGTTAACGGTGATGATGATACCTCAATAGGTAGACCGTAAATGGTGCTCAACCTCTCGCTGGTCAAAACGCTCTCTGGCGAGCCAATGTGGTCTAACTGGCACTGATTAAATAGGGCAATTCTATCGGCAAAGTTGGCAGCTAAATTTAAATCGTGTAGTACGAGGATAACACCAACCCCTTCGTGGGCACTGTCTTTGATAATGTTGAGTATCTTTAATTCTTGTGCCATATCGAGGTTTGCCAAGGGTTCATCTAGCAGTAGGTAACGGTTTCTCTGTTTATCCGCAGGCAACCATATTTGCAGTAGCGCTCGAGCAAAATGAGTTCTTCGTTGTTCGCCGCCCGAAAGGGTATTGAATTTCCGCTTCATTAAAGAAGAGAGATCACATTTATCCACCGTTTCCATTAGGGCATGATGAAAATGGTAGTCATCCAGGCCCGATACCCGGTTTAACCATCCCATAGTAACAACATCTCGGACACTAAAATCAAAAATTGGAGGAGTAGATTGTGCCATGACACTGCGACACATGGCTCTACTTTTGATGGTTAATGCTGAGATATCCTGCTGATCGTAAAAGACACGCCCGGTGGAGGGCCTGAAGTCTCCCGCCAGTAGTTTTAGAAAAGTCGACTTGCCTGCACCGTTTGGGCCCGCGATAGCCAGTATTTCTCCGGGAATGACTTCCAGAGAAATGTCAGCTAAAAGCTGCTTTTTACCCACACTGTAGCCTACGTCTCGTGCGCTAATAGTCATTAGTTTTCATCCTAAAGATCAGCCAAAGGAAGAACGGTGAGCCTACGGCGCTGGTGATGAGTCCGATAGGTAATTCGGCGGGTTGTATCATGGTTCGGGCTAAAAGATCAGCTGTGACCATCAGTACAGCACCCAATGTGGCCGACGCGGGTAGTAAATAGACATGATTGACCCCGCCGATTAGTCGAGCCAGGTGGGGCACTACAATACCAACAAATCCGATCATGCCTGAAAGAGCGACAGAACAGCCCACCAGTATTGCGGTTGCGATAACCACACGGAATTTTAACCTTCGCACGTCCACCCCCAGACGATAAGCCTCTATTTCGCCCAATTGAACTAGATCAAGGTTTGTGCTGCTTGGGAGTAGATAAGAGGTTGCCCAGATAATGCCGATGACTGCAGGAATAAGCAGTGACCAGCCAATACCACCAAAGCTACCCATGGTCCAAAATGTGAGGGTGCGCAGCTCAGCATCGGAACTGGTGTACGTTAATATGCCAATAGCAACGCCGACAATGGCATTTATGGCAATTCCCACGAGCAACATATAGGTGATGCCTCTCTGGGCAAAACCGCGGGTAAGTGTGAAGAGCAACAAGGTTACAGATGCCGCGCCAATAATACCTGCAATGGGTAGTAAAATTGGTTGTATTGAGGAATCAAAAATAGCTGCAGGGGTAATTACGATCATTATCGCCGCACCAAGGGCAGCGCCAGCGGAAACCCCAATTAGCCCCGGATCGGCGAGTGGATTTCGAAATAAGCCCTGGAGGGCGGCCCCAGATATCCCGAGGCTTGCGCCTACAACTGCAGACAGTAAAATTCTCGGTAGTCGAATTTCCGTCATCACGGTAATTTGCAAGGACGATCCCTGTCCAAGCAATAAGGTGATAAGCGACAAGTCAAAACTTCCAATGGCGGAAGCCGTCAAAATGCTTAACATCATTAACAATAAGAGCACGCGAACAATTAGGACCTGTTTGTTTGTTCCCAATTGGATTCTTGTGGGCTCTTTGGTGAGAACACTAGTCATTGTCTGAGTTTATCTTTTCGGCCAAGGTTAACGCTGTTGACAGCGTTCTTGGACCGAAGCCAAGTAGTGCCATTCCATCCATGGCAAAAATCTTGCCGGTTTGTGCTGCTGGCGTCAGTCGCAATGTGGGATGACTTCTCAATTCACTAAGGTCATCGATACCCTCTAAGCCGCGGTTGGAAATTAGGATTACATCTGGCGCGGCGGCAATAATCGCCTCCACATTGGCGGGCTTCCAGCCATCAAAAGACAGCATGCTGTTGTGGGCACCCAGCATATTGATCAGGCCATTTGCAGAAACATTTTTCCCCGCAACAATGGGCGATCCCGCGTTCATCGACAAAATAAACAGCACGGACTGTTGCTGCTGTTGCACACTTTTAGCTTGATTCTCCAAGCGTTGGATTACAGGCAAAAGCTGTTGTTCTATCAGTTTATTGGCCTTTGTCTGACTGCCCACTACGTTCGCGACGCAACGGATTTTGGCTAATATGCCATTGCTGTTGTGTTGTTCCTCAACAGAGATGATGTCGACACCGGAATTTTCTATCTGCGCAATGACGTCTGCCGGGCCCATGTCGTCTTCACCAATCACCAGGGTTGGACTGAGTGACAATATCCCTTCAGTCGATAGGTTGCGCACGTAACCAATTGAGGGCAATGATGCCGCTGATGTGGGGTAGTTAGATGTGATATCCACCGCTACGATTTTTTCTTCAGCACCCAAGAAATACAAGATCTCGGTGATAGATCCCCCGCCAACGGCGATTCTTGAGGAATCCTCAGCAAAATCACATGCAACAGATCTCTCAGTTATCAAAAGGAATGCGAGAAGTATATTGATTAATTTCATGGGCACATTATAGAACATTTGTTGCGAATGTAAACAATAATGATTATCATTCACACCGCATCAAAATCTTACTCATTTTTGTTTACAGGGAGAGACCTATGTCAACAAGCACAATTTTCAAAGCCAACTATCTAGCAAGCGCATTGCTGGGATTGGCTATATCACCGCTGGCACTTGGTGAAGATACTGTCCAAGCCGGCACTACAGTAGAGGAAACCAGCGGGACACTGGAGGAGGTGGTGGTAATTTCATCACGTTATCCGGTTCCGTTGAGTGAAGTAGTAGGCTCTGTGGCAACTATTTCAGGCGAAGATATCGCGGGCCGGATGGTCAATGACTTGCAAAGTCTGCTGGCAACTACGGTGGGCGTGTCGGTAAAGCGCCGGCAAGCTTACGGTCGTGTTTATAACGAAGGTATTTCAATTCGAGGTTTGGGATCAAAGCGAGTTAACATATTAATTGATGGTGTTCGCGTAGCCGATGCCTACACTGGATATGGCCGAGACTTAGTGGACATGGATCTGCTAAAACGTGTTGAAATTTTAAAGGGACCAAGTTCTGCTCTCTATGGATCAGATGGTCTTGCTGGGGCGGTGTCTTACGTAACCAAGGATCCCGATGATCTTGTCATCGAGGGAGACACCTATTTAAGTGCCATCAGTCAGTTTGATTCTGATGACAGTCGAACAAAGCTGGGGGTTTTGTCCGCAGTAGGCGGTAAAAATCTCTCAGCTCTGGTGCAACTAACCAAGCATCAGCTTAGCGAGCGAGAGCTTCACAGTGATGCAACGCTGACGCCAAATCCATTGGATGGCGATCAGGAAACCGTGTTTTTTAAGGCAAAATATGCTTTATCTGACAACTCCGATATTAGCCTTACCGCCGATATGCAGCGATGGCAAGGTGATTGGGATTTACAAACAGACATTGGCATGAGTTTCTTTCCTGCTATCGTCAATACGTCTGAGTCGCTGGGCGCGGATGAAGGGTCAAGAGATCGTCTCTCACTGGAATACAGTTTTTCAAAGCCAACGGCATGGTTCGATCAGGGACGGATCAGTCTGTACCAGCAGAAAACTGATCAAACCCAGGTCACTGATCGTCAAAAGCAAACCTTCGCCAACGGATTATCAATGGCTCCCACTGCACTGACAGCAGAAGTGACCGACTATAGATTCAATCAGGCCATAAAGGGACTGGGGATAGAGATGGCAAAAACCTTAGTCACAGACGCTGGAATAAGGCATCAAATCGTTTATGGGGCTGAATTGGAACGCATCGATTCCCAGCGTCCTCGGTATAAAACCGCTACTGATGTCATGACCGGTGCGAGTACCACGACTTTTGGCAGTGATGTATTTCCTAACAAAACCTTTCCCGATACAGAGACCGAGCGCAAGGGATTATTTATCAATGATCGAATCACCTTGAATGATCACGCGGTGGTTGTTGTTGGCTTGCGTTATGATGGACACAATCTGAATCCACAGACCGATGCTTTGTTTGAAAACAGCAATGCCTCTAACTATTCCCTCGCCACTATTGATGACAGTGCAATCTCCACAAAACTAGGTTTTCTGTACGATATTACCGATCAAATCTCGGTGTTTGCGCAATACGCTGAGGGATTCAGAAGTCCAGATTATGAGAGCGCCAACTTAACCTTTACAAATTTTGCATATCGTTACAGTGTTGCCCCCAATCCTGATCTTGAGGCTGAGGAAAGTGCAGGGTATGAAGTAGGTTTGCGTGGCAATCACAGAGACTTATCTTGGAGTTTGGCACTGTATGACACGGATTATGAAAACTTCATTGAAACTGCATTGACAGGATCTACGGATCAGGGGATTTCTATCTATCAATATGTCAATCTGAGCGATGTTACTATCCGCGGTGCTGAACTAGAGCTAGAGAAAAATATTTCAGATAATTTCATGGTCAAATTTGCCGCTAATCGCACCTATGGTGAAAGTGCTGGTGAAAAATTGACCACCATCAATCCGTCGGAGGCATCTATTTCTTTGGCTTGGCGATCTGAAGATGGAAAATTGGGTGTGCGCACCATTTCCTCCTTGGTTGCCAGTGGCCCTGGCGACTTGCCTCCGAGTTGTGGAAGAAGTGGATGTAATGCGCTCCTAGAGCTTCCCGGCCGAGGAACTCACGATGTTTTCATCGATTATCTGGTTAGCGAGCAGCTTTCTGCGCGCTTAGGAGTGACGAATATCACCGACAAAAAATATTGGGACTGGGGCTCAGTCAATGGTAAATCTGCAGACGACGCCGAGCTTGATTTGTTCCTAGAATCTGGACGGTCTTACAGCGCCGAAGTGAAATATCGGTTCTAATTGCCTTTGGGGGGATTCTCACCTGAATCCCCCAATATTTTAAGAGCGTCTGAGAGACGATAATCCGGCTTGGAGTTGTTGCAAATGTTGTTCCAAGCTCGGGCCTTTCTTTTGTGCCACGCCAATGGCGAGAACGTCGATTACCGCCAAATGGGCGATGCGAGAAGAGAGCGGCGTATAAATCTGTATATCCTCCTTGGCGTCCACCTCGATGGCAATGCTGGCATTTTGTGCAACTGGAGAATCACTGGGAGCCAACCCAATAACGATGCCGCCTGCTTTTTTCACTAAATCCATGGAATCTAGCAGAGCCTGAGTTCGTCCTGACTGTGAGATTGCCACCACTACGTCACCGGCAGTCAGCGACGTAGCAGACATATTTTGAAGATGGGGGTCTGAGTAAGCAGAGGAGCTAATCTGTAGTCGGAAAAATTTGTGTTGTGCATCAAAGGCTACGGCAGCTGAGGCGCCAAAGCCATAAAATTCCACCCGTCCCGCAGCACATATGGCCGCCACTGCTTGTTCGAGATTTTCCAATACCAGGCGATCTCTCACATTGAGTAGCGTATCAACCGTGGAGTCAAAAACCTTATAGGTATACTCTCTGGTAGAGTCTGTATCCGTTACTGCAATTTGACCAAAACTAGGGCTCGACGCCAATTGTTGCGCTAGCGCTAGTTTGAAATCCTGGAAACCTGAGCAGCCCACTGCCCGACAAAAACGTACTACAGTGGGTTCGCTCACCCCCGCTTGTTCTGCAAGATCCACAATACGCATCCGTATAACATCCAGTGGATCTTTCAGCACAAATCGAGCGACTTTGAGTTCTGACTTGCGCAATGTAGTCATGGTATCGCTGATGGTTTGGGTGAGTTCAGCAGGTTTCATCAGTGTTTTCCAAGGTAATATGTAAAAAATTTACAAGAAATTGGATAAAATTACCAGTTATGTAGTAAAAATTTTGCTTTTCCCCTCAAAGATTTATCAGAGTCCTTTGGTGGTACTTGTGGAAAATGCTCAACGGGATGTAAAAAGAAATTCATGTTAAGCCCGATTTTTCTCGGTTAAGTTGGTAGAATGAGTCGCCATGGACGTAACCTCTATTTTAGCTAATCTCAATACTGCCCAACAGCAAGCGGTTACCAGTGATCAACAACATTTGTTGGTCTTGGCGGGTGCCGGCAGTGGCAAAACTCGTGTGCTGGTGCACCGTATCGCTTGGAAGATTCAAGTAGACAATATCTCCCCTTACGGCATTTTGGCAGTGACATTTACCAATAAAGCTTCTCGCGAAATGCGTGAACGTATTGACGAATTATTGGGTATGTCACTGCGAGGTATGTGGGTTGGCACATTTCACGGTTTGGCTCACCGCCTGTTAAAAGCCCACTGGCGCGATGCAAAATTGCCGGAAAATTTTCAAATATTAGATCAAGATGACCAGCTGCGTTTAGTTAAACGAGTCATGCGGAGCATGGACCTCGATGAGCAGCGTTGGCCACCGAAACAGGCCCAGTGGTGGATCAATGGTCAAAAAGACGAAGGCTTGCGCGCAGCTCACATACAGGAACAAGGTGATCCTTTTCTGGCCACCATGCTACGGATCTATCGTGGCTACGAGGAGACCTGTGAACAGCTTGGGGTGATCGATTTTGCCGAACTTTTGCTCCGAGCCTTGGAATTGTGGAAAAACCATCCGCAGGTTTTGGCTCACTATCAGCAGCGGTTCCAACACATTTTGGTGGATGAATTTCAGGACACCAACGCGGTGCAGTATGCCTGGTTGCGCCTATTGGCTGGCAAAACCAGCGCGGTGACCGCTGTGGGTGACGATGATCAGTCAATCTATGGTTGGCGTGGTGCCAAGGTAGAAAATATTTTAAGTTACGAGCGCGATTTTGCTGACACAGAGGTGGTAAAACTAGAGCAAAATTATCGCTCTACGTCGAGCATATTGCAGGCGGCTAACGCGGTCATTGCTAAAAATGCTGACAGGTTAGGTAAAAATTTGTGGACTGATTGTGGTGAAGGCGAGCCCGTTGCGCTCTATGCCGCTTTTAACGAGCACGACGAATCAAGGTACATTGCCGATCGTTTGCAGAGCTGGATCACTGCCGGAAATCGCCGCGAAGATGCGGCTATTTTATACCGCTCTAATGCTCAGTCTCGGGTTTTAGAGGCCGCACTGTTGCAGGCCGAGATTCCCTACCGTATTTACGGTGGCCAGCGTTTTTATGAACGCATGGAGATTAAAAACGCCCTCTCCTACCTGCGACTGATGCTTAACTGCCATGACGATGTAGCTTTTGAGAGAGTGGTCAATGTCCCTCCCAGAGGCATTGGTGAGCGCACAGTGGAGACGGTGCGAGAGCTTGCAAGAGAGAGGGGGTGCTCGTTGTGGTCGGCGGCCAAGGCGGTTATCAGTGAGAAGTTATTAACTGCTCGGGCGACCAATGCCATCGGTGTTTTTTTACAACTTATTAATGAAATGAGTGGACAGCTAGATGAGTTATCCCTTGCTGAACAGGCCGAAAATGCTATTCAACGCAGTGGCCTCGTTGACATGCATCGACGAGAAAAAGGTGAACGAGGGCAAGCGCGGGTGGAAAATCTGGAGGAATTAGTCAGTGCCTGCCGTAACTTTGAAGCGGAAGATAAAGATCTTCCCGTGTTACCCCAGTTTTTGGATCAAGTAGCCCTTGATGCTGGCGATAGACAAGCTGAAGAGGATCAGGACGCGGTGCAATTGATGACCCTCCACAGTGCTAAGGGTCTGGAGTTCCCGTTGGTATTTATTGCCGGTGTGGAAGAAAATTTATTTCCTCACAAAATGTCGCTAGATGAGCCTGGGCGTCTCGAAGAAGAACGCAGGCTCGCCTATGTGGGGATCACTCGAGCGATGGAAAAGCTGGTTTTGACTTTTGCTGAAAGCCGTTCGATTTATGGCAGTGAATCATTTAACTCAGTATCCCGATTTGTGCGTGATATTCCACGGGAGGTGATCGAGGAAGTGCGGTTACAAAATACCGTTGCTCGTCCCACTAGCTATGCTGCGGGTGGCATCCGCAGCGATCAAGGTGATGAGACTGGTTTCCAGTTGGGCCAACAAGTTCATCATCAGGTTTACGGCGAGGGAGTCATTCTAAATTTTGAAGGCAATGGACCACGAGCGCGAGTGCATGTGAGCTTTGAGCAAGTTGGAACCAAAATATTAATTCTTGCCTCGGCAAATCTTGTTGCGGTTTAATAATAACCAGAATGTTCGATTAAAGAGGGAGTTATCATGCGTATTTTTTGGATCATCCTAACGGCGTCAGTGTTGTCAGCCTGCGGTGCAAAGAATGATCAATCATCCGATAAGGGCAATGTCAGTCAGCAACAAACCTTTGAGTGGAAGCTTGTTACTACCTGGCCAAAGAATTATCCCGGTTTGGGGTTGGCTCCAGAAAATTTCGCTAAAAAAGTAGAGGCGATGAGCGCCGGGCGTTTAAAAATTAAAGTTTTCGGTGCTGGTCAGTTAGTGCCGGCGTTTGAAGTTTTCGACGCAGTCTCGCAGGGCACTGCCGAGGTCGGCCATGGCGCCGCCTACTATTGGACCGGGAAATCTAAAGCGACGGCATTTTTCACTTCCATACCCTTTGGCTTGAATGCTCAAGAAATGAATGGTTGGTTACACTACGGCGGTGGATTGGAGTTGTGGCGTGAACTTTACTCTGAATTTAATTTGATCCCCTTCGCCGGTGGCAACACAGGCGTGCAAATGGCCGGTTGGTTCAATCGTGAAATCAATTCTATGGAAGACATCAAAGGCCTTAAAATGCGCATTCCGGGGCTTGGGGGTGACGTTATCACTCGGGCTGGGGGAGTCTCAGTGACCATTTCTGGCGGTGAGCTCTATACCGCTATGCAGACGGGTGTGATCGATGCGCTTGAGTGGGTTAGCCCATACAACGACATTGCCTTGGGCTTTCATCAGGTGGCAAAATATTATTATTATCCTGGGTGGCACGAACCCGGCCCGACCCTGGAGTTGATCATTAACAAAGATGCTTTCGCTACCTTGCCTGAAGATCTCCAAGCCATAGTAGAGACAGCGGCGCGGGCGGTGAATCAAGACATGCTCGATGAATATACTGCACGAAACAATGAAGCCCTGGTTAGTTTGATGGAAACCCATGGGGTGCAATTGAGAAAGCTGCCCGATGAGGTGATTAACGAGCTGCGTGGTATTTCTGCTGACATGTTAGAAGAACTTGCCAATGACTCTGACATTGCCAGACGTATTGCTGACTCGGTGCAGTCATTTCAACAACAGGCAACCACCTACCACACAATCTCTGAAGAGGCCTACTACGATGCAAGAAAGGCTGAATAATATGCTTGATTTAAACTCGGTGGAGGATTTGTAGCGGTGACTATATCGGCAAAGGGAAAAATTATTCTCGGCAGTGAGGAGTGGTGTGCCATACCTCAGTTGGGGATACATGCTATCAAGGCGCGGGTTGATTCAGGTGCTAAAACATCAGCACTGCATGCGTTCAATATTCGTTCATTTACCCGCGCTAATGCGCCCTGGGTGGCTTTTGAAATTCACCCAATTCCCGACAATCGCAAAATCTCATTGCAATGTGAGGCGCCGGTGGTGGATCGCCGCTCAGTCAAAAGCAGCAGTGGTCAAACCGAAAGGCGCTATGTTATCAGCGCGCCTTTGCGAATAGCAGATCAAGTTTGGGACATAGAAATTACACTGACCAATCGTGACAGCATGGGGTATCGCATGTTGTTGGGACGCGAAGCCATGAACGGTCGAATTTTGGTTGATCCGTCGGCCAGCATGGCGCTGGGTCGCTTTAGTGATGCCGAGATCAGCCAGCTATATGGGATTAGTAAGAGCCCCAAAACCGGGTTAAAAATTGGCTTACTGGCGAGCAATCCAAAGCTCTACAGCAATAGACGTATTATGGAAGCGGGCGAGCAACGCGGACACGACATCCGCTTTTATAACATCCAAGATTGTTATATGAAATTAGATGACGAAAAGCCCGAAGTGCATTATCGGGGCGGTAAAATCATCGATGAATTAGATGCGGTGATTCCCCGAATTCGTCCTAGTGCCACCTTTTATGGCTGTGCACTGACGCGCCAGTTTGAGAGCATGGGCGTCTACGCGCAAAATAAGTCTCTGGCTATCAGTCAGTCTCGCGACAAATTGTTTTCTTTACAATTATTGATTAAAAGTGGGCTTGATATACCGCTTACCGGCTTCGCCAACTCTCCCATGGATACCAACGAACTAATTGATATGGTGGGCGGTGCGCCTTTAATTGTGAAATTGCTTGAGGGCAGTCAGGGCCGAGGCGTGGTGTTGGCTGAGACCAAGAAGGCGGCCCAGAGTGTGATTAATGCCTTCAAGGCAGTAAAGGCCAATCTGTTGGTACAGGAGTTCGTCAAGGAGGCTGGGGGTAAGGATTTACGACTGTTTGTGGTTAATGGCAAGGTGACTGCGGCAATTCAGCGAGAAGCGGCACCGGGAGAATTTCGGGCTAATATTCATCAGGGTGGAACCGCTTCGGTGGTGAAGATTACTTCCGCAGAGCGTAAATTAGCAGTAAAAGCGACAAAAGCCATGGGTTTGGTCGTGGCTGGGGTGGATATTATTCGCTCAAAAGCCGGACCATTGCTTTTAGAGGTTAATTCGTCACCTGGATTGGAGGGGATTGAAGCTGCTACTGGTATAGATGTCGCAGACATTATGATTGCTGCCATAGAGCAAGAGCTCAAATGGAAACCTAAACATTAATTCTTCCAGAAAGTGGGTGTGAACAACACTAGTAACGTGAAGATCTCTAGACGGCCAAGCAGCATTCCCCAACACAGAACCGCCTTGGCAAAAGCATTTAGATCTGCGTAGTTAGTGGCAACACCGCCAAGTCCGGGACCCAAATTATTCAATGCCGCTGCGGTGGCAGACCAGGCAGTTACATAGTCTAGTCCGCCGGCGAGTAGCAGCAGCACCATCAGATAAAATACACCGAGATAAACGCCGAAGAATGCCCAGATTGCATCTGCCACCCGATCGGGAATTCGCCTGTTGCGGATCTTGATGGGTAACAGAGCGTTGGGGTGAACCAGCCGGTAGACCTCGCGCACCCCCTGTTGTGCCATAATTAGCATACGACCTATTTTGATTCCCCCACCAGTGGAGCCAGCGCAGGCGCCAAAAAAGGACAAAAAGATCAGGAAAAAGGGTAAAAAGGTTGGCCATGAATGGAACTCGGTGGTAGTAAAACCCGTGGTAGTCAACATTGATACCAACTGGAAGACACCCAGACTGAGGCTGTCCTCACCATTGTAGGTTCCACTGTAATAGAGGTACAGGCAGGTTACCGCGGCGCCAAAAAGTAGCAAGTAAAAGTACATACGCGCCTCGGGATCAGCCCAATAGAAGCGCAGTTTACGGTTATGCCACACTTGAAAGTGCAGACCAAAGTTGAGGCCTGAGACCACCATAAAAAAGGCACAAATCGCCATAATTTGATTGCTGTCAAAGTAACCCATACTGGCGTCATGAGTGGAAAAACCACCGATGGCAACGGTTGAAAAACTATGGCTAATGGCATCGAAGCCGCTCATTCCGGCTACCCAATAACTGATTGCGCAAACGACTGTGAGGGAAAGATAAATTTTGAAGAGAACGTTGGCCGTCTCGGCAATGCGTGGGGTCAGCTTGGCATCTTTTATTGGACCCGGGGTCTCGGCGCGATATATCTGCATGCCCCCGACTCCAAGCATAGGTAGTATGGCCACAGCGATGACCACAATCCCAATACCACCCAACCACTGCAGTTGCTGGCGATAGTACAAGATAGATTTTGGTAAATCGTCTAATCCAGATAATACGGTGGCGCCTGTAGTGGTCAGCCCAGACACAGACTCGAACAAGGCGTCAATAAACAGCATATCCGTTGCTTCTGAGAACATCAGCGGCAGAGCGCCGAATAGACTTAGAACCAACCAGAAGAAGACGGTAACAAAAAAGCCGTCTCTGGTGCGTAATTCTCCAACTCTATTTTTGTTGGGCAACCAGAAACACAACCCGATCAAGAGGGTAATGGCGAAGGCCAGTATGAACATTGGAGCGGTATTTTCTTGATACAGCCAGGCGACAATAATAGGCGACAGCATGGTCAGGCTGAATATCATCATCAGCATGCCTAAAACTCTTGCAATAACACCAAAGTGCATAGAGATTGTTACCTCAAAAGAAAGTGAAACCAACGGCAAAGAGTTTTTCTACTGCCTTGGTATTTTCTTTGTCGACGACAAACACGATAACATGATCATTGTTTTCAATAACAGTATCGTGATGTGCAATAAGTACTTCACCGTCACGGACAAGTGCCGCCAGTGTTGCTCCCGGAGGTGATTTTATGTCGCCAATGGCGCGCCCCACCACTTTTGATGATTTCGCATCACCATGAACAATAAACTCAAGCGCTTCTGCTGCACCACGGCGCAGCGAGTGCACACTTACAGTATCACCTTGGCGGACATGGGTGAGCAGGGATCCAGTGGTAACCTGCTGCGGTGAGATAGCGATATCAATCTCACCCCCTTGCATCAGATCGGCGTAGACAGGATTGCTAATCAATGTCATCACCTTCTTTGCGCCGAGACGTTTTGCTAGCAGAGAGGCCATGATATTTACTTCATCATCATTGGTTAGCGCCAAAAACACATCCGTTTTATCGATATTTTCATCTAACAGCAACTCTTGGTCGGTTGCTGAGCCGTTTAGCACTACAGCGCGATTAAGCTTCTCTGAGAGGAAAGCACCGCGATCGGGGGAGGACTCTATTATTTTAATACTATAGTGTTCCTCCAGCGCGCGGCTGAGGCGATATCCAATGTTGCCGCCACCGGCAATGACCACACGGTGATAAGGTTTTTCCACACGGCGTAATTCGCTCATGACCTTGCGAATATTTTTTTTCGCAGCAATGAAAAAAACCTCGTCACCGTCTTCAATTACTGTATCACCTTCCGGGAAAATAGCTCGGTCTCGACGATAAATCGCTGCTACCCTTGCATCAACCTTGGGCATGTGTTCTTTTAATGTACGCAGCTCTTGCCCCACCAATGGGCTATCTTTTACCGCTCGCAAGCCCACCATCTGTATCACGCCATCGGCAAAATCAAGTACCTGCAGAGCGCCAGGTTGCTCAATTAACTTGCGGATATAGTCGGTGACGGCCTGCTCCGGCGTGATCATCACATCAACTGGCATGTTTTTGTCGTTGAACAGCAAGTTCTTGTATTTTGGATTGGTGTAGTTGTAAGCGCGCACTCGAGCTATTTTGGTGGGCGTGTGAAACAGAGAGTGAGCAACTTGGCATGCGGTTATGTTGACTTCGTCGCTGCTAGTGACGGCAACCAACATATCGGCATCTTCTATTCCTGCTCGGGCAAGCACGTCTGGGTAGCAGCCAGTGCCGGCCACAGTGCGTATGTCTAACCGGTCTTGGAGTGCTCGCAGAGCGCGCTCATTAATATCCACCAGAGTTATGTCAGCATATTCGCGAGCTAGATTCTCAGCCAGTGTACCGCCAACTTGCCCTGCACCTACTATGATTATTTTCATCGTTATTCCGAATTGTGTTGCCTTTGCGCTGCACTGTCTCGTTTACGCAGCCGCGCATAGTAAAATCCATCGTGACCCCCTGATACTGGTAGCAGTTGGCGACCGAAGGTTGTTGCCTGCCCCCAGGTGACACTGATGTTCATCAGTTCCGCATCGTCTCTGCCATGGACAAATGCCTTTATCACTTGATCATTTTCCTCGGGAAGGATAGAGCATGTTGCGTAGACCAAAATACCCGGATTTGACAGTGTTTTCCATAGTTGTTGTAAAAGCTGCGTCTGAATGTGCACAAGCTTAGCAATATCTGTTGGTTTTCGCAGTAGTTTGATATCTGGATGACGGCGGATTACTCCAGTACCAGAACAGGGTGCGTCCAATAAAACCCTGTCGAAAAAGCTGCCATCCCACCAAGTATCCAACTCACTTGCATCTGCTGATTTGAGCTCGGCATCAAGACTGAGACGAGTTAAATTGTCACTGACTTTTGTCAATCGCGCAGGCTCACTGTCAATGGCCACTAGGGTATCTATGTTAGGTTCCGCTTCGAGAATGTGGCACGTCTTTCCACCTGGGGCGCAGCAGGCGTCCAAAACGCGCTGATTGGGTTCCAAGCAGAGCAGCCCAGCCGCTAGTTGAGCGGATTCATCCTGAACACTGACAGCGCCGGTTTTAAATTGAGGCACCAGAGATACATCGATTGCGGTATCGAGTTGAATACCAACATCGCTATGGCGGGTCTTGTGCGCTGAGATTTTTTCCCCGGCTAACGTCTGTAGATAATCATCGCGAGTTAGATGCTTCGAGTTGACCCTGAGAGTCATGGGCGCACGCTGATTATTTGCATTGATAATAGCATCGATGTGTTGTGGCCAAGCAGCAGTAAATTTTTCCAGCAGCCATTGCGGGTGAGCGGCGGCATAAACAGGATTTTTGGCGTTTTGCTGTAGTAGAGCCTCTCTATCCCTTTGCACTTTTCTCAACACCGCGTTGATCAGGCCCTTAGCCCAGTCCTTATTTAAAGACTTGCTTGCCGCTACGGTTTCGTTAATTGCTGCGTGTTCGGATATTCGCATGTAGAGCAATTGGTAGATACCGCAGACAATGAGCCCCTGTATATCCAAATCTTTGTTACGCAGTGGTTTGTGCATCAACTGTTTCACTAGCATTGCGATTTGAGGATACCAGCGCAAACTACCAAAACACATTTCCTTGAATTGAGCACGTTCTTTTTCTAACACTGCATCACTGTATTTTGGCAATAGCGCTGAAAGGGATTGACCTCTGAGTACCATGGCGATTACCTGTGCAGCAGCCACTCTGGATCCAAGTGAATTAGGTTGAGAAAATTTAGCCACCGAAGGTTTTCCCCTCTTCGAACAGAGAGGCTCGGGATTTTAATATCTCGCTGACAGGCAATCTGGACTTTCCCGGCATCTGAAGTTGACCAACTAACAGGCTACCCTGTCCACATTGAATTACTAGGCCATCAGATGAAGCGGAAAGTATTTTCCCAGGCGTTGGACTGCCATCAGAGTCAATGACAGATGCCACCCATATTTTTATACGTTGACCGTCAAGCATTGAATAGCAAACTGGTGCGGGATTAAAAGCGCGTATGCGTCGATCAATAACCGTTGCAGATTCTCGCCAATTGATTAGTGCCTCTTGTTTATTGATTTTTCCAGCATAAGTGCTATCGGCTTCTTGCTGAGCGGCTTTTGTTGTGGTGCCCGCATCTAGCTGTTTTAGCACCTTGGGTAAAAGACTCGTGCCCAGTTCGGCTAGCTTGTCATAGAGAGAGGCGCTGGTGTCTGTTTTTTCTATACTACAGCGAGCAATATCTAGCATAGGGCCGGTATCTAGACCGGCATCCATGAGCATAATAGTCACACCGGTGTTTGTATCCCCCGCCTCTATAGCTCGTTGAATCGGTGCTGCACCGCGCCAGCGTGGCAGTTCAGAACCATGGACATTGATACAACCAAATGTAGGGATGGTTAAAACAGGTGGAGGTAAAATAAGCCCATAGGCAACGACAACCATTACATCTGGATTGAGTTGCGCCAATACTTGTTGTTCTTCAGCATCTTTTAAAGAGACTGGCTGGAAAACAGGTATATCATTGAGTAGAGCAGTCTCTTTGACAGGGCTGGGGACGATTTTCTTGCCACGACCTGCAGGTCTATCAGGCTGCGTGTAAACTGCAACAATGTTGAAAAAATCATCGCTTAAAAGAGCTTGGAGATGTCGAGCGGCGAAATCTGGTGTACCAGCAAAAACGACTCTCACCCTGGTTTTATCCCTTATTACTCTTTTTTATTTTTTTACGAATCACCTGCCGCTTTAATGGCGATAAATAATCTACAAATAATTTGCCTTCTAGATGATCTATCTCATGCTGTATACAGACGGCAAGTAACCCACAGGCCTCCTCTTCAAAAGCACTGCCATCGGCATCGAAAGCTGAGATAAGGACTTTAGACGGACGCTCAACCGTTTCGTAAAAACCCGGGATTGAGAGACACCCTTCGTCATAGGGTTGAGTACTATCATCGAGAACGGTGATTTTAGGGTTGACAAACACCCGCGGCGTTGATTCATCTTGCTGCAGGTCCATCACAATTACACGTTGGTGAACATCGACTTGAGTGGCGGCTAAGCCAATGCCTTGCGCATGCTGCATGGTTTCAAACATGTCGGCGATCAACTGTTTTAATTGCTTGTCAAACACTTCTACCGGTGATGCTTTTATGCGCAGTCGCGGGTTGGGATAGTGAAGAATATCAAGTACTGCCATAAAACCATTACTCTGTTTGCGAGTGATTAGTAGAGGTTGAAAAGACAGCCAATGCTGTAGCAAACCTCCTTTTACGCATTATACACCATCCTTTTGTGGAATCAGTAATCGCGCTCGAACGCATTGAGTAAAGTGATTATGACAAATCCATGGGCGAAATTAAGGGATTTTCAGCACTTCTTCTATCCACAGTCTATAGTAGAGTTAATCGGAGATTTTTAGATAGTGATTCATCTGCTGAAGATCAAAACTCGAAAAACACTTTGATATCTTCAGCGACATGGTCTGGAAAAATGCAACATTTCGCTTTATCAATGGAGTAGCGGTGGTCACAGAACATCATTCAGAAGTTGATCTAGCATTTATTGCGCAGCAAATTGACTTTTTAACACCAAAACGTCAGCAGCAACTGCTTCAGGTGACGACCAGTTATCAACAGTTGTTTAATGGTGAGGTTGACGATTGTTCGGAATTTGAGAGCAAGGAAATAGAGAGGGTAAGAAATGCGTATCACGCTTCTCGTTGGAATTCGATTTTAGAACCATTACACGATCAATTGAGTCACTCAAACGCTACCATCGTGCCAATTACATCGGAAAAATATCCACCGCAGCTCAAGCAAATATCTAGTGCGCCACCCCTTCTTTTCATTAAAGGTGACATTAATAACTTGCATCTTCCACAGATTGCAATTATCGGAAGTCGAAAAATGACGCGAGGAGGTGAACGTAACGCAGAAGATTTTTCTCGCTTTTTGGCCAACAGTGGCTTTGCTATTACCAGTGGTTTGGCTGTAGGCATCGATGGCGCGGCACATAGAGGGGCGCTTCAGGCGCACAGTGGCGCGACAATTGCTGTCATGGCAACCGGTATTGGTGCAGTTTACCCCCGACAGCACAATTATTTGGCTGATCAAATCCTAGATTCTGGAGGCACTCTGGTGACTGAGTTCGCGCCAAATACCAAGCCACTTCCGCATCACTTCCCACAGCGCAACAGAGTGATAAGCGGGCTGAGCCTCGGTGTCTTGGTTGTGGAGGCTGCAATGAAGAGCGGATCATTGATTACTGCGAGAACGGCATTGGAGCAAAATAGGGAAGTGTTTGCGATACCCGGATCCATCCATAACGTACAGAGCAGAGGGTGCCATTGGTTGATAAAGCAAGGAGCTTCGCTAGTTCAGGAGGCTGAAGATATTATTACTGAATTAGCCGGTGCTCTGGCTGGGTTGAATGCATCTATCAGCCAAGTGCTCTCTGTCCAAGTGGAACAAGATTTTGACAATGAAGAACAAGCATTGTTGGATCTAATGGGATTTGAGCTGGTGGACTTGGAAACGTTGATTGAGCGTAGTCACTGGTCGGTGACAAAGTTGTTGCAGATGCTTATTTCTCTTGAGTTGCGCAATGCAATATCCAATGAAAATGGCTGCTATCAACGGTTGGGTTAATTTTTTACACCGGTTGTCTACTAAGAAGCTAATGTGGTGGTTTTTGGGGGCTATAATCTTGCACATCTAAGAGAGTTCAGGTAGTCTGCCGCCTCGATAATTTTGGACGTTTTTACCATGACTACACCCTTTGTTGCTATTCTAATGGGCTCGGATTCTGATCTACCAGTGATGGAGGCCAGCTTTGAGATTCTCAGAAAATTTGATATCCCTTTTGAGGTAAAAGTTACCTCTGCTCACCGAACGCCAGCGGCGACTCACAGCTATGTCACTGATGCAGATGCTCGCGGTTGTGCGGCATTCATTTGTGCAGCTGGAATGGCGGCGCATCTTGCAGGTGCAGTTTCTGCCACCACCCTTAAGCCGGTTATTGGTGTGCCCATCAATGGGTCATTGGATGGCTTGGATTCGCTATTATCCACGGTTCAGATGCCTGGCGGTATTCCAGTAGCCACCGTAGCCATAGGTAAGGCGGGGGCGAAAAATGCAGCATACCTTGCGGCGCAGATTATCGGAGTGTCAGATACTCAGATGCACCAAAAGTTGGTCGCCGAGCGCGCTGCTAATGCTGAAGCGATTATTGCCAAAGATGCAGCGCTTCAGGAAAAGCTCCAAAACAGCTGATTGATCTCATGTCAGTCAGACATGACAGTGCCGACATAGGTGTTGCCATCGAGACATTTCGTCAAGGCGGAATAGTCGCCTACCCCACTGAGGCTGTTTGGGGCCTTGGATGTGTACCGACTGACCAACAGGCTGTGTACAAAATTCTTAACCTCAAACAGCGCTCTGTAGATAAAGGACTGATATTGGTTGGTAGCTCAGCGGATCAGTTTTCTGTGTATTTAGATGGCTTGGAGACACACTACGCACAGCTCTTTGCAACCCAACCTAAAAGGCCGACTACTTGGTTGGTGCCAGACAATGGCACCGCGCCCAGTTGGATTGTTGGCAAGCATCAAAGCGTTGCCCTCAGGGTAAGTGATCATCCAATAGTGTTTGCTCTATGTGAAGCGCTGGGAGGACCCATTGTGTCTACTTCAGCTAATCCTCAAGGCCTGCCTGCAGCCGTCAATGAGGTTCAGGTGAGAGAGTATTTTTCTGCTACCATAGATTGCTTCGTGGCTGGCGAGGTGGCGGGAGCTGCTGCGCCCAGTGAAATTAAAGATTTGTTGACTGGAGAGGTGTTTCGTCCTGGGTAGCTCATCAGAAATAGACAAAGATGCAGTCAAAGCGTACTTTTTGGCGCTTCAAAACACTATTTGTTCGCAGCTCGGAACACTTGATGGTAGCGATTGGATTAAAGATGACTGGAGCAGAGAACAAGGTGGTGGTGGACGCAGCCGCGTGATTGCCGACGGGCCGGTTTTGGAGAAGGCCGGGGTAAATTTTTCTCATGTCTTTGGCGATAAGCTACCTAAAGCAGCGACCCAGTCGAGACCTGAGCTGGCCGGCTGTCAGTGGGAGGCGTTGGGTGTTTCTGTGGTTGTTCATCCTCTCAACCCCTATGCACCCACGGCCCACGCCAACGTCCGTTTTTTCGTCGCTGAGAAACACAATGCTGAACCGGTATGGTGGTTCGGGGGCGGTTATGATCTGACACCCTACTATGGCGATGAAAAAGATTGTGTGCATTGGCATACGACGGCGCGGGATGCCTGCGCGCCTTTCGGGGAGAACCTCTACGCACAGATGAAACAAGCCTGTGACGAGTATTTTTTTCTACCTCACCGCCAGGAAGCGAGAGGAATCGGAGGATTGTTTTACGATGACTTCAACAGCCTAGGGTTCTCTGGCAGTTTTGCGCTGACACGGAGTATCGGCGATAGTTTTATGGCCGCCTATCTTCCAATTTTGATATCAAGACAGGGATCTGTGTACGGTGATAGAGAGCGCCAATTCCAGCTCTACCGCCGTGGCCGGTACGTGGAATTTAACTTGGTTCACGATCGAGGGACATTATTCGGCTTGCAGAGCAATGGCCGAACGGAGTCTATTTTGATGTCACTTCCACCCATGGCCCGATGGGAATATCAATGGCAGCCTGATGCCGGGAGTGCAGAGCAGGCGCTGTACGATAATTTTTTATCGCCGAGGGAATGGGTCACGTGACAGATCAGTATGCGGTTTTTGGAAATCCTGTAGCGCACAGCAAATCGCCAATGATTCATCGGTTATTCGCGGAGCAAACGCACCAGGATCTAAACTACTTCGCACAATTAGTGCCGCAGGATTCTTTTAATCGTTCCGCAGATGACTTTTTCCGTGGAGGCGGTCACGGTTTAAATGTGACCGTCCCATTTAAACAACAAGCGTTCGATTATGTCAGTTTTACCTCTGATCGAGCGGCCTGTGCTGGTGCTGTTAATACGCTCATTTTTCAGGATGGCAAGATGATCGGAGACAATACAGACGGTATTGGCCTGGTGACTGATATGGTGAATAATTTAGGCTGGACTATCAGCGGCAAGCGCCTTCTCATCATTGGTGCCGGTGGTGCTACTCGAGGTATTTTGCAGCCTCTTTTGGATCAACAGCCACAGCATATCGTTATTGCTAATCGGTCAGTGGACAAGGCCCTGGAATTAGCAAAGCGGTTTTCTGAGTCAGGCTATTTGCTTGGCTGCAGTCTTGATGTGCTGCCCGGCCAGAGCTTTGATGTCATTATCAATGCAACCAGCGCGGCCTTGACTGGCTCGGCCCTAAACCTTCCTGATTCACTGCTCTCTGATCAGCCGGTTAATTGTTATGATCTGATGTACGCTGCGCAACCGACAGATTTTCTTCGCTGGGCCGCGGAGGGCGGAGGGAAAACGGCAGATGGTCTCGGCATGTTAGTGGAGCAGGCGGCAGCATCCTTCGCTTTGTGGCGAGGGATGACTCCGTCAACCAGCGAGGTGATTACTCAGTTGCGCGCCAGTCTCTAATCTTTAGTGGGTTGCTGATTTAAATACTGGTCTTTAAGTTTTACGTAGTTGGCGGGAGAATAAGTGAAAAAGTCGCGTTCCTTTTCCGTGACAGGTCGCAACGCTTTGCAGGGGTTACCCACGTAGACATAACCGCTGGTAATTCTCTTGCCGGGCGGCACCACACAGCCCGAGCCAATGATTACGTTACTCTCGATGATGGCGCCGTCATTAACGATTGCACCGTTACCAATGAGTACGCAGTTGCCTACGGTGCAACCATGTAAAATAGCACCATGACCGACAATCACATCATCACCGATAGTGAGCGGCCAACCGTCGGGATTATATTGGGATGCATGGGTAATGTGGAGCACGGCGTTGTCTTGAATGCTGGTTCGGGCACCTATCTTTATCCAGTGCATATCACCGCGGATAACAGCGCCGGGCCACACTGATGAATCTTTGCCCAGTGCAACTTTTCCAATTACTGTTGCTGCTGGATCGATGTAGACTCCCTTCTCAATGCTTGGAGAAATGCCTTGGTGTTGACGAATCGAGTGATCCATAATATCAGTAACCATATATAAAATAATTGTCTATCCAGCGGGTATGGTGTCATGGTTTTTTCAACAAAGAAACGGTTTATTGCGGGCGTTACTTGCCCAAAGTGTTCCCAGATGGATAAGTTGGTGGCCTACATTGAGGACGGCGTGAATTTCCGCGAGTGCGTTAGTTGTGGTTTTCGAGACGAGTTACGTATTTCCTCTGCACCTAAAGAGATGCAAACTCGGGTAAACATGAGTAGAGAGGAGGTCGCTAAACAAACTATGCCAGTGAGAATTTTAGATCCGAAAGGCTGAGATAATGACCGCTAGGTCGCGTAATGTTGAGGTTATGAGTGATTTATTGCCTGCATATGATTGAATTCGATAACAATCTTGCTAGTGAAATGGGACGACTTTTGATACACTCACCGCGCTTTGGTTTGGCGGCTCACGCCCCAACAGATTAACAAACGATAAAACACTACATTTTTTGAATTACCACGGAGTAAAAAGCGATGTCGAAAAGAGCGAAAGCGCTTTTCTTGAGCTTCCTGAGCGCCACTAGTTTCCTCGTATTCGGCGCTGCTAGCGCTGAAGAGTCAGGCTGGAATCTCAATATGCCGCGAGGTGTGACGGAAGTCAGTCAGGCCGCCTATGATATTCATATGATTATGATTTGGATCTGTACGGCCATTGGCGTGCTGGTCTTCGGATTTATGTTCTATGTAATGTATGCCCACCGTAAGTCTCGAGGCGTTACGGCAGCTAATTTTCATGAGAATCTGACAGTGGAAATTCTCTGGACTGTTATTCCAGCACTGATCTTGATTGTTATGGCGGTACCTGCGACCACCGCGCTGCTTAAAGTGTATGACACAGACAATCCTGATATCGACATCAAAGTGACAGGTTATCAGTGGAAGTGGCAGTACGAATACATTGGTGAAGGCGTAAAATTCATGAGTGAGCTGCGTACCTCGCAAGACGAGCAGTACGGTCGCGCGCCAAAAGGCGAACACTACTTGCAAGAAGTCACCCAGCCCCTTGTGATTCCAGCCAACAAGAAAGTTAGGTTTTTGATCACCGGAAACGATGTGATTCACAGTTGGTGGGTTCCTGACTTTGCGGTCAAGCGCGATGCTATTCCTGGTCTTTTCACTGCTGCTTGGGCGAAAACTGATCAGCCCGGGATCTATGTGGGAGCCTGTACCGAGTTGTGTGGTAAAGACCACTCGCGGATGCCGGTGGTGGTTGAGGTCAAAGAGGAAGCAGAGTACGACGCTTGGCTTGCGGCCAAGAAAGAAGAAGCCATAGTTTACCAATCAACCATAGGCAAGCAGTGGAGCAACGAAGAGCTCATGACCAAGGGCGAGGCTGTATATGCAGTATCCTGCGCTGGTTGTCACCAGGCCGCAGGCGAGGGCATTGCGGGGATTTTCCCCTCGCTGGTTGGAAGCTCTATCGTCACTGGTCCTATGGAAGACCACATTGGCTTGTTGATCAACGGTGTTGCGGGATCGGCAATGCAGTCCTTTGCCGATCAGCTTTCAGAAGTAGATATAGCCGCAGTTATCCACTACAAGCGTAATTCTTGGGGCAACGATATGGGTGATATGGTTCAGCCAATCGATGTTCTAAACTACAAACAAAATCAATAGAGGAAGATCTACGATGGCACACGGACCTTCAGAGAATTTTTTCAGCCGCTGGCTTTTTAGCACTAACCATAAAGATATCGGTACTCTATATTTATGGTTTAGTTTTGCTATGTTTTTACTTGGCGGTGCTTTCGCCATGATTATTCGCGCTGAACTTTTTCAGCCGGGTATGCAGTTGATTCAGCCTGAGTTTTTCAACCAAATGACCACCATGCATGGATTGGTTATGGTCTTTGGCGCCATCATGCCCGCCTTTGTGGGGTTGGCTAACTGGATGATTCCAATGATGATTGGTGCGCCGGATATGGCGTTGCCACGTATGAACAATCTGAGTTTCTGGATTCTTCCATTCGCTTTCGCGATTCTGACTTCCACGCTGTTTATGGAAGGCGGTGGTCCTAACTTCGGTTGGACTTTCTATGCACCACTCTCAACTACCTATGCGCCGGATACTGTGAATTACTTTATCTTTGGTGTGCATATTATGGGTGCGTCTTCCATTATGGGCTCGATTAATATTATTGCGACCGTGATGAATATGCGTGCACCGGGTATGACGTATATGAAGATGCCCCTGTTCGTATGGACTTGGGTGATTACTGCGTTCTTGCTGGTAGCAGTTATGCCTGTGTTGGCGGGTGCAGTAACAATGATGTTAATGGATATTAATTTCGGTACTAGCTTCTTTGACGCTGCTGGTGGCGGTGACCCTGTTCTATTCCAGCATGTGTTCTGGTTCTTTGGTCATCCCGAGGTATACATTATTATCCTGCCGGCCTTTGGCGTGGTGTCACAAATTATCCCAACGTATAGCCGCAAGCCACTGTTTGGTTATTCTTCAATGGTTTATGCCACGGCAGCGATCGCCTTTTTATCGTTTGTTGTTTGGGCCCACCATATGTTTACCGTTGGTATGCCAATCGCTGGAGAGCTGTACTTTATGTATGCCACCATGCTGATTGCTGTACCCACTGGGGTGAAGGTGTTTAATTGGATTA
>CAXRFT010000058.1:0-5039 GCA_964230135.1 Porticoccaceae bacterium | reverse complement strand
AAGCTCTGCGCATTAATTACCTCAGCGTCGATGCGTCCTCAGGGGCTAATTTTGAAGCAGCCAGCGACGTTCTAGTTAAAACCGCTGCGGTCAGTGCCTCCTCAGGCGCGTCCGTTGAAATTTGTGGTGTGGCTGAAGTTTCCGGCAAGGTATCCAGCGGTGGCAGCCTCGAGGTTGCCAAGGAAACCATCAGTACTGGAATCAAAAAAAGCTCAGGCGGCAGCCTAGATAAAGATTGTTGATCTGCTGATTATAGTGGTCGCCACCATGGCTATTTAGCGCTTAATCCCGCTCACGGGAGACCACAGTTGGTGCGATAAAGACTGTGGTTAAGCGTCGGCCATCAAATGGCTAGTCTGGTTAGGGCGCAGAGGTTGATACAGGCAACAGGATTGATGGGAATTGAGCTTATTCAATATTCTGGATCTGTTCCCGCATCTGCTCTATCAACACCTTGAGTTCCACCGAGACCTGAGTGGTGACGCCAGCGATGGATTTAGATCCCAGTGTGTTGGCTTCGCGATTTAACTCTTGCATTAAAAAGTCCAGCCGTCGGCCGATGGAGTCCTGACTCGTGAGAATTTGGCGGATTTCCGAGATATGAGCTTCGAGGCGATCAAGCTCTTCATCCACGTCGGCGCGATTAGCGATAATCACCATCTCTTGCTCGAGGCGCTCCTGGTCGAGTTGCACTTCCATGCTGGCAACTTTTTCTATCATGCGAGTGCGCTGATGGGCGAGGATTTCCGGTAGATGTTGGCGAACAATCTCGGTCTGTTGGTCGATGCCGTCCAGTCGCTGGTTGATCATTTCCGCCAGTTTTTCGCCCTCTCGCTGTCGGCCTTGTAACAGATCATCAACGGCGGCATTGAATGTTTCAATGGCAGCTGTGTGTAATTGGTCTGAGGCGATATCTTGATCTTTAAGCACGCCTGGCCAGCGCATAATATCCAGCGCTGATATAGCGGCCGGCTGTTTAATTTGTTCGGCGATTCTTTCGGCGATTAGAATGTAGTGTTCGGCCAGTTGAAGATCCGCATTGACCTCTGTGTCGGCAGAACTCAGGTTAAACTGCAGGACACAATCGACTTTGCCTCTGGCTAAGCGTTTACGGGCGATATCCCGCAGTTTCATTTCAACGTCGCGTAGACTTTCGGGTAGCCTAAACCCAGTTTCTAAGAAGCGATGATTAACAGAGCGAAGTTCACAGGTCATTGAGCCCCAGTCAAAGGTGATTGTCTTGCGGGCAAATGCCGTCATGCTGCGAGGCATAATCTCTCCAAAATTATTTTTATGTTGTGTCCTATAGTAACAAAGGCGACCACGGGGGTGTTAGATTTGCTACACTTGTCAGCCATTTAAAAGCAAAAATTTAACGCCTAATTCAATATCTCAGGAAAAATCTATGTTCAGACCCAGTGGCCGCCGGCCAGAACAATTGCGCCAAGTTAAAATTACCCGCGATTACACCTGCCACGCGGAGGGGTCGGTATTGATTGAATTTGGTAACACCAAAGTCATTTGTACTGCCAGTGTTGAGCCCGGTGTACCACGATTTTTGCGTGGCAAGGGGGAGGGATGGGTAACCGCTGAGTACGGCATGTTGCCGCGCTCCACCAACACGCGCATGGGTCGAGAAGCGGCCCGAGGCAAACAGAGTGGCCGAACCCAAGAGATTCAGCGGCTCATTGGCCGTTCACTGCGTGCGGCAGTGGACTTGAAACAACTGGGTGAAAACACCATCAATATTGACTGTGATGTGATTCAAGCGGATGGTGGTACCCGCACAGCGTCGATAACCGGTGCCTGTGTTGCCTTGGTGGATGCCATTCGCCATTTACAGCGCAGCAAACAAATAAGTGGAGATCCGCTGGTGTCCATGGTGGCCTCGGTGTCGGTGGGTGTGTACAAAGGCACAGCGGTGGTGGACTTGGATTATGCTGAAGATTCCAATGCAGAGACAGATATGAACGTGGTCATGAACAGTGACGGTGGCTTTATCGAAGTTCAGGGAACCGCCGAGGCGGCGCCCTTTAGTGCCGATGAGTTGAACGATATGCTGGCGCTGGCCAAACAGGGAATCACTGATTTGGTACGTGTCCAGCAAATGGCATTGGCACAATAAGCGCGCGCGGGGTTAATCATGCAGGCATACAAAACACAGTTTATTGATAATGCTTTGAGCAGCGGCGCATTAAAATTCGGCGAATTTACCCTCAAGTCTGGGCGCGTGTCGCCGCATTTTTTTAATGCCGGTGAGTTTCGCACCGGTGCAGCCCTGGCAGAACTGGGGCGCTGTTATGCCGCCGCTATTGTGGAATCGGGAATAAAGTTCGATGTGTTGTTTGGTCCGGCCTATAAAGGTATTACCTTGGCTGCTGCCACTGCTGTTGCTCTGGCCGATGAACACGGCATCGATGTACCCTACTGTTTTAATCGCAAAGAGGCCAAAACCCACGGCGAGGGTGGCTCACTAGTTGGAGCGCCTCTAGCCGGGCGAGTGCTAATTATTGACGATGTGATCACAGCGGGTACCGCCATTCGAGAGGTCATGGCAATGGTAGACAGTGCAGGTGCCGAAGCCGTGGGTGTGGTGATCGGTTTAGATCGCAAGGAGCGCGGTAGCGGTGAAAAATCTGCCATCGAGGAGGTTGAGGCCCAATTTGGCATGTCAGTGGTGAGCATTATCGATATCGACGATATCCTCAATTATTTGGCGGCGAAAGGCGATTCATCGGATTTAATCGCTGCCATCGCCGCCTATCGCAATAGCTATGGCGTTGCCTGAGGTACTCAGCGCGTCTGTGGCTATTGCAGAGGGTAGACTTACTGCTCGAAAATGCCCGAGGTGATCAGCGCCCAGTGCTCGCTCCAGTTGTCGTTGGGGGAGGTTTTAAAGTCGCTGCGCACGTATTGGCTGATTCTTCCCTCAACACAGACCAACATCAGGTTGGCTGCCACGGACACCGGCACGCGCAACTTTAAACCATCGCGGATTTCCGCTTCGCGTAAGGCCTGCTTGAGCTGCGCTTCTAGACGATCGAAAAATTGGGCGACCCTGTTGTGCAGGCGTTCATTTTCAATGGCCAGTGCATCGCCGTTGAGTATCCGTGTGATGCCCGGATTTTTCTGACAAAAAGCCACCACCAAACTGAGAATTCGGTAGCATTGGCTTACCGCGTCGGGCTCGTCATTGATGATGGTTCGAACGCGTCCAAAAATGGTCTCCTCAATAAAATCAATCAAGCTCTCATACATTCTGGTCTTGCTGGGGAAATGCCGGTAGAGGGCAGCCTCGGAAATGCCTAATTCAGAAGCCAGTGCAGCCGTGGTGATGCGACCCTTTGAGGTCTCCAACATACGCGCCAGTGTTTGTAATATTTCCTGTGCTCGTGAGCCTTTTTTTGCAGCCATCAGATTGCCCCTTATGAATGTTGGTTAGTGATCAATGTGCCCACGCCTTCGTCGGTAAATAGCTCCAACATCACGGCGTGGTCAACACGACCATCGATTATGTGTGCCGAGGTAACGCCGCCTTTTACCGCCTCCAGTGCACAGCGAATTTTTGGCAGCATGCCGCCGTAGATGGTTCCGTCGGCAATGAGCTGATCAACCCGATCAATACTGAGTCCGGTAAGAACATGACCATCACTGTCTTGCAAACCACCGACATTAGTCAAAAATATGAGTTTTTCTGCCTCCAACACCTCGGCGACTTTGCCGGCCACCAAATCGGCGTTGATGTTGAAGGAGGAGCCATCGTCACCGACGCCGATCGGTGCGATTACAGGGATAAAATCACCATTGACTAGCATATCAATGACTGATTTATCGATGGATTGCACTTCTCCAACATGACCAATATCAATGATTTCTGGCGCTGACATTTCCGGTGTTTGATGGGACACCGCAAGCTGTTTGGCTTTAATAAACTGACCATCTTTGCCGGTGACGCCAAAAGCACGGCCGCCGGCATGATTGATCAGACTGACGATGTCCTTGTTTATCGATGCGCCCAAGACCATTTCCACCACATCCATGGTTTTAGTATCTGTGACTCTCATGCCGTTGATGAATCGACTTTCGATAGACAGTCTGTCCAGCAGCTCTCCAATTTGAGGGCCGCCACCATGAACCACGACAGGGTTAATTCCCACCGCTTTCATCAATACAATATCGCGAGCAAAACTTGCTTTCAGGCGTTCGTCCACCATGGCATTGCCGCCATATTTGACCACCACGGTCTTGCCTGCGAAGCGCTGAATATAGGGCAGCGCTCTAGAGATAACCTGTGCGGTGGTGGCCGCTTCTTTACGATTGAGGGACATGATTAAAGATAGTTCTCCAAATGGTGAATGAAAGGTGTCAATGCAGTTAAAAATTGCTGCTTAATGGCAGCGAGGGCATCATCTGTTTCTGCTTCAAAGCGCAGTGTCAGGTTCGGTGTGGTATTGGACGCTCGAATAAGACCCCAACCGTCAGTGTAGTCGATGCGCAGGCCATCGAGTGTGGAGGCACTTCCACCGGTAAATTTGGCCTTGCCAAGAATATCTGCCATCAGTGCAAATTTTTTCTCATCGGCAACTGGGATCAAAATTTCAGGGGTGTAGCTGGTACTAGGAAACTGATCGATAAGGTCATCTAAGCTGTGCTTACTCTGACTGAGAATTTCCAACAGGCGCACCGCTGCGTAGAGACCATCGTCGAAGCCATCCCAGCGGTCATTGAAGAATATGTGACCACTAAATTCACCTCCAAACAGCGCCTTTGATTGCTGAACTGCTTGTCTAACGTGAGCATGTCCGGTCTTGCACATAATGGGCTCACCGCCGTGCGCACGGATCAGTTGTGGCAGTTTCATACTGCTTTTGACGTCGAACACTACTTTAGATGAGGGGTTATCAGTCAGAAGTGATTGCGCAAATATCATCATCAATTGATCTGGCCAGACAATTCTACCCCTCTGACTCACAGCGACTACGCGATCACCATCGCCGTCAAAGGCCAGCCCCAAATCCGCCTTGGTCTCCTTGACAGTG
>CAXRFT010000057.1:0-88532 GCA_964230135.1 Porticoccaceae bacterium | reverse complement strand
ATGAAGATAGATTGTATCTGGGATTGCACATCAGGTGACAGAGCACTGGGAGTCCGCGGAGCTAATGGTTGGGAATCGGTGACTATCGACGTTGACAACTTAGTCGATCAGGGATTGCAGTTAACCACCATTGATACCGGGCTTGTTATTTGGGCCAGTCAATACACAGATACGGTATTTCAACTTGACAATGTGCGCTGGGAAGACACCGATGGTGGTGAAGTTCCTGAAGATCCTGTTGCCGACGATGGTTGGGAAATACCCTCTTTTTCAGGTTATATGTCACCCGAAAATTATGAGGGATACAGCCTAGTATGGTCAGACGAATTCGATGGCACAGAAATTAATCCAGATAACTGGGTGTATGATGTTGGTACCGGCAGCAACGGCTGGGGTAACAATGAACTTCAGTATTACACCAATAGAAATGCCTATCTAAAAGACGGCAATCTGGTGATTCGTGCACAAAAAGAAGAATTTGGCGGCCGAAGCTATACCTCAGCGCGACTAAAAACTCAGGGCAAGCAAAACTTTCAGTACGGGCGAATTGATATCCGCGCGCGAATGCCAGAGGGTCAGGGTATGTGGCCAGCACTTTGGATGCTGGGTAAAAACATCACCGAGGTCAGTTGGCCATACTGTGGTGAAATAGACATTATGGAAATGGTGGGTGGTGGCGCTGGTCGCGATAATCGCGTTTATGGCACAGCGCATTGGAATAATGGTGGCCTAAATGCCAATTACAACCCAGTGAACTACGGCGGTAATCGACTGCTCTCGGGCGATGAAACCCTTGCCAGTAACTTCCATGTTTACAGTATTGTCTGGGACAGCGATGAAATCACTTGGTATTTAGATGATGTTCAGTATCACGTTATGGCCATCGACAACTCCGCATCCCTATCTGCCTTCCAAAAGGAATTTTTCCTTATATTTAATATCGCAGTAGGTGGCAACTGGCCTGGATCTCCCAATTCATCAACAGAATTTCCGCAGAGAATGGTGGTGGATTATGTCCGAGTATTCCAAGAGAGCACTGCCCGTCCTCTAGATACCAGCAAATGGTTTCATCAAACCCTGTTGCCCAACGGCAACAGTTGGTACAACGGCGAGCAGCAACACTACACTGATCGCACCGAGAATGCGTCAGTGGAAAATGGCATCCTGTCGATCACGGCTAAAAAAGAGGATTTTACCCACCAGGGTGTCACGAAAGCGTACACTTCGGCTCGCCTAAACAGTAAATACGCGTTCACCTATGGCCGAGTAGAAGTCAAGGCAAAAATGCCCGAAGGCCATGGAACCTGGCCGGCAATTTGGATGTTATCCAAAGACATAGCGGAACCAGGTGCCTATTTCGCCGATGAATTCGGCACCACACCTTGGCCAGACGGTGGAGAGATCGATATTCTGGAGCACTGGGGTCGAAACCCGAACTATGCTCAGAGTGCCATACATACGCGCTCAAGCTTTGGTGGAACTGTCAATCATGGCAGTCAACCAATATCCACAATGACCTCAGACTTTCATGTGTACTCGGTGGATTGGTCAGCTGACAAAATGGTCTTTGCAGTGGATGGCATAGAGCATTATACCTATGAGCCTGAAACTAAAAATGACCAGACATGGCCATTTGATAGCGATCAGTATTTACTTCTCAATTTTGCCATTGAGAGTGATATTGAATCCAGCTTTCAAGAAGACAGCTTGGATATTGACTACGTCAGGGTCTACGACCAGAGCAACAACCTCACCTGGTGGGACGAATTCGATTAAACTCTCTTTTATTCAACACTGGCGTTGATTTCTTGCAGAGTTGCCAAAGGGTTCGGCGACTGCGTGATGGGTCGCCCAATAACTAAATAATCACTGCCCAGTGAAACCGCGTCCACCGGCGTGGTAACACGCCTCTGATCATCTTCCGCGGCACCAGACAGTCGGATACCTGGCGTGACTAATTTAAATGTCTCACCCAAGGTCGACTTCAACAGCTTAACTTCCTGAGCTGAACAAACAACACCATCGAGATTTGACTCACTTGCCAGTTTTGCCAGATGCAACACTTGATCATTAGCACTCCGCCCAACACTGACCTCAATCAGATCAGTGTCTTCCATACTGGTAAGCACCGTCACTGCAATTAACAACATATCGCTGCCTTTTTCCACAAGTGCTTGTTTAGCTGCGTGCATCATTCGAGGACCACCACAGGCGTGCACATTGGTCATCCACACACCCAAATCAGCCACGGCAGAGACAGCCTTGGCCACCGTGGTAGGAATATCATGAAACTTCAGATCCAAGAACACGTCAAATCCCTTGGCCACCAGTGTTTTGACAAAATCAGGGCCGGCAGCAGTGAACAATTCTTTACCCACCTTCAGGCGGCAAAGCATTGGATCCAGTTGATCCACAAGTCCCATGGCTGCGGTCTGTTCCGGAAAATCCAGTGCCACAATTATCTTAGACTCACAAACTATCATGATTTAACTAATCCTTTTTATCGCGCAGTCTTATCTTTCGCCGATATGACCAAAGTAAAGTGGAGCTCGCTAACATACCCAAAAAAACGCCACTGGCAAGAAACAAAAGCAGCCACATTCCTATACTCAAACTTGGGCCGCTAACGAAAACAAAATCCACAGAAATTATGTTGCCATTTTTCATAGCAAAAGAGGCTCCTATCACGGCAATGGAAGCAACCAATAAAAATTTTACAAATAACCAAACTGCCCGCAATCTGTGCCTCTTCGCGCCCACGGTAAAACCTTCATTGTAACCGCGAAACTCGCTCTGAACAAAACGTCAATCGCTTTTTATTTTTGTATTCAAATGGTAGCACTGGCGCAGACAAATATTTGGGTTGTTCCTTGATCTAATCTGTGAGCACAACGCAGAAATTTTTACACAGCAGAATGATGTTCTCGCCAATAATAGCGAGAACGACCAAGTTTCTCTCAAGCAATCTAAGAGTGATTTGACCCGTGACCACCGCCGTTGATTGATGTCCATTTAAAATCATGAGTATCAGTGTTAAGCTCAGCGGTGAGATTAGATTGGGAGAGCCTGTGTGGGAGCAAAAATTGGAGTAACTTTTTTCTGTGCCTTTCTGCTATCGACAGCCACTATGGCAACAGAATCACTACCAAGGACCGTCACAACCTACGGAAAGGGGGTCATCACTGCCATCCCAGACCAGGCAACAGTACCCATGGAATTGCAAGCCGAAAATAAAAACAGTGCGACAGCCAAATCATCAGTAGACAAGCAATTTAATCGACTGTTAAACGCGTTGAAAGATGCGGGTTTATCCGAGGAAAAGATCACAGCAGGCACTGTGCGGCTCTATCCCCAATACAATTATAAAAACCAGATGAGGCGTTTTACAGGCTATAAGGCTATCCGTCACACGACGATAACCATTGATAATTTGGAAAACTTGAGCCAAATTATCGATACGTCTCTAGAGGTTGGCATCGCGCAAATCGGCGACATCAGCTTTGGACTAAGCAACAAAAAGGAGTTTGAAGATCGAGCCAGACAGATGGCTATAGAAGATTCCAAAGTACTAGCAAAACAGCTTGCTGAAGCTTATGGCGCTAAACTGGGCAGAATAATGCAAATAAAATATTCCGACGCGACTGATCCAAATTTCTACTCTCGGCCGATGACCAGATTTGGAGAGGACATGTCAACGCTGAGGACGGAGGGCGCAACCGCAGGCGTTTACCTTCCCGACACAGTCACTTTTAGCGACCGTGTCCAGGTAGTATTTGAACTCCTCTAATGTGCTGCCACTGCGATCGCTCGGCTCTACTAAAACATCATGACGCGCATTTCGTAACCGGGAGGAAGTAAACGCTTTTAAGCACTCTTCTTGGCAGTACCGAAGCGCTTGTTGAAGCGATCAATTCGGCCGCCCGAATCAACGATCTTTTGCTTACCTGTGTAGAAAGGGTGGCAGGAGGAGCACACGTCGAGATAGATTTCTTCAGCGCGCGTCGAGCCAACTTTGATTACGTTGCCGCAACTGCATGTCGCAACTAACTCATTATAATTTGGGTGAATATCATTTTTCATCTTATACTCCAAGTCGCAGACCGCCACCCCATCAATCACGCGCCCGAGAGACCAATCACTCTCAGCGTTTGACGCAAGGCACGGTGAGCCATGTCAAAAGAGCGCGGAGTTTAGCAGAAACTGCGCCGGTTACAAAAGGAATTATCATTTTTATGCTTGATAGAACAAAAATTATTGTTCGAGTCGCAGTAAACCGTCCCCTTAGACGTTTATTGGATTATTCAATGCCTGAGAATTTGGCTAATCGGCACTCTAACTGCTCTACTCTGATTGGCTGTCGTGTCCTAGCACCTCTGGGAAAACGTCAAGTTATGGGTATTATTATTGATTGTCCAGAGCACAGTAATATTAATAACGATCAGTTAAGGCCTATCGGAGAACTAATTGATCACAAACCACTACTTCCTCAGCAGCTACTGTCATTGTTCCTTTGGGCGGCAAATTACTATCAGCATCCGGTGGGGGACGCGCTCTTTAGTACACTACCAACTGCACTGCGCAAGAATGAACCGATACCACAACTCGGAGTACCCCACTGGCAATTAACCACGCTCGGTAAAGGTCTATCGTATGACTCCTTAAGGCGCTCGCCACAGCAAAAAGCGCTGATCGAAAACCTATCAGCAGAGGGACAGCTGGCAGAGACAACCGTGTTGAGGCTTTTTTCTCGAGCCGTTTTACGATCACTTATCATGAAAGGGCTTGTTGAAAAAATTTTTATTGCGGTGACGGTTAAACCAAAGGACAACGAGAACATGGTTCGAGAGCCTGTTCTGCAACTTAATTCTGCTCAAAAGACAGCTCTTGATGCCATAAGTCTCCACGCTTTCCATTGTTATTTACTCGATGGTGTCACCGGCAGTGGCAAAACCGAGATTTACTTGCAACTCATTGCCAAGAACATAAGGATCGGCCGTCAATGTTTGGTTCTTATCCCGGAGATCAACCTCACTCCTCAAACTCAGAGACGCTTTATCAAGCGCTTCAATGTATCCGTGGTTACCTTGCACTCAGGACTCACCGATAGGCAACGGCTCACAGCGTGGGCGGCAGCAGAATCGGGAAGTGCAGCAATTATTCTTGGCACTCGGTCAGCCGTTTTCACGCCCCTGCACAGGCCCGGTCTAATAGTCGTCGACGAGGAACATGATCAGTCTTACAAACAACAGGAGGGTTTTCGCTATTCAGCTCGCGATCTCGCAGTAATTCGAGGACGCCGAGAAAATATTCCCGTGGTTCTTGGATCTGCAACACCCTCCATGGAGTCACTGAATAACTGCCGCAATCAGCGCTACACTCATCTGCGGGTCGATCAGAGAGCCGGAAATGCTGTTCAACCCAATTGGTCAATAATTGATTTAAAAGGTGAATTTGTCGAATCGGGCATCGCACAATCGACGCACGCAGCGATTGAGCATACCCTATCGAGAGGGCAACAAGTTTTAGTCTTTATAAATCGTCGTGGTTACGCTCCAACGATTATCTGTCAGCAATGTGGCTGGTCAGCCGAGTGCAACCACTGCGACTCGCGGCTCACAGTGCACCGCGCCAAACAAAAACTCATCTGTCATCACTGTGATTATCAACGTAGGATTCCAACAAACTGTCCAAACTGTCAGTCTCATCAACTCATCCCCACCGGAGAGGGTACAGAGAGAACCCAAGAATATCTCAAACAGAAGTTTTCCCATGTCAAGGTGATCCGTGTTGATCGAGATACGACACAAAAAAAGGGTGCTATGGAGGCAGTTATAAACGACATTGAGCGGGCAGAGCCCTGCATACTGGTGGGCACGCAAATGCTGGCGAAAGGGCATCATTTTGCTAACGTCACCTTGGTGGCCGTGTTGGATGCAGATACAGGATTGTTTAGTCCGGATTTTAGAGGTCATGAACGACTCGCTCAGCTGCTAACCCAAGTGGCGGGCCGCAGCGGCCGCGGCGATAACTCCGGGCAAGTTCTAATCCAAACATACCAACCGCAACACCCGCTTTTGGAAACTCTGACCCGAGATGGTTACAGGTCGGTGGCCGCTCAACTGTTGGAACAGCGACAAAGCAATCAATTGCCTCCGATCGTGCACACTGTCTTGATTCGAGCTGAGTCGACTAATAGTGTAAGTGCAGAGAAGTTTTTGCACCAAACTCGTCAGTCAATGGAGCGTATCGACGCTTCGCAAGCCGCACTCACATTAATTGGCCCACTTCCTGCGATGCTGGAAAAGCGCGCAAATCGATACAGGTTTATCCTGCAAATCAGCGCCACTCAGCGCTCAGTGCTGAAACAATCGGTCACCCTACTCATCAGAGAAATAGAAAAGTTAAAGTCCTCAGGAGGACTTCGCTGGTCAGTTGATGTGGATCCACAGGAAATGTAAATTTCGCTGAAACCGTGATTAAATCTTTGCCAACAACCTGCAATTTCACCTACAATTTAGGTTGTTGTTACTCTGTGGGTGCCTATGAGTTCGTCAGCCAGAAAAAATGGTGCAAGTCGCATCAGCAAAGAACCTCCAGTGAGTGAAAAATCATCCCACCCATCTTTCTTTGCCGGGTTGTTGATCGGCGCTCTGATTATGTATTTTCTTCCACCAATACTTGACGTCCCAAAGATAGACGACACCGTAGTAGTGCCAGAGTTGGAAGAGAAGAAAGTTATTGAAGAACTTACCTTTGACTTTTACACGCTACTCAAAGACAACGAAATACTCATTGATCAAGAACCAGAAGCGTCTACCGAACAGAAAAAAAATACCCAGTACCTGTTGCAAGTGGCATCTTTTAAAAATTCTGAAGACGCAGAGAGTTTGAAAGTGGAACTACTATTGATGAACCTCGCAGCGCACAATGAAACTGTTGTTAGTAAAAATGGTGAAACATATCACCGTGTTCTAGTTGGACCCTTCCCAAATACATCGAAAATGGCCTCCGCTCGAGCCCGCCTTGCGCAAAACAATATGGAAAGCCTCGTATTAAAACGCTTTCAATAAAGCGGACATCAAATAACGTTCTTGCGCCACTGCTTTCCGTCCCACAGCCCTAGTCCAATCTCAACCACCCTACCTGTACCTACCTGTACCAAGGTACAGCTATTCTAATTTCTCACCCTCGGTATACTAAACTCAGCTGAGGTTGATAAGGCGCTTCAACCAAAGCTACTCGCCAAGGATCGTTTCACAGACAGGGATATCTCGGGCAATCTACCCAAAAGTCTAAGAAGGATAGATATTCTGACGCAGGGATGCGTCCCTACGCAAAAGACACCGACGCAAGCCCTAGTTGTCATGCTGACAACAGTTCCATCACAATGAAAGACAAACCTTGTCAGAACGTCCATCCGTAACCGATGCTTATCGCAACTGGATCCAAGTCGACGGACGCTGTAACCGGCCCTGCTAAACCCGCATCAATAGTTGTCTTAGTCGACAGCCAATACTTTTTGATATCCAGGTTGAGATAATTTTTCTCACCCAAGGCATAGTCAAAACCAACATTGAATGCCACGCCAAAGTCATTGTCATATTCAATATCCAGTGCATCACCAGGATTGTGATCATAGAAAAAAGTATAATTTAACCCTGCACCCAAGTAGGGTGAGAACCGTTGCCCGCGATTGAAATGATGTTGTAGTGTTATGGTTGGTGGCAGCACCTTGGTTGATCCAAGGTCCACATCGCCCAATTCAGTATTAACCGCAGATACACTGTGTTCGGTGTACCCAAGAATCGTCTCAACGGCAATGCTGTCGGTTAAGAAATAACGTATGTCTAGTTCGGGGACTCTATCCAAGCCAACAACGGCTTCACCGCCGATTGAGCTCTCCGATGACTCCTGCGGGCTCAATGTTAAGGCTTTTAAACTCACCAACCAGCTACCCTTTTGCTTGATATTCACGTCACTAGCAGCACATGTGCTGGAGGCTACCGCCAATGCAACCGAGACTGATACGAATAATTTAGTTTTTTGGAATGTCCTTCTCATATTAAATTGTCCTTAAGTGATGATTCATGCTTTAAGCGACCTAGGGTGCACAAAACAAATAAAATTTATCCGGCTCTGAGGTGAGCCATTCCTATCAACACGGACTGAACCTGCTCCGTTTATACCGATTCTGACTGAAACCACTTGTAAGGTTTATCTCCAGCGACTTTAAAATAAATCACCATATTCACCATATGCGTGATTAACAACGTCAGTCCAATACCTATGGCCCAGAACAAATCTTGATAATTCTTATGGGCCCCTATGAAATAGAGTCCAATGCCGATAACCGCTGTCCATAGGATCATTAAAATAAGTGCTTTAAATGTATTCATGTTTCTAATTCCTGTAGTAATTTAATCGTCTAAATCAACCTTAACCAAGATGTCAGACTTGAGCATGGTCTGACAGGCAAGTATGTATCCCTGCTGAATTTCAGGGCCGTCCAAGACATAACTAAAATCGAGTTGTGGCTTAATTTTGCCCTCCAATAGTTGGCACTTGCATTTTCCACAACTGCCAACTTTACATTTGAAAGGCCATTCAACACCTGCCGACAGAGCCGAGCTCAACAAAGACGATTCTCGGGCGACAGAAAACTCAGTTTCACTACCCACAACCTTCACCTGATAGCTTTTTGGCGCAGATTTAAATAATTTAAACATTACTATTCTCGCTATCGCTCGCGCTCGTCAACTGCGTGTCTCCATGGTTATGAAAATTTAGCTGCTACCAATCGTTCATCGTCGGTAGCGTATTTTTCATCCCAATTATCCAGATGTTTCTTGACGTAACGCCTAAACAGAGCTGGAATTAAGGTGATAACGAACAGTGAGAAATATCCAATTCCGTAATTTGGTCCCTCGACATCATCCAACTCCCAGAAATAGGTCTCTCCTCTAACGTGATGATCACACTGTCGACCAATTTCGATAAAGAACCAACTGGTGAAAACCGAATCATTGTCCCAAGAGTGGCGGTGCTCCACAGCGCCCTCAGTGCGGATAAGACCGTAGTGACCCATGAAATTAAGTGCTTCAAGGAGGAAATTTGCGATAACCCAAACAGCGAACAATGCACCGACACCAATCAATCCCCCAGCCCACACAAATAAAACCAGCGATGGCAAGCTGTAGAGATATCCGAGAATCCAGCGGTTATCTGCATTCAGAGTAGATTTGCCCTGCTTGTTCAGTCGACTCTCCTCCAAATTGTAAGAGAAACGAGATTGACCCATATGTGACAGCCAGGCGTGAGCATAGATATTTCGACCCCGAGGAGCTGTGGCCGGATCATCCTCGTGACCCAAGTCCAAATGGTGGTTGTAAACATGGGCATAGGTGAAATGAGAGGCACCACTGAGAGCCATAATTAGACGTGAAACTAAAAATCCTTCTTTTCTATTGTGCGATAGCTCATGGCCATAAATAATGCCCAGACCCGCCCACAAACCACTGGATAGGACAGCACCAATTAAATTAATGCCACTGATACCAGACTGATAGGCAACCCCATAAAAGAATTGTGCCTCAATCGGTGTCGCGGCAGTGAATTGATAAATACGGTAAGCCAGGACAATTTGCAGTACGATAAACACTGGCAACATGAAGTACATTACTCCGTACTGAAAAGCTTTGATGCCGTATGATTCACCCTGCTGATCGAAGTCGGCAGGCAGGTGTATATCCTTGGTCAGCGTGTCGATGACCGTATTCAGACCAAACAGTGCCACCCCGATCCAGGCGTAAGCACCGCCCAGCAAAATACCAACAATCGCGATGATGGACATAAATGGCACGATGAGATATCGCGCATTGACGTAAAATTTCATACTTCCTCCGAGGATCTATTAACAAATGGGATCCTGGGAGTGCAACGTCCGTTTTAGCACTTTATTTTACATCGCGGCAATAGGATCAAATGACGATTTAGTTGAGGCGCGAAGTATAAAGGGTTTAATTGAATAAAAAATAGTTTTTATATAATAAAAAAGAATAAATAAAAAACCAAAGGCAAGGCGTTTATTCTCTACAGGTAGGCATCGTATTCTAGGGCCGTGACGCGACGATCAAATTCATATTTCTCCTGCCGCTTGCACTCTGCATAGTTCGATTTAAGTGCAGAACCAAAGTATTCCTCAATAAAATCTGACTGTTCAAATGCATTAATTGCATCGTTCCAGAAATGCGGTAAGACCGGTGTTATATCACCTGCATCACCCACCACCGCAGCCGGCGCTTGAAGCTTTCGCTCGATACCCGATAGCGCACCGGCCAACATGGCCGCCACTGTGAGATAAGGATTGGCGTCTGCCCCAGCCACTCGATGCTCTATGCGCATGGCACCATGGTCACCGCCGGGAATTCGAAGCGCAGTGGTTCGATTCTCGTAACCCCAATTTGGCGCCAGTGGCGCATAGCAACCGGGAACCAGTCGTCGATAAGAGTTTATATTTGGCGCAAAAATTGCCATGCTGCCCGCCATGTTCTGGAGACACCCAGCCACGGCATGGCGCAACAAATCACTGCCTTCGGCGGTACCATTATCGAACACATTTTCGCCTTGTTCATCGATAAGACTGAAGTGAATGTGCATGCCATTACCCACTTCGTCAGCATAGGGTTTGGCCATAAAGGTGGCACGTTTTTGCTGTTGCATGGCTACACTGCGAATGGCCCGCTTGAGCATACTACCCTGATCACAGGCCCGAACTGCACAGTCTTGATGGTACAAATTGATTTCGAATTGAGAGGGACCAAATTCTGTTATCAAAGTGTCCACCGGTAAATTCTGTTGCTGAGCCGCATCGATAATGGCGTCCATCAATGGCGCCGTTTGTCGCATCATATCGATACCATAGGTTTGACCCCCTATGGCTGGACCTCCATCCAATGCTGTTTGTGAGTGCATGGGACGCCCAAATTTGTCTTCGTCCAATGTGGTTAAGTGAAATTCCATTTCACTGGCCACCACAGGTGTCAAACCCAATGCTTTAAAGCGATCGACAATGTTGACTAAAACAGCGCGACCATCACCCATGTAGGGAGCACCTGTATCCTCTTCGGTCATTGATACAACAATTTGCCCTGTTGGCCGCGTTGCCCAAGGTACTCTTGCCAACGTGCTCGCATGAGGAATACAAATGCCGTCTCTGTCTCCGGTCTTTGAGACCAGGGACTCAAGATCACGACCCCATATATCCAGGGAACAGCTACTCAGCGGCATTTTGAAACCACCATCAAACAACTTATGGATTTTATCCGCTGGCAGCCACTTACCTCGCTGCACGCCATTAATATCATGCAAAAGCACTTCAAACATTTCGATGTCGGGGTGTTGGTCTAAAAAAGCATCGAGTTGTATATCTGATGACATAAATGAGAGTCTCTAAATTAGGTTTGCCTTAACCAGCGCAATGGTATCCGAAATGAGCCGCAGGTTCAGCATTACTATGCATACCCTTTTTGGGTAGCTGAGCAAGTCGTACTCGCTGTGCTTTTGTCGGTGGTCAAATGGCTTAATTGGCCATTCGAGGATCACCCGTCAACGTAATGACCCTGAATACAGCAGGCGCAATAGTCAATAGTCAATAGTCAATAGTGAGCGCAATACCTGATTGCCCCGGCGTTTCCGGCAGCCATGGTGTTGACAAATTGGCCGCATTACAAAGTGTCTAAGCGACACTTAATATAACCGATGTTAAATGACATTGGTTGACTATCGAAATTATTCCCCACCCCTTTGGGTGAATGACCAACCACTTTCTCTGTGTTCCAATATTGCGAAGAATTTGGAGTGAAACAATCAACACTAGGTGATTCATACTGACCATCGACAGCGAGAGTGATTATGAGCAACGTCAGAACAACTGCACAGTGGAAAGCACTTGATGCCGAAAGGCATCTGCATCCATTCACCGATTTTGAAGACTACCAAAAGAATCACGGTAGGATCATCGAACGCGCCGAACACATTTATATTTACGATACTGATGGCAAACAAATGCTTGATGCAATGTCTGGACTCTGGTGCTGCAGTTTGGGTTACAGTCAGCCAGAAATCGGTCAGGCAGTGCAAGAACAGTTCCAACAACTTCCCTACTACAATAATTTTTTCCAATGCAGCAACACGCCGGCAGTTGAATTGGCTGACCGTTTAGTTAGCATGACCCCTGAGCAGTTCACCCATGTGTTTTTTACCAATTCGGGATCCGAGGCTAACGACACCAATATCCGTCTAATTCGCCGTTATTGGGATATCAAGAAACAGCCGAAAAAACGCATCATTCTGGCGCGCACTAATGCCTATCATGGTAGCACTATCGCTGCAGCCAGCCTTGGAGGTTTTGAATTTGTTCACAACCAATTTGAGACGCTGCCCTACGCTCAACACATCGCCGAACCCAATTGGTACAACCACGGCGGCCACATGAGTGCCGACGAATTCGGCCTCTATGCAGCCCGAGAACTGGAAAAGCGCATCGATCAATTGGGTGAAGAAAATGTCGCGGCCTTTATCGCTGAGCCTATTCAGGGTGCTGGCGGTGTGATTGTTCCACCAGACACCTATTGGCCGGAGATTCGACGAATTCTTAAAGAAAGAGATATTCTATTTGTCAGTGATGAAGTGATCTGTGGTTTTGGTAGAACAGGTAGTATGTTTGGTTGTGAAACCTATGGCATGGAGCCAGATTTGCTCACATTTGCCAAAGCGGTCACCAATGGCTTCCAGCCTCTCGGTGGTGTCATGGTTAGCGATAAAGTCGCCGATATCATTACCCATGGTGGCGGTGAGTTTGGTCATGGTTTCACCTATTCGGGACACCCCATTGCCTGTGCCGCAGCCATGGCGACACTCAATATCATGCAGAGAGATAAATTTGTTGACCGAGTCGCAAATGATATCGGCCCCTACCTGCAAAAACGCTGGGCAGAGTTCGCCGATCATCCTATTGTCGGCCATGTGCGTGGTGTTGGAATGCTTGGCTCCATAGAATTAGTTCGCAACAAAGAAACCCGCGAACGGCTCGAACCAGAACAAAAGTCTGGAGGAATCTGTAGAGAATTCTGTGTCAGCAACGGTCTGATTATGCGCGCGGTGGGAGATTCAATGATCATATCGCCGCCATTTGTCAGCACACATGAAGAAATCGATGAGTTAATTGCCCGTGCCACCAAATCCTTGGATCAGACGGCCGAGCACTACAGTATTTAGTATCACTGGCACACAAATAATTTTAGACTGGCCTGGGAAGAGGCTACAATAACCCAAACGTAAAAATAGGATCACAACATGGCAGGTGACTGGGGCAAATTTAATTGGCAGGATCCATTCGATTTAGATGATCAATTAAATAACGAGGAGCGTCTGATAAGAGATACGGCGGCCGACTTCGCTGCGGAAAAATTGCAGCCTCGAGTAAAACAGGCTTTTCGCGATGAATACACCGATCGAGATATCTTTCATGAGATGGGTGAGCTAGGTCTGCTCGGCGCTTTCATCGACGGCTATGGATGCCCCGGAGTCAGCTATGTGAGCTACGGCCTTATCGCTCGTGAAGTGGAGCGCGCCGACTCTGGTTACCGATCAATGATGAGTGTTCAGTCAAGCTTGGTGATGTACCCCATCGTCACCTATGGCAGTGAGGAACAAAAGCAAAAGTACCTTCCCAAATTGGCTACGGGAGAATGGGTGGGCTGCTTTGGACTTACCGAGCCCGATGCTGGGTCCGATCCCGGCGGCATGGGTACCAGAGCAAAAACCGTCGATGGCGGTTATTTGATTTCCGGGAGCAAGATGTGGATCAGTAATTCCCCTATCGCCGATGTATTCATTGTCTGGGCAAAAACTGACGACGGGATTATTCGTGGATTTATTCTCGAAAAAGGCATGAAAGGACTCAGTGCGCCAAAAATCGAGGGTAAATTGGCACTCAGAGCGTCCATTACCGGCGAAATCGTTATGGATGACGTGTTTGTTGCAGAAGGACAACTATTGCCCAACACCCAAGGCCTAAAAGGGCCTTTCGGCTGCCTCAACTCGGCGCGCTATGGTATCAGCTGGGGTGTTCTCGGTGCGGCGGAAGACTGCTGGCACGCCGCCCGTCAATACACCCTGGACAGAAAACAATTTAATCGTCCTCTGGCGGCTAATCAGCTCATACAATTTAAGCTGGCAAACATGCAAACTGATATCAGCCTAGGGTTGCAAGGGTCTTTGAGAGCCGGACGCATGAAAGAACAGGGTAACCTCGCCCCCGAGCTTATTTCGTTGCTGAAAAGAAACAACTGCACCAAAGCACTGGAAATTGCTCGCTTGGCAAGGGACATGCACGGCGGAAACGGGATCTCTGACGAATATCCGATCATGCGTCATATGGTCAATCTTGAGGTGGTCAACACCTATGAAGGTACCGCTGATGTCCATGCCCTCATTCTTGGGCGTGCGCAGACAGGTATTCAAGCATTTAGCTAGAGTAATATTAGCACGAGGCCATAATGGCAGGACCACTCAAAGGTTTTCGGGTACTGGATATGAGTCGGGTTTTGGCCGGCCCTTGGGCCGGTCAACTGCTGGCTGATCTCGGTGCTGACGTCATCAAAATTGAGCGCCCCGGGATCGGCGATGATACGCGACACTGGGGACCACCCTATGCCAAAGATGCCAATGGCGAAGAATTAGCAGATGCCGCCTACTTTTATTGCGCCAATCGGGGAAAGAAGTCCGTCTGCGTCGACATAACCACAGCGGAGGGTCAAGAGATTATCCGCCAATTGGCCTGCGAAAGCGATGTTCTCATTGAGAACTATAAGGTCGGTGGTTTGGCTAAGTACGAGCTGGACTACGATTCGTTAAAAACCGTCAATCCGAAACTGGTCTATTGCTCCATTACCGGCTTTGGTCAAACCGGCCCTTACGCTCATCGGCCGGGCTATGATTTTTTGATTCAGGGAATGGGTGGGTTGATGAGCATCACCGGCGAACCTGATGACCCCTCCAGTGACAGGGGTGGCCCGGTCAAAGTGGGTGTCGCAGTGACTGATATCTTCACCGGTCTCTATGCAGCCAATGCCATACAGGGTGCCCTCTTGGAGCGCCACCACTCTGGGCTAGGTCAGCATATTGATCTAGCATTACTTGACGTTCAAGCAGCTGTATTAGCCAACCAGGCGACCAATTATTTGGTGGGTGGTATGATCCCGCAGCGTCTGGGCAACGCGCACCCCAACATAGTACCCTATCAAGCCTTCCCAACCTCCGATGGCCACATCATCATCACCGTTGGCAACGACCAACAGTTCGCCCGATTCTGCGAGGTTTTAGGTGAACCAGAGTTAGCCAACGATGAAAGATACTCGACCAACTCGGCACGGGTAACAAATCGCGCGGTTTTGTGCAATAAGATTTCAGACTGTTTAAAAGGACAGACCAGCGCATATTGGCTCAAATGTTTGGAGGGAAATAATATTCCCTGTGGTCCGATCAACAGTATCGATCAGGTGTTTGACAATCCACAAATTATCGCCAGAGACATGCTCATTGAAATGACCGACAGCGAGGGCACCAAAGTCAAACTTCCGGGGAATCCCATCAAGTATAGTCGAACCTCAATTGACTACGACATACCACCACAGAGTTTGGGAGCCTCTAGTGAAGATCTGTTGTCAGATTACTGAGAATACTCGACGGCTAGAAACACATGGCAACACTCACAGGGTTTGCTCGATCGAAGCATAAAATCAGCATGAACTCACGTCGCGCAACAATGTTCTGCATTGGATTGGTGAAGAACTCAGTAAAAAACTAGTTTTTTTTTATAAAATTCATGAAAACTACTTCAATTTGCCACAATGTGGTGTAGTATCGCGTTGTGGAAAGTTTAGTTTGCGGATTGTGGAGTTTGACGCCATGGATTTGTGTATGGCATAAAGGCTCAAAAACGTTTAACTGATCCAACCTTTTTAAAGAACTGATGGTGACGGTTGATTCTCGCAGTCCGTTCTTTATTAACATTTTTACACGTTTAAATATTTCTCGGGAGAAATATATGATTAATACAAAGTTATCTACGGCAGTTCGGTCTGCCTTGGGTCTAGCGACCTTTGCTACCGCAATGTCGTCAGGGCTAATATATGCTCAGGAAGTTGAAGAGCAAGAAGTTGACGTAGAAGAGGTAGTAGTCACTGGTTCAAGAATCAAGCGCACCACCAACACCGAATCACAGTACGTCGTGTCAATTACAGCAGCCGACATGAAGCTCACCGGTGAAGTTTCTGTTGCAGACGCACTGCGCTCATCTACGTTGAACTCACTCGGTTCCTTCCGAGAGTCTTCAGGTAGTTCAGCACAGTCAAACGCGACCTTCAATCTTCGCGGCGCTGGTGCTTCTCGAACCGCAATTTTGATCAACGGTCGCCGTACTGTTGGTTCTCCATCTCTCGGCGGTGGCGGCTCGGTTAACCTAAACCTGATTCCAATGTCTTTCGTTGAAAGAATTGACATCGTTGCCGACGGCGCCTCAGCTGTTTATGGTTCTGATGCTGTAACGGGCGTTGTCAACATCATTTTGAAGAAAGGATACGATGGTGTTCAGCTCTCTGCACGTTATGGTGACCGCTCGAAAGATGATGGTTCTGAGCATGGTTTCTCTCTTTTGACTGGTGCGCAGGGCGACAAGGGCTCTATCACATTTGGCGTAGAAATGGACAAACGCGATCCAGTGTTCGATAAAGATCGTGATTTCACTAAAGCACGTTACTCTGATCTAAATGGTGATGGTTACATCACTGGTTATGCAGAGACTGAAGGCATATCGTTTTATGCAACATCACTGATCAACCCATTCTATGATCCTTCTATCCCCTACAGTGAAGACAACCCTGACTCTTGGTATGTCCATCCCGGAAACAACTGTGTTGACGATGGCGCTTTCCAAGGCCCAATGAAGTCCGATTTGGTATTTGGACCTGACACTGGTTTCTACTGTGGATACGCCTACGCAAACGTCTCTGCAAACCGAGCGTCTATGGAGCGAATTAACTCTTTTGTTAACGCAAATTACAACGTAAACGATGATGTTGAGTTGTTTGTCGACGCTGTTATTTCAAACAACGAGTCATTTGGTCGTTATGCACCACCAGCAGCGCCTGGAACAATGCTGGCTAGCAATCCAAAGAACCCGTACGGACAAGATGTTTTCGGATACTTCCGTTGGACCGACATTGGTACCCGAGACAACGTGGTGAACGATACTTTGATTGATATCAATCTAGGGATGCAAGTGGACCTCAACGATGATATGTCATTTGAGGCCTACTACACCTACTCTGATTATCGTTCAACGTCGATCGGTAAATACTACCTCAGCTATGGTGGCTTTGCTGAAAACGTTCTGTATAGCGTATCTGATCCAGATCAGTACATTGCCAACCTCAAACACACCACGTTAAACGACGACCGCCAGAATATGCAAAAGCTATTCGCTGGTATGCAGTGGAATATGTTTGAAATGGCCGGCGGTACTGCATCATCTTACTTTGCAATAGAGTCGTTCGACGTAAACTATCGTGCTGATGTTGATGCTCAGTCGGAAGCTGGACTTGTGGGCGGATCTGCTGGTAACTCGGCGCAGGGTTCTAGAAGCGTAAATGCAATATCTGCGGAAGCGATTCTTCCTGTGACCGATTACTTAGAAATAGATCTGGCGGTACGCTACGATGATTACGATGATTTCGGTAGCGAAGTATCACCTCGTGTGGGTGCTACCTTCACCATGATTGACAACCTAGTGGTGAAAGCGTCTTACGGGCAGGGCTTCCGAGCACCAGATCTTTCCGACCTCTACGGTGCAACGTCCTTCTCAGCTGAATCAGCAACAGATTACTACGGCTGTCAGTTGGATGGAGTATCAGAGGCTGATTGTCCAGATCGTCAGTTTGATACCTACATTGGATCAAACCCAAATCTTAACGCAGAAACCTCTGAGACACTGTCATTTGGTCTTGAGTACACCTATGACAACAACTGGGTAGCCAAGATGAATTATGTTGTCTTGGAACTACAAAGTGCTGTGGAATACGTGTCAGCTCAGGATATGCTCAACGTTGATTACAACACTCAGGGCAACAACCCTGCAGTTCAGCGTTCCGCAACTGGTTCAGTGATTGAAATTTCAGCTGGTTACCAAAACGCTGTTAACGACGTTCAACGCAAATCACTTGACCTTGCACTCGAAGGTACTATCTGGGAGTCAGATGAGTTCGGTACATTCAACTTGAGAACCCAAGCTACTAAGTACCTCAAGTTCGAGACTGAGTCTGAGTTCGGATCTGGTATTCTCGGCGACGCAGTTGATACCCTGGGCTTCCCAGAGTGGCGTTCTGATGCGCTTATCAGCTGGACAATGGGCAACTGGAGTGCCAACGTCAGCACCTCTTACATTGGTGAGTCAGAAAGCAGTTCCGGTGACGTGAAGTGGGACTCTTGGAAAGAGCACAATGTTAATGTGTCTTACAACTTCAATGACTACGGTGAGATCACCCTGGGCGCGAACAATGCGACCAACGAAGATCCACTGTTAGATGCTTCAGGATCTATGGCAGACGAGTATCAGTATCCGATTCTCGGTCGAGTCATCTACTTGAACTACACGATTGAAATGTAAGTCAAACCGCAGAAATGCTGTTCGAGAGCCCGCTTATGCGGGCTCTTTTTTTGGAGGTAGAAAGTGGAAGCATGGGGTAATTTTTGGCAAAAAGGGCATAGCACTACCTTTGGTGAGTACTTTGCTGACGGCTATACAAAGGGCTACATCAGTGAGTGGTGGAAAGCTGTTTTAGATACTTATTCAAAAAGCGACGTGACCATGTTAGAAGTTGGCTGTGGTAACGCCTCACTATTACCAGTTACTCTCGACATACAAGTAGCGGGCTCATACTATGGCGTGGATGCAGCAGAGGTGCAGCTATCAGAGGCGGTTAAAAACCGTTTAAACGATAGACTATCGGTCAATCTATCCAGTAAAACAAAAATAGAGGACTACCAACCCAAGACTACGTTTGATCTGATCGCTTCTGTCTACGGTGTGGAGTATTCAAATTTGGATCGAACATTACCCTCTTTGAAGTCGCTACTGAAACCCGATGGACAAATTCATTTCTTGATGCATCATGCCGGCTCAGTGATAACCGAAATGTCAAAAAAAGCCTTGACCGAATTTGACTTCGACATCATCAATGATGGCGTTGAGCAACTCACGATTATCAATTCTGAATTAAATAAACTCAATGGCAAATTAAATAAACTGCAAAAGTCTGTAGCAGCAGAGAGCGCCCGTGAGAGAATTAACCAACTGGTCTCTGAGATAATGAATCAACCAAGCTCGTCGAGAAATCCTATAATGGTAGATTTCAGCGTATCGCTGCTTGGATACTTTAAGAAAATCCAACAAAACAAATCTGAGCGAAAGGCCCATATAGCGTCGATACTGCCAGATTTTGAATCCTCCAAGGAGAGATTTCGTCAAATGGTGGATGTTGCTAAAGATGAGGCTGCCATAAACGATTTTAAACAAAAGATGGTCGATTTCGGCTTTTCTGGGATTATAATTGAACCACATAACTTAGACGGGAAACCAGTAGCATGGAAAATCTTCGCAGAGTAGCACTTCTGATAACTATTTTATTGTGCGCCCCCGCGATGGCCGATGAAAGCCCTCGGTGCATAGATATTGGTAACGATAAGAAACGGTTAGATTGTTATGACAAGCTGCATGGTTTTAAATCAAAAGACAGCATCACGGTGGTTACTTTGGATAAACTCACGTCGCCATCAAGTCCGCAGACATCAGAAGTAGTGGTAACAGCCATAGACGAACCGGTAAGCACAGCGGTCGTCGCCGCGGCTCAGGAAGCCTACGACAACGTCATCGCCAATTCACAGACATTAAAAATCTCGCGAGTCAGTAAGTCTAAATCTCGCAAAACCTATTATTTCACCAAATCGGGGCGAGTTTTTTTGAAATTAAGCGATACAAGTTCTAGCTTCCGAGAAGATGATATAGTGACGCTCGAACTTGGCTTCTTAGGATCATTATTCATGACAAATCAAGACAAAGTGCGCATCAAAGTCAAAGAAATGAAAAAACGCCAATAATCGCTTTTGCGGTTGAAAAGACATGTATTTTTGAATTAAAGTTGAGACAGGAAAATAAAGGATCAATACTATGAAAACCAAATTTTGGACAGTTGCTGTGGCGATGCTCACTGTGGCCTCTTTTCTTTTAAGTCCGGTCGCTGAGGCGGGTATCCCTGAAGATGCCAAGACCATTTTAGAACTGCGGCGAAGCGAATTCAGTAACGTGGAGATCTCCCCCTCGGGAAAATATATTAGCGCTATTCTTCGTCGTGACGATCGCAATACCCTGGTTATTCTAGATAGAGAAACCGGAAAACCCATCGATGGTAAAAGTGTTCGTTATGAGGAGAAAGATTATATGGAAGTTGCCGGTGGCCAATGGCTCAGTGGCGATATATATCTCTACTCCGTCTTTGTAGATGATGGAAAGTATCGTCCTGGCTATACCGGCGACATGTTCCTCCTATACATGGATAAAGATATCAACCAGAGAATATGGTCGTGGAAAGGGAACTACATCAAAGGACGCAGTGGTGAACAGACCTTCGGTAGCCTGAGCGCGGTTTCATCACTTCCCGACGATGATAATAAAATGTTGGTGAGTATAATGCCGTGGAAACGCAGAGACGGCGGCGTACGTCCCATCATATACAGTATGCAATTGTCCACTGGTAACTTAAACAAAATTACTGTAGGCCCTGGTCGCGGTGCTCAAATCATGTCCAATGACTCCGGTTCACTTCTAGCCTCAATGGTTCCAAAGCCTGGGCTGGGCGTAGATTATTATTTTTATGATCGAACATCTCAGGATCCCACATGGGATTCGGTGTCGGTGGATTTCCCTGGAAAATTTGAACCCCTCAAAATATCCAACGACGGAAAACTCGTGTTTGGATTAACTCAACTTGAGGAAGGCATTAATGCCAGTCGATCCCTGGTAAAACTTTCGCTAGAAACTGGAAAGTTTGAAAGTGTATTTGATTTTGGTTTTGTCTCACAAATCCGAGTCATTTTTGATAAAGAAGATGGAATGCCAGCAGTGGCTACCTGGGTCGATGATGAACCAGAAGTCAAATTACTCAAGGACCATCAGGCAGCCAAAGTATTGGCTGGATTCGCCAAAGGCTTTCCCGGTTACCTGGTTACCTTGACTGGTAGTGATGACAAGGGAGACAACTTGACCTTTCATGTTGGATCCCCTGGAATTCGTGGCGAGTATTACATTTGGGAAAAAGAAAATGGAGGTGCGAGGTATCTTTTCAGTCAGCAGGAAAAGGTGGATGAACTGCAATTAAACTCGTTCCAATCGGTCAAGTACGAGGCGAGCGATGGAGCGATTATTCAGGGCTGGTTGCTAATGCCGCGCTCGGGCAAACCCAAGGCGCTGATCAATCACATTCACGGTGGCCCTCATGGTCCTTACAATAGCTACAATTTCCACTATGAAATGCAAATGTTGGCGGAAATGGGTTACGCAGTATTCGCTCCAAACTTCCGTGGCTCCGGTGGTTACGGAAACAATTTCGAGCGTGCGGGTTACACCAAATGGGGTACTCGAATGCTCGATGACATGAGAGAAGGTGCTGAGTTTGTACAAAAGAACTTTGACGTAGGTGACCGAGTATACACATACGGCGGAAGCTATGGTGGATATTCCAGTGCACAAAACGTTGTACGACACAACGACTACTATGACTGTAGTGTGATCATTGCAGGATTTTTTGACTTCGAAGAATTGAAATCCACATGGGATGGCAGAAGAGGTGCGTTCACAAGCGACTATACAGACACCGTTATGGGTACAGTATCTGAACAGTTGACTGCTATGGCGCCCATTCATAATCTGGACAAAGTGAAGGTTCCATTACTAATAATTCATGGAAAAGCGGATCGAAGAACGCCGCTTGCCGGTGCAAAAAAGTATGTCAAAGCTCTCAAAAAAACCGATATTGATTTTGACCACTACTTTTACGCAAATGAAGGCCATGGTCTATACTTTGATGACAACAGCCTTGACCAATACGAAAAAATCGAAGATTTTCTGACTAAATGCGATGCTAGACCACCGCTTAACTTAGCGTCTAGATAAATAGCAAAACAATAAAAAGTCAGCCATCTACGATGGCTGACTTTTTCAATTCTGCGCAGACTGTCTTTTGTTATATCACTCCACAGCAGCCATACATCGCCAAGTTCATATAAAACCGTCTGTGTCTGGATCTCTATCGGTGTCGAAGGGCTACTGAGAAGAGACCCACTCTGTCACTGACTGCTCCAAAATTTCCAACGGCATCGCTCCATTGAGCAAAATCATTTCATGAAATTCTCGCAAATCGAATTTCTCACCCAACTGCTGCTCTGCCATTGCTCGCAACCGCAGTATAAACAATTGTCCCACTTTATAAGCGGTGGCTTGCCCCGGCCAAACCACGTAGCGCTCGATCTCGCGAGTCACCTCAGCTTCCGTCATGCCGGTTTTTGACAACATATAGTCAATCGCTTTCTCTCTAGACCAACGCTTGGCATGCATTCCCGTATCCACCACCAGCCTCACCGCTCTAAACATTTCAGCTTGTAATCTACCTAAGTCGCCCAACGGATCATTGTCGTACATTCCCATATCGGTCTTAGCAATCTGCTCAGCATAGAGCGCCCAACCTTCCGCATAGGCAGTAAAAGGACTTACTTTACGCAAAAAGGGGACGTTCTCTATTAATTGTGCTGCTGAAAGCTGAAAATGGTGTCCCGGAGCGCCCTCGTGGTACATCAGGGTTGGCAAAGTCCAACGCGGATTATCCCTGGTATCCTTTTGGTTGATATAAAAACGTCCCGCCGAGGAGCCGTCAAGAGCTGGTGGTTGGTAATAGCCGCCAGGAGCAGAGTCCTGCGCATATTCTGGCACCCTCAGGATCTCGAGAGGCTGAGGTGGTATAGTGATAAAGTAATCCTCTACCATGCTCATAATCTCATCATTAACCTGATTTAGATAGGCGATTTGTTGTTCTCTGCCCTCATCAGTATTGGGCCAATTATGCTCCGGTAGAGTCATCAAGTGACGAATTCTGTCCACCAGAGGGCCCTTTGAGAGCCCTTGATCAGCCACAATCTTGTCCATTTCTATTTCTATACGGGCGACTTCTTGCAACCCAAGCTGATGTATTTCATCAGCGGACAGTGTCGTTGAATTATTCGATCGCAAAGCAGATTCATAGATTTTATCGCCCTGCGGCAAACGCCAAATACCTGCTGAATGATCAGTCTCTTTGAGTAATTCTTCAAAAACTGCAATCATCTCAGCGTATTGCGGCAAGATTTTTTGATCGACTAAATCAGACGCTTGCTGGATGATTTCCAGCATGCGTTTTTCATCAATGCTTACTACATTCTCTAATCTCTCTTGCAGTGTTGTCACCAACGGATTTGTGCTTGCACCACCAGCGACAAACTGGCGCATACCGTTAAGCGCTCCCTGGATAATAAAGTCTGGTGGAACTGTTCCATTATCCCTATCATCGAGCACTCTTATACGAACCTCTTCAATCACCCGCGCGAACTCAGTGAGTCGAGACAAATACCTCTGCGCGCTGCGTTGATCCACAATTTGGTGGCGATCAGTGAGAAATTGCGGCATATTAACCATCACCCCAGAAATCTGATTCACCCTGTAACCACCGTAATCGAATTCGCTCTGACGAATTAAGTCATCGAAAAACCAAGCGACAATTTTCCAACTCAGCAGCTCCTGCCCATCTAGCCCCTCGGGTCCATAAGCGTTTAGACCCTCGCGGCTCTTGTACAACAATTCCAGCATAGCTTCGTCTGAAGCCTTGTCGTAACGACCCAACTTATCACTGTGAAAATCCAAAACAGAGTTATCAATAATCCCAAGAGAGGTCAGCAACTCGGGAGAGTCCAGCAACATCTGCAGGGATACTTTATTGATATAATTGTTCACTCCCACCGGGCTCGCCCAAAACCACACATACAGTGTTGCCACTGTGACCAGAAATAAACTGAAAATTACAACCAAAATCTTTTTTACTACACCCATTCAAATACTCCGTTATTGGTATAAGTTATCCCACTAAAGCCAAAGTTAACCACTCTCGGTACTCAGACGAGAACGAATCAGCTCGAGCAGTCCATCCACATTGCCATTACAAGACTGCAATTCGTCATTTGTTACAAACAGTTTGGCAGAACCGCTTGACAAGGCGAGAATACAAGCCGCGTCCTCAGCAAACTCAGCCGTGGTGTCATCGAGTTCATCCAGATGCAGGGTTTCAAAGGGAATAGCCAGATTCGATTTGGCCTCTTTAAAAGCTTTCTTCTCGCGAATGATGCCGTGTGTAATATCGCAAAGAGCGCATTGATGAGTACCCGCGAGTTTACCGAAAAAATAACTCACCTCACCGCTGAGAGAACCCTTTGCATTGTATATGCCGAGCAATCGTTCTATCAATTATCAGGCACCCATTTTTTTCCTGTCAACAGCCTTTCATGATAACAAAAATTTAATCAACCATGACAATTTCAGCCACCGGAAAACCATTGAAATCACAGGCACAAGTAGTGCTGTAGGCTCCCGAATTAGGCATGAAGAGTACATCTTCTACTTGCATATTGGAGGGTAAGCTGTGATCTCCCAACACATCGATAGAATCGCAGGTGGGACCGGCAAGGGCCCAGGTCGCCGCTTCCCCGGTACGCTGACTGACGATGGTACAGGGGAATTTATCCGCCACTTCCATCAATCCACCATAGAAGCCCGTATCCAAAAACAACCAGCGTTTTTCATCTCTGCTGGCAATGCCAATGACTTGCGTCAATAAACACCCGGCAGACCCCACCAAAAAACGACCCGGTTCACCCATAATTTGTATAGATGATGGAATGCTGTCTAATTCCTCGCTGATCAAGCGACCAATATCTTCGATGCTGGGATCCGATTCCGAAAATTCCACCGGATAGCCGCCGCCTATATTTAATAACTCTGGCGTCCAACCTTTGGCTTCAAGCGCGGAAAATGCAGTTTTAGCAGAACGAATTCCCTCGACCCAGTTGTTGGGGTTAACGCACTGACTGCCAACATGAAAAGTTATTCCCGTAATCGCCATACCCAACTCGGCCGCCTTTTCAATGACAGCATCAGCACCGGAGATACTGGCACCGAACTTTCCTGACAGTGGCCAGACAGACCCCTCGTTACTTACGTCTATGCGCAGATAGAGCTTTGCGTCTCGCTTTATCTTACCTATTTTGGCAACCTCTTCGGGAGAATCCACGACGTACCATTGCACACCAAGACTTACCGCATGTTTAACGGAGGCTGGCGATTTGATCGGGTTTGAGTAGAAAACCGTCTCCATTTCAACACCGAGATCCTGCATAGCGTCCAGTTCAGCAATCGAAGCTACCTCAAAGCAGACACCTTCCTCCTTAAAAATGGTCAAAATTCTGCGATCAGGATTTGCCTTAACCGCGAAGTGCGGACGGACCCTTGGCAGAGCCGCCATAAAGCGACGCGCATTGTCGCGCAATTTACTCTCCGAAACGGCCAATCTCGGGTTCTCATAATCCTGCGCCAAATGCTCGCAGCTGGCCACCTGATGGCGAATGCTAATGTCTAGTGCCGCTTGCCGAGCTTGTGTTACTTCCAGATTTGGGGAAATCATTGCTAGTGTCATTTTCGAACCCACCAAAGGATACTATTGAACAGACAGTGTAATTTTTTTTACTGCCATTTTGTATTGCTAAACCATTCAATATGATCAAAAATACTTAGCAAATTGTAAATTAAAACGGCATATTGTTATGAAACACCAACAGAAACTGATCCAACTACTGCAAGAAAATAGCCGCCGGTCGATATCAGAACTGGCAAAACTGCTCGGCCTCAGCCGAGCAACAGTGCAACAATCAATGGAGCGACTAGAGCGCATGGATGTTATTCAGGGATATACAATAAAGATAAATCCACATTATCAGCAACAGCGTGTCAGCGCGTACGTCATGATTTCAGCGGTATCGCAAAAAACACCCGATATCGTTAAGAAGCTACAGCGCCAAACTCAACTTGAGATGCTCTGTACTATTAGCGGCCAATATGATTTGATGGCCATGGTAACAGAGCCCACCACGGAAGCTTTGGACAAGGCGATTGACTCAATTGCAACGCTGGACGGCGTGGAAAAAACCCTGAGTCACATTGTATTATCGCGCAAAAAAGATCAGGCAATATAGGGCCAAACAAAGCACTCTATTAACACTGGAAGACACAACTAAATATGACCACAGCCACCCAAGAAATAAAAAAACCCAGCTTTATCGATGCTTTGATACCCGTCATTTCCTTGATCAGTATGTTAGCCTGTACTGTCTACGTGTTCGGGTTAGATTCCTTCGGCCCCAATCAAGTGGCACTGATTTTCGCCGCTGCTATTGCCGCGATGATTGGAGTAAAGAACGGTCATACTTGGAAAGACATCGAGCGGGGCATGATTGAGACCATCAGCATGTCGCTGCAAGCGCTCCTCATTTTGCTTATGGTGGGATCACTGATTGGCAGCTGGATACTTTCAGGCACTGTACCCACCATGATCTACTACGGTGTTGCCCTTATGTCACCGGACTACTTTTACTTGACCGCCTGCACTGTCTGTGCCCTCTTAGGATTTAGTATCGGTAGCTCTTGGACAGTAGCCGGCACACTGGGCATCGGCTTGATGGGCATTGCCGCTGCATTGGATCTTTCCCTTGGTATCAGTGCTGGCGCGATCATATCGGGCGCTTATTTTGGCGATAAATTATCACCACTCTCAGAAACCACTAATCTAGCTGCGGCTGTCACAGGTAATGATCTTTTTGATCACATACAACACATGCTGTGGACGACAGTTCCAGCCATGGTTATCACATTGATCATTTTTTTCTTCATGGGCTTGGGCAGCAGCAACACTGTAGTCATCAATGACATTGTCGCACTGCAGAGCGCAATGGACGAAGCATTCACTATCAGCCCGTTGATGCTAGGACCCATGATTTTGTTGCTTATCATGGCGGTTAAAAAGCTTCCGGCACTCTCTACACTCATATGCGGAACCCTTGCCGGATGTATTTTCGCAGCGATATTTCAATGGGATGCAGTCATAGGTCTAGCGAATGACACCAGCTTACCGGCCGCCGCCGCAGCGTTTAAAGGTTTGTTCAGCGCCATGTTCTTGGGTTACAGCTCAACAAGCGGCAATGAGTCGCTGGACGCTCTACTATCAAAAGGTGGTATGAGCAGCATGCTCACCACCGTTGGTCTGGTGATTAACGCCATGGCCTTTGGTGGCGCCATGACACGTACCGGCCTGCTCGCTCGTCTGGTCGAGGCAGCACTCAGTCGCGTCAAATCCGCCGGAGGTCTAATTACTGCCACCATAGGCACTTGCATTGGTACAAATGTACTGGCTGCAGACCAATATCTATCCATCGTGATACCCGGCCAAATGTTCGTGCAGCCTTACAAGGAACGGCGACTAAAGTCCATCAATCTATCGAGAACACTGGAAGATTCAGGCACGCTGACCTCTGCTCTGGTGCCCTGGAATACCTGCGGTGCCTATATGTCAGCCACTTTGGGAGTCAGTACTTTTTATTACGCACCCTATGCGTTCTTTAATTTACTCTGTCCAATCATTGCCGTCGTTTACGCTTTTTCTCTTATTGCGGTTCCTGAGATTGACGATGATTCACTGATGTCGACCGGGGGATAATGCGGATTAATGAAGATATTTCTGCTGGGGTTGCTGGTTTTTACTATATGCCGCGAAGTTCAAGCTAATGAAAAGGATCTAGTTGTATTCAGTGGCGAACGAGCTCTCGAGCATATCGCCACGCAGGTTAGCTTTGGTCCGCGTATCACAGATAACTCTGCCGCAAAGCTGGCTACCATAGACTTCATAACGGGTCTGCTTGAGCCAATCGCGACCCATGTCACCGTGCAGAGTTTCACATCCATGGGCTTGTCTGGTAACAATATTTGGGCGACTTTTGCAGATCCGGCTAGGAAACTCTCCAGCCGGCGTATCATGTTGGGTGCACACTGGGATACGCGGCCCATATCCGATCACGACCCTCAACCAGAAAAACGTGCGATCCCTGTTATTGGTGCCAATGATGGTGGATCTGGCGTTGCCGTTCTTCTGGAGCTCGCTCGAATCTTCTCTCTAAAACCACCCCCAGTCACGGTCGATTTGGTATTCTTCGATCTCGAAGATATGGGTAACATCGAAGACTATCCCTTCTCACTGGGTGCCGAAGCCTTTGTGGCGCGAAATCGATTTTATAGGCCTTCAAAAGGAATCGTTGTCGACATGGTCTGTGACAAAAACCTGACTATTCCTCAAGAACTGTATTCTAAAAATCAGGCAGGAGAAGTGGTGGACGAGGTATGGGAAATTGCAGAAAGGCTAAATGCTGAGGCTTTTTTGCGGCGTGATGGCGCCTATATTATCGATGATCATCTTCCGTTCCTAAAAGCTGGCATACCTGTTATTGATCTTATTCATTATCCTTTCCCTGACTATTGGCACACCTCTGCAGACACCTTGGAAAATTGCAGTTCGAAAAGCCTGCAACAAGTGGGCGAGGTTGTATCTACCTTTGTTTATTCCTTAAATTAAGTCAAATCTAACTGAGCATAGATCTAAAGCAATGACTTGATATCGGAATATTAAGCTGACGGGGGGCCATCATTTGATTTCAGTTACAGTTTTTATTGATAGGCTGTGACTGACTTAGCTAACTTGCATAATATTAAACAGTGGTTGAGCCAAAACAACCCTTTGGGTAGTATGTATTGACAATGGCTGGCGATTATTGGTAACGATTTTCGATTGAAGTCATAACGTAGCAAAAATAAATTACAGGTTTACAAATGATCCGTGGCTACAACTTCAGGCTCGGTAGTCGTATGTTTTTGAGCAGCTTTGTTTTCTCGACAGTGATCGGGCACAGCACAGATTTATTTGCTCAATCCACGCTGATAGATGAATCTGACCGTCTGCTCGAGCACCTGAATGCCATCGACGAAATTGAAGCTGAGCACAGTGCCTATGCGCCTGAGCTGGGTGAACTGTACATGGGTCTGGGAAAGATCCATGAAACTAAAAAAGAGTATGCTCAAGCACTAGCGGCCTACCAACGCGGCTTGCAAACCGAACGAATCAACTATGGTCTGAACAGCGTTTCACAAACGCCTTATTTGATGGCTGTTGCTGACATTGAAGCCGCATTGGGGGAGTGGAAGAACTCTTTCGAGGCCATCAACCATATCTATACGATTAGTAACTCTAGCTATGGTCAAACTGATCCCCGGATGGCTGGAGTTATTGCACAATTGCTGAACTGGCACATCAGATGGTATGAAAGCCGAAGTCCGAGGGAAGGATTTTCTCATCTGATAGCATCGGAGGATTTATCAGACCATCTGTATGATGTAATCACTCAAGAGTCAATAAAAAACTCCGATAGGACGCTTGACCAACTGCGCGAGATAAGTCGATTACAGTATACCGTTGCCAAGCATCTCTCTCAGCACGGGGAGCCAAAGAGTATGGGAGTCACATTTTCTTCATCCGGATCGATGGCCAGCGAGGCCAGACCGGGTACCTCTCACCGACACTTTCAGAAGGGTCGAGATGCACTCAAGTCGGTGGTGAAACTTGTCTCGGAGGATCCAACCAGCTCTGCCATTGAAAATGCTGAATCTCTGGCACATTTAGGTGATTGGTTTCTGATGTTTAATCAGCGTAAGTCAGCCGCAGAATCATATAAATTGGCCAGCGAACTCCTCCGGGCAACGGAATCAGGTGAAGAGTTGGAGAAATCATTTTTTGGCGCTCCAAAGCTAATCAATCTAATGGCTGAAAATACCGCAATTGAGTTGAGAGATAACCAGGCAGCCACTGTGCTCATGTCTATTTCTCGAAATGGTATCGCATCGAAATTCCGTGCGATTGAAGAGAACCAATCTCTATCAAACGCTGAAAGCAATCAGTTAGTTAGAAGTTTCAGATCGAAAAGATTTAGGCCTGTTGTAGAAGACGGAGCTGTTAAAGCGTCTGAATACGCCATCTACATTGATCTGAATTCAGAAACAAAACGCCAAGAATCGGATCTTGGAGCTGAGACTAACCCCATAGATACCGGCAACGAAGCAAAGAGTGGATAAGGATGAGCGATCTGACAAAAAACAGCATAATCACGTCTAGAATGTGCTTGATTGCGACATTCATATTATGCGTAGTTTATCTAGTTGGCTGTCAATTGCCGTCCATCCCATCACCAACGAGTATGCCCAGTGCTCCCAGTGGTGGCCCCAGTGCTCCGGGTGCCCCAAGCGATGGCTCCAATGCTCCCGGTGGTGGCCCAAGTGCTCCAAGCGACGACTCCAGTTCTCCCAGTGGTAGCGAAGGCGCAAGCGTTGATGACCTAGATCAAACCCTGGATGACACACTAGGGGACTTTGACGACGATATGTCTACTCAAAATGCCGGCTCATCAGGTGAAATCGATATCCTCAGCCCCCAGGGAAGTCGCTCTCTTGAGCAAGACCAATCGATGGACAGTGACAACGGCGATGTAGCTACCAGTGATTCATCTATTGAACAGCGTGCTGAACAGGGCGCGCCCGAGTCTAGTTCTTCCGCAGACGGAGCCGAAGGAGAGGCCAGTGACAGTCAATCTTCCGCCTCAACCAACTCATCGTCCGACGAACAACCGAAAGTCGAATTACCAGAGGATATTGGCGATGGCCAAGGCGACGATATTGTATTGCGTCAGATCCGGGAGGCGGCGCTAAATGAACGCGATCCGGTTCTTCGGGAAAAACTCTGGGAAGAGTATCGTCGAATCAAAAATCAATGATGAGAAGAAGACATTGACTATGACCAGCTTAATCAAATTTCTGCAGTATCAGCCACGTAACATTGCACTGGCAGCGCTCACTACGTTGCTGTTTTCACCTGTGCACAGTTGGGCCGCTGTAGACAAAATCACGTCGTCAACCCCGATTGCCTTGCAGACATCCTCTCGGGCATTCCCGGAGATTAGCCTCCTCGACGTTGGCATCCCCGCATTTAATGATGGTTTAGCACTCACTGACGAAGACGATACCGTCTTTCCTGAGGTTCGCTATGCGGAGTCTATTTACTTCGCCAATCAATTAGCTAAGGTTCTCGAAAAAAGCGGTGCATGGGGCGCTGTTCGAGTCACACCACACAAAGATGTGATTACCGACGTTATGGTATCTGGCACCATCATTCAGTCTGATGGAGAGACATTAGAACTGAAAATAACGGTAACAGACACAAGTGGGCAACAGTGGCTAACAAAAACCTACCGCAAGGTAGCTGGAAAGCTGGCTTATGATCGAAAGACACGCTCTCAACTGGGCGACCCCTTCCAAAACATTTTTACCACCATTGCCAATGATATGCTGGCGTATCGTGAAGAGATTGAGGATAAAGATGCAGCAACCCTAAGAACTATTTCTGAGTTGCGGTTTGCCGAGCGATTCGCTCCAGACGCTTTCGCCGACTACACTGAAAAATCTCGTCGGGGAGTTATGCAACTGAAGCGTCTCCCCGCCGAAAATGATCGTCTATTACAGCGAGTACAAAAAATTCGTCAGCGAGACTACTTATATATAGACACTATGCAAGACTACTATGACGAATTTTCACAGAACATGCACTTCGCCTATCAGGATTTCCGCCGCGCTTCTTATGATTCAGTGGTCAAAGCCAGACAACTAAATCAGGAGGGAAATCGTCGGATTATCGCCGGTATAGGGTCAATTCTAGCGGGCATTTATGGCAGAACCCAATCAGAGTCTTGGCAGGAATCTTATGCCAGTACAGGAATTGCTTCGGCAGGTGGTTTTATTCTCAAGTCGGGGTTAGACAAGAAGCAGCAATCTGCTTCCTACGATGAATCTGTGGCTGAAATGGGTTCCTCTCTGGAGGCAGAGATAGCGCCCCAAGTCATCACACTTGAAGATCGTACGGTGACGCTAAATGGCACCGTTGCCGCTCAGTACTCCCAATGGCAAAAGTTACTCAGTGATATCTATCAACAAGAACGCGGAACCTTATAATCGTCAACTCAACCAACAAAACTCAGCAGATAGACGCCGTCGCGGCACCGATTTACTCAGCAAAAAGACGCGCACTGCTCGCTTTGCTTGCGATAATGACATTGGCCGTAGTGATCGTTTTACCAATGCTGGTCCCCGAGCCTGTCGTGGACACCTCCACTGAGTTGGTGCCCAGCAAGACAGACAAAATAACACCGTCGAGAGCGGCCGAGCTGTCTGAATTTCGGCGTCAATCTCAAGATCTATTGGCTCAAACGCTGGCGGTAAAAAAACAATTATTAGAGCAAAATGTTGCACAGTGGGGTGCCCTCGCCTTCGATGCCAGCATGGAAACCATCACTCAGGGCGATGAGCTATACAATCAGGGTCGGTACGCACAATCACTAGATGCATACCAATCTGCACTTACGTCAATGGGTAGCCTGCTGTCGCGAGGCCAAGAAATATTGGCCAGTGCAAAAATCACCAGTATAGAGGCTATCGAACAAGCTTCTGGGAAAGAGGACATCTCTCGTGCAAAACAGACTTCAGCGTTGGCAAATGCCATTGCACCAGAAGATCCTGACGTGTCCATTATTATGACGCGGGTCGCGTCACTAGAGGAAGTTACACTGGCTTTGACTGCTGCTGAAGAGAGGACAAAAGCCGATGAGTTTGGACAAGCAATAGCTTTTCTTGAACAGGCGTTGGCATTGGACAGTCTCCATCTGCGCGCCGCAAAATTACTGCAAGAGACACGCGATAAACTGGTACAACAAGAATTCCGAGAGACGATGAGTCTCGCTGTTGGAGCAATTGATAAGGGAGATTTCGACAACGCTGAGAATCTCTTAGAGCAAGCGAGTGATCTCGCGGTGGATGCCCAGGCTGTATCTCAACTGCGTGACCTGCTCAAATCGCAAAGAACTCAACGGCGAATTGACGCCATCTTGAATCTCGCAATTCAGTCGGAACAAGAGGAAGATTGGTCAGCCGCTGTAGCAAGTTATGATGCTATTTTATCAACCGATCCCAACTTGAGCGATATCGCGATTATGCGACTAAAAGCTGCCGCTAGAGCAACACTCAATGAATCCATTGAAGACATTATCCAAGACCCTCTATCTCTGGCATCAGAAGATAAATTTTCCTCTGCTCAGGCTACGCTTTTAGATATTGATAAGATAGGCAGTCCCGGCCCAATTTTATTAGCGCAGCGTCAGCAACTCTCTGAGATCCTCGCCCAAATCAAAGTTCCTGTGCCGGTTACATTTCAATCCGATCAACAAACTGAGGTCACCCTGTTTAGAGTCAGCCGTCTGGGACGATTCCAAAATACTACCATGAGTTTGCGCCCAGGACGATACACCGTGGCTGGAGAACGTCCAGGATTTCGAGACGTGCGTATAGAGTTTACAGTCTTGCCTGCGACTGACAGCCGATTGATCGTCGTAGAATGTTCTGAGCCAATTTAAGTCCTCCAGTTAATTCTATTGATGGTCAAGCCAGCGACTAATTTTTAGTGGTAAGATGTGACAAACGTGAATCGGTAAAATAAAGATTGTTGGTTATGTCCGTCACTGATAAAGAAATCAAGTTAAACAGCGTAGACTTTGTTCCTCTTGAGGAGAGCCTCAACACACCCAACGAAAAAAAATCCATCAAACCGGCTATTTTGGTCTTCTGTTTTTTGCTGGCGGGACTGGTGATGAGCTATCTATTATTCGCAAAAACGGTCATCTTCATTCCACAGCCAGCCAATGCAAGTTTTAATGTCAGCGGATTATCATTTAATATTGGTAATAACTATCTGCTGTTAGCTGGCGAGCGAAGAGTGATCGCGAAAAGTCCAGGGTACTACGATCTAGATGAAATACTGCTGGTGGATAGCAACAGCAATCAAGAGTTAATCCTGCGTCTCGAGCCCCTACCTGGCCGTGTTGTTGTTACCTCAAACCTTGATGATGTCAAAGTTACTGTCAATGGCGTGAACCGTGGCAATGTTCCGGGAACTATCGACCAAGTCCCTAAAGGTGTCCAAAATTTTTCATTCAGCAAGAATCGATACTTCACGTTGAACAAAGAAATTGATGTGGTTGGCTTGGATAAGACTCAAGACATCGACATAAATCTCCTTCCTGCATGGGGCTACCTTGCATTGGACTCCTCCCCAGCCGGGGCTACAGTGAGCATTGATGGTGTAGAGGTAGGTAGTACACCACTGACCGCAGAAGTCTTGGAAACCGGTAGTGACGTGCTAGTGCAACTTCCTGGATACCAACCCATTGCTGACATCCTAACAGCAAAAGCCGGAACGAGTGCGGCGCATCCACGTTTCGATCTGCAGGTCGCCGAAGGTCTCGTAAACCTCAGTAGCAACCCCTCGGGAGCCTCAGTGACAATCAATCAGGTGTATAAAGGTGTTACACCGCTTGCTTTATCTCTGCCGTCGAATCGCCCCCAAACCCTCGAACTTTTTCTTGAGGGCTACCTAAAAACCGTGCAAACTCTGATGGTCGAACCTGAAAGTGAGAGTAACTTACCCGTTATTTTGAAACCTAACCTCGGGCGGATTATGCTCACTGTCTCACCTGCAGATGCACAGATTGTGGTGGATAATCAGCCTGTTGGGGAGGGCAGTATGACCCTAGAGTTACCCTCAAAACCTCATTCTATCAGCGTATCAAAAAAAGGGTATGTCACCCAAATTGTAGATGTTACGCCTTACCCGAAGCAGGACAGCAACCTACTGATCCAGCTTTTAACCACTGAGCAGGCTTACTGGGCAGCTCGTCCTCAGACGATTACAACCTCGGTTAATTCAAAGCTTAAATTATTCAAGCCAGATGCCGAATTTTCCCTCGGAGCGCCGCGCAGGCAACCGGGCCGACGAGCTAATGAGGCAGAGAGAAACGTTGCCTTGTACCGACCATTTTACTTGGGTGTCAAAGAGATTAATAATGCCCAGTTCAAGCAGTGGCGCGCCAATCACAATTCCGCATCAATTAAAAACCAAAGTCTTGACTTAAATGAACAGCCCGTTGCTAATATTAGCTGGTCTGATGCCGCCTTGTTTTGCAATTGGCTTAGTGAGCAAGAAAATCTGCCTCAGTTTTACAACTTTGATAATGGAGTGCTACAGGGTTTCAACTGGAATGCCACTGGATACCGATTGCCTACCGAAGCTGAGTGGGCATGGGCTGCCCGGTTTGATCAAGATAACCGGCCACGTTTATTTCCCTGGAACAACAACCTCTACCCTCCGAATCAGCCCATCGCCAACTACGCCGATGAAACGGCCAAGAGCTTTATTCCCTTTACGCTAGGCGGCTACAAAGATAATTATGCTGTATCGGCGCCCGTGGGTAGTTTCAAACCCAATGATAAAGGTATCTACGATATGGGTGGTAACGTGGCTGAATGGGTCAATGATTTTTATTCTGTGAACTCACACCGTGGAGAGCATATTGTCGATCCAAGAGGCCCATCCGCAGGATCGAGACACGTCATACGCGATGCGAGTTGGGCTCTAGCATCACGCTCCGAACTTCGTTTCAGTTACCGCGAAGCGGGATCAACAAAACGACTTGACGTCGGTTTTCGTGTTGCTCGATATGTTGACGAACCAGGTAAATCACCATGAAGCTGAGTATATTCAAATTTGCAGTGCTGCTTTTGGTGGCTCAGATATCGATTTCACAAGAGGCTGATGCAGATAAAGATATCGTTTTAAAGGAAAATAAAACCGCGCAAGAAACCGCAAAAAATGAGGCCAACAGCGCTACAGAAACGGAACAGCCTGGCCAAGATTTTAAACCAGTAGAGGATATTTCTGAGGACTATCCAGTGCCACTTCCGTCAGATATCTAGCGTTTTAAACATTCCCGGCAATAGACCAGAGGACAAAGTATGCACAACCCAATAAACCGCACCAACAACGAAATGTTTTTCCAAATCATCGCGTTATTAGTTTCTATTATTTTTGTTCATACTCTCTACGTCATTCTGGTCAGACCCAGCGCTGAAAGCACCATGCTACTGCATATGAATATGGCTGCTGCTGGTGAAGCCTATGTGCCGCCTAGGTCGTTTACCATCATCATCAAAGACTTCGAACAAGAAGCGTGCTTTATTCTAATGCTCTGGGCTCTGGCAATAATGACCTATAAGGTTCGCGTTGGTATGGATGAAAGGTCCATGCTAGATCAACCACTCATCGACATCAATGAGGGTTCCAAAATCTTACCTGAGGATGCCTCCCAGTTTAACCGGCCTATACAAGCTCTGAGCAGTGTTCAGCAAGCCCTTTTATTACCAAGGGCACTGAGCACCGCGCTGTTGCGTTTTGAGGTCACCAAGAGTGTTCAATCCGCCACCGATGCCGTAGCGAGCATTTGCGATACTGAAAATGAGCGTCTGGATTCAGAATTATCCATGATTCGCTATATCACCTGGGCAATTCCCTCCATCGGTTTCATCGGTACGGTCCGAGGCATAGGCGCCGCATTGGGTCAGGCCCATGAAGCTATGGAAGGTAATATTGCCGGTGTAACCAGCAGTCTCGGTGTCGCTTTTAACTCTACTTTTGTCGCACTTCTCATCAGTATGGTAGTGATGTTCTTTATGCATCAATTGCAACTTCAACAAGAACGTCTGGTGTTGGATTCTCACCATTATTGTGAGAACAAACTATTGCGATTTTTGAAAGCCAATTGATTGGGAACACGTCAAGTGAGTAGAGGTATATTAATACTCAATGATCAAAATATTACGCTCTTCACAAGTGCGGGTGAAGTAGTGTCTGAGCCAGGCTTCGCCGAACTCAATAAAGATGGAATTATCACGGGACAAGGCGCGCGCGACAGCGCTTGGCTCGAACCGCAGCATAATTTTTGTAACTACTGGTATCAAATTAATCAACGTCCAATCAAGCCAACACAGAAGTGGGCCAGACACAATGCGGATATCGCCTACGCACAACTACGGAGTATCTTAGCCGGAGTCTCAACCGTTCAACAGCTCATGTTGTTTGTCCCTGGACACTTTTCAGATGAGCAAACGGCGCTGATTGTGGGCATCATTAAGGCCAACTCAATAGACGTCATAAAGATCACAGATTCCGCCCTATTGGTCAGTGCGATGGGGCTCTCACGGTATACTGTGGTTGAACTTACTCTACATCAGGCAATTGTCAGCTCGGTGCAATGCTCAACTTTACATGACCAACGTGTATCAAAAGTTATTCACCAACAGATCATCCCAGACACAGGTTCAAATCAAATACACAATACACTTACTCGCCATATCGGCGACAAGTTTATTCAACAACACCGCTATGACCCAATGCACAACTCCGAAGGAGAACAGGCTCTGCATGATAATGTTGATGGATGGATTAGGGCACTTAGCCGACAAAATAAGTTACTAGTGACAGTGGAGAGCGAAGCTGGGCATCTCAGCATATCACTTCAACAAGATGAGGTTATTGATCTCCTAGAACAACGATTCGGTGCCCTTAAACATGCCCTTGCACAACCTGCCACAGGCGAGATAATCCTGGCCGAAAATATCGACTTTCTCGCTAACTTCGTGCCAACCATTGTTTTTAAACAGAAAGATGTAAAAAGCCTCGTCCTCATCGATGAAATTTTCAAACAACCATGTCACTGGGACGCCTCCTCATCCTCTCTCATAAGAGATCACTCTCTTGTAACTGACATGAAAGAGAGTCTAGATGTGAGTTGCAACCACGATAAGCGGTCTCTACCAACCCATATACTCCTCAATGGACAAGCTTGGCCTTTGGCGGATAAACTCAGTATCCATTACCACGACAACCACTATCTTGTGCAAACTCACCAGCACGACAATGCGCTGGCCGTTCTTGAGTTAAAACAAGACAGGCTGGTATTGAGAGAAGCAATCGATGAACCCATCAGAAAACATCACCTTGAGCTCATTGTAGGCAGGACATTGACGGTTGGTGATATTACCTTGCAACTGATCGAGGTAATTGATGGTTAAAAAACGCCGTAATGTAGCCTTCAGTTTGTCTTTTCTCGACATCATGGCCTGTGGTTTTGGTGCCGTCACCATGTTGTTCCTAATTCTCCGCCATAATGCCACGGAGATTCAAACGCCAGATACTAATCTCGCCGCAGAGACATCCCTCTTGCAGCGCGATATCGATGAAGCCAAAGAAGAGAAAACCTTGCTATTGAATAGTCTGAAGACAGTTGAATCTCAACTTTTACAAGCGCAGGGATTGTCCAAACGAATCGTTATCCAACTTGAAGAGGAAGAAAAGAGTATTCAGGATGATCCCAACGAAATGGACAAACTGCGTCAACAGGTGCAGAATTTGGAGTCAGAAACAGCACAGATGGAGGAGATAGAATTTGGTGATAAGGTGCGTGAGTTTCTGGGTGACGGCAATAGACAATATCTCACCGGGTTAAAATTAGGTGGGCAGCGAGTGATGATCTTAGTTGATGCTTCCGCTAGCATGCTTGCTGATACCGTTGTCAATATAGTCCGACGGAGAAACATGCCAGAACAAGAGCAGCTAAATTCGCCCAAATGGCAATGGGCCACAAGAACACTGGAGTGGCTCTTAGCGCAACTACCTCCCAGTAGTCGCTTCCAAGTTTATCTATTTAACACCTCTGCAGGGCCCGTGGTGGAGGGTACTGATGGCGTCTGGCTAGACGCAGCAGACTCCCTTGCCCTTGAGCAGGTGGTAGATGGTGTCAAACTGGTGATTCCCAAAGATGGTACTAGCCTAATTAATGCATTTAAACGCATCGCCGATTTCGATGATCCACCGGATAACCTGTTTTTGTTGACCGATGGTCTGCCGACACAGGGAGAACAGCCTCCCAAGCGCTACATGGTGACTGGCGATACACGACGGAAACACTTCAATTCGGCCATTACTGCACTTCCCTCGGGACTCACCGTCAACACAATTCTATTTCCAATGGAGGGAGATGCAGAGGCAGCCGCGCTATACTGGCAACTGGCAATCGACAGTAAGGGATCTTTTATTGCCCCGTCGCGAGACTGGCCGTAGGCGGGAGAGGTTAACCCATGGCAAAACGAAAAGAATCAGCGGAGGCAAGCATAGCATTTCTCGATGTTATCAGCTGCGGCTTTGGAGCTATTGTGCTGCTACTCATCATCGCCCGTATTGGTGATCCAAGCATGATGGATACAGACGATTCTCAACTGATTAATCAAATAAAAGATCAACAAGAAACCTTATTTAGCCTCCGTGGTGAATCAACTCAATTGCAATCTCAACTGAAATCACGGCAACAGCAACTTTCCGATGAAAGGGACGCCATCGCTCGCTTGCAAGCGAGACTCGCCAGTGTGTCCAAACAAGCTGCACAGCTCGCTCAATCACAGCAGGTTGAAAAGGAGCAATTACAGTTGGTTCTTCAGGTGCTCACTGAAGAAATGCAACGTCTTCTGGGGGATAATTTTCAAAGTCAAGATGATTTGGTTGCCGGTATCCCTGCGGACAGTGACTACATTATCTTCGTTATCGATACCTCCGGTAGCATGCAAACAGCCGCCTGGGAGAAGGTTCAACAAGAAATGCTCAATATTCTCGATGTCTATCCTGAGGTTACCGGCATTCAAGTACTCAATGATATGGGTCAATATATGTTTAGCAATTATAAAGACCAATGGATCCCGGACAGTCCAGCTATGCGTAAATCTATTACAGACAGGCTTGCGGGCTGGGCGCCTTTTAGTAATTCTAGCCCGGTAGAAGGTATCAACAAGGCGATCCAGTCATTTTACAAACCAGGACGAAAAATCAGTATCTACACCTTGGGCGATGATTTTCAAGGACGATCGATACGTCAAGTGGTAAAAACTGTTGATCGACTGAATAAGGCCAACGCTAGTGATGAGCGATTGGTAAGGATTCATGCTCTGGGTTTTCCCGTGCATCTCAGAGAGGGGGCCTCTCCCAGTGCTTCGGCAATTCGCTTCGCGGCATTGATGCGCGAATTGAGTTATAACAACGGCGGAACATTTATTGGTCTTAACGAGTTGGAGTAAACGATGCAAACCTATTGGTGTAGAGTATTTTTGGTTGTTCTAACAGCAACTCTGGTCAACTGCGGTTCCACCTCGGTCAAGTTAAATTCAGCCTTTCCTGATATTGTTTTCGAACCAAAACCCCTTGCAGTTGCTATTGTATTTACCGACTCTTTTCGTTCCTATATTGCGCAACCGAACAAAGATACTCAGATTGATATCGGAGAAAGTCAAACCAGAGCGCTGACAAAAACCTTCGGAGGCTTGTTCGAAACCATCGAGATCGTCCCGTCAGCGGAACAAGCCAGTTCTGAGGTGGATATCATTATTACGCCGTCAGTTTATGAAGTGCAGGTGGCGACGCCTAACAACAACTACCTCAATGTGTTTGAAGTATGGATTAAATATAACTTGGAATTAACCGATTCTCAGGGTCAGGTGATCACTAACTGGTTCATGCCTGCCTATGGCAAGACACCAGACAGTTTTTTAGCATCCAAAGAAAAAGCTATCGAACGGGCAGCCAATGTGGCGCTGCGAGATGCGGGCGCTAAGCTAGTTCTGGATTTTTTCAGAATTCCGGCGGTGAATGGGTACATTAAACAGAAAAATATAACGGGGGCCTGAGATGAGAAAACCTATTTTTCACTCCCTATTCATTTTTCATATATCGCTACTGCTGGGCTGTGCAGCAACCACCACTGTGGACGAGTACAGACCCACTGCAGATCCAGTGAAGTTAATGACCAATGAAAATGTTGCTATTCTCGGGAGACGCGACGCAGGGCACTACGAAACTGATCAAGAGTTTATTCAGTGTGTAGCCAGTAAAATGCGTAATTCGGACATCAATGTATTGTCTGAACAGCATTTTGTCGATGCCATTTACCCATGGTTTGAACCTCGCACTGCACCGAAAAGTTTGGCTAGACTTAAACGTCTGATGAGCGCAGAAAGTATTCAGCGCAGGGTTGAGGAATTATCCATTCGTTATCTGGTGTGGCTCGATGGGTCTACGCAAACCATGGATCAAAGCGGCTCCATGAGTTGTGCAATCGGTCCTGGCGGCGGTGGGTGTTTTGGTTTCACTCAGTGGAATAAATTATCCGTTTACGAAGCGACAGTGTGGGATATTGAGGATCTTGTGGAGCGTGGAAAGGTACGTGTTGACTCAGAGGGAACCTCTTATCTCATTGGCGCTGTGGCGCCCATTCCTCTGCTGACTCCGGTGAAAAATGATGCTTGTACCAGCATGGGAAACCAACTAAAACAGTTTTTCTTGACTGAGGGTAACTAGTACCATGGAAGCCCTTAAGCCGCTCCGTTTCTATATCAGCGTTTTTCTGGCCCTTTTCCTGCCGCTGATCTCATGGCCCTCTTTAGCGGCCATCACCGGTGCAGAAATTTACAACCAAACCATCGAAAAGACACCTATCTATAACGACCAAGCACTTCAGCAATACATTGAACGCCTAGGAAATGAAATTGTTGCTGTCTCCGAGATGTCTGGTGAAAAATTTATTTTCACCCTTTTGGATGATGAAAATCTAAATGCCTTTGCCACTCGAGATAATTACATTTATGTCAATCGTGGCTTACTCAATTACGTCAGCAATGAGGCGCAGTTGGTTGCCGTGCTGGCTCATGAAGTAGGACACATCACTCGCGAACATGTCACCGGACAAGAGAGTCGTATGACTGGAGCGCAAATAATATCCACGTTAGCAGGCGCACTATCTAACAGCAATGAAGTTTACGAGGCCACTATGGCCTACATTAATTCGATGATGAAAAGTCATGGCAGACGCAATGAATTAGAAGCTGATGAGGCCGGCGCCGAGTATATGGCAAAACTTGGCTATGACCCCAAAGCGATGCTGAGCATGCTTGGCATTATGAAAGACTACGAGTCAGTGCAAAAAAAGCGAGCTAAAGGAAGAGGTGCAGTGAGACCCACCTATCACGGTGTCTTCGCCTCCCATCCCCGCAATGACGCTCGCCTTCGCACCGTGGTGGTCAAGGCCGATGCACTCAAATCAAGTCTCAATAGAGGTGATGGAGCTGACACATACCGAGAACTTACCGATGGATTAGTTTGGGGGGTAAACTTTTTAGCTAAAACTGCACCGCCGAACCGCTACTCCAATATGGACCTCAAAGTACGCATAGATTTCCCTAAAACATGGTCAGTGAACAGTGAAATTGAAGACGGCCTTGCAACTGCTGAGGCGCCCGATAAAACTGCCAACATGACCTTGAAAAAAACTAGACGAACAGCCCAGGCACCAGAAGAATATCTATTTAATTACATGAAAATTCAGCAGTTGACCGATGGCCAAGTAATTTCACCCGCAGGTTTAAGTGGCTACACCGGTCTACTACCTGGCACAGATGGAAAGCCAGCACAGCGGATTGCTGTTATCTACTATAAACTGGATGCCTACATTATCAGCACCGAAGTCACCGACAGCGAGCAATACAGCGATTTAGATGAGGCCATTTTGTCCGCCATCAAGACATTTAGACCCATTTCCCGCGCTGAAATTGCTGGGCAAAAACCCAAAGTCGTCAAATACCTGCAAGTAGAATCTTCCACCACCTACGCAGAACTTATCAAAACCTATAAACTGAACGCATCAGACGAAGAGATATTGCGTGTAATCAACGGCCACTATCCAGCGGGTGAGCCCAAACCCGGACAGTGGATAAAAGTATTTCAGCAATAGTAGTGCTGCGGCGAAACAGTTACACCCAATTCTTGACGGGAGATCCTTTACAATACCTGCTTAAGCGCTTGAAGGCATTTATTTACATTTGCCTCAGTGCTAGCATGGCCCATGAGACCAATTCGCCAAACGCTGCCCGCCAAATTACCCAGACCAGCACCAATTTCAAGATCATAGTCGTGGAGTAACCGATTGCGCACTTCACCATCATCAACACCCGCGGGTATAGTCACAGCATTTAACTGTGGCAGACGGTCTCGCTCATCGACAATAAAAGAAATGCCCAATTGTTCTAAACCTGAACGCAGCAAAAGATGATTTTTGTGATGGCGAGCCCAAGCATTTTCCAAGCCCTCCTCCTGCACAATGACTAAGGATTCATGCAGGCCATAGAGACAGTTTACTGGTGCGGTGTGATGGTAGGCACGCTTGCCATCACCCCCCCAGTAACCCATGACTAAATTAAGATCTAAGAACCAACTCTGAACCTTAGTCTTGCGCTGCTTTATTTTTTCTGCTGCGCGCGGGCTAAAACTGACAGGCGACAAGCCTGGAGACGATGACAAGCATTTTTGAGATCCCGAATAAATCGCATCAATCTGCCACTCGTCAACTTTCACGGGCGTTCCCACCAGGCTAGTCACTGCGTCAACGATAGCTAAACAGTCGTGTCTGTGCGCCAAGTCTACCAGCGTCTTGGCATCGGACTGAGCACCGGTTGAGGTTTCCGCGTGCACAAAGGCCACCACAGACGCGTCAGGATGTGCATTGAGCGCCAGCTCTAGCTTCTCAGCACTCACAGCCTTACCCCAATCATCTTGAACCATCACTGCTACGCCACCACAACGTTCAACATTCTCTTTCATACGACCGCCAAACACACCGTTTTGGCAAACGATCACTTTATCTCCAGGTTCAACTAAATTGGCGAAGCAACACTCCATACCCGCTGAGCCGGGCGCGGAAACGGCAAAAGTCAGCTCATTAGACGTCTGAAATACGTACTGTAAAAGCTGCTTAATTTCATCCATCATGGTGATAAAGCGCGGATCTAGATGGCCAACGGTGGGTCGAGCCATGGCTTGCAGTACTCGCTCACTGACATCTGATGGACCGGGTCCCATTAGGGTTCTTTGAGGCGGTAAAAAAGAAGATATAGTCATAATGTGTCCGCAAAATAGCGCGTCTAAAGCGCTCTGAATTTTAGTTAGTTGGCATCTGTAACAACACCGGTTAATTTTAACTTGGCGATTTCCTCTTGGTGCAGCCCCAAGCCCGATAAAATCTCCTCTGTGTGTGACGCCAACTCTGGGCCGGGCCAATCCGTTCCACCCGGCGCCTCAGGTATTTTCGGCATCAACGCGGGAATTGTAAGGGTTTCTCCATTAATTTCTACCGATTCAAACAAGCCTCGCGCCTTAAAATGGTCATCACTCATCATATCTTCAACCGTGTAGACCGGCCCGCAGGGAACCCTTTTCGACTCCAAGATAATCATCACCTCATCTAAGGTGTGCTGCGCACACCAATCCGACAATAGACAGTCTATCTCCTGTTGGTGAATGACTCGGTCAGCATTGGACTTGAATCGTTGATCGTCTGCAAGATCAGGACGAGCAATTGCGTGCATCAATCTCGTAAATATTGAATCACCATTACCTCCAATAACGACAAATTTACCATCGGAACAGGCATAAGTATTGGTGGGAACGATACCCGTAACCGTGGTACCGGAGGGCTGGCGAACCACACCGGCGCCACTGTATTCCGGAACCACTGCCTCAAGGAGATTAAACATCGATTCATAGAGGGCGACGTCCACCACCTGACCAGCGTCGGCTCCCGACGATTGCTTTTTATCCCGAGACCGCAGGGCCATTAAAATTCCGATAACTGCATGCAGACCTGCCACCGTATCACCAATACTCAAATTAGGTCTTACCGGAGCCTGATCAGGAAAGCCATTCAGATAGCGAAAACCACTAATGGCCTCGCAGGCAGAGGCAAAGCCTGGCTTTTTTGCGTAGGGGCCGGTCTGACCAAAGCCTGAAATTCGAGCGTACACGAGATTGGGGTTTTCAGTGCGCAAACTGTCAGGATCTAACTGCCAATCCTCTAAAACGCCGGGCCGAAAATTTTCGATAACTACGTCAGCATTAACCATCAGCTGACGAACAATGTTGCGCCCCTCTTCTGTCTTTAAATCCAGGGAAATACATTTCTTATTTCGCGCCAAGCTTCGCCACCAAAGAGAAGTGCCATCCTTTACTTCTCGCCAGTTTCTTATGGGGTCACCTCCCGGCGGCTCAATTTTGATCACCTCTGCACCGAAATATCCCAACATACAGCCTGCAAAAGGCCCCGCCAACAATTGACCCAACTCGATCACGCGCAACCCAGCGAGTGGTTTATCCATAGCCCCTTCCTGTACAATGCAAGACAATGAGAAAGCTAACATAGCATGAAGTCGCCATTTTGTATGCCAATGGCGCCCGTGACTATCCAAACAATCTTACAACACCAACACAATGCTAAAACTTTTTATCAATCAGTCCTGGCTAACTCCATCAATAAAAATATTAGTGTTTTTCCTCTGTCTTATTTTCATTACATCGGCTGTTTATGCTGAACGTACTGACCTGTTGATTGGTGAAATTCAATTAGAGGATCTGCAACGACCCGCATTCACTAGCTGGTTCGAAGGAAATTATAAAGGTTACAGTCCCGACCCAGATGTTATGGAGCAAATCGGACCGTTGATGGATGATATCAGCATCATGCTGTTTATGGGCACCTGGTGCCATGACAGTCAACGCGAAGTACCACGACTAGTAAAGCTTCTTCAAGAGGCAGAGTTCGAACACAGTAATCTACGAATTATTGGTCTCTCTCCAAGCAAAACCACACCCTCGGGTATAGAACAACTTTTTAAAATCGAGCGAACACCTACCATCGTATTTTTTCACGATGAAATCGAAATTGGGCGTATCGTGGAACAGGTAAAAATAACACTGGAACAAGACGTATTAGCCATTGTCAAAGAAAAAGCCATTTAACGCTATTGTTAAAAGGTTAAAAAGCATTGTGCGCCGCTTCAAAGTATTAAGAAGAGCTTATGTGGTATTCTTCAGCTAACAATTTACGGAACTGAGATATGTTATACAAACTATTCGTCGCCTTACTATGTAGCGTTTTAGTCACTGCCTGTACTTCGGTGAGCATGCCTTCGAAGGCACCATCAAAGGTTACCAGCATAGAGGGTATCACCGAATATCGCCTCGACAACGGACTACAAGTATTACTTTTCCCTGATCCCTCACAGGAAACCATCACCGTCAACGTCACTTACAAGGTCGGTTCTAAACACGAGAATTACGGCGAAACCGGTATGGCGCACCTGTTGGAGCATCTGGTTTTTAAGGGTACACCTCGACACAAAAATATTCCAAAAGAGCTGACTGATCGTGGTGCTGAGCCCAATGGCACAACCTGGACTGACAGAACAAATTATTTTGAAACCTTTGCAGCTACCGATGAGAATTTAAATTGGGCTCTCGACCTAGAAGCTGATCGAATGGTCAATTCTTTTATTGCCAAAGAAGATTTAGACAGTGAAATGACGGTGGTGAGAAACGAGCTGGAGAATGGTGAAAACAATCCCGTGGGGGTGCTGATCAGTCGCATGCTCGCTGCCAGCTTCGATTGGCACAATTATGGTAAAAGCACCATAGGCGCGCGGTCTGACCTAGAAAATGTCAAAATTGAAAATCTCAAGGCTTTTTACAAAAAGTATTATCAGCCCGATAATGCTACTCTGATCGTTTCCGGAAAAATTGATGAAGAAAAAACCATCGCCTTGGTGGATAAATATTTTTCTCAAATAAAACGTCCAACTCGTCAGCTACAAGAGCTCTATACCGAAGAACCCATCCAAGATGGCGAACGACAGGTTACCGTGCGTCGCACTGGTGATGTCAAGGTAGTGGCGAGTATGTATCGCATTCCTGCCGGCTATGACCCGGCGTACCCTTCCATGGCTGTACTGACCAATATTTTGGCCGACCCAACCTCAGGGAGGCTGCACAAAGCCTTGGTAAAAAATAATCTCGCTGCCAATACCTATGGCTACAGTTTTCAATGGGGTGAACCGGGCGTGGTATTTTTTATGGCGCAATTGGGAGTTGATAAAGATCTTCAATCGGCAAAAATGGCATTGCTCACCAGCCTGGAAGGGCTATCAGACAATCCCATCACAGATGAAGAAGTTGAACGAGCCAAAGCGAAACTCACCAAACAGTTTGAATTGGGTTTCAATTCTTCCCAATCCATCGCTCTGGGGCTCTCCGAATACATAGGAATGGGAGACTGGCGACTCCTATTCTTGGATCGAGACGGTGTGGAGAAAGTCACAACTGAGTCGGTGCGTCAGGCAGCTAGTGACTACCTAATTAACAACAACAGAACACTGGGTCTTTTTATTCCAGAACAAGATCCAGACCGAGCCGACTCTATCGTGCGCATGACCAAAACAGATATCGCCGCACTGGTGGACGGCTATAAAGGACGTGAACCTGTCGTTCAGGGTGAAGATTTTGATCCCTCGCATGACAATATCGATCAACGCACAAAAATATTGACGCTGGATAATGGCTCAGAGGTTGCCTATCTCATCAAAAAAACTCGAGGTGAATCAGTGGTCGCTAAGATCAGTCTAGACATAGGCAATGAGTCAGCGCTCTTTAATCAGTCAGTGATAGGCTCGATGACCGCATCCATGCTCAGTCGTGGTACGGAGAATTACTCCAGAGAAGCTCTTCAAGCAGAATTCGACAAACTCAAAGCCTCTGTCAGTATCGGAGGCAGTGCTACCGGGATTAGTGCATCAGTCTTAACCACCAAAAACAATCTAGTGCCAGCGTTGACATTGGTGGAGGAGATTCTCAAATTGCCGAGTTTCGATAAAAGTGAACTTGAGGTATTAAAAGAGGAAATGATTGTTGCCCTAGAACAGCAAAAGCAACAACCGACGTCCTTAGTGTTTCGAGAGCTCCGAAATCACTTAAATCCCTACAGTCCAGGACACCCATTTTATCAACTCACTATTGACGACAGGATGGAAAAAATTCGAGCAGTGAGTGTCGATGACCTGCGTAAATTCCACGGTCAATTCATCGGTGGGACTGAGGCCGAGGCCGCCGTGATTGGGGATGCTAGTAGCGACCAAGTACAGCGGAAACTGAACCAAATGATGACTGATTGGGAAAGTAACACTGATTATCAACGGATTGCGGGACGATTAAAGGACAGCGAGACAATTAACCGTTTTATCGATACGCCAGACAAAGCCGGTGCTGCTTTTGGAGCCATGATGACCTTCGCTCTAAGAGATGATCATCCAGACTACCCCGCTTTGGAAATGGCAAATCAAATGTTCGGCGGCGGCTTCATTAGTAGCCGGCTTGCCAATCGCCTTCGCCAACAGGACGGTTTAAGTTACGGTGCAGGTTCTTTCTTCAATGTAAGTTCCTATGATGAAAATGCTACTTTTGGCGCCTATGCCATCTGTGCACCGGAAAATCTGGACAAAGTTGAAAACGGTTTTAAAGAAGAATTTACACGCGTAGTGGAAGAGGGTTTTACCGCACAAGAGCTAGATGATGCAAGAGCCGGTGTTTTACAAAACAGCCGTATCGATCGCGCCAAAGATGATCGGCTGGTGAACCGACTTCTTTCTAATATTGACCTCAATCGGTCCATGCAATGGAACAAAGATTATGAAACTGCGCTGCTTAACCTCACCGTTGAAGACGTTAACGAAGCCTTTAAACGCCATTTTTCACTGGATAAGATATCCATCATCAAAGCGGGAGATGCACAAAAGATAGCGACTCAATCGCTTGGAAATAGTGACTAAGGGTTATTAATAAGATCGTTTGGAGGAGTATCCTGTGTCAAACAGAGGTCTAATTATTCGAGTTTTTCTAGTAATACTAGTCGTTGCCTTACTCGGTATTGCAGTGACGTGGTATCTCGATAAAAGAGACAGTGAAATCGTCGATCGTATCAATAACAGTGAACAGTTCAGACCAGACAGCGCATCACTACAGAACCGACTTAATCAACTACTCGGTAACGAGATTGATGAGCAGGCAAGTCCATTGAACGAACCTATCAGTTTCCAAGACAAATTTGATTCGATGAGAAATAAGCTCTCGGGAATGATTGAAGCAATCAGCGGGCGACAACCAACCGAAGAAGAGCTGCAAGAATTTTTCAAGAGTCGCCAAGTCTATTATGGTGGTGGTGCTCGGTTAGAATTCCTCTATCGACCCTTCCTAACCGCTAAGTATGGCGGTCAGGCATTTGATATAGCGGCACAGGCGTTGGAAGACATGGTGTCAAACAGCGTACCCCTTTTAAAGGATAGAAGGCTTACAGATGATGGTTACTTTTATGGCCTCTATCAACCCAGCGAAGATGAGGAAGCAGGAGATCAACGCTTAGAGCAAGCATTTGGCGTTGAATTTAAAAGTAAACTCATCAGTTTAGTCGAACAATCACCAGACAAACTACCTTGCTGGGACGGACCCATAAGCGGTACCCATGGCGTTTATCTGGTCTGTGTAAAAAAGCATACCGTTGAACCCTTCGCCACTCTCGACGAGGTGCGGGAAGAAGTGATCAATGATTGGCGACTATCCACTGTTAGAAGGTCCAAAAGCAACTAACAGAGCTAGCTCATCAAATCACTGAAAAATCGGCGAAGTCCGTCGGCCCCCGAGGATTCCCAGGTTTTTAGCGCCGCAGTTCCCACGATGGCAAGATCTGCAGAGCCTCTCAAAAAGTCTAAGTCACTTTTACTGCTGATACCAAAACCCACACCTATGGGCACGTCGGTGTGTCGGCGACAGCGATCAATCAAACCAAGAACATCATCCCCGAGATTGGTTTTGGAGCCTGTCACCCCTTTTCTAGCTACTGCATAGACCATACCTCTGCTCGCCGCACCCAACACAGTCAGGCGTTTGTCACTGCTGGTGGGCGTCATCAAGATAATTGGTTCTACGCCAGCTTGTTCTGATAGGCGGTGTAAATTTTCTGATTCTTCAACAGGTAAATCAGGCAATATATAGCCGACACCTCCAGCCCGCTTTAATCTATCAACAAAGACAGACTCACCCATTCGAAACACCGTATTGTAATATCCCATCATTAATATCTTAAACGGAAACAATGCGCTAGCTTTGCTCATAAACTCAAAGCATTGATCAACTGTGGTCCCCGCTTTCAACGACTGTTCGTTAGCCTTGACAAAAAGCGGTCCATCGGCGCTGGGCTCTGAAAAAGGAAATTGTAACTCGACAATGTCCACACCAGCCTCAGCCATAATCTCGAGTTCCTGGAGATTGTCATCAAAACTGGGATAACCGCAGACAACATGAGCCATCACCAGTATGTCTTTCTGCTGTTTCCGCTGCTCAATGTAAGCCTGCAAGCTCATTGGCCACCCTCCGATCGATACTGGTCAGCCTTACCGCCAATAAACGCCTTCCACTTGGCATCGTCCAAAGCATCGGCAATCGTGAAAATATCTTTGTCACCTCGACCTGACTGATTAATCAGAATGATCTCATCGTTACCCATACTCGGTGCCTCTTTAATGGCGGTGACAAAGGCATGGGTACTCTCAAGAGCAGGAATTAAACCCTCAGTTCGCATGGTGAGTTTCAACGCTTCTTTGACTTCAACGTCAGTAGCCGCCTCAAAACGCACTTTGCCCTGCTCCCACAAATGGGCGAATATAGGATTGATACCAATATAGTCCAGACCGGCCGCCACTGAATGAGTTTCATTCATATTGCCCTGCTCGTTCTGCAGAAAATAAGTTTTATATCCCTGGGCTACACCCACAGATGCATCATCATAGGCCAGACGAGCAGAGTGCATGTAGGAACCAACTCCCTGACCTCCTGCCTCACATCCCACAAGCTCTACAGACTCATCGTCAAAGAAACCCTGAAAAATACCCATGGCATTGGAGCCACCGCCCACACAGGCATAGACGCGATCGGGTAGACGACCCGCTTGCTTGATTACTTGTTCCCTGGCCTCAACACCAATAATTGACTGAAACCAACTGACCATCTCCGGGAACGGATGGGGCCCGCAGGCTGTGCCCAAGATATAATGAGTGTCTGCCATATTGGTTACCCAATCGCGCATGCACTCGTTTACTGCATCTTTCAACGTCTTTTGGCCGTCCTGAACGGCAACCACCTCAGCCCCAAGATTTTCCATCCAAAACACATTGGGTCTCTGCCGTGCCACATCCACCGCACCCATGTAAATTTTACAGTCATAGCCAAACTTTGCAGCCATGGTGGCCGTGGCAAAGCCATGCTGGCCTGCACCCGTCTCGGCAATAACTCGACGCTTACCCAGGCGTTGACAGAGCAGGCCCTGCCCCATAACATTATTCACCTTATGTGAGCCAGTGTGATTGAGGTCATCTCGTTTGACGTAGATCTGTGCGCCACCGAGCTGCTTAGATAGATTTTCTAAATGAGTAACCGGCGTTGGGCGTCCAGAGTAGCTCTGCAAAAGCTCAACATATTGTTGCCAAAATGTCGGATCTGCCTTGCATTCTCGAAAGCAGTCCAGTAACTCTTCTATGGTGGCATGTAAAATCTCTGGCAAAAATACACCGCCGTACTCCCCGTAATAGCCTTCACGACCATCGGAAAAGTCGAAAATATCCATCAGTAAAACCTCAGCAGATTAGTTTGGGCGTCAGACGGTTCACAATTGCAAAAGCCCAAGTCTTTCATTTTATATAAGTCCGGATAAAGTGACAATTGGCGTTGCGGTTTCTCTTCTCGGATGAGGTTGTTACGCAATAAAAATGTGACCGGTTTCATACTGTCAGTCAACAACGCCAAATACCTCAGCAGCACAATGATTTACACCGATTTATCCACAGGTTTTTAATACGTTATCATCACCATATAGTGCTTTTTTTGAAAAAAACACTACATATAGTGGATTAATACTTGCAAGACACACCATGTAGGATACACTCTTCACCTGATCGTAGAGACAGGGGAATAAACTGTCCAGAAAAATAGCGATGATTCAGGCAGTGACTAGACCCAAATCCGTACCAGACAACGCGAAACAGTGACATAAATAAGGTTATAAAATGAGTGCACCGAAACTAAAAACAATTAAACCAGCAAGCGCCGTTCGAGAAATTGAAATGCAGGATGCGTCTCTCGATATTTGGGATAAAAAATACCGTCTTAAAGATAAAGAATCAAATCCCGTAGATGCCGATATCAACGACACTTATATGCGTGTTGCTATAGCTTTGTCTGACGTCGAAGAACAATCTAAACGCGAGCACTGGCAAGAGCGGTTTGTTTGGGCTCTGCAACATGGTGCGATTCCCGCGGGCAGAATTATTTCTAATGCGGGTGCTCAAGCCTACAAACCGGCCACATCGACAATTAACTGTACGGTATCGGGCATAGTACCCGATTCCATGGTGGGGATTTTAGAAAAGAATCTAGAGGCCGGCTTGACCCTCAAAGCGGGCTGCGGCATCGGCTATGAATTCTCCACCCTTCGCCCTAAAGGAGCCTATGTCTCCGGTGCAGGTGCCTATACCTCAGGCCCACTGTCGTTCATGGATATCTATGACAAAATGTGTTTCACAGTGTCATCAGCCGGTGGTCGTCGCGGGGCGCAAATGGCAACCTTTGATGTAAGCCATCCCGATGTATTTGATTTTGTTAAAGCTAAACGCGAAGACGGACGTCTGCGCCAGTTTAACCTGTCACTACTCATCACCGAGGAGTTCATCGAGGCAGTGCGAGCAGACGGCAACTGGGACCTTACCTTCCCCATCAGCGCCAAAGAAATTGACGGTGGCTTCGATCTTGAGGGCGATAACGTGGTATGGAAGCCCTTCCCCACCGCAGAGGGATATGTCACCAATGATCAGGGTCTGGTGGCATGCAAAATCTATGAAACCATCCGCGCGCAAAAGCTGTGGAATGCCATCATGTCCTCCACCTATGACTATGCCGAGCCCGGATTTATTCTGATTGATCAGGTCAACAAAAATAACAACAATTGGTTCTGTGAAGATATCAGAGCGACAAACCCCTGTGGCGAACAACCACTGCCACCCTATGGAAGCTGCTTATTGGGGTCAGTTAACTTAACCAAGTTCGTACGCAATCCCTTTACCGAAGATGCCTACTTTGATTGGGATGAATACAACGAGGTAGTGGGTGTGTTCACGCGTATGCTCGATAATGTGGTTGAAATCAATGGTCTACCCCTAGACGGTCAGCGCGATGAGATCCAATACAAACGACGACACGGCATGGGCTTCTTAGGACTGGGCTCTACCATTACCATGCTGTGCATGAAGTACGGAGATCAAGACTCCCTGGAATTCACTGAACGAGTGGCGCGAGATATGGCCGTGGCCGGTCTTTCGGCTGGGGTAGAACTGGCCAAAGAAAAAGGCTCTGCCCCGATTATGGAGGACGAGTTCGAGGTTACAGCAGCACTGCTATTCAAGCAGCCTGATTTGGCTAAAGACGGTATCAAAGTAGGCAGCAAGATCAAAGGTAAGGTGCTGTTGGGCAAATACAGTCGCTACATGCAAGAAGTAGCTAAAGTGGCTCCGGCATTAATCGATGACATTGTCGAAAACGGTTGTCGCTTCAGCCATCACTCATCCATCGCACCAACAGGCACCATTTCCTTGTCGCTAGCGAACAACGTCAGTAATGGTATTGAACCAAGCTTTGCGCACCACTACTCGCGCAATGTGATTCGCGAGGGCAAAAAATCAAAGGAAAAAGTTGATGTTTTCTCCTACGAGTTGCTCTCTTACCGCACTTTGGTAAATCCCAATGCTATGCCTTTCAGTACAGATCCGTCTGAGGCATTGCCTGACTATTTTGTCAGCTCAGAGAATATCACGCCAAAGGCGCATGTTGACATTCAAGCCGCTGCGCAAAAATGGGTTGACTCTTCCATTTCTAAAACCATCAATGTCCCCACGGACTGCGAATACGAAGATTTTAAAGATATCTATCTCTACGCCGCAGAAAAAGGGCTCAAAGGCTGCACCACTTTCCGCTTTAACCCAGAGGCTTTCCAAGGGGTTTTGGTGAAGGAGAGCGATCTGGAGAACACCACCTACAGCTTCACCTTAGAAGACGGTTCTACAGTCGAATTCAAAGGCAACGATGAAGTGGAATACGACGGTGAAACACACACCGCGGCCAATCTCTTCGATGCGTTGAAAGAAGGCTACTACGGAAAGTTCTAATAACAAGCAATTGACAACGCAGACAGCTGCGAGGATTAAGATGACTAACAAAATTGAGAAGAAAATTGTCGGCTACAAAGTGGTTTCTGAAGAGCAAGAGGCCGCCGTGGAAGCGCCGCCAGCACCGGAAAATAATATTGTTCAAATGCACGAAAAAGTCACTCGCCCAGAAGCTTTGGCGGGAAGTACTTACAAGATTAAAACACCGATGTCAGATCACGCAATGTACCTGACCATCAATGATATTGTTCTCAACGAAGGCACAGATCATGAGTTACGACGCCCCTTTGAGATCTTCCTAAACTCAAAGAATATGGACCAGTACCAGTGGATTTCAGCATTGACCCGAGTGATTTCAGCAGTGTTTAGAAAAGGGGGTGACTGTACTTTTTTGGTGGAAGAGCTCAAAGCGATCTTCGATCCCCAGGGCGGCTACTTTAAGTCAGGGGGTCGATTCATGCCCTCGCTGGTAGCCGAAATCGGCTGGGCAATCGAAGATCACCTGCAAAAAATTGGTCTTATGCAGAAATTGGAAATCCCTGACCATCAGCAGAAGATTATGGATGAAAAACGGGCTGATTTTGAGCAGGCTAGTGCCACAACAGATGACGCATCTGACTTCCCAGCGAATGCTGAGGTGTGTAAGAAATGTAGTGTCAAAGCGGTTATTTTGATGGATGGCTGCATGACCTGCCTAAACTGTGGCGACTCTAAGTGCGGCTAAACAGAGAAATCCTTTAAAGTCCCTTGCTCTTTGCAAAGAAGGCAGCCTGTGAGCTGCCTTCTTTTTGCCTGTAAAAGTTCACTATTTATACTAGTTCATAAACAGCTGCAAAATCTTAAACACCCCTAAAGCCGCCACCACAGCTACAATGAGACCGCCAACAATATTGGCAACAGTTCCATTGCGATGATCGCCAAGGAGATCAGATCGATTCATCACCAGTAGCAAAAATATCGCCACAATTGGCAACAACAAGCCATTGGCCGCCTGGGCAAAGACAATGGCAACAATGGGCTTAGTGCCCATTGCCGCGAAAAGTGTACCCACAGCCAAAACAGTCATCCAAACTAGCCTGAAGCGTCGATGAGAAAAATCACTGGGCCAACCCATGGCTCCTGACACCGCGTAAGCGGCGGCCAGTGGTGCTGTGATCGCACTGGTCAAACCCGCCGCCATCAATCCAGCAGCAAAGAATAAATTGGCAGATGCACCGAGGACAGGCTCCAGTTGTACTGCAATGGCTGATGCTGAAAACACTCGATCAGTGTTGAAGAACGCCACCGCAGAAGTGCTCATTATCGCCAGCGTGATTAAACCGCCCAAACCGATGGAGACCACAGTATCCACCCGAGACTCACGCAGGGCCGTTTGCTTGTCCACGCCGTGCCATTTTTCCTGAACCAAATTAGCGTGCAAGAATAAATTGTAGGGAACCACCGTGGTACCTATGAGCGCGATAATGGTCAGTGCTGAGCCCGGCGGAATCGACGGCACCAACAGACCACTAAGAAGCGCACTGTAATCAACATCTACTAAGAACAGCGTGAGCAGGAATATACCGCTCATGGTGATGACCAACAAAACCAGTACTGGCTCAATCAGTTTATAGCCACTGGTGCCCAACAACAGCGCAGTGATAGCACCCAACAGGAGAGCGCTCACTGATAGCGACAGACCGCTGATCTGTGACAACCCAAGTGCCGCACCGGAGAGATTTCCGGCCTCGTAAGCCGCATTACCCACACCAATGGCAGCCACAATAAGTATCACCGCCAACTTACTCACAATGGGGTGCCGAAATATTGTGCGCAGCGCTTGCGCGAGGCCCGAAGACGACACCAAACCGAGCCGCGCAGACATCTCTTGAAGAACACCAGTGGCCAACAGAGAGAATGCCAGGGCCCACAGCAACACAAAGCCATAGTTGGCACCAGCTACGCTTGCGGTGGCAACACTACCGGGTCCAATAAAAGCAGCGGTAACCAATAGTCCGGGACCAAAACGACGCATACTGCCCTCCTTCAAGTGATAGACAGCAACCCTAAACTACCCATGACCTTTGTTACAGCCTGTTACTGCGGTGAATATAGGGTTACTTAGATTTTGTATGTTGCCTGATGATGGACTCCGCCGCCACCGTCGCCGCGACTCGCCCCTGACGAACGCTAGACTCCATCTCGTCCATCAGCGATTGGAGTTGAGGACTACCCTTCACCTCAGCCAGCAAAGTCTCTGCGATTTCTTGCCACATCCAAGCTACCGACTGACTGGCGCGCTTAGATTGCAGTGTATCCGCAGCTGTCATAACTGATTTAAATCTGGTCACTTCACTCCAAATGTCGCTGACGCCATCGTGAGTTAAGGATGAGCACGTCATCACTGACGGCTGCCAGTCCACTGAACGCGGGGTCAAAAAGTGAAGTGCCGATCGGTAGTCAGCCATGGTTTGCTGAGCGACGTTTACCTGATCTCCATCGGCTTTGTTGACGATGATAAGATCTGCCAGTTCCATGATACCGCGCTTTATTCCCTGAAGTTCATCACCCCCAGAGGGTAAAAGCAATACTAGAAACATATCAGTCATATCTGCCACGGCTGTCTCCGATTGTCCCACGCCGACAGTTTCCACCAGAACAATATCAAATCCGGCAGCCTCGCAAACCAACATAGATTCGCGGGTTCTTCTCGCTACCCCACCGAGTGTTTTACCTGCGGGGGATGGCCGCACAAAGGCCTGATCAGAGAAGGCAAAACTTTCCATGCGTGTTTTGTCACCGAGAATAGAACCTCCGGTCAACGCCGACGAGGGGTCTACAGCCAATACTGCCACCGAGTGCCCCGCCTCCACCAGATGATTGCCCAGGGCCTCAATGAAAGTGGACTTGCCCACGCCAGGGGCGCCAGAAATACCCAGACGCAGAGACTCACCGGTGAACGGCATCAATAAATCCAACAGCGCCGACGCTTGCTGTCGGTGATCCGCACGGGACGACTCAACCAACGTGATGCCTTTGGCCAGAGCGCGTCGATCCCCAGCTTTTATCTGATCAGCTAAATTTTCGACATCATCCGCCATCGGTTGATTACCTTATTCAAAGGACATGATTATCTGATCAACCGCCAGGCTATCACCTTCACTGGCACTGATTTCAGAAACAATACCGTCTTGCACGGCTCGCAGACTGTTTTCCATTTTCATTGCCTCTACCACAGCCAACTCTTCCCCCTCTTTCACCGCCTGCCCAGCCTGCACCGACAATTTTACCAGCAATCCCGGCATTGGAGAGAGTAAGAATTTTGACATGTCTGGTGCCGGCTTGTACAACATGTGTCGATTGAGTTGCGCCGCTCTTGGCGACATCACCTGACAGTCGAGCTGGGCACCTCGACTATGCAATCGATAGCCATTTGATTGCTGTTCGATCTGTACAGTGAACGTAGTATCATTAATACTTGCCTGCATAAGAGGTTCACCGAGACGCCACTGAGTGGTCACCCGATACTCGCCGCCGGCATACACGAGATTAAATCCGTCATCACATGGGCGGATCTCCATTGCGTGAGTCTGGTCTAACATCACAACCACCCACTCTCTCGGCTTTACCACATTGGCTGAAGCGGACAGGTTGGTCAAAGACGCAGCCCTTTGATGGTACATTTGATGAGCAACGGTGGCCATAATCAATAGCTTTTCAGGCTCCTGATGCTGAATAAGATCAGAGGAGAACCCCTCGGGAAACTCATCGGCAATAAAATTAGTAGTGAGCTTGCCTTGAATAAACCGTGGGTGCACCATCAAGGCATTGAGGAAACTGATGTTATGATTCACTCCGCGTATATAATAATTATCCAAGGCCCCGATCATCCGCTCAATAGCTTGTGCGCGGTCGTCACCATAGGTGATTAGTTTGGCAATCATCGGATCGTAGTACATTGACACCTCGCCGCCCTCGGACACACCGGAATCAACCCTAGTATGGTCTCCTTCCGGCTGAATATAGCCCGTTAGCCTGCCAATTGAGGGAAGGAAGTTGCGCAGAGGGTCTTCTGCATACACTCGCGACTCCACAGCCCAACCTCGCAATACAACGTCGTCCTGAGAGAGGGGCAATGGTTCGCCCGCTGCCACCCTGATCATCAGTTCAACCAAATCCTGTCCCGTGACTAACTCGGTGACCGGGTGCTCCACTTGTAACCTTGTGTTCATTTCTAAAAAGTAGAAATTCATGTCCACGTCGGCAATAAATTCAACGGTACCGGCAGACTGGTAATCAACTGCCTTGGCCAGTGCGCAGCTCTGCTCGCCCATCTGTTGGCGAGTGTCTTGGTTGAGGAAAGGTGATGGCGCTTCCTCTATAACCTTTTGGTGACGGCGCTGAATTGAGCATTCGCGCTCTCCCAAATATACCACATTGCCATGGGCATCAGCGATGAGCTGTATCTCGATGTGCCGGGGTTGCTGGATGTATTTTTCAATAAAGATTCGCGTGTCGCCAAAACTGGTGGCCGCCTCATTGGTGGCGCGCTCAAAGCCATCTCGACATTCGGCTTCATTCATGGCCACGCGCATACCTTTACCACCGCCACCGGCTGAGGCTTTCAGCATTACTGGGTAACCAATTTGCTCACTGATTTCCACAGCGTGATCCGCATCTCGAACCACATCGGTGTAACCCGGAATAGTATTGACACCGGCTTGCTCTGCAATGAGCTTAGACGTGATCTTATCGCCCATGGACTCAATGGCATGGATACCAGGTCCAATAAAAGTGATGCCCGCCTCGTCTAGCGCTTGACGAAATTCGCTGTTTTCAGACAGAAAACCATAACCAGGATGCACTGCATCAGCACCGGTGCGTCTGCAGGCATCAATAATCTTGTCAATAACCAGATAACTCTCAGCCGAGGGAGACGCACCTATATGCACCGCTTCATCCGCCATCTTTACATGCAGTGCATCGCGATCTGCATCGGAGTAAACCGCCACCGTTGCTATGCCCATTTTTTTCGCGGTGAGAAAAACCCGACAGGCTATTTCCCCGCGATTTGCCACTAATATCTTCTTCAACATCGTCTAGTACGTCTTCTGTGAAAATTAAAGGGGAATGTTGCCATGTTTACGCCAGGGGTTTTCCACCGCTTTATTACGCAGCATTGCCAGCGAGCGCGCTACTCTTCGCCTGGTGCTATGAGGCATAATCACATCATCGATATAACCTCGCTGAGCAGCGATAAAGGGATTGGCGAACTTTTCTTTGTATTCCTCTGTGCGTTGGGCAATTCTCTCATCGTCGCCAATATCTTTGCGGAAAATAATTTCCACCGCACCTTTGGGGCCCATGACAGCAATTTCTGCCGATGGCCAAGCCAGGTTAGCATCTCCGCGAAGATGCTTCGAAGCCATGACGTCATAGGCTCCACCATAAGCTTTTCGAGTAATCACTGTCACCTTGGGCACTGTGCACTCGGCATAAGCGTAGAGCAACTTGGCGCCATGTTTGATAATGCCACCGTACTCCTGATCAGTGCCCGGCATGAAGCCAGGCACATCCACCAGGGTCAACACCGGTATATTGAAGGCATCACAAAAGCGGATAAAGCGAGCGGCTTTTTTTGAGGCATCAATATCTAAACACCCTGCCAATACCATCGGCTGGTTGGCCACCACACCAACGGTGGAACCCTCAATACGAATAAATCCGGTTATAATATTCTTTGCATAGTTCACTTGGGTTTCAAAAAAAGCGCCCTCATCAGCCATTTTTAGGATAACCTCTTTCATGTCGTAGGGTTTGTTGGGATCATTCGGCACCAGAGTGTCCAACGACATCTCTATCCGATCTGCAGGATCATCAGTGCTCCATACCGGAGGCTTTTCCCGGTTATTTGCCGGCAGATAATTAAAGAAAAGACGCACTTTTTCCAGTGCCTCGATATCATTGGAAAACGCCAAGTCAGCAACGCCCGATTTACTCGAGTGAGTCAGAGCACCGCCCAGCTGCTCAGCTGTCACCGTCTCATGGGTGACCGTTTTGACCACATCGGGACCAGTGACAAACATGTAGGCGCTGTCTTCTACCATGAATATAAAATCGGTAATCGCCGGTGAGTAAACTGCACCACCGGCACAGGGCCCCATGACCAGGGAAATTTGCGGTACCACCCCAGATGCCATGACATTGCGCTGAAACACTTCAGCATAACCACCCAGAGAGGCGACGCCTTCCTGAATACGCGCTCCACCAGAATCATTCAAACCAATAACGGGCGCACCCACTTTCATCGCCTGATCCATGATCTTGCAGATTTTTTCCGCGTGCGCCTCTGACAGCGCACCTCCAAATACGGTGAAATCCTGGCTGAAAACAAACACCAGTCGCCCATTAATGGTACCGTAACCCACCACCACACCGTCGCCGGGAATCTTTTGCTGATCCATGTCAAAATCACTGCAGCGATGTTCCACCAACATATCCCACTCTTCAAAACTGTCATCATCCAGCAGTAGTTCAATACGCTCTCTAGCGGTGAGTTTTCCCTTGGCATGTTGAGCATCGATTCGCTTCTGCCCACCACCGAGACGCGCCAAGCGTCGCTTCTCTTCCAATTGTTCTATGGTTTCACGCATCATCTTTGTCCTTACTTTGAAGCATGTTTAAATCAAATCCAAAACGGAGGAGGCCGCATCGGGAATATTGGTGCCCGGACCAAAAATGGCAGCCACGCCCTGTCCGTACAATGTCTCGTAGTCTTTTGGTGGTATAACGCCACCACAAATAACTAAAATATCCTCCGCTCCCTGTTGTTTTAATGCCTTGATCATTTGCGGCACTAAGGTCTTATGGCCCGCCGCCTGAGACGACACACCAATGACATGGACATCATTCTCAATGGCCTGTCTCGCCGCTTCCGCTGGTGTCTGGAACATAGGCCCGACATCCACATCGAAACCGAGATCGGCAAAAGCGGTGGCGATGACTTTAGCCCCGCGATCGTGACCATCTTGACCCATTTTTACCACTAGCATGCGCGGCCTGCGGCCATGCTGTTGCTCAAATTGCTGTACTCGCTGTTTGATCTCCATAAACTTTTCATCACCCTCGTACGCTGATCCGTAGACGCCACTGATTGATTGAGTCTGCGCCCTGTGCCGTCCCCACACTGACTCCAATGCTTGACTGATTTCGCCCACCGTCGCTCTGTGACGAGCAGCCTCCACGGCGAGTTCCAGCAGGTTGCCGTCACCATTGGCGGCCGCCTCAGTCAATCGATCCAGTGCCTTTTGCCAAGCCCGAGTGTCGCGAGTGGCTCTTATATGCTCTAAACGTTGTATTTGTGCAGCTCTGACCGCAGTGTTATCAATATCGAGGATGTCCACCTCCGGCTCTTCCTCAAGCTGGTATTTGTTCACACCAACAATAACTTCTTCACCGCGGTCTACGGCGGCCTGACGTCGGGCGGCTGCCTCTTCGATGCGCAGCTTCGGCATGCCGGATTCTACTGCCTTGGTCATGCCGCCCAGGGATTCAACCTCATCAATCAGCACCGTGGCGGCATCCACCAACTCTGAAGTGAGACTTTCAAGGTAGTAAGAACCGGCCAATGGGTCCACCACCTTTGCAATGCCGGTCTCCTCCTGTAACACCAGTTGTGTGTTGCGCGCTATACGCGCTGAAAATTCCGTCGGCAGGCCCAGCGCCTCATCAAAAGAGTTGGTGTGCAGAGACTGGGTACCACCGAGCACCGCAGACATAGCCTCCACTGTAGTGCGCATAATGTTGTTGTAGGGGTCTTTACTGGTGAGGCTTACGCCCGATGTTTGGCAGTGGGTACGCAACATCAGTGAGCGTTGATCCCCTGGTGAAAAATTCTTCTCCATCAGAGTCGCCCAGAGTATTCGCGCCGCTCTCAGTTTGGCAATCTCCATGAAGAAATTCATGCCTATGGCAAAGAAAAAAGAGAGTCGCGGTGCAAAACTATCCACGTCCAAGCCGCTGTCGATGGCCGTGCGCACATATTCAATACCGTCGGCGATAGTGAAAGCAAGCTCTTGCACATTTGTCGCTCCTGCTTCCTGCATGTGGTAACCAGATATGGAAATAGAGTTGAATTTTGGCATCCGCTTGGCGGTATAGCCAATGATGTCCGACACGATGCGCATGGACGGTGCCGGTGGATAAATATAGGTATTGCGCACCATGAATTCTTTCAGGATATCATTTTGCAATGTGCCGGCTAACTGTTCTGGCGCCACACCCTGCTCCTCCGCGGCGACAATAAAGCTTGCCATCACTGGCAGCACTGCTCCGTTCATTGTCATCGACACAGACACCTTGTCCAGCGGAATCTGATTGAACAGAATCTTCATATCCTCCACCGAATCAATGGCGACCCCGGCTTTGCCCACATCCCCCTCAACTCGCTGGTGATCCGAGTCATACCCTCGGTGAGTGGCCAGATCAAAAGCCACTGACAGACCCTGCTGACCAGCCGCTAGATTCTTCCGATAGAACCGATTGGACTCCTCGGCAGTGGAGAAGCCCGCATACTGCCTTACCGTCCATGGGCGTCCAGCATACATTGTCGCTTTTGGACCGCGTTTGAACGGAGCAAATCCAGGGAGACTCTCTAGATGGTTGATCTCTGACAAGTCTGCCGAGGTGTACAATGGTTTAATATCAATACCCTCAGCCGTGCTCCACAGCAAATCGTCCGCTGTGCGTCCGCGAGATTCACGTTCAACCAGACTCCGCCAATCCTCAAGATCTACTCTTTTCTTATCGGTCATTTTACTGCTTCCTCTTGGCGCGCTCTTGCATTGATCTATCATACCTTTTTTTGTGGCCAGCACTATGCCGTAAGCTGCGAACCTATGATAGGTCTATTGATAACATAAAAATTCACATTTATTGCCAAATATATTTTAATATAAGCGATTTTATTGCTTCAAAAAAACATAAACTCACAAATAATATAATTGAGGTCCCTATTGGCTACCATTTGTCAACATCACGTCATCGCTTGCTTGCACGGTATTAGACAGAGAAAGTTATCAGAAACACGTCTTATGGAGACAGCCGGTATCAATCCTCAACGAGTGAGCGGAAAACAGCAGAGAATTCATACGGATCAAGTAGCCAGGCTATTTAAGGCTGTTCAACAAGTGCTCAATGACGAGTTTATGGGCTTTACTCGTCAGCCTTGTAAAGTGGGCGTTTTTGCCACCATGAGTGAACTGGTGAGCCGCTGCAATACACTTGGAGAACTGCTGAGCAAAGCAATACATTTCTATAGTCTGGTGAGTGAAGATATACAAATGCGTCTGGAGACACAGGGCCGCTGTGCTGTGTTCGAGTTTACCATGAGCCACCCCGCCTTAGATCCTCTGCATTTTATGACCGAATTTTGGCTGGTGATCTGGCACCGATTCCCCAGTTGGTACATTGGTCAGCCCATCCGACTGAGGGAGACACACTTTGCTTTTCCTCAGCCGAGTCATCTCACAGAGTTAAGCATCATGTTCCCCTCAAGGCTGCAATTCAACTGTGACGTCAATCGTCTTGTCTTTGATCAAGATTACCTCAACAAACCACTGGTGAGATCAGATCAAGAGCTCGATCAATATCTTCAAAATGCACCGGCTGATATCATGACCATTCCCGGTTCAGACACAGTTCTAGAAGCGCAAATAGAACGTCTGATTCATCAGAGAGATCCCGATCGCCTGGTTTTTGGCAGCATTCAAGAGTTAGCCGCAGAATTGGGAATAAGCGCTCAAACTCTGCATCGCCGACTGAAACAAAATGCCACTAGCTACCAAAAAATCAAAGACAATTTGCGCCGCACCTTAGCCATACACAAACTTGTGCAAGAGAAACTGCCAATAGAACAGGTATCCGAGGCGGTGGGCTTCAGCGAGTCGCGCTCATTCACCCGAGCCTTTAAGCACTGGACTGGATTGACGCCCCGTCAATATCGCAAACAACAGGGCGGTTAATCTCTTGCCAGTTTACTGCGTTTCGGCCTGATCCGAGCCGAACACCTGAGGACCACAGAGTGCGGCAATGACGGCGATACCCACCAACAGACCGAGCCAGGGTTCAAACACACTGAATGCCATCGCTGTAATCACCATAGCGCCGCGCTCTGTTGTATCTTGAACCTGTGATAAGGCCAAAATGGCGCAGGCAAACGCAGTTAACACTAAGGTAACAGCTAACGCCAGGGGCAACAGGGGCTCTAGCAGAGTGACAAAAGGCAAAATGATAAACAGAAAGGGCAAGCCGAAAACATAAAAACTGCCGATACTATCGAAAATGGAATCAACTTTGTCTCGTCCCTCGCTCCAACCCTTGAGTAAAACCACTTGAATGCCCGTCCATAATACGCCTTGGGTAGCAAAGAAAGGAGCGGACAAACCCATCAGGACATTGCGGATTCCAGTGGCCATGTGAGCGCGACTGCTGTTCAGCTCAAGTTTTTCGTCACTGCGCTCGCGTTGCGCCTGCTCGATCATTTCATTACCAGTGACCAGATCACCGAAGAATAAAATATAAGTAATCAGTGCCAAGGGAAAAGACGCGATAAATGTATCCATCGATGGCCAGCCAATGACAAAGGGGGACACTTTACTCCACAGCGATAGGGTTGCGGCGCCCACATCAAGAATCTCCCAACGAATGTTATACTCAAACTCCCCGGTAAAATAGCCCACTGTCCCAGCGATAACAAATCCGGGCAAGAGGCCCAAACCAAGCAGCTTTAGCAACCATTGTTTATCCAGTGCATAGGCTTGAAGGGGTTTAGAAAATGCAAAAACCAAACACACGATGACCCCCAGCGTCCCCGCTATTGGCGCCGCCTGAAACACGTTGGCGGCATCACCATCTTTGGTAACACGCAAAAATGCCGCAATTGCGGCTCCGAGAATAATGCCCCCCTTCAGTACGTTGGGCACTACGGTGATTAACTTGGCGCCCAAACCGGTGACCCCTAAAAACACTAGAATAAATGCAAAATTAAGTGACAGGGCGGTCATGGCTTGGAATTGTGCCACATGATCACCCACATAGGCCGGCGCGGTAATAAAGGCAACCACAAAAGGAATTGCTGGCGTTAACCACCCCGGCGCATAGGGATCACCGAAAAACATCCATGAAAAGGAAATTAACATACTGTGGAACATGGCCATCACCACTGATTCCTCGAAACTCAGCCCCAGCAGCGCCATAAAATAGGGTACCAGGGCCAGGCCGGTAGCACCGGCAACAGCGAGACCCTGAAGCATATTTGAAAGGGAGAAACGCAAGTGTATGAAGGGAATCCGCATGGTAAAGGGACCCCATTTAAACCCCGGTTGCACTGCGCCATCAGATCGTGTCTTTAGCATATTGTTATTCTCGTTATTGTGTGTGATTTACATTTCATTTATTTTTAAATTTAAACCAATTCTTCTAATGTTCACCAACTCGCTTGGTTAGAGCCGTTGGTGGAGGCTTATTACAACACTAATTAAAACAACACCCAACTTTTTATTCCTCATTGTTGGTCACTGATAACGTTTTGCTTATACAAATGCATGACCTCTACAGCTAAACCAAGTACTCTAGGGGAACTTGTACCAGTGAGTAAAAGCAATGACCGACAACATAAAACTTACCCAATTTAGCCAAGGTGGCGGCTGCGGATGTAAAATTGCGCCAGACACCCTAGAGCAAATTTTACGCACTGACATTATTATTCCTGAGGACAGAAATTTGCTTGTGGGCAATGGCACCAATGACGATGCTGCGGTTTATCAACGCGCAGATGGCTCCTGTGTCATTAGCACCACGGATTTTTTTATGCCCATTGTCGATGATCCCTTCGAGTTTGGTAGAATCGCCGCTGCCAATGCCATCAGCGACATATACGCCATGGGTGGGTCGCCATTCATGGCCATTGCTATTCTCGGATGGCCAATAGACAAACTGGGTGCTGACGCTGCACAGCAGGTTTTAGAAGGTGGGCGTCGTACCTGTGCTGATGCCGGCATCAGCATTTCCGGGGGACACTCTATCCATAGCCAAGAGCCCATTTTTGGCCTGGCGGTTACCGGCGAGGTCAACGGGCAACATTTAAAGAGAAACAATAGTGCACAAGCGGGCGATCGCTTGTTTCTCACCAAACCCATCGGTGTAGGTGTGTTGACCACTGCGGCAAAGCGCGGTCTATGTACACCAGAGCACAGTCAAATAGCAGTCGAAAGCATGATGCAGCTAAACGCTGTTGGCACTGATTTGGGTTTATCTGCCGGTGTCAGTGCGATGACCGATGTCACCGGCTTTGGTTTGTTGGGACATCTGTTGGAAATGTGTCAGGGAAGCCATGTCAGCGCGTCGATCAATCTCTCTGCCGTACCACTCCTGGATGAAGCAATCAAAGACTACATCAATCAAGGATGTGCCCCTGGAGGCAGTCACCGCAACTGGCGCAGCATCTCACAACATATTTCCGCACTTACGCCCCAGCAACAGGCTCTGTTGTGTGACCCACAGACCAGCGGAGGACTGCTGATTGCTGTGCGACCTGAAGCGGAAACTGAGGTTACTCAACTGCTGACAAAGGCCGGATGTCACAGTGAAGTGATTGGTGAACTGCACCCGATGACGCCCAGTGGACCCACCATTGAGGTTATACAGTGAGCGAAACAGTTCTTCCCGAAACTAGCGACTATCTCGGCATGGTGCTTGAAGACACGCCGATGATCGATGTTCGTGCGCCCATAGAATTTGCCAGAGGGGCTCTGCCCATGGCGATCAATCTACCCCTCATGAATGACGATGAGCGGCATCAAGTGGGATTGAGATACCACCAGCAGGGCCAACAAAAAGCTATCACTCTGGGACACAAATTAGTCAATGGTGATATCAAACTCCAGCGCACAGACGACTGGTGCGACTTTGTGCGGGCAAATCCAAACTCGGTGATTTACTGCGCCCGCGGCGGATTGCGTTCCCAACTCACCCAACAATGGATGGCGGATGCTGGCGTTACCTGTCCCCGCGTGCGTGGGGGCTATAAACATCTGCGGGCATTCTTGCTAAAAACATTGGATGATTTTTGTCTGCAACCATCAATTATCATACTTTCAGGTATGACCGGCACCGGTAAAACCCAGATCATAAAAAGACTAGCAAACAGTATTGATTTGGAAGGTGCCGCCAATCACAAGGGCTCCAGTTTTGGACGCCCTATTGGCCAGCAGCCGGCTCAAATTGACTTTGAAAACCAAATTATCATCGACTTAATCAGGGTAACCAACCAACAGTCGCCTACCGCTCTGGTGTTGGAGGACGAAAGCCGCAATATCGGTGGTCGCCACCTTCCAAAACCATTAACCACTGCAATGGCCAGAAGCCCCATGGCTGTTATTGAATTGCCCTTTGAGCAGAGAATAGAGAATCTCTGGCGAGAGTATGTACTGGACCGCTATCAACAAACTCTAGCTTTCTACGGCGATCGAGCCGAAGCTGAGTTTTGCAACTATTTAATCGACAGTCTCATGCGCATACAAAAGCGGTTGGGTGGTGACAGAACCAAGAAAATCAAGTCGCTGATGCAAGAGGCGCTGAATTCCCAGCACAATGACGGATTTGCCTATCACCGCGAGTGGCTTAGAGTGATCACCGCGGATTACTACGACCCCATGTATCTCTACCAACTTGAGCAACGCATTGATCGCGTGATCTTTAGGGGAGACGAAAAAGCAGTATTGGATTGGCTATCACAAAACTCTTGACCACCATCGCGTTGGTCAGCGAGGCTGCATGCGAACGCCACCATCCAGGCGAATAGTCTCACCATTGAGATAGCTGTTCTCAGCGATGTGCACCACCAATTGACCAAATTCCGCGGGCGCCCCCAAACGCTGGGGGAAGGGTATATTAGCGACAATACCATCTTGCACATTCTGCGGCGCTGCCAACATCAACGGTGTTGCCATAACACCGGGAGCAATCGTGTTGACTCGAATACCCTGTTTGGCCAGGTCACGCGCCATAGGCAGGGTCATACCGACAATTCCACCTTTGGTGGCCGAATAGGCGACCTGACCCATTTGACCATCAAAGGCGGCGATAGATGCAGTATTGATGATGACACCGCGCTCCTCGCCCTCATCGGGATCATTTTTAGCCATCGCCGCAGCCGCACATCGTGCCACGTTAAACGAACCAATTAGGTTAACTTCGATAACTTTGCGGTACAGATCTAAATCATGGGGTTGCCCTTCCCGGTCCACAGTTTTTGCCGCGACACCGATGCCGGCGCAATTAAGGCAAATATCAACTCGACCAAGTTCTTCGACAATACTCTGGAATGCTGCCTCAACATCAGGTCCTTTGGCGACATCTAACTGCACATAGCGACAGTTATCTGCACCCAACTCTGCCAGCGCAAGCTCGCCAGCACTGGCATTCATATCAAAGATGACAACGATTGCTCCGCCGCCCACTAACAGTCCAGCCGCTGCTCGACCCAGGCCCGAGGCTCCACCGGTTACGATGGCAACTTTTTTGTTGATATTCATACAAACTTCTCCCCAATTAGCTAACTTCTTGTATCAGCACAAAGGGCGCAATCACCACAGCCCAGTGCTGTTTGTTTTCATTGAACCAGACTGTGGCCTGGGCATCGTCCACCTCAAACAGGACCCCACTATCCAGCCATGTGCGCACCAGGTCGCGCTTATCCTGGTGAAAAGCAATGGCGACATCAATCAGATCTGCTGTACCTGATACCGCCATCACATTGCCAGCCGCATAGTGCTTTTGTAATTCGTGCCAGTGAATTTTTGCAGTTTCACCATTGAGGCGATGGCGCAGTTGTTCCGTTGACTGATGGAGTGATGTTGACATGGTATTCTTATGTGGCTGGTCTGGAAACACACAATAGTAGTGCTATGCAACCATCTTATCAACACAAGCGGTTGTTGCTAAATAGACCACTGGGTAAAGTTTTTCAACAAGCGAAGCCCCGCGTCCGCACTTTTTTCTGGATGAAATTGCACCGCAAACAAATTTCCAGCGGTAAGCGCTGCAGCAAAATTCACACCATAATCGCAGTAACCCGCGATCTGTTGCCTGTTTGGAGTCTCAACATAGTAACTGTGAACAAAGTAGAATTGACTGTGTTGCTCGATGCCCTGCCACAGCGGGTGGTCGACAACTTGATGCACAGCATTCCAACCCATATGAGGTACTTTTAGGCGATCACCGCAGTCGTCTCGCTGCTGTTGATCAAATAGTTTTACTTTGCCAGGTAGAAATCCGAGACCTTCAACACCGCCGTTTTCTTCACTGTGTTGCAATAGAACCTGCATGCCGACGCAGATGCTGAGTACTGGTTTCTCTAAAATGGCTTGACGAACCACCTCATCCAATTTGAGATGGCGAATCTCAGCCATGCAGTCACGTATGGCACCAACACCAGGAAATACCACCCTGTCGGCTCGGGCAACCACCGCGGCATCCGCCGTCACGGACACCGATGCAGTACTGTCCACATGCTGCAACGCCTTGGCAACGGAATGCAAGTTGCCCATACCATAGTCGAGCAATGCAATATGATTATTTAGTTGACCCATATAGTCACTGATGTGAGTTTGTTTATCGGTAGATTAACCTTAGAGATGACCTTTGGTAGACGGTAACACCCCTGCCATCCGCGGATCAGCCGTCACCGCCATTCGCAGTGCTCGCCCGAAGGCTTTGAAAATAGTTTCTACCTGATGATGAGCGTTGGCACCACGCAAGTTATCAATGTGCAAGGTCACCAACCCATGGTTGACGAAACCCTGAAAAAACTCTCGAGTTAAATCCACATCAAAGTCGCCTACCCTCCCGCGCACAAAATCAGCTTGCATGAACAGACCGGGGCGACCAGAAAAATCCAGCACCACCCTTGACAGAGATTCATCTAAGGGCACATAGGCATGTCCATAGCGATTGATGCCCTTTTTATCGCCGATTGCTTCAGCCATTGCCATACCCAACGTAATACCGATATCTTCCACCGTGTGGTGATCGTCAATATGGGTATCACCACTGGCCTGAATGTCTATATCGATGAGGCCATGGCGGGCAATCTGGTCCAGCATGTGGTTTAAAAATGGCACCGGCGTTTCTAAGTTTACACAGCCCGTACCATCGAGGTTAAGCGCAATGGTTATTTGCGATTCTAAGGTATTGCGAGTGACTGTCGCTTTACGCTCGGCCATCTTTCTCTCCATCATGCTCAAAGGTCCATAGTATAACTGAAAAACACTGCACATTTCTCGCTAAAAATTAACTCGATCCCGGTGTAATCTTTGCAAGTGCGATAGCAAGTGGAGCTCCTATTGCGGTACCATAGAGCGTCAGTCCCACTGTTCGTACGCCTGTTTAATGGAGAATGAGTTTGTCGCACATCAGCCGAAAACTAATAAAGCTTGCACTCTCAGTTGTTTTAATTTTTGGTTCTATCTCTCTGCTGCTGGGGGCGCTAGTTGACCCTCAAGATTATGTAGACGAAATTGAAACCGCGGCGAAAAAAAATGGCATTAAACTATCCTTAGATGGAAAACTTTCGCTGCACAGCTTTCCCAAGCTGGGCGTATCTGCACAGCAGGTGGGCTTTTCATTTAACCATGCCGACCAAGGTGTAGTAGATGAAGTAAAGCTGAGCTTGAGTTGGCTCGGTCTGTTTGGCCTACCCTTTTCGATAGAGCAACTGCCACTGGACTCAATAAAGGTTCGTGGAGCAAGTTTTCGCTATGTCAATGAAGAGTTCGTACCGCTACAAATTGAAAACATCAAAATAGACGTGTCCAACATATCATTCGACGGTGGCAGAGGAACTATCAAAGCATCAGCACAACTGTTAAACGATCTTGAAATACAGTTACAGGGTGGATTCACAGCCCGAGTTGACAATCAGAGACTACGCCGTCTAAGACTATTCGATATGCAACTCAGCGCTGATCAATTGTTGCTTAACGCTACACTGGACGCGAATTTTGCAAGTGGGAACATCAGCGGCAACCTATGGGCTTCAGAGCAAAATTTGCAACGTCAGATAAAAGCTATTCAACTGCGCTTGCCGATCTTCTCCATGCCTGTGACATCGGATAGCATGGCGCTTGAAGACATTGACTTGGACTCTCAATTTAATATCAACTTTGCAGGGTACTCAACCTACACACACCAATTATCTATTGATGGCCAGACTGTGGAGGTCTTTGTCGAATCCGATAAAAACGTCGGTATCATGGCGACCACAATGACAGCAGAGCGATTTAATCTTGGCAACTACCTCCCGAACGAGCTGTCGTCGACATCACCATTGCTGCTAACTCCACTGGCTCTGCCATTTCTCCTCTGGGGCGGTGAAAATCAAATAAAATTGTCGGTGGACGAAATAGTGATGCCAGAGTTTTCGCTTTACAACCTCTACACTCACCTATACGGTACAAGCAAAGCACTGCGGCTGACATCTCTCAATGGCGATGTATTTGGGGGACAAATCAATCTCAGTGCTCTGATTAATCGAAATGAAACCGTTCCCAAATTTAGCCTTCGAGGGTCAGCTTATGGAATCAATTTGGAGCAATTAAATGCTGTAGCCGATGCGGGCAATACAATCTCAGGTGAGCTTTCTGGTGATATCAGTATCGAGGGTTCGGGAACTGGATTGGTCGATATTCAAACATCACTAACGGGATCCGCTCAACTGTCAGTCAAACAACCCAGTTTTACTGCTATTAATATTGAAGAAAGCATCTGTCAGGCCAGTGCTCTATTTAGTGGCACAGACAATACTCAAGGTGTTTACACTACCCCTTTAGATCCGCTCTATGCGTCCGTGGAATTTGATCAAGGCAAGATGAAGCTGACCGATCTACGCTCCGGTCTAGGTAACCTCAAATTGAGTGGTAATGGGTCTCTTGAGATGTTACTTCAGCGCTATGAGCTCAATCTAAATGCGCGTATCGAGGGACCCGTCACTAGCAGCAACGGCTGCGCTGTTGAAGAGACATGGCGGAATAGAGATATTCCCTTCGTCTGCTCAGGCAACTATTCTCCGACTACAACACAAGCTATTTCATGTGTTCCCGGGTTGAAATTGACGCTCAACTTACCAACTACGAAAAGTATGCAAAAACACAATATTGGTGAAAAATTTGCTCTGCGATAGGTGCTAGATTTGTGACCCCGAATGAATTCCAAGAGAATGTACTGCATTGGTTTGATCACTTCGGTCGAACTGATCTGCCATGGCAGCAAAAAATCTCAGCCTATCGCGTCTGGGTGTCTGAAATTATGCTGCAACAAACTCAGGTAAGCACCGTTATTCCCTATTATCATCGCTTTATGGCTGCTTATCCTACAGTGCAAGATTTGGCTAAAGCCGAGTCAGATGAAGTGATGCATTACTGGACAGGTCTCGGCTATTATGCGAGAGCCCGTAACCTGCACAAAACCGCAAAGCTTGTCAGTCACCAACTGGACGGCAAATTCCCATCAACTGTGGACTCACTGAGCGCACTTCCTGGAATCGGCAGATCCACCGCCGGTGCTATCTGTGCCATTGCTTTTAAGCGCAGAGCAGCTATCCTAGATGGTAATGTGAAGCGCGTATTGGCCAGATTTTCAGCAACCGATGGCTGGCCAGGCAAAACGGAAGTAATGCAGAGACTCTGGACATTGACAGAAAAATATACGCCTGAGGCACGCATTGCTGACTACACCCAAGCAATGATGGATTTAGGCGCCACTGTTTGTACCAGATCCAATCCCAAATGCACTGAATGCCCTTTAAACACCCATTGTAGGGCTTATAAAGATGATAGGGTACATCAGTTTCCCGGCAAGAAACCAAAGAAAACATTGCCAGTAAAAGAAAAAATTATGCTGGTAATAAGAAATGTAAAAGGTGAGATTTTATTACAACAAAACCCGCCAACGGGCTTGTGGGGCGGCCTCTGGGTATTGCCAATGGTGGACAGCCTCTCTGAGATCGACGCGATATGCAGCACCTTTGGACTCTCAACAAAACATAAGACACCGTTGCAGCCGCGACGTCATACATTTAGTCACTTCCACCTGGATTACCAACCCATTGAAATAGACGCTTACAACGATGGCCATCAATGGAAAATTCAAGAATCTGCTGGCCACGTCTGGTATAACTTGGCGAATCCACTATTATTGGGATTGCCGGCACCCATCAAAGCACTGCTCGGTGACATTGCCATAAACCATTAACCAAAAACCCAGAGAGAAATGATCATGGTGCGCAACGTAATGTGTAAGAAACTCAATAAAGAACTTCCAGGACTGGATATGCCACCTTTTCCGGGTCCAAAAGGAGAAGATATTTTTAACAATATCTCAAAACAAGCTTGGGCAGAGTGGATGTCACACCAAACCACACTGATCAACGAAATGCGCCTGAATATGATGGATGTCTCTGCCCGAAACTACCTTGCAGAACAGCGTGAAAAGTTCTTCAATGGAGAAGATGTTGATCAAGCAGAGGGATACGTGCCACCAACTGAATAATTCCTTGACGAGACGAACATCAAACGCTTTAATACGCGCCTTGTCTTCGACACCGTTAGTTTCGTGACGCCCAGATAGCTCAGTTGGTAGAGCAAAGGACTGAAAATCCTTGTGTCCCTGGTTCGATTCCAGGTCTGGGCACCATCTTTCTAAATCCTAAGCACAGCATCTAAAACGGCTTTCTCTTACACGGCTTTGTATAGTCGATCTCTTATCTGGTGGTGAGCTATAATAATATCCTGATCAAGTGCAAAGCGGCGACTCACAGGAAACCACAACAAAATGCCAATGACAGCCCGCACCGATGTGCCCAACATTCCCTCATTGTTTCTGGAAAGTGTAAAAACACTTTGGCGGCCTGATATCCGCTGGCTGGTGATAGCGCCTTTGTTAATCAATTTATTGTTGTTCATCCTATTGACCAGCTTAGCTGCGCAGTGGCTTCAAGACTGGATAGTTGCGCTCACATCCTCGGTTCCGCAATGGCTTCAATGGTTGGCTTGGCTACTTTGGCTGATATTCGCCCTTGCCGCTATCGCAGTTTATGCCTTTACTTTTACCCTTTTCGCCAATCTCATTGGCGCTCCCTTTTATGGGGTTATCGCTCAACGTATTATTAATACTGAAAGGCCCCCACCAGAAGACAACTCTCAGGCCAATGAAACACAGGATCTGAGTACGCTAGAATCGGCTGTGCAGAGTTTACGCCGAGAACTTCATCTGATCAGTTATTTTCTGCCCAGAACACTCGGTGTAGGAACCCTCGCCGTGATTTGCAGTTTTATTCCTCTGCTTAATCTGCTGGCGCCCGTTATTGCTGGAAGCTGGGCAGCTTGGTGTTTATGTTTGCAGTATTTGGATTATGCGGCAGACGCAGAAGATGTCACTTTCGCCGACTTGCGCGCGCGATTGCGGCCAAAAAAGGTATCATCACTGATATTTGGCGCGGCTACATTGATTGCGTCAGGATTGCCGGTAGCTAATTTAATCATGCTACCGGCCTCAGTCGTAGCAGGAAGTCTTCTATGGTGCCGTCACTATCCATCAAAATAAGCACAAGATTACAGCTTGTTGTGGCGAATTGTAGCGAAGCGAAAAACGTTGATCATCTAGCGGCTTAGTCCGCTGTAGGTTCCTCTGCTTTGGATACATCTGCTTTAGGTTCCTCTGCTTTAGGTTCCTCTGCTTTGGGTTCCTCTGCTTTGGGTTCCTCTGCTTTAGGTTCCTCTGCTTTAGGTTCCTCTGCTTTAGGTTCCTCTGCTTTAGGTTCCTCTGCTTTAGGTTCCTCTGCTTTGGGTTCCTCTGCTTTGGGTTCCTCTGCTTTAGATTCCTCTGCTTTGGGTTCCTCTGCTTTAGATTCCTCTGCTTTAGATTCCTCTGCTTTAGATTCCTCTGCTTTGGGTTTGTCGGATTTGAGTTCTTCGGGGTTTACCTGCTTTCTTTTGGCTTCGTCTATCTGTTTTTTCGAGACATCGATGTCTTTCACTAACCTTTCATCAGGAAGAGTGCAAGGCAATTTGATATCCAAAAGTTTTTCAATGGGTTCCAGTAAAAATGCGTCATCCTCACAAGCAAAGCTGATGGAAGTACCCGTTTTACCCGCTCGCCCAGTGCGCCCGATCCGGTGAACGTAATCCTCTGGTTCCTCAGGTAGGGTGTAATTGACCACATGACTCACTCCATCGACATGAATACCTCGACCGGCGACGTCTGTAGCGACCATCACTTTCAACTTACCCGACTTAAATGAATCCAGTGTTCTCATACGTCGGTTCTGCGGCACATCACCGGACAACAGCCCAACTTTGAATCCCTGTTTTTTTAATTTTTCTTGCAGCGTACGGCAGATATCTCTGCGATTGGCAAAGACCATCGCACTCTCAACATCATCTCCGCGTAAAATATTGTTGAGAACAGTGAACTTCTCTTTGCCCGTAGTGATGAGAATTTGTTGTTCAACCGAATCTGTCGCTACTCTTTCGGCTGCAATTTCAATAGTCACAGGTTTATCGGTCCAATTATTCGCAAGACGGAGAACTTCTGGCGTGAATGTCGCTGAAAATAACATTGTCTGGCGATCATCCCGCTTTGGCGTAAGATTGACCAACCGTCGCACTTGAGGGATAAATCCCATGTCCAGCATTCGGTCGGCCTCATCAATGACTAAAACTTCCACGCGATCAAGATGAATATCCCGATTATTGGCGAAATCCAGGAGTCTGCCCGGAGTGCCAACCAAAATATCACAGTGTTTTTTCTGCAGACCGGACAGCTGTTTGGCATAATCCATCCCACCCACGAGAGTGTGCACATTCAATTTCGTATGCTTCAACAAAGCTTTGGCGTCATCGCCTATTTGAATGGCTAACTCCCGTGTCGGCGCTAAAATTAAACAGCGTGCTTCGCCGACATAATACTGCTCCGACACCGGATGATTGATCAAATCAGCTATGATGTTGGTCAAAAAAGCTGCCGTCTTCCCAGTTCCTGTCTGAGCCTTTCCAACAACATCGTGGCCGTGCAGTGAATAGGGGAGTGAAGCGGCCTGAATTGGCGTACAGTATTCAAATCCTGAATCTTGGACAGCACGCATTAGCTGAAGCGGCAAGCTGAAATCATGAAATCTGAGTTTGCCTTCTTGTGGTTGAACCTTAAACTGAGTTATGTCCCATGATTTATTATTTCTGCGTCTGCGCCTCACTGGTACTTTCTTTGCAGGTGGCTTCGAGTCCGCGGTGATGCCAGCATCGGATGCTGGAGAGTTGTTTTCAGTCAAGATGATCTCACATGTTAGTTAATCTGATGGAGGTCGAGGACATATAAAGACGCCAAAACCAAGATTTAAGCGACGATAATAGCAGAATTACAACCTTTATGCTGAAATAGAATGGCAAATGCAACTGGTAACTTTTACTTAGTAAGTATGGAAATTTTAAACCATAAAATAACGCTATCATTAACATTTTTGTTCGTGGAAAATGAGTCCCCATCCTTTCGACCAACCGGCGATAAGATGAATTATAAGAGAGATCACTCTAAATGAGGCCACCCAAACCCTTTGCCAGCGATATTCAGGCTATTCTCAGACTGGCTGCGCCGCTTATTCTAGGTCAAATGGCTGTGGTGGGAATGACCGTCACGGATATCTATGTGGCTGGTCAAGTGAACGCTGATACGCTTGCCGCTCTGCAATTGGGTGGCAGCATCTGGTCAATGATTAACTTGCTGGTTATCGGGATTATGATCGCCAATAGTCCAATTATCGGTAATTATTGGGGTTCACGACAATTGGACAAGGTTCGAGATCAATTTCAACAGGCGCTTTGGCTCGCACTACCCATCGGTTTGGTGGTTATCGCGGCAGTGCTAATCGGTATTATTGCGCTGGGTATGCTCGACATCAGCGACAATGTCTATAATATTGCCGCTGGCTATCTGACGCCATTTGTTATTACTGGATTCATGTTCCCCGCATTTTTCGCTTTTCGAACCACATTCGAGGGTATGGGAGATACCAGACCTGTACTGATTTTTAATAGCGCTGCATTCATACTGAACGGGATCCTTGACTATATTCTGGTATTTGGTCACTTTGGCTTTCCCGCATTGGGCGGCGTCGGAGCAGCTTGGGCAACGGTGGTGGTTATGGCGTTTTTACTCACCTGCATGGCAGGCTATGGCCGTTACGCCAAAACACTGAGATCCGTGGATCTGTACAGCAATATCAGTGGTCCGCGGCTATCCAGCCACTTGGAAATGTTGCGCTTGGGCATACCTATAGCGTTGAATATCGCCGCTGAGTTTAGTTTCTTTGCCATCATTCCGTTTATGATTGCTCACTTGGGCGCAGAGGTCGTCGGTGCTCACGCCATCGCCATCAACATTGATTCAGTGGCATTCATGATTCCACTGGGGATCGCACAGGCACTGACCATTAAAGTCTCTCATGCTCAGGGTCGTCAAAATCCAACCGTTGCTCGCAACCTTTGCATCGTCGGCTTTAAGTTAGTAATCACCTTGGGCTTAATAGTCAGTGCGTTAAAAGTCATTTTCCGACAGGATTTAGCCAACCTTTTCAGTGCCAATAGTGAAGTTCAACTTCTGGCGGCAAATTTATTTTTATTCGCCGCTGTCCTCGGTTTATTTGATTGTCTGCAAATGGCGTGCAGCGGGGCACTGCGCGGGTACAAGGACACGAGAGTGCCGTTGGTAATTCAGGTCACCGCCTTCTGGATAATCGCCTTCCCAATAGCCTACAGTTTGGCACTCACCGACTACTGGGGAGATCCTCTGGGTGTGTATGGCTTCTGGATCGGAACAGTCATCGCAGCCAGTATTGCCGCTGCAAGTCTTTTAGTACGGTGGAATATGGTATCAAAAAACGAAATCAGCAAAATTAATCTTTTGCAGACCAACAACCCATTGTCACCCGATCGGCTGAGTTAAAATCCGCAAGGGTCTGAACATGGACAAAACCGCACTGATAAAACAAGGCTCTGACAGCCTCGCCTTGGTTGCTACCATGCTCAACCATTAACCAACCTGAGGACTCGAGATAAGCAGTACTCAAACCGATAACCTGCCTGAGATCGTCCAATCCATCAGTACCAGATATCAAGGCAGATGCCGGTTCAAAGCGAACATCTCCCTGCGTTAAGTGAGGATCATCTATTTCAATGTAGGGCGGGTTGCTAATGATCAGATTGTATTTCGATAAACGCCCAACAATAGGTACTTGGCTATACCAGTCACTTTGATAAATGGTGACATTGTCCAGTTGACAATGTTGACGGTTAAGTTCGGCCAATTTTACCGCCGCAGGTTCGGAATCTACCCCAGTTAACTGCCATAGGGGCCTTTCAGAAGCCAACGCTAGAGTAATCGCACCAGTGCCAGTGCCTAAATCCAGAACGCGAGCATCCGTGGGCAGGTCTAATTCCAATGCTGACTCCACCAACAGTTCTGTCTCTGGCCGCGGAATCAAGGTGGCAGGGGTAACTTTTAAATCCAGTGTCCAAAAACCCTGAACACCGATAATAAAAGCAATAGGCTCTCCATTCAGACGCCGCGAGAAGAGCTGATTAAAGAGGTCTATTTGATCCTCTCGCAATTGATGATCGGGCCATGTTTTCAACCAGGTGCGATCCACATCCAACACATGGGCCAACAAGAGTTCTACATCCAAAAGCGGCGTGTCACTGGAAGGCTGAAGCCTTTCATACAATGATAATATTTGAGAAACTGATTGTACCGACATAGCTTCCCGCTACTGCGATAACAGTGCTAACTGCTCCGCCTGAAATTCATTAACCAGTGGCTCCACAACCTCAGAAAGAGTGCCTTCCATTATTTCGGCTAGTTTATACAGGGTTAAATTAATCCTGTGGTCAGTTACACGACCCTGGGGAAAATTGTAGGTGCGAATACGTTCTGATCGATCACCACTGCCCACCAAATTTTTGCGCTGATCGGATTGCTCTTTGGCCGCCGCTTCGTCCTGAGCCGACGTCAATCTAGCCTGGAGAACGGCCATGGCCTTTGCCCTATTTTTGTGCTGCGAGCGCTCATCCTGACATTCCACCACCAAGCCGGTGGGTAAGTGAGTAATACGAATAGCAGAGTCCGTTTTATTGACATGCTGTCCACCGGAACCTGAGGCCCTAAAGGTATCTACTCGCAGATCGGCCTTGTTAATTTCAATGGCATCTTGTTCATCCGCCTCGGCCATCACTGCCACTGTGCAGGCCGAGGTATGGATTCGTCCCTGTGACTCCGTATCTGGCACCCGCTGCACACGATGAGCGCCTGATTCAAATTTCAATTTTGAATAAACTCCACGCCCAACGATACGTACGATTATCTCTTTGTAGCCGCCGTGATCTCCCTGACTTTCACTCAAAACTTCCACATTCCAACGATTCGATTCAGCAAATTTACTGTACATTCGGAAAAGGTCACCAGAAAAGATCGCCGCTTCATCACCCCCAGTACCGGCGCGAATTTCAAGAAATACATTTTTATCATCATTGGGATCTTTAGGTAACAACAGCCGCTGCAAGTCGGTTTCAAAATTTACCAATGCAAGTTCCCCGGAGGATACTTCTTCACTGGCCATGGCGCGTATGTCAGGATCGCTGTCCTTGAGTAGCAGTTTGGCCTCATCAATATCATTAATTGTCTGTTGGAATAAGTGGTACGTTTGTACCACAGGCTCTAACTCTGCATATTCCTTGGACAAACCTCGGAATTTGTCTTGATCAGTTATTACCTCAGCATCACTCAGAAGAGCGCCTACTTCTTCGTAGCGATCAGCCAATAAATCGAGCTTTGCCAAAATGGATGCTTTCATAAGGTTTTTGAGCCTAATGGTCAGTTGAGCGGATATTAAACATCAACTCGAGGGTTCTTTTTATTTAAGTCAAACAATTCATTGGTAGCCGCGATGGCATCTTCACGACCCTCTTCACCGGCTTTTTTCAGCTGAGTGGTGGGCTTATGCAAAAGCTTGTTGGTCAGGTTACGGGCCAAGGTATGGACAACATCAATTGAATCTTTGCCCTGGTCTAGTGCATTAATCGCTTTTTCCACCTCCGCATCTCTGATGATTTCGATGCTGTTACGAAATGCTCGAATAGTATCTACCGCAGCAAGTGCTCGATATTGCTTTATCCAATTATCCGCCTCCTGCGAAATAATTTCACCGGCCAAATCTGCCGCATCGGATCTGGCTCTAATATTTTCCTGAACAACCTCTTCAAGGTCATCCACGGTGTAGAGGTAGACATCGGCGAGCTCTTCAACCTCGGGCTCAATATCTCTGGGCACTGCGATATCTACCATGAAGAAGGGCTTGTATTTCCGCTTTTTGAGTGCCGATTCCACTGCACCCTTGCCGAGCACCGGTAACTGACTCGCCGTAGATGAAATAACGATATCTGCTCGAGGTAAAAAATCTGGTATGTCAGACAGCATTATCGCCTCAGCGGCATAGACCTCGACCAATTCTTGAGCTCGGCTCAGGGTACGGTTGGCAACGGTAATTTTGCCAACACCCTGATCACGGAGATGCCTGGCAACTAAATCGATAGTCTCACCAGCACCAATCAGCAGCGCATGAGCACTACTCAAATCAGAGAAAATCTGAGCGGCCAACCCCACTGACGCATAGGCCACCGATACTGGATTTTTCCCTATTGCCGTTTCAGTTCTGACACGCTTTGCTGCAGAAAAAGCCATTTGGAAAGCCTGATTGAGAAAAGTTGATACAGTGCCGGCCTCTCGCCCCACAGAATAGGCTGACTTTATCTGACCAAAAATTTGTGGCTCCCCCAAAATCAAAGAGTCCATGCCGCTGGCAACGCGCATCATGTGGTCTATCGCAGCAGCATCGCGATAGCAGTAGTAACAGCGTTGTAATTGACTGATTTCAATATTTTTTATCATCGACAACCAGGTCAGAATCTGGGTATCTGTAACATCTCCAAACAGATAAATTTCCGTTCGATTACAGGTGGAGAGCAGTGCAATTTCGTTAATCTGCAGAATTGCTCTGGCATCCTGCAATGTTTGTACGACAATTTCTGGAGCAAAAGCTATCCTGCCGCGCAAATCGACTGACGCAGTTTTATGATTAATACCAAAAGCTAGCATGCTCATTATTGCTCGAACGGACTCCTATCTCAGCTTCACTTAGCCATTTTTTTATATTTTCAACGATTTTACACCACTCAGGCCATTTAATGCAGATTTAACGTAAAACATTTATTAGAGGATAAAAAAGCTCGACGCAAATATCATTTGTCTTGCAGACCAATATCCACCAAAATAATGTTATGAACATGCTTATACGACTTTCTATCCTCGCTCACTGTCTTTTTCTGCTCAGTTGCGCCAGTCAACCGCGCACCAGTGAGGATCTCATGGTTGCAACACCGGCGAGCGATGTATCAACAGCAACGCAGGAGATTCCTGCAAGAGAGATACCCATAGAGTCTCTTTACGAGCTGATGGTGGCCGATATTGCTCTTAGTCGAGATCAATTCGATCTAGCATTAGAAAAATATCATCGCCAAGCCGAGATAACGGGAGATCCTGGCGTGATAGAGCTGGCTTTCCGACTCGCGCAATTCCAGAAAAATGTACCCCTACAACAACAATTGGTTGAAAAATGGTTGATCGCGCAACCAGCATCATTCAACGCTCATCGCGTTGCATTGGAATTTGCAGTGATGACAAATAATGTCATCGATGCGCTGCGACATGGCAGCTGGATCTATGAAAACAAAAGAGATTTGGATGCACTGATATTTGCAACCTCTGCAAAAATCGATAGAGCTGAAGATCCAGCACCCTATATAGAGTACCTTGAGCAATTTCCATTTAGTCAGGATCGAAAAGCGGCAATACATTTTGCTAGCGCCTTATTGTACGAAAAAACTGGGCGCTTTGCCGAAGCGGAAACCAGTGCGGGAAAGTATCTGTCTCGGGAGGGTCGAAGTGAACAAGGCCTCCTGCTACTGTCTCAGCTGCTGCACCTTCAGGGCAAAAAAAGTCAGGCAATCAGTCTACTTGGAAAAGAGCTTAAGAGAAATCCGTCTTACAACAAAATGCGCTTGCAGTACGCTCGTTTCCTCGCCGAAAAGTACCCTGAACAAGCAGTTGTAGAGCTCCAGCGGCTTGATAAAAGCAATCCGGACAATTATGAAGTTATCCACTTGCTGGGACTCATATTGATGACACAAGGTGATCTAGACGGCGCCACTACGTACTTGAAAAAGTCGTCATTCAACATAAACCACAGTGCTGACGCTCTGTACCACTTGGCAACTATTGCGGAGAGACAAAGCAACCTCAATGATGCCATTAACTATTATTCTCAGGTGCGCTTCGGCCGCAATTATGTGACGGCGACTTCCAGAGCAGCGCAGCTAATCACCACCACAAGAAGCCTGCGAGAGGCGAGACAATTTTTGCAACGAAAGCGCATCGAAAGTCCGACAAATGCAGTCAGTTTTTTCCAGATTGAATCTAATTTGTTGCTCAGCCAAAACAAATCACTGCAGGCTTTGCAGGTGCTCACTCAGGGTTTGGATAATTTCCCCAATAACCCCGATTTACTTTATGCGAGATCTCTACTTGCTGAAGATCAGAACAATTTCACTCTGGCTGAGAGTGATTTGAGATTGCTTCTTGCCCAGGATGAAAATAATCCCATGGTACTCAACGCCTTAGGCTATACCATGAGTGTGCATTCTGACCGTCAGGAAGAAGCCTACCAACTAATCGTAAAAGCCTACAATTTAAATCCTAACAGTCCTGCTATTATCGACAGCTTGGGGTGGGTATTGTTTAAACTGGGTCAGACAAGAGAAGCTTTGGGTTACCTGCAAAAAGCCTACAGCATGATGGCTGATCCCGAGATTGCCGCCCATTTGGGAGAGGTCAATTGGGTCTTAGGCAATCATGAGACCGCCGTGGACATCTGGATCCAGGGTCTTAAACAACAGCCTCAGCATAAGGCTATTATTGAGACGATTAACCGACTAGGCGTTGTCCTCAGAGGCATCGAATGATAGCTCGCATCAACTGGCTTGCCTTGACAGTGCTCCTGCTCGCATCGCTGAGCAGCTGCTCACTGACATCAACTCAACCGCAGTCTACCGTCACGAAAGAACAGTTTGACCACAGCGATGTCTCTCAAATAAGCAATTGGCAATTAAAGGGTAAATTGGGCTTTAAAACCGAGTCCGCTGGCGGTTCAGCAAGCATCCAATGGATTCAACGTAAAGACGATTACCAGATCAGTCTCCGAGGCCCTTTCTCAACAGGGTCAGCCACCATTGTGGGTAATCAACAGATGGCGGAGTTAAAAACAGGCGATCAAGTTTTTCGACAACCACCGGAGCAACTACTTTTCGGTCTCACTGGACTATCTATCCCTGTGACTCAACTTCAACATTGGTTAAAAGGACTACCGATGAAGGGGGAGCCTAAAGCTACCGCAGTTGAGCACAATGCGGATGGTACTATGGCCAGATTTACTCAGGATCAATGGCAAATTTCACTGTCTAACTACCAAAAGACCGACGCCGGAAAGTTGCCCAAGAAAATTGTTGGACAAAAAGATAATGTAAACTTCAAATTTGTAATAAGTCATTGGACAGCTGGGCTTTGAGCTTTCCGGAGTGAGTGAATCGATGCCCAGTATTACCATCACCGCACCAGCGAAAATTAATCTTTTCCTGCATATTACGGGGCGACGTGCTGACGGTTACCACAATATTCAAACTATTTTTCAGTTATTAAACTATGGTGATGAGATAAGTTTCTGTGACAATAACACAGGCGACATTGAGATCACTTCCAATCTTGACAGTGTTCCAAAGCGAGACAATCTTATTTTCCGTGCGGCCAAAAAGCTTCAGACCGAGACTTGTTCCACAAAGGGCTGTGTCATAAATCTGCGCAAACAAATACCTTTAGGCGCCGGACTCGGTGGCGGCAGTAGCAATGCGGCGGCGACGCTAGTGGCACTAAACCAGCTCTGGCAGTGCAGTTTGAGCACTGAATCGCTGGCGAAAATGGGCTGCGACCTAGGCGCAGATGTACCGGTTTTTGTCCATGGACAAACCGCTTTTGCTGAGGGAATCGGGGAACAGCTATCGCCTCTGGAACTGCCTGAAAAATGGTTTTTAGTGGTAACCCCTGATTGTCATGTATCCACAAGCGAAATTTTTTCACATCCTCAATTGACAAGGAACTCCACACCCATCAAAATACGCGCCCTTGACGAGGTGCGGTTTCGGAATGACTGTCAATCGGTGGTATTTGCGCAGTATCCGGCCGTTGAAGAAGTGTTTGATTGGCTCACGCCATATGGGCAACCACTCATGACAGGCACCGGATCAAGTGTTTTTTGTAGATTCGACAGTGAATCAGAGGCCAACCGAGTGCTTTTGCAACTGCCGAACCAGTGGAATGGGTTTGTGGCTCGGGGTATAAACCGCGTAAAATCAAACCAGACAGATGTACAGTAATTAAATGGGGCGTCGCCAAGAGGCCTAAGGCAACGGGTTTTGATCCCGTCATTCGGAGGTTCGAATCCTCCCGCCCCAGCCATTTATAAAGCTCTACGAACATTGGGAATCCTGTCGTGGCTAGATTAATGATCTTTACCGGTAACGCCAACCCAGAGTTGAGTGGCGAAATTGCCCGATCCCTCGGTGTCACCCCTGGCAATGCGTTAGTGGGACTATTTTCGGACGGAGAAATTAACATTGAGATCCGCGACAACGTGCGCGGTCACGACGTTTTTATTGTGCAGCCCATTTGTGCGCCAACTAACCGAAATGTTATGGAGTTGGTATTGATGATCGACGCTCTTCGTCGGGCATCCGCCGGAAGAATCACCGCGGTTGTTCCCTACTTTGGGTATGCGCGACAAGATCGCCGAGTGCGATCAGTTAGAGTTCCCATCAGCGCCAAAGTTGTGGCTGATATGTTGTCCAATGCGGGAGTTGATCACGTGCTGACGGTTGACCTTCACGCTGAACAAATACAGGGATTCTTTAACTGCACGGTTGACAATGTTTATGGTGCGCCAGTTCTGCTGGGTGATATCGAACGTCAAAATCACAAAAATCTGCAAGTTGTCTCGCCCGATATTGGCGGGGTAGTAAGAGCGCGCGCGGTGGCTAAACAATTGAGCTGTGATTTAGCTATTATCGACAAACGTCGACCGTCGGCTAATGAAAGCGAAGTGATGAATCTCATCGGTGAAGTGGCCGATCGAACCTGTGTGCTGGTAGATGACATGGTTGATACTGCCGGCACCCTGTGTAAGGCAGCTCAAGCGTTAAAAGAGCAAGGCGCTTCTAAGGTAGTGGCCTATGCTACCCATGCTGTGCTGTCGGGCTCCGCGATAAATAACCTTAACAATTCGCAGCTGGATGAATTGGTGGTGACTAACAGCATTCCGCTGAGCGAAGAGGCAAAGCTGTGCGAGAGAATTCGCGTTTTACCCATAGGTCCCCTGCTGGCCGAATCTATTCGTCGGATCAGCAACAAAGAATCCATCAGTGCCATGTTCTTGTAACATGGTCTGATATAACCCTCCTCGATACGAGGTTTTTGAACTCCATGACGGGTCTGGTCGCGGTCTGTCATGGCACAACTTAGGAGACTAACATGTCTACTGATTTTGTTTTAAACGCGAAAAGTCGCGAAGACACAGGGAAAGGTGCGAGCCGCCGCCTGCGTCGCCTAGCCGGAGAAGTGCCCGCCATTGTCTACGGTGGTAAAAAAGATGCTGCAAAGGTCACCCTTTTGCACAAGGAAGTCGCTAAAGCGCTCGACAATGAGGCTTTCTACTCTCATATCATCGCTTTGGACATCGATGGCAAGTCTGAAGATGTGATTCTAAAAGATGTTCAGCGCCATCCAGCAAAGAAAATTATCCTGCATCTGGATTTCTTGCGGGTCAGTAAGTCAACTAAATTGCAAACTCGCGTTCCTCTGCACTTTATCAACGAAGACACCTCCGTTGGAGTCAAAATGGGTGGTGGTATCGTTGCGCATACCATGACTGAACTTGAAGTTCTGTGTTTGCCAAAAGATTTGCCAGAGTACATTGAAGTTGACATGGCCGAGGTAGAAGTGGGACAAATCGTGCACATATCAGACATAAAACTGCCCAAGGGCGTTGAGAGTGTCGCCTTGAATCAAGGTGCGGATCACGATTTATCAGTGGCTACCATCAACAAGCCAAAAGCTGCGGTTGAGGAAAGCCCTGAGGCAGCAACTGACGAGGGTAGTTCTGAGGACGCAAACGAAGAGTAATCTTCCGATTTGCCAACCGAGAGGCTCTGACATTTGGATACGCCAGTAAAACTCATTGTTGGACTGGGAAACCCAGGCCCCGCTTACGAGCGAACACGGCACAATGTCGGAGCCGATTTGGTCACTCAGCTGGCCGCCTCGTCAAACCTAGTGTTAAAGCCAGAAAGTAAATTTTTTGGCGCAACGGGCAAATTGTTAATTAATGGTGTGTCAGTCAGACTTCTGATCCCCAGCACGTTTATGAATCGTAGCGGGCAAGCAATTTCAGCCTTGGCACGCTTCTACCAGATTCCTACCAACAGTATCTTGGTTGCTCACGACGAACTGGATTTGCCTGCAGGCGCAGCGCGGTTCAAAAAAGGCGGTGGCCATGGTGGTCACAATGGTCTTCGAGATACTATTCAGTCGCTTGGCAATAATAAAGATTTTGCGCGTATAAGAATTGGCATCAGTCATCCCGGCAACGCCAAACAAGTGGTGGACTACGTACTAAAGAAGCCATCACCCAGTGATCAATCATTGATTAGTCAAAGTATTGATCAGGCACTAACATATTTACCACTGGCTGTTACTGGACAGTGGGAACGGGCCATGACAGCCCTTCACAGTTCGACATAACTTTCTCGCTGAGCACTAGAGCGAGGGATAACTGTTACAAGGATTTCACTATGGGCTTTAATTGCGGCATTGTTGGGCTTCCCAACGTCGGCAAATCTACACTATTCAACGCACTCACCAAGGCCGGCATCAGTGCGGAAAATTTTCCCTTTTGCACCATTGAACCCAATACCGGTGTGGTACCCATACCAGATCCGCGCCAGGACAAGATTGCCGCCATCGTCAATCCTGAAAAAGTCATACCAACTAGCATGGAATTTGTTGATATCGCCGGATTGGTTGCAGGGGCATCCAAGGGTGAAGGTTTGGGCAACCAATTCTTGGCCAACATTCGCGAGACCGACGCCATCGCCCATGTGGTGCGTTGTTTTGAAGATGAGAATGTGATTCATGTGGATGGCAAAATTAGCCCGCCCGACGATATCGATATTATCAACACCGAGTTGGCTCTGGCCGACTTAGAAAGTGTTGAAAAAGCACTTCTGCGCGTGGCCAAAGCAGCCAAAGGAAAGGACAAAGACGCCATTGCTCTGCAACTGGTGCTAGAAAAGATAAAACCCCACTTGGACCAGGCCAAGCCGCTGCGCTCTTTCGAGCTCAGTGATGACGAACTCAACTTGCTGAAACCACTGAGCCCGTTAACATTAAAACCCACCATGTACATCGCCAATGTGGACGAAGAGGGATTTGAAAACAATCCTTATTTGGATGCGGTAAGAGCCATTGCAAAACAGGAGGGTGCCGTAGTTGTGCCAATCTGCAACAAACTGGAAGCCGAAATTGGTGAGTTAGAGGATGAGGAACGGGAAGAATTCTTAGAGGAATTGGGCATGGACGAACCCGGTTTGAATCGCGTCATTCGCGCCGGTTATAACCTCCTCGGGCTGCAAACCTATTTCACCGCGGGACCAAAAGAAGTTCGTGCCTGGACCATACCAGTGGGAGCATCGGCTCCTAAAGCCGCAGGCAAAATTCACACCGATTTCGAGAAAGGCTTTATTCGTGCCGAGATTGTCGGCTACGACGATTACATCGCTGGAAA
>CAXRFT010000056.1:0-66960 GCA_964230135.1 Porticoccaceae bacterium | reverse complement strand
CCGGTCTGTAGCACATCGCGCAAAATCTTGGTATCCGTAGCGGCCTTATCCGTGTAACCATCAAAGCGGAAACGATCGTCGATCTCGGCCAGCAGCAACCCTGGCTGACCCGGTTCCACCTGAATCAACTTACCATTATCATCCAGCACAATTTCGTCGTTGACAATGTCATATTCCACCAGAATGATATTGCCCGGGCAGTAGCCAATGGTTTTGTCTTTATTAAAAGCGTTAATAAAGGACACATTGCCCTCACTGGCACCGTAGAATTCACAGACACGGTCTATACCAAAACGATTTTTAAATTCATCCCATACATCCGGCCTCAATCCGTTGCCAAATACTCGATCTAGGGGATTATTCTTCTCCTCGGGACAGGGCGGTTGCGTCACCAAATAGCGACAGAGCTCACCGACATAAAAGAAAATTGTGCAGCCGTACTTCTGCACCTCTGGCCAAAACGCCGATGCAGAAAATTTGCGTCGCAACACCATGGAGGCACCGCTGAAGATCGCACTATTGACGCCGCAAACAAAACCGGTACCGTGAAACAAGGGTAAACAGAGGTACATACGATCACTGGGCTTGGCTCTGACACCCACTTTACTGAATGAGGATCCAGCGGCTAGGATTCGTCGCTGACCAACCTTGGCCGCTTTTGGCATGCCGGTGGTGCCAGAGGTGAAAATATAGAACCCGGTATCGCCGGCCAACACCGCCTTGGTCTCTTCCAGATTGTCTGATGAATAACTGACCAAGGCTGGCATGATATCTTCCATGGCCTCTGGAGCAGTGCCCTCTCGCGTGTCCGCCACCCAAAGAATGTCAGAATCCGCCATTTTTAGGTCTGGGCACACATCCAATACGCTTTGGAATATCTCTTCACCAGCGAGGCATTTGACCGAGTCAGTGATATTGATGCAGTGAGCTAACTGAGCACCGGTCAATGCCGGATTGACCATACCGGCAATAGCACCAATCTTTTGGCAAGCCATAATGGCAACCAGCATTTCAATACGATTTTCCATTATCACTGCAACACAATCACCGCGCACAACATCGCGATCGAGCAAAGCTCGCGCCAGCTGATTGGTCAGCTGATTGAATTCTCCCCAAGTGATCTCATGATCTTCAAAGATAATCATGATGTTATCGGGGTGCCTTGCTACGGTCTCTTCCAAAACAAGGCCCAGCGAGGCAGCTTCGTCAGACTCAGGAAGCTTGGCCAACACAACAGGCAGAGCTCTGGCAACATCTGAGATAACTCGAAAAACTTCTTTTACATTACTTATGGTACCCAATGCTATTTCCTCGCAAGCGAACTAATGGTTAATTTTGCCAGTTGAGACATATGCACTTCATCTGGGCCGTCGGCAATTCTACAAAAACGACTGGTGGTGAATATGTGCGCCAGCGGTGTATCCTGACACACTCCCATGCCACCAAAAATTTGCATGGCACGGCTGGAGACGTCCTCACACATCTTTGGTGCAACAATTTTTAGCATAGAGATATCGGCGCGCGCGGCGTCCACTCCATATTTATCCATTTTCTCTGCCGCCGACATTACCAGCAGACGACATTGCTCAATATCACAGCGACTGCGAGCGATTTCGTGCTGAACGCTGGTTTTTTTACTCAACGGCTCACCAAAAGCCACACGCTTGACCGCGCGCTCGCACATGAGTTCCAGACTGCGCTGGGCCATGCCGACAAACATCATAGCGTACTGAAAACGACCGGGGCCAAGGCGACCCTGGGCGATTTCAAAACCTCGTCCTTCGCCGAGAATCAAATTGCTCACCGGCACCCGCACGTCACGGAACACCACATCACCTTCACCACCGGGTGAGTGATACTCGCCAAACACTCTCAAAGGTCTGGCGATAGTCACCCCGGGAGTATCCTTGGGTACAAGAATGGTAGAGTGCTGCTGATGACGCGGGTTTTCTGGGTTAGATTTGCCCATCACCAACATTAATTCGCACTTGGGTCCGATGACATTGGTTGTCCACCATTTGCGCCCATTGAGCACATACTCATCACCATCTCGCTCAATCTTAAGCTCCATATTAGTGGCATCAGAAGAAGCTACATCAGGCTCGGTCATGGCATAAGCAGAGCGGATTTCTCCCGCAAGCAAAGGCTTTAACCACTGCTCCTGTTGCGCTGGCGTGCCATATTTTGCCAAAACTTCCATATTCCCGCGATCCGGCGCATTGCAATTAAATATCTGCTGCGCCCACGCCGAACGTGACATAGTCTCAAATAATGGAGCAATCTCAACATTGCTGAGCCCCGGACTCCACGGCTTATATTCCTCGGGCAAGAATAGATTCCACAGACCCTGGTTGCGCGCCTCTTGCTTTAGGTCTTCAAACCACTCTGGATACTGCCAGAGATTTTTATGGTCATTAGTAAATTCATCGTACTCATGTTCTCGCGGATAAATGTGCTCATCCATGAAAGCCTTTAGCTTTTCGTTTAGCTCCTCTGCCCGTGGTGTTAATTCAAAACCCATTTGCCTGCCTCTTATCAGTTATCTATTTAGGGAGTAACCCAGTAATTTTTTGCATCAGTCGACTCATGCCACCAATCCAGCGGTCATAGTCGGTTGTCTTGTTACGCATGTAGTCCAAAACCACGGGATGAGGCAAAATCAAAAAGCTCTCTTTGCGTAATTCTTCTACCACGGTGTCTGCCAATTCCTCCGGCTCTATCATACCGTTGTTGGCCGCGGCTGCCACCGCATCATTATCAATCGCTGTCATCGGCGTTCTCACCGCCTGAGGACAGAGCATTGAAACTTTGATCCCTTCGTGTTTGTGATGAATTGCCAGCCATTCTCCAAAGCCGACAGCAGCGTGTTTAGTCACGCCATAGGCTGCGCCGCCAATTTGGTTGAGAAGACCAGCTGCAGAAGACGTGTTGAGAAAGTAACCGCCACCGCGAGATACCATTCGCGGCACCAGATGTCGGGCAGCATAGACGTGAGACATAACGTTGATATCCCAAATAGTCTGCCACTCTTCATTGGGAGAATCGATATTTTCACCCATACCGACGCCGGCGTTTGAGCAAAATAAATCAATTGGACCAAGGGTCGACTCTGTATCCTCAATTACCCGCTGAATATCCGCTTCCACCGCCACATCAGCCATCATAGCGACGCCATCGACCATTTGTGCGGTATCTTCAGCATTGCTCAGGTTGATATCCACAGCGACGATCTTTTTCGCACCCTCAGCATGAAAACGCACTGCCAGTGCTCGACCAATACCCGACCCACCGCCAGTAATGACGATAATCTTATCCTTTACCTCCACAGCTCTTCCCCCAGTGTCTTGTTGTTATTAAACTAACTCTCCCAACTGTTCTTTGCGGAAGGGTTTCAATTCATCCATACGCTTGGCTTGAACCAGATTAACCCAGCTGGGGTTGGCGATCAGCGCCCGGCCCACAGCAACCAATTCAAACTCTTTATTACCCAAGCGATGCAACAGGGTGTCCAAACTCGCCGGATCTGCCTCTCTGAAGGTCAACTCACCAGGCTTTGGTGTGAAGTCGGCATCCAGACCTACGCTACCCACTGTGATTGCCGGCTTGCCGGTAATTTTTTGCGTCCAACCGGCCAAGTTCAAATCACTACCGTCGAATTCAGGCTCCCAGAATCGACGCTGAGAACAGTGAAAGATGTCCACTCCCGCTGCGGAGAGAGGTACTAAAAAGCGTTCTAGTTCTTCTGGAGTTTCCGCCAAACGTGCGGTGTAATCCTGCTGCTTCCATTGCGACCAGCGCAGGATAATTGGGAAATCAGGTCCCACCGCCCGACGCACCGCCTCGATTATCTCCACCGCAAAACGGCCTCGATTTTCCAGGGAGCCTGCGTAGTGATCATCTCGCTGATTGGTGCCCTGCCAAAAGAACTGATCGATGAGGTAACCGTGGGCCCCATGAAGCTCAACGGCATCAAAACCAATGCTTTTCGCATCTGCTGCAGCCTGAGCAAAGGCGCCTACAACATCATCGATGTCATCCTGAGTCATCACTTTTCGATTCACCTTACCCGGCACATTCATACCCGATGGCCCGTAGCCGGGAACATCACCCTCTGGTAGCGTTCCGGACTTGCGCACGGCGCCAACATGCCACAGCTGAGGCGCTATCTTCCCGCCTTCTTCATGAACCGCGTCCACCACTTTTTTCCATCCGGCGAGACGATCCTCACCATAGAAATAAGGCACACCAGGGTAACCACTGGCGCCCTCATGTCCGACACAGGTTCCCTCTGTAACAATCAAACCGACGCCACCTTGGGCACGACGACGGTAGTAATCCACCACGTTATCACCAGGAATATTGTTATTGGGAGAAAAATTGCGCGTCATTGGCGCCATAACGATACGGTTTTTAAGCTTGAGATTGCCTGTGTCAAACGGCTGAAATAAGGCATTGTCAGAATTACTCATTGTCCCTCTTCTTTTTTGATCATTGTTGTCGTTGAAACGCTGTACCGCGCCTAAAATGCATACTAACGAAATTAATGCCGGGGTTCAGCATATTTGCTGACTCGTCAGTACCCACCAGAAAATGCTCTGAAGCACAGGCTATTAACTCACCGCCAACTGGATAAGTGAGGCCACAAGTGCCACACTGAGCGCCACAGCAACACGAACTGAACTCGCGTTGACCTGAGCCGTGGCTGGAATAGCAAAGGTCTTGTCCAATGCCGCCAGTTTATGCCCGTGATGGTCACTGCCAAACGTATCGATAATAATTTCACCAAAATCCCGCCGACTGCGATAGCGCACCAGTGCCAGTGTCTGCCAATCGTCGGTTCCTCCATTATCAAGCTCCTCGATAGATGTGGCTCTAGCGATAGTAATGATCTGAGGATGACCGGCACGCTTCAGTATTCGACTCATAAATACTTGTTGATACTTGACAAGGTTGTCCATGGCCTGTTTTTTTGGCTCTTTGAGTATCAACGCATTAACGATGAAGAACTCTTTACCATCATCGCGCTGAAAGAACTGCCTGAAATTGTCCAAGCGACTATGCTCCACATCACCACGGGAGAGAACATCCATATAGCGCTGGATCTCCTCCTCGGTCACAGGCCGACCCAGTCCCACATACCACAACCAAAATAGCCCATAGGCGGTGGCAGCTAAAGCCCAAATGATCATGCCAGTCATATAACTTCTCCTGTTTGTTTAGGGCCTTGGAGGCAACCCATGCACCATGGTTAAAAACTCCATCTTGGTACCCTGACGCCGATGCGCACTCAATGTTTGATACTCTTCATCAGCCCACCAATCTCGAGCTGCTTGCTCTGACGGAAAAGTAAAAATAATCATTCGCCCTGATCGCGGTGATTCACCTTCCAGCGCAACACTATTGTCGTCGTAGGTAATAAATTGTCCACCGTAGCGTTTCAGAATTGGAAAAAAACCTTTTTCATACTTCCGATATTCTTCCGCATCAGTGATGGATAAATTTACCACCATGTAAACAGGAATTTCACTCATTATCACACCCCCCTAGCCTATACTTGTGTTGATCTTTAGTTGATTTCTGCGAGCCAGCTGACCACCGCCGCGCCTATCTCATGCGGCGAATCCTCTTGGATAAAATGCGTTCCGGACACTGTTACCTCGGTCTGATGAGACCAGCTACGACAGAAATCCCTGGCACGTCCAGTCAATATTGAACCGGGATCAGCATTGATAAACAATTTTGCTGGTGAACCTTGCCCAACCATCCACTGACCATAACTACTCACCAGAGCCACCATCTCAGCCGGCTCCCCGTCGATAGGAATCTGACGCGGCCAATTCAAGGTGGGCAGCCGGTCCTCCGAGCTTAAGAAAGGCGCCCGGTAATGGGTCATCTCCTCTTCAGTCAATTTGCGAATAACTGAACTCGGCAATACGGCTTCGACAAAAAGATTGCGCTGCAGAATCATGTCCTCACCTTTGTCAGAACGAAATCCTTTAAAAATACCCTGTGCGGACTCGGGCCAGTCATCCCAAGCCAAAGGACAAACGATGGCCTCCATGTAGGCAATACCGCGCACAGCCGTCGGATGCTGCTGCGCCCAATAAAAACCGAGTGCACTCCCCCAATCATGAACAACTAAGGTGACATTATCATTGACACCCAAGGCCTCGAGCAGCGCTGATAGATAATCATAAACCAGCAGAAAACTATATCGATCAGCTCCCTCGCTAGAAGGCAATTTTTCCGAATCGCCCTGGCCAATAAGATCGGGCACGATCACTCGACCCATAGGCTGCAGATGGGGTATCACGTTACGCCATAAATAAGAAGAAGTGGGATTACCATGAAGTAACACAATGGGATCACCCTCCCCCACATCAACAAAGGCGATTCGCTTGCCATTGACTGTCATGGTAGATTTTTTATAGGGCATATCAGCTGAAATCATCGATCCTACGCCTCCAGTGGTGTGTTGGGCATTTTGCTTAAAAATAGGCCGGCAACGCTCAGATTTTGCTTTGGTGGAACACTGATCAAGGATTAATTAGCAGACCAGAAAACATTGTATCAATAGTATATTTACATTTTGGCAGGGTCAATGCCATAATCAACTGATCGATCTTTTTGGTTACAACGAGGTAATATCCTCACTAGGCGACTAAAAGACATTTAAAACATCGGTAGCAAGCTCCGATAAAAACTATTTTCATTCAATGGAGAACACCATGGCCACCATGGAGCTGCGGATACAGCAAGGTATCCATATTTTGACCTTAACCAACGCTGGCAATCACGGTGACAACATGCTCACCACCAGCGTACTAGAGGAATACCTGACCGCTCTTGATACTGTTGAAAACCACCCTGACCACACTGCACTGGTGATTACCTGTGATCACGAAAAAACATTTTGCACTGGGATCAATCTTGAGTGGCTGAGGAGTCAAAGCGATGCCAAACAGCGTTACTTTGTGGACACCCTAAACCGGGTTCTATGCCGAATTGCCCTGCTCAATGCGCCCACCATCGCCGCTATTAACGGCAATGCCTACGCGGGTGGTGCGATCATCGCGACAGCCACCGACTACCGCATTATGCGCGAGGATAGAGGCCGTTTCTGTTTCCCTGAGGTGAACATAAATATTCCTTTTAATCCAGTGACTCGAGATGTGGTTCACCTACTCGGTGATCAACAATTAATAAAAGAGATGGTTCTCACTGGCGAAGCCTATACCGGCATCCAGTGTCTGGAAAAAGGTATTGTGCGAAGTATTCATCCCGCTGACAAGCTACAAAACGCAGCGATAGAGCTGGGTACAATGCTGGCGAAAAAAGATCGCGACACATACTCTCGTATCAGAAACAGCTTTAGACCTTTAATGACAGCCCATGCCGACCAATTGGGTATTTCCTATGTCGGCCAATCTGACAGAGAAACAGCCCTATGAGAGTTTTTTACCTTTGCCTTTTGGTGGCCTATATGAGCTGCGTATACTGGCTGGGAGGCTCAGGAAAACCTGTGTCCACAGCAGAGCTCGAGCGTTATATTGAAGCACTTTCCAGCAACAATGAAGAAAAAGGTGTGGATTCTTCCAAACCGACGGCGTGGATGCGTGAGTTAGCCAAAAGTGACGATGGCGCCGAGTTTTTTATGGTCAATCTAATCAAGTATAGGAAACAGGCGCTTTATCCTAGCGATTCTCAATGGGCCAATGATGACGATCCCATGGCGGCAGATGCCAGATATGCCGAGGGGGTAATAAAGCTGTTAATCAAGCGCGGAAGCCTACCCCTATTTATCTCCTCAGTTAAAGGTAAATTCATTAACGACGTGGAAGAACACAACTGGGATACCGTGGCAATTGTGCGCTATCGAAGTGTCCGCGATATGTTGGATATGATGGTAGAAATGTCCTCCACCGACCTTGCCAGGCACAAGTGGGCATCTATAGAGAAAACTCATGTCTTTCCAGTCAAACGTGAATATAGCCTGTTCTTTCTGCGAAGTGCCCTAGCATTGCTCTTTTTGATGGTCGCCGTCATCGCCACCCTGATCCGCAAACGCTATCAAAGAAACCATCACTTACTGTAGGGCGCAACTCTGATATAAAAACTACTCAAGGAGAATCTATGAAAACTCGAATTACTGAAATGCTGGGTATCCAACACCCCATTATTCAAGGGGGCATGCACCATGTCGGCCTGGCAGAATTAGCTGCGGCGGTGTCCAATGCAGGTGGCCTGGGCATTATTACGGGGCTCACTCAGGGTACGCCAGAAAAGCTGGCTAATGAAATTGCTCGTTGCCGAGAGATGACCGATAAACCCTTCGGTGTGAATCTCACCTTTTTGCCCTCACTCACCCCGCCAGACTACCCGGGTTTGATCCAAGCCATCATCGATGGCGGTGTCAAAGTGGTGGAAACCGCGGGCAACAACCCTGCCAAATGGTTACCTATTTTGAAAGAGAATAATATCAAAGTCATTCACAAGTGCACCTCGGTGAGACATGCGTTAAAAGCGGAAGCCATCGGCTGTGATGCAGTATCCGTGGACGGTTTTGAGTGCGGCGGCCATCCGGGTGAAGACGATGTACCCAATTTTATATTATTGCCGAGAGCGGCGGACGAGCTGACCATTCCATTCGTTTCCTCTGGCGGTATGGCCGATGGACGCAGTCTGGTGGCCTCTCTTGCCATGGGTGCAGATGGCATGAATATGGGCACTCGTTTTATTGTCACCGAAGAAGCACCCGTGCATGAAAATGTTAAGCAAGCCATCCTAGATGCCAGCGAGTTGGACACACGGCTGGTGATGCGCCCGCTGCGCAATACTGAACGGGTATTGACCAACAGTGCAGTGGAGCGGCTATTGGAAAAAGAAGCGGCGCTGGGTGCAGACATTAAATTTGAGGATATTGCCGAGGAAGTAGCTGGCGTCTACCCAAAAGTGATGCAGACCGGCGCAATGGATGCCGGCGCCTGGTCTTGTGGTATGGTGGCCGGACTGATCAATGACAAACCCACGGTTAAACAGCTCATTGACAACATCATGGCCGAAGCGGACAGTATTATAAATCAGCGTCTATCAGCACTATAAAAATTGGAGAAATAACAAAATGGCGACAACATTATTCGACCTACAGGGCAAAATTGCATTGGTTACGGGGGCCAGTCGAGGTATCGGCGAATCCATTGCCAAACTGCTCGGCGAGCAGGGCGCACATGTCATTGTATCCAGCCGTAAACTGGAGGACTGTCAATCAGTTGCAGACATCATCACCGCCGCTGGCGGCAGCGCTGAAGCGCTCGCCTGTCATGTTGGCAATATGGATGACATCGCCAACTGTTTTTCCCACATCAAGAGCGTTCATGGCAAACTCGACATCCTGATTAACAACGCCGCAACTAATCCCTATTTTGGTGATATCTTGGATACCGATTTGGGCGCCTACACCAAAACAGTGGATGTGAATATTCGCGGCTACTTTTTTATGTGTATCGAAGGTGGCAAACTCATGCGCGACAATGGCGGCGGGAGCATCGTCAATACAGCATCCATCAACGCACTAAAACCGGGTCCAATGCAGGGCATATACTCGATTTCAAAAGCTGCTGTGGTCAACATGACACAAGCGTTTGCCAAGGAGTGTGGCAAGCATGGCATCAGGGTAAATGCACTTCTGCCGGGGTTGACCAAAACCAAGTTCGCCGGCGCCCTATTTAGCAATGACGATATCTATCAATCTGCTATTGCAAACATTCCTTTGCATCGACATGCTGAGCCCGACGAAATGGCGGGGGCAGTACTCTATCTGGTATCAGATGCCTCCAGCTATACCACCGGTGAATGCATTGTGGTTGACGGCGGCTTCACCTGCTAAGGAACACGCTCATTTGGCAATCGGGGCGAGGCTGATCTCGCCCCATGTTGACAGCCTGCATCACTCTTGCTGATAAAAGACAAATTCTTTTGGCGGCCCAACACCAAGCAAGTGCTTAACAAAATAATCCCAACGCTTGCGCATCATATACGGCGAGCGAGCGTATCCATGGCCAGTATTGGGCAGCATCAACATATCAAAATCTTTGTTTGCCTCAATCAGAGCTTCAACCACCAACAGCGTGTTTGATGGCAACACATTGGTATCTGTGGTGCCGTGGGTAATCAGCAATTTACCCTCTAACTTTTCCGCAAGTAACTGGTTTGCCTGACTATCGTAATTAGAACTGCCGTCTTTACTCTCATGTAGCATGCCATGGTATTTCTCTCCCCACTCATCGGCATAATTACGATTGTCGTGATTGCCCGCTTGAGAGACAGCCACAGAGTAAAAATCAGGGAATGTAAGTAACGCCCGAGTGGAGGCGAAACCTCCACCAGAGTGGCCCCAGATGCCGACTCTCTGATCGTCTATCCAAGGGTATTTTTGTGCCAACTGCTTGATAGCAGCCACCTGGTCAGGAATTCCGCTGTCACCCATGTTCTGATAGTAAAATTCGTGAAAACTCTTTGACCGACCCGGCGTACCCAAGGCATCGATTTCGATGACAATAAAGCCCAGTTCTGCTATCGCCTGGTTATCGCCCCGTGCAGCCCTGAAATGACGGCCGCGGATACTGCCCACCTGCGGTCCTGGGTACAGGTAATTGATTACCGGATAGGATTTTTCAGGGTCAAAATTCGACGGTTTATACAATAACCCATGAATATCTTGATCACCATTGCGGTCTTTGACCACAAAGGGTGTGGGTGGTTTCCATCCTAAGTCCTCTAATGCTGAGGTGTCCATGACCTCCACCAGCCATGATGACTCGCCGTCTACACTGCGAATGTGACTCTGTTCAGGTGTGGTTGGTGTGGATCGTCGATCGAGGAAATAACTAGCATCCTTGCTCAACAACACACGGTGATGCATTTTTTCAGGGCTCAGCAAGGTAAGATTCGAGCCATCTTTTTTGACACTGTAAAGATATTTAAAATAAGGATCTCCACCCTCTCTACCGGCACCGGTGAAAATAATTTCACCGATGTTCTGGTCAACGTGAAGCACTTCGAGGACAGTCCAGTCCCCATGGGTAATCGGATTTTTGATTTTACCCGTCGCAACGTCAACCAAGTAGAGATGTCCCCAGTCTGTGCGCTGCGAGAACCAAAGAATTTCATTACTGGAATCCAGATACCGCCAGCTAATCGCGTCGACTCCTGATTCAAAAAAACTCTCTTCAACTTCGGTAAAAATAGTTCGCACATTGCCTGTATCAGCATCAGCTATTTTCAAAATGGCAGTCTTATGATCTCTGCTGGAAGAAACAAAGGCAAAGTGGCTGCTGTCCTCAGCCCAATGGATATCTAACAACTGTCCATCCCGTCCAGCCACGTGGTCGGTAATAGTGGATCGATGATCGTCGGGTGCCATGTCCAACATGATCACCTCGCGTTTGTCCAGATCAATCACCAACCGCTGGATAGTGAAAATTGTCTCATCTCCCGGCAGCGGATATTTCCATATATCGATGTCGGGATGACCCACAGCGGTAGATATCACGCCCATCTCACCGACACCGCGGCTGTCGTGTTTAAAGGTGGCAATTTTTGTGGAATCAGGAGACCACTTAACCACAGGCTTTTCGCTGCGAAGCCAGCCAGCGTTGTTCGTCGCGTAGGCAAAGTCTTTGACCCCATCAGTGGTCAGTGGTATCTCTTTACCCTCGTCGAGGTAGCGAACCCAAAGATTGTGATCTTTTATAAAGACTGCTTTTTTGCCATCTGGAGATACTTGCTCAACCTTAGGATCAGCTAATTGATAAAGGGTACATAGATACTGCGCAAAGTCACAGTGAAAGATCTGCTTCTCGATGTAAATGGACACAGTATTTTCATCCATTACACGGAGCGGATATGTATAGAATTGCTCCCTGGTAATGTCTACATCCAATTGGGAATTCAAGACATCGATCAATCTTGACGTGTCAAAGGCCAAGGTTTTTTCACTGGTAACTGCATTGGCGACAAAGTAATTTTCACCTTCGTCCGATCTCGTTTTATACAATAGTTGGACATCATTGAGCCACTGAGGTGAACTCACAGTATGATGAATCAATGGCCCAGTATATTTTGCCAGAAACTGCTCTGCCCTCTCATACTGTGCTGGCTCCATGCGGTCTACGGTAGTGCAGGACACGACCAAAGTGAGAAATGCAACCAGCACCACTGGCCGGAACAGCAATGGATTTGTCCTCATAGAGATCTCCCATAAAGTGAGCGGCGCCCCTTGTGGCCACCAGAGGCAGGCCTTAAAGTCATTATAATGGATCTGATGCTAACGCCATCGACATCACATGATAGATCTTCTATCACTTGATTTCCCGCAATCAATCAAAGTCACAGGCAAGTCACCAGCCGGTCTATAACCAGACCTCCAAATTATCATTGCGACCGAGACGACGGGATAATTTTATACTCAGTAGGGAATCCAAATTACAATCGGCTAGCAGCGATTCCAGTCGCTGTTTGTCCTTCATATCAACCTGCTCATAAAAATCCTGAACTCTCTGTAACAGAAAGAATCGGTAAGGTTGAGCACCTGCGATAATGGTTTGATCACCTACTGTAAAGCTTGCCATGGTTTCGTTTTTGCCCAAATAGCGCGCCGCACCCGTTCCCGGTTGAGGATCATTAGCCGCCAACCAGCCATTGATCGCATGGGCGGCCGCCTCAGTTTCCGGAACAAAGTCTCGGGCCAGCACGGTCAGTACATCTTTCAAGCTAGAGGGAATCTCGTCTTTTTCTATATAGTCATGGTCCGCATCAAAAAATTCGACAGTATCCTCACCCACACGGTTCATTCTCTCCACCCATCGGTAAACATGTATGGCTTCTCTATGCATGATCGACAATGGTTTAGGATCTCGCCCAAGATGAGCAAACATGGGCGCTATAAGGCCAAAGTCACCAATGCAGGGTTTCCAGCCGAGTAAGTACGGAAAGTCCTGAAGGTGTTTGTCCAGAGCACGGAGAAAATCCATGTACAGGGATTCGACAAATTGATGGTTGTCATCAGTAACACCAAAAATTCGCCCCGCATAACGCATCTTGTTCATCATGTGCTCAGTTTTCTCACGCCGATGCTCACTCAAAGGCTGAGCATGGTAAAAGTGATAGTCGAGAAACTGTAAATTTTCCTCTGGAAAATTCCACCGATAGTGCATAGCAGGCCGGAGCAAGCCCTCTGCACCAATGACATCAAACAAATCGCTCACTAGCCGATGCCTCGGCGTCTTGGGACGAAATAATCGACCATTAGAGGATTCCAGATGCTCAATAATGGCCGCACCATCGCGAATTACACGGCCATTGGGAGTGACTAAAACGGGGATAGTCGCCAACTTGGCTGCCGGTAAGATATCCTGTTTAAAACTCTTGTGTCCACAGGATAGCTCATGAAAAGGCGTGCCACTTTTTATCAAGTAACTGCGAGCTCTTCCTGTGTAAAGCGAGTGTGGAATCCCATACAGGGTATACGTATTCATCAAATGAAGCCCCATTATATAATCGTCGGTGTATTGTTGTACGCGGTGGGAAACGCTGTATCATACTAATTGAGTGCAAATCGACGCTTGCTCAATGCTGGACATATAATGACACAGCAACTGCCACTATGTTAGGGTGTGGCGAAAAATTTTTGCCTCAACAAGCTAAATAATTAGAATAATTTGGAGTTTCAATGACCGCGGTTGACACCTTAGACGAAAAACGACTGGCCGATTATCTCAGTGCAAACATGAGCGGATTTGAAGGCCCACTGACAGCGACCAAGTTTCCTGGCGGCCAATCAAATCCCACCTTCAAAATCGAAGCTGGATCAGGCAATTACGTGCTGCGCCGACAACCACCGGGGAAATTACTCAAATCCGCCCATGCAGTTGACCGCGAATACAGAGTCATCAGCGCCTTAGAGCATACCGATGTCCCTGTAGCAAAAGCTCATCACCTGTGCGAAGACATCGATGTACTGGGGTCCATGTTCTATATCATGGAACACTGCGATGGCAATGTTCACTGGGCTGCTAAAATCGATGAAGCGCGGGATAATAAACATCGCGGTGAGATGTATGATGAAATGAATCGCGTGCTGGCGGCGATTCACTCTGTGGATCTTGAGGCAGTTGGTTTGAGTGACTACGGCCGCCCGGGAAATTACTACGAACGCCAGTTTAATCGCTGGTCCAGTCAATACAGAGCCTCCGAGATGGAAGTCATTGCCGAAATGGACGAACTTATCGAGTGGCTGGGCGCTAACATCCCTGAGGATGACGGCAAAGTCGCACTGGTTCATGGAGACTATCGGCTGGACAATCTGATGTTCGACAAGACCGACAATAAAATCATTGCCGTGCTCGATTGGGAGCTCTCCACCTTGGGACACCCCTACGCGGATCTCGCCTACCAATGCATGGGCCTTCGACTGCCCTACCGCGAAATTAAAAATGTCATGTCAGGGCTTGGTGGTCTCGACTCGCAAGCTTTGGGCATTCCATCCGAGAAAGACTATGTTGATGCCTACTGCCGCCGAATGGGCATAGACAGCATTGGAAACTGGAGTTTTTACCTCGCATTCAGCTGCTTCCGTCTTGCCGCCATCACTCAAGGTGTGGCCAAACGCGGTGCGGATGGAAATGCCTCGAGCAAAGCAGCACTGGGCTATCAGGCCATGGTTAAGCCTCTGGCTGTTATGGGTTTAGATTCGATTGAGGAGCACAGCTAGATGACGGTGTTTCGGCTGATTATCAGTGTAGTATTGCTAATCATCGTCGTCGCAGCGATGGGGCCCAGAGTAGATATGTCTGTGGACTTAATACCGGTCGACCTGCCAGCAGATTTAGATAAGTACTTGGATGAATCTGAATCCCAGTTCCCAGATATTGTCGAGGGAACAGAGAAAACCATCATTTGGGCTAATACACCCGGCGAGAAGACCGACATTGCCATTGTTTCAATCCACGGGTTTAGTGCTACGCGTCAAGAGCTCTCACCATTGGCTGATCATGTAGCGAGTGCTTTGGGGGCGAACCTTTTCTACACTCGTCTCGCGGGCCATGGCCGCGGCGGTAGGGGCATGACCGATGGCAGTATCAATGGTTGGGCAAACGATGCACACGAGGCCATGGCAATTGGCCGCCAACTCGGAAAAAAAGTAGTATTGCTCGGCAACTCCACTGGTTCCACACTGGCAACCTGGGTGGCGTTGCAAAAGGAAAATTCTGATATTGCAGCACTGGTACTTATCGCTCCCAATTACTATTCGGCAGACTCTGCTACAGATATGTTCCTCTGGCCTTGGGGTAAGCAACTGGCGCAGGTACTGATTGGCAAAACTCGAAGTTGGGAGTCGGACAATCCGCTACATGAAAAATATTGGGCGAACCACTACGCTACCAGTTCCCTCTTACCCGTGATGGGGCTGGTTAAATTGGTCGACGATAGTGAACTTAGCCAAATAAAAACACCGGCCTTGATGATCTATTCCAGCAAAGACCAAACCATAAGCCCCGCTGCTGTTGAGTCAACCTTTCCTCGTTTTGGCTCTATGAAAAAGGAACTCGTCGAGTTCAGTGAGACTGAAGACCCAAGTTATCACATATTAGCTGGAGATCTGATGTCGCCTTCATCAACAGAATCCCTGGCAAAACTCATAACCGATTTTCTAAAAAGACAATTCAATTGAACTGGTGAGCGAGTCTATTCAGCTGAAATCCAGCGAGTGTTCAGGACCTCTATGGGACAATGAAATGGTTCTAATAAACCGCTGAACACAAGCGGCATAAATCTTAGTCTCATCCGTCACTTTAGTACTGGCGGTTGTTGGTAGCAGCTTTATTGACCAATAGATCAAAGGTCATTGGAACCTGTGGCACAGCAATGATAGCTACATGGCTTGCGCCAATAAATTTTCACTGAGAGCCCACAGCTTGTCTGCCTCAACAGTGTCTATCGCCCAGGGCGCAACACCGCGATACCGAGCCGCTGGACCCTCTTGTTGAAGATCGGCAATATTACAATTTTCGCAATAAACGCCACCCATATTGTTTAGTTGAGCGCTAGTTGCCGCCCACAGACTGGTGCCTGCTCCCTGAGACGGAGTCTTGAACATAGCAGCGGCCATTTCCGACGGATTTCCATGGCTATCAAGCCAACCCAAGGCGACCATCTCCTCGCGCTCTAAATGCCGTTGCAAGGGCGTCATAATGCCACCCGGATGAACAGCAAACGCTTGAACACCTCTATCTTTGTAACGACCATCCAAAGCTACAGCGAAGAGACTGTTAGCCGTTTTGGACTGACCATAGGCCTGCCACTTATCATAATCTTTAGCAAACTGAATATCTTGCCAACGAATGGCAGATATTTTGTGCGCTGTTGACGATAAAACCACGACCCTGGCATTTCCCGACTCAAGCAATGCGGGCATCAATCCCTGTGTTAAGGCAAAGTGACCAATGTGATTGGCTGTAAACTGAAGCTCCCAATCTGCCCCGACTCTGGTCTCCGGGCAGGCCATAATTCCGGCATTATTGATCAGGATATCAATACTATGGGTCTTTTCCAGAATCAACTTAATGCAACTGTTTACTGAATGTAAATCAGCCAAGTCCAGCGGAACAACATCACCTGGTGAGACCAAACCTGCTAGATTCTGCCTCGCCAACTCGGGCCGCCGTGCTGACACAATCACCCGCGCACCGCAATTGACCAGCCCTCTGACGGTCTCGGTACCAATACCAGAATAGCCGCCAGTGACAACCGCCACTCGATGACTCAAGTCAACCCCAGCAAGGATACTCTCAGGCTCACTCTTGGCATCTAGGCCGGTATCTATGGAGTTTTGCTGCTCTGAAATCATAAACTCCGCCTCTTGGTGATGAAGATTCTCCCGATCCTACTAACTTATGCTGCCACAACTATATCTCAAAATTCACCGCAAAGTAGTTATTGAGAAGCCGTCAATTTGCCCAAAATAACCTCAACTGCATCGGTCATTACCTCCACAGACGTTGGCTCAGAAACCGAGACTGGGCCATCCAACCACAGATCTCCGAGAGCATCAAGAGATTGAACCAACCACACCTGAGTCTCCTCGGGCAATGATTTTGTGTGATGTCTGGCGACAACATGAAACCCATAAGCATCCTGGTACTCGCCAATATCCGTCACCACACTATCGGTCACTCCGATACTGTATTCTTCGATTAATGTGTGCAGCAGAAACTCAATAATCTCTATACTATCACCACCAGCACGCTCAGTGACCTGCGCCAAATTATCCTGCGCCTGTTGTAATAATGGCGTAATCGCTGTAGCTGACTTTCCGGCATCCAAGGCCGCAGAAATAACGACAAAAAGCGCGTCATCAAAACCTAATTTCTTCAGCCCGACACGCTCAGCACTATGGGTTTCAGACACTGGATGCAACAAGTGTGGCGCCGCCATGGTCAACTCATCACGGCGGTACAGCTCCAACCCCGCCTCAACATGACCCGACATAAAGGCCAATCGAAGATGCACTGGCAGAGGGCTATGGGCCTCATGAGTCTCTTCAGCCTGAATACCTAAGGGAAAAACCATTAATACCAGCAGTGCGATGGGTGGGAAAAACGTAAAATTCATAACAGACAATCCTTTAGCTAATTTCTACATAAATATTCAACAGGGCTTTGAGGTTCAAGCCTAAGGGTCGAGCCACGAGTTTTCAACAGCTAACAAAACTATATGTTTAGCAAACAACAAAATCTAGACAAAACAATTTAACTGCTGTGCTTGGACTGATCACTCAAGCAGGCTACACTGGCTACAAAACAGATGAGGTTTCAATGCAAAGGTCCAACCGATCGGCTTTAAAAGTGTACAGCCAGTTAGCACTCATCGTCATCGCCGCTGGTGCTATTTATCCCCTTCTGTATTTACGCCAGAACTTTGAAATCTCTATTATCGAGACTTTTCAGATTACCCAGACCCAACTGCGCTACTGCAGCTCAATGCTGGGCTTGATATTTTTTGTCACCTATTTACCCAGCGGTTGGTTGGCCGATCGTTTTTCATCGCGAAAACTCCTATCTTATTCTCTGCTCGCTACCGGTCTATTGGGACTTTGGTTTTCCACCGTTCCCTCCTACAGCACTCTACTGATTATCTACGGCGCCTGGGGTATAGCTACTGGTCTGACTTTCTGGTCTGCTCATATTAAATTGGTCTCTATGCTGGCCGCCAAGGATCAGCAGGGACGGTTTTTTGGCATTCTGGATGGCGGGCGAGGACTGGTTGAAGCTTTTCTTGCCACCTTGGCCATTGCACTGTTTGCCTATGTGCTGCGCAATACTCCCAACGCCACTGATCTGGCCTTGCAACAGGTGATTTACCTCTACGTCGCGGTTTTGTTAATCGTGTCGCCGCTGGTTTATTGGTTACTCGATGAAAATGAACAGGAAGAGCAAGCCGATAATAGTCAGCAGGTTGTATTTAAACAGGATTTAAAAGATGTCCTCAGCCGCAGAGAGATCTGGCTCTGCGCCATCTGTATCGTCTGTGGCTATCAGCTTTTTTATGCCACCTACTCTTTTTCCGCCTACCTGCAGCAAAATTTTGGCCTTACCGCTGTGGTGGTTGGCTACATCACCGTGGCAAAATTGTGGATGCGTCCCCTTGGCGGTATCGCTGCCGGGTTTATCGGTGACTGGGCTAACCCGGAAAAGGTCTTGTCGATTCTTCTGGTGCTCGCATCGATCTCTTTGGCGTCAATGGCGTTTTTACCCGCATCGGCAGCCACCGCCATGATGGTGGCTATGGTTCTTATTATCGGCCTGTTGACCTATGGCGTGCGTGGACTGTATTGGGCCACACTGGGCGGGTGTGATATACCCAACCGAATTAAGGGATTAGCCATTGGCGTAATATCCATGGTGGGTTACTTTCCTGAAATGTATCTACCGCTGGTTAGCGCCCCACTGCTTGAGGCCTATCCCGGCGTCTTGGGCTACCAGATCTATTATCTGTTGATCGCGGCCTGTGGTCTTGGTGGCGCCTACGCAGCTTATTTACTAATCAAGCGCTGACTGACTATTTTCCTCAAAAAGAAAGTTAAAATATTAGTTGACATAAACTAGTTTGTAATACAAACTACTCTTATTAATTAACTAAGGACTTTATTTATGAGCAACGAACAATTAATCGACGACTTGAACTACGCAACCGACTTGGCAAAATCTGGTCAACAGGCACCGCTGGTGGGAGGACCCTTTGGTCTGATGTGGGGTGTTCTACTTTCAGCAACACTCACCAGCCACTGGGCCATTGTTTCCGGCACTTTTAACCTGCCCCTGGACAATCTGTGGAAGCTATGGATTGGTTTTGCTGTGGTAGGCAGCATTGGCAGTGCCATTCTGGGAAGCAAAGTAAACTCCAAGCCGGCAAATACCTCCACCGCAAACAAAGTTGAGCAGAGCGTCTGGCAGTTATTCAGTGTCATGCTCGGTGCCGCCTGGATTGGAATTGTCATGAGCATGATTTTTGGCAGCGGCACACCGCAACTTTTTGACTTTGTTGTGGCCATGGGTTTTGGTGGTCAAGGGCTCGCCTACGCCCACACAGCACGAATGAGCCATAACAAATGGTTAATTTACCCCGGTATCGCGTCCTTTGTCGCCTGTACCATCAGTATGGCGCTCCATGGGCAAGTTGAACTCTATCTCTTTGCGGGTATAACCACTGTTTTTACCGTCGTGCTTCCGTCACTGAAAACCATGGGGCTCGAAAATGCCAAATAAATCATCCAATATCGATATAGACGCTATCGATGAGGTAATTCACGGGCGTTTGAGGCTGGGAATAATGGCCTATTTATCAGCGGTGAACCCAGCGAGTTTTCCTGAATTGTTGAGCAAGACTGGCACCAGCAATGGCAACCTGTCCACCCATTTGAGCAAACTGGAGTCCGCCGGATACGTGACCCAAGAAAAGGGTTTCGCAGGGAAGAAGCCGCAAACCTTGGTTCATTTAACCGACATCGGTCGAGAGGCATGGATTGACTACTTAGATGCTATGCGATCGCTACTTCCCGCTCAATAAGCATTGTCAGTAACCAACTTGATAACAAACTTGGCAGCGCTGGCGAGATGATTCCCGCCGGCGCTTTAGTCAAGCCAAATAAGCGTCGTACAAAATAAACAGAAGTCTCAGGCGGATAAACCTAATCGTTCATTGAGATGGGCAATAATGTCATTGGATTCATACAGCCAAGTGCTGCTGCCATCAGGATTATCTGTACGCAGACAAGGCACTTTGTGTAGCCCGCCCTCGCGCACCAATTCGGCCTTGATGGATTGATTATTCTTGGCATCACGCAGTTCAATCTTCAAGCCATGACGCTTCAGCTGACGCCGAACTTTGACACAAAAGGGACAGGCCTGAAATTGGTAAAGGGACATCGGTTGAGTCAGTTCGTCGATCTTTTTTTGTTCGGCCTCGCTACGTTTTACCGCTGTGGGCGCAGTCACTGCGTCGGCTACCAAAATGACTCGACCAAGAATCCATCGAATTATTTTCATTGAGACTCTCCCTGCGACACCCACAATCCGTCGATAAAGTTAGCTGCCACCACGAGCCAAACCACCAAAATAGTCTCGGCTAAAATTAACATAGTGGCCAATTCAGCGCCATTTACGGCCCAGGCTATAAGTCGGAACAATGCTGTCAAACCAAGTAGAAGAGCGACTATTCTCAGCAGTTTCCCTTCAGACTTATACACACCATAAAATATGAGCAATGCAGAGAATGTGAAAAATGCACCGAGATCCCCCAACTGGGTACTTCGACCAAGGCCGTCTAACAATGGCATACCCAAATCCGAGGTCACCTGTTGAGGAGCAAAGACAAACATCGCTGCATTAGCCAGCAAGGGCAATCCCGGCACTGCAGCTACTATTTTTATTGCGGTTTTATTCATGGTTACCCCTATAAAACTAATATTAAGTTATCACTTTTTACAGTGGAAAACTAATCGTCATTGAAACCCTTGGGAAGACCCCTGCCATGATGATATACCCCGTGATGGTGTACCCCATTCCCAGGTATGAGACGAGGATCACGCAGGGTCGCCGGCGAAGATTTAGCCGTAGCCTCGAGACGCTGAGTATTCTCTACAACCACAGAATTACGCCATGTTTTGTCAGCATCTAGTGCCAGCGGTGGCGGAAGATTTTGAATCACAGAATCGGCTTCATTATATTCCGGCAAGATTCTGTTGGTGACAAAAGACATCCTCGGTTTGATCCACTCCTCACCCATACGATCGCGCTGTCCCCAGACAATATCACTGTAGGCTTGATCACTCACGGCGACGTCACGACTGACGCCATAACGAGCATGCATCATAAAACCATCAAATAAGATCGCCAGATCCTCTCTGGTGGAGCTGTAACTGTAGAACTGAGGCGCACCCTCGGTCTTGAACATATTGGCGACATCATCCATGGTATATGCGATCTGTTCATCAGTAACTAAATCTGGGTTGCGGAACCGTACCTGCGCCAGTTTAGTCAGTTCATTTTGCCCGCCAGAGGCGTACAAAGGGTCGAGCGGATAATTGTTCTGTAGAAAGTCAGAAATAATTTCCTTATCATTGTAGACCTCAACCACAGCATCATAAACCGTCGTATTGGTTGAATAGGTCAACCAATTTGTACTGGGAAAATAGTCGTTTGCATGGGCCAATTCATGATACAAAAGACTGGCCAGTGCATAGTGCAGATCCTCAAGTGTTCTCGACAAACGATAGCGAATCGGATAGGAGTAATAAGCATAGTCGTTATCCTTGACGTAGCGCCACGGCATCTCAAACTGCAATTCCTCACCGAAATTAGACCGGTAATCCGGTGCCTGATTGATGGTGTCTCGTTGCGCTGGCGTCTCCCATAGATAGCTCGGATCCAAATAAATAGCCGCAATGGTTGGACTGTAAAAAGCGGGTCTAATATCGTATGAAATTACGATAGCTGTGGTGGCGCGAAAAAGATTTTTGAAGTCATCAAATTGATCGTAGGTTTCCAAGTATTTTTTAAACTGATCGCCCATCCACTTGTGTGAGACCACCACCCTATCCATAATGTCATCAACGGTGGGCGTTGTTGTCAGTTGCGCAATCAGCGGTGTATCTCCAAAGGTGCACTGGTCATAGCGCGTTTCGTTTGAGTAGACACAATCAACCAAGGTTTGACCAGCGGGGGAATCTGGATTGTATAAAAATACCTCCGCTACTCGGCTACTAAACGGGACGTTGTCAGGCTGCACAGCAATTGAGCTATTCTCTACTAAGATACTGATCTCATCAGTGTAGGTTTGCTCGTCTATCACCCCGGATAGCTCGAATGTCAAAATCGAGTCTTGAGCCACAGCCGGTGCATCGAAAAACACGGCAACATCTCCGTCGGTGTCCGATTCTGTAAACGAGACGCTCGGACCAGCTGTCTGAGACCATCTCCAAGAGCTTTTATCCATTGGTGTAGAGCCCGTATCACTGGTCGCATATCCCGTCAGCGACACCGCATTACCCTCAATCACCGCGTGCCCCAAACGAACTGACAACTCTGAGGGTGTATCATTGACAGTGAATGAATGACTGAGAAGCTGACTACTGCCATTGGCATCAAATACAACATCGAAACTGTAGCTCCCCGCTTCTGATGGGGTGAAACCAATGGCTTTGCTGTCACCTGCATAGAACTCTAGAGCCGGACCGTCTGTTTGCTGCCACTGAATCGAAGTAAGAGAATAGCCCGGTACATACAGCAATAGCTCCGTTGACTGACCGAGCGCTACCGTTGATTCAAGTTGTAGAATGTCTCCAACCGGGCCATCGGGGCTGGGCGCCGGAGGTGGCGCGCTACTAGACCCGGATCCACCGCCGCAGGCTGTAATGAATATTCCCAGCACTGCTGGTAAAAAAAATTTTCCGCTCATAGGTACACCACTCCCAACACTGACCAGTCGCATCTCTTATCATCCACCTACAATAACCGAAGTACAGTCAAGCACTAAGCCACATTGTGATAGATATTCTGTACGTCATCCAAATCATTGAGCATATCGACAAATGTTTCAAATAACTCTACGTCTTCGCCACTGAGTGGGCTCAAATTTTGCGCAATAAACTGAATTTCATCGACATCATAATCGATATCACCAAAGGCCTCACTCAACGCGGTCTTCGCCTTGAAGGATTCTGTGTGCGGGACGAAAACGGTTAAATTATCGACCTCATTTTCGATATCCACCACATCCACGTCGGCCATCAGAAGTGCGTCCAGAACAGCTTCCTCGTCCAGCCCTGAAAATTTCAGAATGCAGAGATGATCAAACATATGACTCACAGAACCCTGGGTGCCAATTTTGGTTTTAGTCTTTGTAAAGCACAAACGAACATCATTGAACGTGCGACTGGGGTTATCGGTCAAACAATCGATGATAACCATGCAGTTACCCGGACCATACCCCTCGTAGCGCGCCACTTCGAAGTTCTCACCAGCTCCACCTTTGGCTTTTTCAATCGCCTTGTCGATAACATGGGTGGGCACCTGATCTTTTTTAGCCCGGTCGATAACACTGCGCAAACTCAGGTTGCCTGCCGGATCTACACCACCAGCTTTAGCTATGACATAAATTTCACGTCCGTATTTACTGTAAACCCGTGCTTTGGCATCAGAGGTTTTAGCCATTGATTCCTTTCGATTTTGATACGCTCTACCCATGACTGAATCCAATCTCAAATATTGCTAGAAGTGTGTCATTTATTCTACAACACTGATGTCGCGGACACACATGTTTTGGCCATAAAGCAGATAACAAAGGTCAAAAATACGAAAATGCAACTCGCATCCACAGGAATAACCGGTAATAGCGCCCAGTGAAATAGAGTGCCAACTTAACGGCTGCTACATATAACGAAAGCCTGAGCATTATCGCTCAATTCTTACTCAAACAAGTGTCGCCGTTAAGAGGTGGACATATTTTGGACCGCACAGTGCTTGAAGGGTACCGGCAAAAAAAACCCACAACCAGACGGTTATGAGGTTTTTGTTTAGTGAGCCTAGCTCGATTAATACAAACCCACAACCTTGTTAAACGGAGGCTAGTAATCCCGTCAACACTTTGATTAATCAATCACACTTACAGTGATATTCTGCTCGGTTGAATTAACTCCATCAGTGGCGATTACGATCGCCTCGTATGAAGACTGGGTGTCATCAGCACTAAAAGTTAATACTCCCGAGGACGAATCAATGGTTATCAGTGAGGCATCTTGACCTTCAAGAGAATAGCTTATCGTATCTCCTTGTGGGTCATTAGCTGCTACTTGACCTATATAGGTACCGCTACCCCTGGTAACATCAAAAACCGGGGATGTGGTAAAAATCGGCGATTCATAATATTGATCGATCAGACTATCTAACGCCATTTGCGCTTGACTCCCATGAGATTCATCCCACACATCTCGCCAAGCATTATACCAACCGAGACCGTATCTAGGGTCTCCTCCACTGGGCCTACCTGGGTGAACACGCTCAAAATGGTCATTAAACATTTGGTTATCCACAGGTATAAGACCATGGTACCTCTGGAGCAGCTCTCTGATCTGTATATCTCGCGCTAAATCATTAACCCTCATTGCTTCTGCCAATTCCGATGGGTCGGAAGGATGTATCCCCCAAAAATGAATCAATGGTGTAAGGTCAAACCCTGCAGAAATAGATAAACGCAATATTCTGCTATCTGTGTCACTTAAGTCATTTGGGCTCACATTATTTATGAAGTCGAGATGTTCTTGACGGTTGAAATTAGTGTAAGCATCCCACCCGTATAATCGAACAATATCGGCGTATTTAGCATAACCCCGATGCTGATACCTGAACTGGTCATTGGGTGTATTTGATTTGTCCATTGGCTGACCATTGGCAAAGTTCGCGGTGACCATCCAGTTAATTGCTGCCTCATCCACTGTGAAGTATTTATAATGCAATGACTCTGCAAAAGCTATGTCAAAATCCACATCAAATTTTACATTCCTAACATAGACGTGAAGAAAATTAACAATCGCTTCGCTTTCTCCACTGAACATAGATATTAACTGCGCATGTCCCAACTCGTGGTATTCCACATCGCTTTGTGAAGGATCTGTCAGAAACCAATGGGGGCTATTGCCAGTTTCCTCTCGGTCAGGGTTGTACAATTCATTCACCTGAGGATAACCAATTCCAAATGCACCATGACGTATATACAAATCTGGCTGGAGATATGCCACTACTTTGTTTCGATCCTCTGGCAAAATGCCCATAAACTCTGAGACACCATCCATCGCGAGATCCCACTTCGTCATTAACTCTTCGGGTTGGTCAAAATCATAAATCCAGCTTGTTGGAACCTGCATCATAAATTTATCACTCACAAAATCAGCCCAGGGTCCAGGATGACTTCGTTGGGAAAGCCACTCATCTGCAGTTGTCTTATCAAAACTCCGCAAAGAATACAAAGGCGATTTAATCACGCCTCGAAGTTGAATTTCTTTCGGGCCCAAGGTTTCCAGATAGGGGACTTCGATATAAATACCACCACCCAAAGGGTTTCCGATCTTCGTTGTTTGTTGCGTTATTTCAAATCTCGTGCTGACACGATCCAGACGTCTAGGATGTTTTTTGTTCTTGTGATCAGCTGTGTGGGCGCCCACTAAAATCGAGTATCCCCTGCCCACTAACTCAGGTGGAACAATCACCTCACCAATACTCCCTGCCGATAAATAGTATCCTGTCGGCTGTCGACTAGGGTCTTTTGCATAAGCAACGATACGCCCCCAATAGGCGGGATTATGAGCGTTTATTGTTGCACTGTAGGTTTCAGCGCCTTCCGACGGCCTCTCCGTGGAGCCCGGAAAACGTTCTGCCGTCTTCCAACCTCTGTCTGAAAGAATATGTTGACAAGCAGGTAGCATTAATCCGGTAAATTGATAGTCAAGAATACCTTGCTGAATCTTCATTAACAGACGCGCAAGGCTTAACTCCGGATCATCATCCTCAGCTCTGGAGAAACCACCTCGCGTTGCCTCATTGATAAAGAGAGGGCCCATATGTTTTTCGTAGTGATCGACTAAATGCATTGATGCTCTTATTACGGAGCTATCCGAAGCGATGAGCGGCATTAGTTTGTCCAGCTGACCAACATTCGCCCTCAACTCTCCAACTGTCATGGGGTTTTGATTATCTATGTGTGTATACAGCCTTTGTATTAGCTCTAAAAGGCTACTAGGCTCTTTGCCAGCATTTGAAGATCCATGAAAAAATAGCTGACTTACCTCTTGATCAGTTAGCTGACGATCAAAGCTGCGAAACTCGGCCACATCAAAATCCGGCATCTCACCCCAGCCTTCGTCACCAATTCTCAAGGACGTGTTGTAAACATCAGGATATGCCCCGCCTTGGACCTTAACCGTGTCTGTATAAATCGTAAAACTAGATTCAAGGCCACTATTTTGATAGTTGACAACAACGTGAGTCCATTCTCCCTGCCTTATGGGCTGCGACCGCACCCGCCTGTTTCTTGATCCCGTAGAATCAGCTGAGAAAGCTTCAATGTGCAAATAATCTGTCCCAAAAGGCCGGGCTGTAATAATGAACCCCTGTCTATTATTGTACTGCGACTTAGTTCCAATAATTTGCGGCTGTCCACCTTGTAAGTCACTATCGGGATCCAAGGTAGTTTTGAACCAAAACGAAAGAGCAAAATCTTGACCCATTTTACCAAACTGCAAGCAACTCTCATCCGCAAGATCTATAAATTGGCCGTCACTCAACCTCAGCCCGGTTCCAACGCCAAAACCAATCGACTCAATATCGTCAGATTTACTTTCAACATATTGATCTTGGGTGATCAGTAGTCCCTCACAACTGCCTTCTTGGGGTATTTTGCGCTCCACTGCACTGTCACAAGCATAGTCTAATACAGATTCGTCAACATCTATAATGGTTACAGTGATAGTTTGAGTCGCAGAGTTTGTTCCATCGCTGGCCGTGATAGTGGCTGTGTAAACGCTCTTCATCTCGAAGTCAGGCATGAAGGCAAAGCTCAGTATGCCGTCAGAGGTGATTAATAGTTCAGGGCCTGAAACTGTAAAACTGATTAATGAAGAATCACTGTCACCACCAGTTGCTGTTACTTTACCAATGGATAACTGATTCTCCGAGACAACAAAGTTAGATGATGACGTGATCTCCAGTGGTTCAAAATCTAATCTACTTATTGTATCCAGATATTCCTCTACATCAGCCACAGTCACTCTATTAGCATCCGAGGAAATAACACTCTCGATTAGAACATCACCCCTTAAACCAAACAAATATCGAAGTATTATTAAGCCATCTGTGAGCGCGTCAACATTACCATTATTATCAATATCGAGTCGATTGCCCAACCCCGAGATTCGCACCTCAATATCCTCAGGGTTCCTGTAAACCGCATCGTTGGCTACAGCCCCCTCAGTTAAGGAACTACCTGTCAATCCAAACATACTTCGAAGAATTAACAGACCATCTGTCAGGGCATCGAGTGTCTGGTTACCATCAATATCAACGTCTGAGGTCACCAAAGGGGTAAGACTATTTGGCAGATTAGACTGTGATTCTGCGTATCCCGCAGGGGAAAATCCAAACAAAACAAGGAACGCAAAATGTACAAATCTCTTAATAAAATTACTCTTATTAACAATAATCACAACACATCTATCGATGAAAACATCAAACGTTACCTGTTTTAGGAGGAAGAATCTTGATGATGAAAAATAATGAAAAACCGCTGACCCCAGCACTCACTCCGATCCGAACGCCGAACTGATTACACAAGTATAACATTCTTGGGCTGAACTTTTTCGCAACGCATAAGCAACTCCGATGAAGGGTTAATCGATTGCTTGAAAAAGCATCTTCACGATTAAACAAAAAACCCCACAACCAGCCTGTTATGAGGTTTTTATTTGGTGGAGCCTAGCGGGATCGAACCGCTGACCTCAACACTGCCAGTGTTGCGCTCTCCCAGCTGAGCTAAGGCCCCAAAAAATCTTTAAAAAACGTCTTCATCTACTACTCAGCTGTAACCAGCTGCACCCAAGGGCATAAAAGCTAAGGCCCCAAAAAATCTTTAAAAAACGTCTTCATCTACTACTCAGCTGTAACCAGCTGCACCCAAGGGCATAAAAGCCAAGGCCCCAAAAATCTTTAAAAAAACGTCTTCATCTACTACTCAGCTTTAACCAGCTGCACCCAAGGGCATAAAAGCCACGGCCCCAAAGATCTGTAAAAAAACGTCTTCATCTACTACTCAGCTGTAACCAGCTGCACCCGAGTGGCACGAAAACCCAAGGGCCCTGTTAAGACGCGCATGATAGGAAGACACTAGCATCAAGTCAAGGCTATTTCAGCATGTCGCGCGCAAACTACAAAAGTTGTGCGTATGCCTTCTCCATTTTCTTCAGCTTCTTTTTACCCACACCGCCAAGCAATTCTATGGCATGGCGAATCCGTGCGCGTGACATGTCGGGACCCAACAGTTGCATGGAATCCATCACAGATATAGACGAGCTGCTGCCGGATATGGCGATAAACAGTGGCGCTAAAAAGGGTTTGAGTTTAATCCCCATCGCGTCGGAGAGCTCTTTCAGTGCATTGAAAATATCCTCACGTTGCCAATGTCGCAGGGCTTCTAGTCGCCAAAGAGAATACTGCAAGCTGTCCAGCAAAACATCCTCAGATTGAGTTGTGGCAATCAAATCCTCCGCCGTAATGGGCAACATACCAGACACCAAATAGCCACCCAGAGGGCCTATATCAGAGAAGGTCTCCATGCGCTGTTTGGCAAAAGGCAAAAATTTCTCTAAGGTATTTCGATTCAACGCCCAATCATGCATGCGATCCACTAGTTGTTGATCGGTAAAATCCTCTCGAATCCACAAGCCGTTAAGCCAACGCAATTTTTCTACATCAAACACTGGCCCACCGAGGGAAACGCGCTGGATATCAAACACAGCCAACATTTCTTCGAGAGTGAATTTCTCCCGCTCATCGGGCATGGACCAACCCATGCGACCGAGATAATTGAGCATCGCCTCGGGAAGATAACCCATGCGCTGATAGAAAAGAATACTGGTGGGATTTTTGCGTTTGGACAATTTGCTTTTATCCACATTTCGCAATAGTGGCAGGTGACAGAATATGGGTACATCCCAGCCAAGATATTGATACAGTAAAATATGTTTTGGCGCGGAGTTGATCCACTCTTCACCGCGAATCACATGGCTAATTCCCATGAGATGATCGTCCACCACGTTGGCCAAATGATAGGTGGGCATGCCGTCGGCCTTGAGCAACACTTGCATGTCGATCTGTGCCCAGTCGATGGAGATTTCACCGCGCAACATATCATGGAAGCGACACTGCCCTTCCCTAGGTACCCGCAGTCGCACAACATAGGGTTCTCCAGCTTCCAATCGCCGGTCAATCTCAGCTTGGCTAAGATTGGCACAACGCCCGTCATAGCCCAAGGGCTGTTTGTTGGCCAATTGTTCTGCGCGTAATTTTTCCAGTCGCTCTGGAGTGCAGAAACAACGAAATGCGTGACCATCGGCGATCAATTGATCGGCATACTTTCGGTAGATCTCAGATCGCTCACTCTGCCGATATGGACCTTTGGACCCACCGACATCTGGACCTTCATCCCAACACAACCCCAGCCATTTAAGCGCATCCAAAATTGCCTTCTCCGATTCAGGGGTGGAGCGCTGCTGATCGGTATCTTCAATGCGCAACAAAAACTCTCCGCCCTGACTATGAGCAAACGCCATGTTAAAAAGAGCAACATAGGCTGTGCCTACATGGGGATCACCTGTGGGTGATGGAGCTATGCGTGTACGAACGGTCATCAAATATCAACTTTTGTCATTATTACGAGGTTGTAGTCTCTCTTTGAGGCGACATTTTAAAGCACAGTTTACCACTTGTCGCGGCGAGATCGCAGTGCGACAAAAACCTCTCTGTCAGATTTGTCGATACAGTCGAGGGCCGATCGTATTTGTTCACTGTGCAAGCGAAAAAAGCTGTTAAAGGTGCGTTCATCGCCAATGGTCGTGGTCAGCGGAGAAATGCCGGGATCAGCCGCCATCGCCCTTTCCAGCCAAGCTAGGGCCTGAGCATTATCGGGCTCAAAACTGAGCGTAAAACGGAGGTTGTTTTCCAGATACTCATGCCCCGGATAAATCACAATGTTGTCATCTAGGGTATGAAATTGCTCAGAAATCGTTTGATACATCACCTCTGGGTCGCCACCATTGCCACAGTTGCCCACACCCGCATTAAACAGTGTGTCGCCGGTAAACACGGCTTTGGCCGCACCCTGCTCGAGCAATAAAAAGCACAGGTGCGCGAAGGTGTGACCCGGTGTATTTAGCACCTTGAGCTCTACTCCCGTTTGCAATTCAATGTGCTCGCCAGTACTTAGCACTCTGGTCAGCCCGGGTATCTTGCCACGACCATTTTCATGGGCCCAGACCTCACAGCCGTGGGTTTCAATCAGGGCTTCATTGCCCTGGGTGTGGTCCCAGTGTTCGTGGGTATTGATTATGGTGGTGAGTCGCAGTGATTTATCCTGCAAAATATCGTCGACTAGTGAATCCTCCCAAGGATCAATAACAATTGCGTTAGCATTATCAAGTTCGATCAAATAGGTGAAGTTGCGCAGAAAACTGTGGGTGTATATCTGATGTATTTGCATTGCTATTCCTTGAAAAATAACTGTGTTTGCACTCGATAATCAAGGCTAAAGACAAAAAATACAAGTGCCTCCTCCCTATCAATCAATAAAATTTGCCCCTCAGCAGACATTGATTAACGCTTGATCAAACTCCATCGGCAGTTTAGTCTCTAAACCACAACTCGTTTTGGATGCCGAATCATGTCCTTTTCAAGAAGTTTGATACTATCCCTACTGCTAGTCTCCATGACTACTCATGGAGAGTGGACCCACAGATACCCCAAAGTTGATGGGCAACGTCACCATATCTATCTGGAGAGCTATGAGTTGCCCATCCTATCCTCAGGCCCCAAGTATCCCGCACCATCACCTGACGGTGAATCCATCGCCTTTGCATCCCATGGATGGATCTGGATTCTGAACAAAAACACCGGTACCGCTGAACGACTTACCAGCGGTGGTGAAATCGATGGTAGACCCCGCTGGTCAGCTGACGGAAGCCAACTCACCTTTGTCCGCGACTCGGGATTGGACTCCTCCATTGTGGTGATAGACCTTGCCTCCGGCAACACCAGAACCATCAATACACCTGCCATTGATCTGGATCCAGAATTTTCTGGCGATGGCACATCACTGTACTTTAGCTCTGCTGAGAACGGTTTATTAAATATATGGAAATATAATCTGAGCGACAGCTCTAAAACGATGATCACCGATTTGGATGGGCATTCGCGCAATCCCCGCCTATCTGCCGATGGCAAGACACTCTATTTCACTCATTTGGATTGGCCAACACGTCAAATTCGCTCGTTGAATATGACCACCGGCAAACAGTCGGTAATCAAAACCGACAGTATCGCCGGTCAATTCAGTTTCGACATTCATCCAAAAAAGGATCTGCTTAGCTACAATTGGGCTGTGGGCGACGATTTAAATTTAACCATTGTGGATGTCAATGAGTTGCATCCAGTCACCAACATTACCCCAGGACGAACCTACGTACAGGACCCTGCCTGGAGCAGTGATGGCAAGCACATTTACTACTCAGAACCCGACGCAGCGCAACAGTTTAAACTGATGGAAGTTTCCGCGCTGGGCGGATCACCCCAGCAGATAACGATCAACAATTGGGATTGGGGCGAAAAAACCGCAACCTTGAAAATTGTCACGTCCTCCGGTAATGAAGTCAGTCCGGCGAGATTGTCGGTGCGCAACACCAAGGGCCATGCATTGGTCAGCCCGGATGCAGGAACCTATTTCGACTCCGAGAACGGTCAACATTATTTTTACAGCGATGGCGAAATAGAACTAGAGGTACCCCTGGGCGAGATTTCAATCACTGCGGCGCAGGGAATAATGAGTACACCAGCGCAGCAAGTAGTGACGGTTAAACAAGATACTAGGATCGATATTTCCATCGACAAACTTTGGGACGCCGGTGACGCCGGCTATCACTCTGCCGATTTTCACCTGCATCTAAACTACGATGGCCCCTATCGCCATGTCACTTCCGGCATTGAACCGCTAGTTGCTGGGGAAGATCTAGACATCGCCACACCTCAGGCTGCCAATCTGCACAACCGGCTGATGGACAAAGAGTTTTTAGGTGAAACTCTCACCACTCCGAGCGGGGCGCTGGTTAAATTTGCCCAAGAGGTTAGATCCCATTTTCACGGCCATATAGGTGTAGTTGGGCCCACGGAATTCTATTTTCCGTGGTTTTGGGGCCCTGGCTATCCTAAGCTGAATAACGGCAATCTGTCCAATTCCACAGTGTTTGATTTTGTTGACTCCTTCGATGACAGCATTGGTACCTACGTGCACCCGGTGGCCTACAACGTCAACCCATTTAACTATAAAAAGGCCTCAAGTATTCCCGTGGAATTCATTCCCGATGCAATTTTGTCAGACAACGTTGGTCTGGAGTTGGTTTGTGCCTGGAGTGATGAGCTGGGTACCTCTGAACTGTGGTATCGACTGCTCAATATAGGCCGGCCTGTGGTGGCCATGGCCGGCACCGATATGTTCGTGGATTTCCATCGCACCCCCGCCATTGGCTCTGCTCGGGTCTATGCGCAACAAGATCAAAGCAGCATCAACTGGAGCGCCTTTGTCGATGCGGTAAAACAGGGACGCACCTTTGTTACCAATGGGCCCGTTCTGCTGCTTGAATTGGAGGACAAGGCACGTCCCGGTGATGTGGTAAAAAGTGGTTCAAATTCCTTTACCCTTGAAGTGATTTCGGCACTGGCAGTAGACAATATCGAATTACTCATCAACGGTGAGGTGGTTTGGAGCGGTGGAAACATCGCAGCGGGTGAGTCGAAGACCTTTGAGGGTACAATCGATTTACCAGAGGGTGGATGGATCGCTGCTCGCGCTCACGGCGGTGCCACATCGTGGCCATCAATGGATAGCTACCCTTTCGCCCACACGTCGCCCATCTGGATATACCAAGTGGGTAGTACAGACAAACCAGCAAAACAAAAGGCAAGTCGGGAGCTGAGAATCGCCTTAAACCAGATAGAGGAGCGATCTCGGTTGGCCTATGAGGGTGACAATATCTCTAAACTATTAGAACGGATAGATAATGCTCGGAATATACTTGAGCAATGAAACATTCTGATCCGAGATACTCATATGATTTACCCATAAGGGCTATTTCTACTTATGCCAAGACAGTGTTCGGGTGCGGTTAAGGGATTAATACAAAATTTCCAACATGTTGCTTCAACATAAATTCTTTCTGCGCTTGGACAATGGATTCTAACGGAAAAGTTTTCGCTAGTAGCGGGATAATCTCATGATTTTCAATATACCGAATTAAATTTGGAAAGATCTGCTCATCCCAGGCGGTGCTACCGATTAGCGAGATGTCCTTGAGATACATATCTCTCATATCGAACTCAACAATAGGTCCAGCTATGGCACCACTGGAGACATAACGCCCGCCGTTTTTTAGCAGCTTAATCAGATCAGGAAATCTGGAGCCACCGACATTGTCAACCACCAGATCGACATGCCGCTCTCCCATAGTGGCAATCAAGTCAACTGAACGATCATAGATCTGATCCACATCCAAGGCACCTATTTTGGCCAATTTGTTTTCACTGCCAACGGCAATAACACTCGCTCCGCGACGCTTTGCAAGCTGAATCGCGGCGGATCCAACACCGCCAGAAGCTCCAGTAATTAGAACCGTTTCACCTTCCTTGAGATTAGCTCTCTCTAGCATATTTTCTGCTGTTGCATAGGAACAGGGAATGGTTGCCAGGTCCGCATCAGTCCAGTCGGAATTTAACGGAAATACCTCCGTGGCCGGAACTTTGACGTACTCTGCAAAAGCACCATCAAAGTCAGAGCCCATCCAGAGGGTGCTCCAAGACAAGAACGTTGTTTTTCGAATGCAAGGCCGAATCAAAACACGTCTGTTCAACAGCACCTGATCGACAGTCTTACCCAATGCCACAATCAAACCACAACAATCTGTTCCCTGAATCAACGGGAATGACGTATTACTGTTCCAACCTTTCGCTCCCTCCAGTCTATGATCTGGTAGATCATCAACGTTGGCCTCCTCGGTAGATACTGTTACTGAGGATGAATACCAACCTAAACGTGTATTAATATCGGTATTATTAACACCTGCGGCCAGAACTTTAACTACAACCTCGCCAGTGTTTGGCTCCGGCATTACAACCTCGGTATAGGTTAATTGCTCAAAACCACCCACCCCATGGGTTACCACAGCTTTCATAAAACCTACCGTAAGTTTGACTATCGAAAGCCATTAAATCTGTTTTAACCATAGACTAAGGAAGACCACAACATGGACGATGTCAAAGACCTCTGTCTATCCAACCATTCGCTGATCCGGGGACAGTGATCGAGACTGTGGGTTAAGAGCCACAACCGTGCAAAAGACCATTAATAAAGCAGCACTCGCTAACATGGTGATTTCTAAACTGAAATCTATGGCAAAGCCCATGATGGCGTCAGCGATGGGTAGCAAGCCCATGGACATGAGCATAAGCACACTCATCACGCGACCGAGAAGGTGTTCAGGGGTCAACTTTTGCAGCCAAGTGGTAAAGTGGACATAGAAAAATGCCTCGAACACTCCAGAGATAAAAAATAACGCCATAGCCCACCAATAGGCATCATAAATAATGATTAACCCCAAAGTAGAGCCACTGAATACGTAAGCCCAAAACATATAGGGAACCAGTTTTTTGTCCCCCGGACTAGACACGTAGGCACTAGAAATAGCACCTATGAGCGCACCAGCTCCAAAGGCTGCGGTGACCAGTCCGTAGACATAGGCACCTTCGACAAAACGCATTTTCGCCCACACTGGTATGCCAACAAAAACCATTGGCATAAAGAAAAAGTGAATCACCGCCATACCCAGAAAGCCAAGCCGAACCGCTGGGATTGAAACAACCCACAGGATTGCCGTCTTGATTTCGTTATACAGTGACATTGATGGCTCATCAGACTCATCTTCCAAAGGCCTTACCTTGACAAACAGCAGTGATAAAAAGGACAGGCCAAAGGTCAATCCATCGATAAGAAAAGCTCTGGCCAAGCCCTCGCGATCGGCGGCATAACCGTCAATGGCGGCGGCATCAAATTCCTGATGGCTGACCGAGGAGACTTCACCGGCAATAATCAAAGCCGCAAGCACTGGCCCCAGTGTCATGCCCAGATGTAAGGTGGTTTGAATAATGGCATTGCCGGCCTGCAATTCATCCCGAGCAACGAGACTGGGCAGAATACTGGTACTGGCTGGATAGAAAAAAGCATCAGCCACACCAAAAGCAAAGGCCAGCAGGAAAACAGTGCCAACTTGAACGGTATCTTGATGAATCATGTATGCCAGAGACAGCACCAACAGCATTCTCAGACCATTGGTAATCAATATCACCAACCGCGGGCTGGTTCTGTCCACAAGAGCACCACCGGCTAACATCAGTGCAGCGCGAGGAACCCCTTGAACCGCGAAAACCAGCCCGGTGAGGGCTGCGCTGTCAGTCATCTGAAGCACCAACCAGGGAAAGGCAATCAAACTGATATGATCGCCAATCACAGAAATCATTTCACCAAACCAAAACAGTGAAAAATTTCCTCGTTTGAACAGGTTGAACATTGCCGGCATTCCTCTCATGACCGTTTTGATAGAGTGTCTCAAGCCTTATTGTTGGTGTAGATCGAGGTACCACAAAATAGGCAACCCTCTCATCATCAAGGCTTAGGTACATCGCCCTCAACGTTTCGCTATTGATATAAAAGGGCTACCCGCAGTCCAACGTCAAACTTAACTGAGAAAGGTTTGGTCGAGCCCTGCGCTTGAGACACTCAAACATAGGGATCTGACTTTTTCCCAGTGTACTATTCTTTAGAGAGTTTTTGCACTTTGCCTTATCTCCCCCACAATCGGATTGTCAATTGCCAACTCAGTCGCCGGAGATAGTAAAAAATGGTGGGCCGTACTGGATTCGAACCAGTGACCAATTGGTTAAAAGCCAACTGCTCTACCAACTGAGCTAACGGCCCTCAGCGGAGGTGGGTATGATACTCAGCAAATGGTAAAATTCAAGCGTTATTTTGATATCTAGTGGGGTCTTTGACACCAACCAACTCAAAGCCTTGCGCTCGAAGCCGGCAACTATCACATTTGCCACAGGCTAAACCGTCTAAACTGGCTTGATAGCATGAAACAGTTTGACTGTAATCAACATTCAGAGAAATGCCTGCGCGGATAATATCTGCTTTCGTCAAATCAATCAGTGGCGCTTCAATTGTCAGAGTTTGCCCTTCCACACCAGCACGCGTCGCCAAATTTGCCATACCCTCAAAACTATCAATGTATTCGGGACGACAATCTGGATAGCCGGAATAATCCACTGCATTGACCCCAAGAAAAATCTTTCGCGCCTCAAGAACTTCTGCCCATGCAAGGGCTATAGATAAAAAGACCGTATTTCTTGCTGGCACATAGGTAACAGGAATACCCTCGGTTTCCTGCTCGGGAACCTCGATATCAGTATCGGTAAGAGCCGAGCCGCCAATACTACCAAGATCCAACTTGACCACTTTGTGTTCAGTGACATTCATCAACCGCGACACCCTCACAGCCGCCTCAAGTTCTGAGCGATGCCGTTGGCCATAATCAAAGCTCAAGGTGTAACACTGATAACCCTGTTGCATCGCCATGGCCAGTACGGTGGACGAATCCAACCCTCCAGATACAAGCACTACCGCTTTTTGCTTCGACATTCAGCTGGTTTCCCTACTGAAAGTTTCGATCGAGAAAACTTTGCGCCTTGGCTGCCACACCGCCAGAACTATTAGCTGCATCTTCAAGCAGCGATCGAGCTCTCTGGGTCTCACCCAACTCGAAATAGATCTTTCCCAGTTTAAACTTTGAATCTACGGCTTTAGGATGAGTGCTGTGAGAATCAAGTATGATTGTGAACGCCTCCCGCGCCAACTCGGCGTCACCGCGAAGAAGATAAATTTCACCGAGCCAATAATGAGCGTTGGCAGCGAAAGGGCTGTCGGGGTAACCCTCTAAGTGAGCTTTTAGAGCCACCAGAGCACCCTCAATGTCACGATCCTTCAATAGTCGGCTTGAGGCGGAATTGTAGTCTTCCCTCACCGCAGCTTCATAGAAGTCACGGCCACTCTGTTCATCGGATATGTCTAGATCGAGTGGCACATTGTCTTCCGACTCAGCGGACGCATCCTGTCCCACGGAGATATTATCAGCTGTGTCGTTGGCTTCATCGGCCGACTTCGGCACCTGAGCACCGGCAACTAGTGTGCTCAGACGACGATCAATATCCAGATAATCATCCAGCTGTTGCTGCTTAACCTGACGCAGCTCATAGCTAAGCTCCTCGACACGCCCTCGAAGCAGTTGTACCTCCTCCCTAAGATCTTGCATCAAATCGTAGCGTTTGGATGCCATATCGACATCAGCCGCTACTTCTTCGATAACAGGGGAAGATAACTGCTCTATGGTGCTCGCCTCCACTACAGGCGCAGCATCTTGGCAGTTACCCACCTGCACGATGGAAAAACCGACAAGCACCAGAGTATATTTCAACCGCATAGCGTACCCCCTATAACCTACAAACCAGGCGATCAACGACGGAGTAATAATTTTGGCCAGCCTGCAGAGTCAAATTTTACTTGAGCTCAACACGGCGATTCATGCGCCAAGCAGCCGCATTACTGCCAAAAGATGCAGCTCGTTCCTCTCCGTAGCTGATCACTTCAATAGTGTTTCCTGGCACACCTTGCAGTACTAGAAATTCCTTTACTGCGATGGCTCGACGCTCACCCAGTGCCATATTGTACTCTCGGGTACCGCGCTCATCGGCATGACCCTCCAGGCGGATATCAGAGGGATACTGTTTCAAAAATGCTGCGTGCGCAATAAGCGCCGCGCGAGCGTCAGCAGATAACACTGCCTTATCAAACTCAAAGTAGAATACGGTGTCCGCAGTGTTTATTGGCTCTTCTTCAATCGCAGCACCGTCAACGGCAAGTGACTCGGTCTCTTGCTCCATATCGAGGGTAGCGGTCTCTACAGTTGTGTCCTCGATACTGGAAGATGACTCTTCAACAGGTGTTGAGCTACATCCTGCGAGTATAGCTGCGATCATTATGGTAGCAAATCCTAGGTTATTGCTTGAAATTTTCATTTAATGCTCCTTGTGCTGCAAATAAAAGTTAGTGACTACGCCAATTACTAAAGAAACTTGATTAACAAGATAAATAGGATCTCAGATCACAACTCATCTTCAATTATAGCTCCATCATTTTAAATAAGGTGACCATGCCGGCTCTCTTACATCACCAATTTTTGATGGCAAAAAATAGCGCACGCCAGCATCCAGAGACACTGCCGCAAGAATACCTCTATCGCCCTGCTTAGTGGCATAAATAAGCATTGCCCCATTAGGCGCAACTGTTGGCGATTCATCCAGTCGCGTCTCAGTCAATTGTAGCATTCGTTCGGTCTTCAGATCGAGGGTCGCTATATGAAAGACCGTATTCTCTCTGTGCACCATCACCAAGGTTCGGCCGTCGGGGGACAGACTCGCGCGCGCATTATAGTTACCTTGGAATGTTATTCGCTCCACAGCACCCGATGCAACTGTTAATTTGTAAATTTGTGGACTACCTCCCCTATCTGAGGTGAACAGAAGGTTTTTCCCGTCGGGCATCCAGGTTGGTTCTGTGTCAATGGCAAAATGTCGAGTGAGCCTTTTCAATTTGTTTTTGACCAGATCTAAAACATAAATCTCTGGATTGCCATCCTTTGATAAGACCAATGCTAATTGACTACCATCGGGTGACCACGCGGGAGCACCATTCAAACCTTTGAAATTAGTTAATTTCTGACGAGCCGCAGTTGCCAACTTTTGCCTATATATGGCCGGCCTACCGCTCTCAAAGGATACATAGGCAAGCTCGTCTCCGCTGGGAGACCAGGCTGGCGACATGATCGGCTCTGAAGAGCGCAACATCAATTGTTCACGGGCACCGTCAGAATCTGAAACATTTAATTTGTATTGGAATTGCCCGTTAACTCGCTCGGCGGTAACATAAGCCAAGCGCGTGCTAAATGCTCCCTTTATCCCTGTAATTTTTTCATAGATCTTGTCACTGGCAGCGTGAGCCAAGTCCCTCAACTGCTGGTTAGTCCCAGTTACCGAGTGACTAAAAATTACTTTTTGGGCGTTAACATCCAGCAAACTAAAGCGCAATCTCAGTGTCAGCTCATCCCTATCCAAATAACTGAGAGCACCTGCGACAAGATAATCACTACCTAGTATTCGCCAATCGCGAAAGTAGACATCGCCTGACCCCTCAGGAAACGCCAGCATGTCCTCTCGAGAAATGGTCTTAAATAAGCCACTGCGCGTCAAATCTGACTCTATGATTGCACTTATATCCTCAGTAAGTCGCACCCCCTTCAACACCATGGGCGGCACTGCAATAATTGTTGGTTTGTCGTTACCCTCGGACACCCGTATGACTAATTCAGCTCTAACAACTGAGCTGAATATCATCAGAAACATCAGACTAACAATCAATATGCGTGCCTTCATAGCTGGAACCGTATTCACTAATCTCAAACCTCTCATGTCTATAATCTCAGATCCAATGGGCTAAAAAGCACATCGACCTGACGAAACTTCTTCTCAAACAAGGCTGACGGCATTGACTGCAACTCAGCCAAGTCCGCCTTGGCGGCAGCGAGTTCAACAGATCGATCAAAAGCCGCATCACCGCTTGAGTTCAAGATGGTTACGCCCACCACCCTGCCAGTAGGCACCAGCTGCAACCGTATCATTGTCTCCATTCCCCTTCTGGCACTTGGCGGTCGGCTCCAACTGTCTGATAAACGCTGTTGTATTAACTGTCGATAACTATTAGCGCGGCGTTCATCCGCCTCAGAGGCAAGCAGTCGCTGCTCTTCAGCAAGCGCATTGGCCAGCTCTGTCTCTAATTGCTCTTGCCGTATACGAGCCAGTCGTTGACGCTCTGCTTCAGCCTCCTCAGCTTGGCGCTCTCTTTCAAGCTGTTCCTCTAGCGCACGCTTTGCCTTGCTTTCCTCATCGGCCTTCTTCAATGCAGCTGCCTGTGCCTTGAGACGCTTCGCTTCCAACTGACGTTGTCGCGCACGCCTCTTTGCCTCATCAGTACTTTTTTTTGACACTTTTGCCTCGGGCTTCTTCACTGCCACAGATTCCACCAGCGTAGCGGATATATACTGGGGCTCTACGATGAGTCGCCGCTCATCGTTCTCTTGAATTGCCAGCAGGCCAAAAACTAAAACTGCATGCAAAGCAACACTTACCAAAATACTTAAAATATAGCTCTGATAAACCTTCATTTCACTGACTGGGAGGTTCAGTAACGAGCCCCACTGAACTGGCGCCCGCACGTTGCAACTCACTCATCAGGTTGACCACCACACCATAGTCAACCCCTTTATCTCCCCACACCAAAATGGGCGTTTCCGGCTGCTGTCGGAGTATCTTTGCGACTCTGTCTTTCACAAAACTCAGGGACTTTGCCTGATTAGTTCCCTTCTCATCCATCCAATAAGTACCGTCATCTTTCACCGAGACAATAACTGGATCTCTGTCTTGATCCGCCATTGGAGTTGAGTTCGCTACCGGCAATTCAACTTTTACCCCTTGCATGAGAAGTGGCGCCGTTATCATAAAGATCACCATCAACACAAGCGTGACATCAATGTAGGGAACTACATTTATCTCGGCGACTAACCTATGCCTCTGCTTGTTGCGCTTCACTGTTTAACTCCGACTGATCGACCTAGCGAGCGTATACCTGACGGTGCAAAATGCTCGAAAATTCATCTGAAAATGTATCATAGCTGGTGTTTATCGCCTCTACCTTTGCCGCATATCTGTTGTATGCGATAACTGCCGGAATGGCAGCGAAAAGACCCATGGCTGTGGGAATAAGCGCCTCGGATATTCCCGGTGCCACAGCCGCCAATGTGGCCTGCTGCATCATGCCTAAACTTCTTACAGTATCCATAATGCCCCAAACCGTACCAAATAGACCAATGTAAGGACTGACCGAAGCCACATTGGCTAAAAATGCTAAATTTGCACCAAGCTTTTCATCCTCTCGTGACAAGGCTATGCGCATCGCTCTGTCAGCGCCTTCCATCACTGCTTCAGGATCGGCCATATCCGACTGTGCCAGTCGGGTATACTCTCGAAAGCCAGCGCGAAAAACATTCTCAATGCCATCGACAACACCCTGCTCTTTAGCCTTATCAGTTAACTCCTGATAGAGTTGCCCAAGGTCCACACCGGACCAAAAGGCATCCTCAAAAATCACAAAGTTCGCTTGCGCATTGTTCAAAAAGATACCTCGCTGGACAATCATAATCCACGACATAACTGACGCGATGAATAACACCGCCATTACAGCTTGAACCAACAAGCTGGCATTGCTGATTAACATAAGCACGGAAAGATTATCTTCAACCACCATCAGATCTCCAACTATAAGACTAAAAGGCCACTCAACTTTTCATACATTGCCGCCGGCATTGCAGCGGGTCTCTTGGTCGACGCATTTAAACAGGCCACTTTGACCACAGCATCCACTAGCAATTCATCGTTGCGGTAAATCGATTGCCTCATATCAAAAGATGCCTTGCGCATCCCTTCCAGAACCGAGGTAATTTTGAGTTCATCATCCAAAATCGCAGGAAGCCTATACTTTATTTGGATTTCGTGAACAACAAGTTGTAAATTCTCGAATAGCGCCGGTTTAACATAGCCGAGATCACGCATGAATTCCGTTCGTGCCCTCTCCAAAAATTTCAAATAATTGGCGTGGTAAACAATGCCGCCAGCGTCTGTATCCTCTATGTAAACGCGCAGAGGAAGAAAACAATCATTCATCCCCAAATTCCAATCGTCGCTCAACAGGTTTCGGACTTACCAAACCGAAATGATCGTAGGCCATTCGTGTCGCTAAGCGGCCTCGGGCCGTACGCATCAAATAGCCCTGTTGTATCAAATAGGGTTCGATGACATCTTCAATGGTTCCACGCTCCTCGCTAAGTGCCGCAGCTAAGCTGTCTACCCCCACGGGGCCGCCCTCAAATTTCTCCATTAAGGTAAGTAATAATCTACGATCAAGATGATCAAAACCGCGCTCGTCCACACTCAACATGTCCAGAGCTGACTGCGATATTGTCTCAGTAATGGCGCCATCACCCTTGACTTCAGCATAGTCGCGAACTCTACGCAAAAGGCGATTAGCGATGCGAGGTGTACCCCGAGAGCGCCGAGCAATTTCAGCAGCACCCGATGGGTCTATTTCCACACCGACGATAGAACTTGAGCGACTGACAATACTAGCTAAATCCTCGATGGAATAAAACTCTAGTCGCTGAACAATACCGAACCTATCCCTCAACGGAGAGGTTAAGAGACCTGCTCTGGTAGTTGCTCCCACCAAAGTGAATGGAGGCAAATCCAACTTTATCGATCTCGCTGCCGGCCCCTCGCCAATAACGATATCCAACTGATAGTCCTCCAGAGCGGGATAGAGAATTTCCTCAACAACTGGACTAAGCCTATGAATTTCATCAATAAAAAGAACATCCCCAGATTCCAAATTTGTTAGAAGCGCGGCAAGATCACCCGCTTTTTCTAAAACAGGCCCCGATGTAGTCTTTAAGTCAACGCCCATTTCATTGGCGACAATGTGCGCCAAGGTGGTCTTTCCCAAACCCGGCGGGCCAAAAACCAGCGTGTGGTCCAAGGGTTCGGCTCTTTTCAGAGCAGCCTCAATGAAGATTTCCAGCTGCTCTTTGACAACCGGCTGACCCACATATTCACTCAGCTTGGCAGGACGAAGCGCCCGATCAAAACGCTCTTCAGCGGACCTTGAGTCTGAGGACACTATTCGGTCGGGTTCTATCATCAACATCATTCCGGTTTTTACTGACAAGCATACATGGGCACAGGAAAATTTTCATTAAACAAACAGGTGGAAATCTCATTACCATGTATACTTTATGGCTTGCCTACCATTGATTTCAAAGCACTACGGATTAATTGCTCGGCGGTCAAGACCTTCCCGTTGTGGACTTTGCTAATCATTTTAGCGGCATCTTGAGGCTTATATCCCAGAGCGATGAGAGCACTTTCCGCTTCTTGCTCAACACCAATTTGCTCTGCAGTTGCCTGGCCCAAAGGCGACTCTTGACTTACCGCCTCGACTCGATCCTTCATTTCTACCACTAGCCTTTCAGCGGTTTTTTTACCTACGCCTGGAAGCTTCACAAGCGCACTCACATCTCTACTGTGCACAGCCAAAGAAAAATCCTGAGCAGACATCCCCGAAAGTATGCCCAGTGCCATTTTGGGTCCTACCCCGCTCACTTTAATTAAACTCCGAAATAAGCTGCGCTCCTCCACTGAAGCAAAACCATAGAGTAACTGTGCATCCTCTCGCACGACAAAATGCGTATGCATAATGACTCCATCGCCAATATCAGGCAGGTCAAAGAATGTACTCAGCGACACCAGCAGTTCATATCCTATGCCTTGGACATCAACCAACACTTCAGGTGCCGACTTGGCCAGCAAGACTCCTCTAATTTGACTAATCATAAATTCTTAAACCAAGACCTCACCTACTTGTCTACTTATGTCGACCACGAGCATAGCTGGAGGATAACCCGCCCAACTTGGAACTGGACTGCAAACTGTGGGCATGACAAATTGCCACAGCAAGGGCATCAGAGGCATCCTCAGACGGGACACTTGGCAAGCGCAACAAACTGCTAACCATCATCTGTACCTGTTGTTTATTTGCACTACCGGTTCCCACCACGGCAAGCTTTACACTTTTGGCAGCGTACTCACCAATGGTTAAACGTGAATTGCCTGCCGCCACTAAAGCAGCTCCTCTGGCCTGACCTAATTTTAGGGCCGCTCTGGGATCCTTAGCAAAAAACACCTCTTCGATACCCATGGAGTAAGGCTTATACTGCACGATTATCTCGCTCACGCCATCATAAATAATCTTCAGCCGCTCGGGCAGCGAAACGTTAGGTAGGCGGATAATGCCACTTGTTATATAACTGACTCTATCGCCCACGCAATCAATGACGCCATAACCAGTACGCCTAGAGCCCGGATCTATTCCCAATATTCTGCTCATAATTGAATCCGAAAACAACACCTAAGCAGTGTTGCAATACCGGGAGATTGAGTCAACAAAAATCCCCTAAGAATGAAGTTCTTAGGGGATTTTTAGTCTTCAATTAAGAATCGCTAATTATTCACCGGCTTTCGATTCAGCTTTGGCTTTAGTCGCTGCTTTGGCTTTGGGTGCTGCTTTCGCCTTTGAAGCAGCTTTAGTCTTTTTTGGCGCCGCTTTTGTTTTAGGTTTCTGAGCCGGAGCTTCTTCCGCTGGAGCTTCTTCCGCTGGGGCTTCTTCCGCTGGGGCTTCTTCCACTGGTGCCTCTTCCGCTGGGGCTTCTTCCGCTGGGGCTTCTTCCACTGGTGCCTCTTCCGCTGGGGCTTCTTCCGCCGGGGCTTCTTCCACTGGTGCCTCTTCCGCTGGGGCTTCTTCCACTGGGCTTTCCTCCGTTGCTCCCGATGCTACATCCTCAACAGTTGACGACTCAACAGGCTCCTCTTTAGAGACCGACTGAGTTATCGCTGTTTTAATTAAGCCTTCTGCTACAAGGATGGCGACTTTTTCATCAGCATTAACCCACTGTTTATCAGCATTTTTGACTGCATAACGCCCAGAACCTTTCTGGTAAATTACATATTCTTTAGTCTTTTTAACAACTTTCATCGAAACCTACTCCTCTTATGATTACTCGTTTGAGTGTTATTACCACAGGCGCATGAGCGGCATGTGTTTTGTTATTACCCAATATGGGTATCAAGACTATAAACTATTTTAACAACCAGTGAGCAAGTAGTTAGTCTATTTCCGCTAAAATAGCCTCGGAGATGCTCCCATTGGTGTAAACAGCCTGAACATCGTCAAGATCCTCAAGCGCGTCAACCAAAGCAATAAGGGTTGCCGCATGGCCCTTTTCAAGAGAAATTTCTGTGGTGGCTAAAAAAGTGACCTCACTGTGATCAGGCACAAATCCTGATGCAATCATAGCGTCCTTAACGGTCAAAAAAGAATCCCAGCTGGCTTCAACAATCATCGACTTATCAGCGCTCGAGTAAACATCCTCTGCGCCGGCATCGAGTGCCACATCAATCAACAAATCTTCGTCAACGTCAGTAAATTGATACTGGGCCACGCGTTTGAAAAGATAAGCGACAGAACCATCGGTACCCAGATTTCCTCCGCGCTTAGTAAAGCAGTGTCTGACATCGCTCACCGTGCGATTGCGATTATCGGTCATGCAGGCCACCATGACTGCGATACCGCCGGGTGCATAGCCTTCATAGGTGATCTCATCGTAGTTTTCACCCTCGCCGGCACCTGCTCCCCGAGCAACTGCTTTATCGATGGTGTCCCGCTTCATGTTGGCGCCCAGAGCCTTGTCAATAGCCGCACGCAGTCGAGGATTGTCCTCTGGATTAGCTCCACCTGCCTTGGCGGCCACCACTAGCTCGCGGATGATCTTGGTAAAAACCTTACCCCGCTTGGCGTCTTGCGCTGCTTTGCGGTGTTTTATGTTTGCCCATTTACTGTGACCGGCCATCTGAGATTGAAAACCTTACTGCTCTTTGGTTCTGAGCCGTATGTTCAGTTCTCGCAACTGTGCGTTGCTAACTTGCCCAGGCGCATCTGTAAGTAAGCAAGCGGCAGACTGCGTTTTTGGAAAGGCAATCACATCGCGAATCGATTCAGCACCCACCATGAGCATAATCAGCCGATCGAGACCAAAAGCGACACCGCCATGAGGTGGCGCACCAAACTTTAATGCATCTAGCAAAAAGCCAAACTTCTCGACTTGTTCGTCAGCGTCAATACCCAACACATCGAACACCACGGCTTGCATTCCCTGGTCGTGAATTCGAATGGAGCCTCCACCCAATTCAACACCATTAAGCACCATATCATAGGCCCTGGACAGAGCTTCAGCGGGATTAGCTACTAGTTCCTCCACAGAGCAAGACGGTGCTGTGAACGGGTGATGCAGCGGCGTCAAAGCGCCACTATCGGTAGTTTCAAACATTGGGAAATCAATCACCCAAAGCGGCGCCCACTCGCAGGTGTATAGATTGAGATCTTCACCGACTTTACAGCGCAATGCACCTAGTGCTTCAGACACCACCGAGGACTTATCAGCACCGAAGAAAACAATATCGCCATTTTTGGCATCGGTGCGCTCCATAACTGCCAGTGTAGCCTCGTCTCCCAGAAATTTAATAATCGGTGACTGCAGCCCATCAACACCCTCTTCGAGCGCATTGACCTTGATCCAAGCGAGCCCCTTGGCCCCATAAATACCGACAAATTTAGTGTATTCATCAATTTGCTTTCGCGAAATTTGCGCACCACCTGGCACTTTCAAAGCCGCCACTCTGCAGGCTGGATCATTAGCAGGGCCGGCAAACACTTTGAAATCAATGTCTTTGAGTAGGTCTTTTATTTCTACTAACTCAAGAGGTATGCGCAAATCTGGCTTGTCCGAGCCATAGCGTGTCATAGCCTCTCTGTAGGTCATTCTGGGGAAGCTGGGAAACTCAACATCCATATGCTTGGAGAACAACTGTGTCACCATACGCTCTGTCGTAGACATGATATCTTCCTCGTCGACAAAGGATGCTTCAATATCAATTTGGGTGAACTCAGGTTGTCTGTCAGCACGCAAGTCTTCATCACGAAAACACTTGGCAATTTGATAATATCGATCAAATCCGGACACCATTAACAGCTGCTTAAACAACTGCGGCGACTGTGGCATAGCAAAGAACTGCCCCGCATGAGTGCGCGAGGGTATCAAGTAGTCCCTGGCTCCCTCGGGAGTTGCTCTGGTCATTATAGGTGTCTCTATATCCAAAAAGCCCTCGTCAACCAGAAAATTGCGTATCGATGAGGTCACCTGAGAGCGAAAATACAGGTTTTTCTGCATCTGGCTGCGACGCAAATCCATGTAGCGATATTTCAGGCGAACGTCCTCTCCGACAGTGACGAACTCATCCATTTGAAAAGGCGGCGTCTTCGCTGTATTGAGGATTTCTAAAACCGTGCCATAGACCTCAACTTCACCCGTTGGCATATTGGCATTTATCGTCGCTTCACTGCGAGCTCTGACCTTACCTGTAACTTTTAAAACGTACTCCGATCGCACACTGTCTGCTAAATCAAAGTAAGCTTCGGCATCAGAATCGAAAACCACCTGCACAATGCCCTCTCTATCGCGAAGATCAAGGAAGATAACTCCGCCATGGTCACGCCGACGGTCAACCCATCCCATCAAGGTAATTTCGTCGTTAATATGAGCACTTCTCACTTGCCCGCAATATATTGATCGATCCATTGGAATTTCTCTCAGTGTGTTATTTTTCCGACCCGGAGGTTACGTTTGATGTTGTTGACGATGCCGTCGCGCTATCGCCGTTATTCTTGTTCGAGGTGTTCTCTCTGTCAGAGCCACCGGCTGCCAAATTCTTTTTCGAACCTTTTTTAAAATCAGTTTCATACCAACCACTACCACTAAGTCGAAAGCCGGTAGCAGAAATCAACTTTTTTAAGCTCGGCTGCTGACAAGCAGGACAAGTTACCAATACGTCATCGCTGATTTTTTGCAATTTGTCCATTTCATGCCCGCAGGACTCGCAACGATATTCATAAATGGGCATGCATTATTTCTCCGATGTATTGATAGGTTCTAGAAAACGGCGCAGTATACATCAGCCTCTCGGCTGTGAGAATGGTGTAGCCAACGGTTGAAACATTATTATCTCAACCAAGGCACAAATTCATACCCCAAAACAAGAAAATCCTGCTATTACTTAATAGGAGTAATAGCAACATAGTTGTAAAAATTTACCCTCTATAAGGATTGAGCATGGATGCCAAACCAAAATTACCAGACGTCTGCCCCGTTGAAAACATACAGTTGCAACAAACACTCTCGGTAACATCGCACTACAACCCGACAACAAAGGGCTACAGACCTATAACATCACACTATAGAAAGCCAGTTCTGCTAAAAATATTAGCTCAGAAGAGTAACCTCTCAACTGCAGAGGTGAACAAAGTTCTCGACAATCTAAACATTATTGTTAAACGCCATCTGATGCCAGGTGCCGTCGGCCATTTCACCTTGCCAGGGCTTTTCAAGGTGAATAAGAAAAGACAGACCCGTGCTCAAGCAGCAACCATAAATCCATCAGTGAATAGAAGCCACAACTGTGTTTCTGACCAATCTGAACCCTATGTTCTGGAGTTCCATACGGCTAAAGCACTCAGGGACAGTGTTCAGAAATCATAGCACTGACTAAGCAAAGTTTACCTTTGTTTGCTTGAGCAGTTCCGCTCTCAACTGATGAATTAACTTATTTAGTAACTGACCTTGATAAGGTAAGGGAGGTCGCTGCCCCCAAACTGGGCTCGGCCAACAAGCATCATCTCTATATCGACAAACATGATGTACATGAAGTTGATTGACCACATTGCCAATGGCTGCAATGTTGAGCTTGTCGGGAGTGAAAATCTCAGTTAACGCCTGGGCGAGACATGAAGATTCGGCTATCAGTCGCTGCTGGTCGAGCGCGCTCAGTTGAAAAATCTCTGACACGGACTGGCGCTTGGGAACCAAAATCGCCCAGGGATAGTTAGCGTCTCTGCTCAACAGCACCAAACTGAGATCAAACTCACCAATATTAGCTGTATCTGCTTCAAGTACCGGGTCTAAACTAAACATTTTTTCTCCTTGCAGATGTTTACTGTATACCGCAACGACTCTGACTTGTAAAATAACCAGCTTTATTGCCTTTTTTATTTAAGGGATCTCATGCGAGCGAGCCAATACATTATCACCACTAAGAAAGATTCCCCTGCTGATGCCGAGATTATCAGCCATCAACTTATGCTGCGAGCTGGAATGATCAGAAAACTAGCGTCCGGCTTATACTCCTGGCTTCCACTTGGGTTGAGAGTATTTCGGAAAGTTGAAGCCATCGTGCGCCAGGAGATGGATAAATCCGGAGCCATGGAATTAATGATGCCAGTGGTTCAGCCTGCTGATCTGTGGCAGGAGTCTGAGCGATGGGGACAGTTTGGTCCCGAGTTGCTGCGCATGAAAGACCGACATGAGCGTGATTTCTGTCTAGGACCCACGCACGAAGAAGTTATGACCGATATCGTGCGCAACGAAATCAGCAGCTATAAACAACTGCCAGTCAATTTTTATCAAATACAAACTAAGTTTAGAGACGAGCGTCGGCCGAGATTTGGTGTGATGCGGACACGAGAGTTTTGCATGAAAGACGCCTATTCTTTTCACGCCAATGACCAATGTCTCAGACAAACCTATGAATTGATGCACAGTACCTATTCGAAAATTTTTCAACGCACAGGCTTGGTATTCAGAGCGGTGATCGCGGACACCGGCAGCATTGGTGGCAGTGTATCTCATGAATTTCATGTTCTGGCTGAATCTGGCGAAGATGCCATCGTATTTTCCAATGCAAGTGACTATGCCGCCAACATTGAAAAGGCGACTGCCCTGCCACCCAAGTTATCAACATCATCTGTTGGACAACCGATGGAGGAAATTTCAACTCCCGACGTCCACAGCATTGGAGATTTGGTCAAATTTCTATCCGTAGACATCAAAAAGACCATTAAAACCTTGGTAGTGAACGCCTCTACCGAGCCAGGGCAAATTCAGCTTTTCGCTCTGGTACTGCGGGGAGACCACGAACTCAACCCAGTCAAAGCACAGCGGGCGCTTGGATTAGATTCAGCGGTGACTTTTGCTAGTGAGGAGCAAATTAATCATGCACTGGGCTGTGGGCCCGGCTCAATCGGGCCTGTGGGCACTGACATCCCTCTGTTTGTCGATCGCGACGCAGCTGTGATGCATGACTTTGTCAGTGGCGCGAACCGAGATGGGTTTCACTTCACTAACGTCAATTGGGACAGAGATTGCGACAGTATCAATGTGGTGGATATTCGCAATGTGGTCAGTGGTGACAACAGCCCCGATGGAAAAGGCACATTAGAGGTCAAACGCGGCATTGAGGTGGGGCACATCTTCCAACTAGGCACCAAGTACAGTGAATCGATGAAAGCGACAGTGCTGGATGAAAACGGTAAAGAACAGTTTATGAGCATGGGCTGCTATGGCATTGGTGTCAGCCGTATCGTCGCTGCCGCCATTGAACAAAATTACGATGATAACGGCATTATATGGCCAGAGGCCATTGCGCCGTTTCAAATTGCACTGGTACCAATCAATATGCATAAATCTGAGCAAGTGAAAAACCACTGTGAAAATCTTTACACAGTGTTAACTGAACTTGGCTATGAGGTACTATTCATGGATGAACCCAAAGCGCGGCTGGGAGGCATGTTGGCAGACGTAGAGCTTATTGGCATTCCTCACCGGATTGTGGTGGGTGATCGAGGACTAGCTGACAACACGATTGAATATCGCCATCGCACCGATAGCGAAAATCAGTATATTGAATGCGACAAAGTGATCGACTTTCTTGCTGAAAATTCAATGATCGCCACAAAAACAGAGCATTGAGCATGTCCCAGCCTATTACCCATCCAAGGTCTCTGCGACGCAAAATTCGCAGCGGCGACCACAGCTCCCCTACGTCGGGCTTATGTAAAGGGTATGTACAGTGTAATTTAGTCATCCTGCCAAGTGAATGGGCGCAAGACTTTGAGTTATTCTGTGGCAAAAACCCCAAGCCCTGCCCGCTTATTGAAAAATCTGGCAGAGGACAATTCAATCTGCCGGATCTCGGAGAGGATCTCGACATCAGAACCGATATTCCCAGTTACAGAGTATTTGAGAATGGCCGGTTACTGTCTGAGACAACAGACATTGTCGATCTTTGGAACAGGGATTTAGTTGCCTTTTTGCTAGGCTGTTCCTTCTCTTTTGAAGAGGCACTGATCGATGAAGGACTGGACGTACGCAATATCAGCCAAGGATGCAATGTGCCTATGTATAGAACCAACATAGAATGTCAGCCTGCGGGGCCATTTCGTGGCAATATGGTGGTTAGCATGCGCCCCTTTACCGAAGAAAATGCCAAACTTGCCACGACCATCTCAGGCCGCTATCCGAGGGTTCACGGCGCACCCATACACTACGGAGACCCAACCCTTATAGGTATTGACGACATCAACCGACCAGATTATGGTGATCCAGTAAGGATTGGTCGAGATGAGCACCCATTGTTCTGGGCCTGTGGCGTAACACCTCAAGTCATTCTAGAGAGTGCCAAGCCACCCTTTTGTATAACTCACAGCCCGGGTTGTATGCTCGTGACCGATCTGTTGAACCGCTCCCTTGAACAACTTTAGGAGCAAATAAATAGCGTTTTCAGAGGAGCTCAACGTGCCACTATTTCTCAATTGCGACCTTGGCGAGAGCACTGAAGTGGATGTCGCAAATGCGTCAGATGCAGTGGTGATGCCTCACATCGATCAAGCCAATATCGCCTGTGGTCAACATGCTGGTGGTCCAAATACAATGCTTCAAACTCTGACCTGGGCAAAGAAAAATGATGTACAGATTGGTGCTCATCCCAGCTATCCAGATCGAGAAAATTTCGGCCGGCTGTCCATGGATATTGCCCCGGCCGAGCTCATCGATCTTATTCAGCACCAGATTGAGATTCTCATTGCACAAGCTGAAAAAATAAATGCCACTGTATCCTACGTTAAACCGCACGGCGCCCTGTACAACGACATGATGCTTAACGGCCATATTCGAAGCGCAGTTATGCAGGCCATCAGCGACCATCCTGCTGAGTTGGCTTTCATGCTTCAGGCGACACCGCAGTCTGATTTACACCGTCAAGAAGCAGAAGCGTTCGGCCTCGATACAATCTTTGAGGTATTTGCCGACAGGTGTTACGCCGATGATGGTGCCCTATTGAGTCGCAAACTCCCCGGGGCAGTGCACAGCCGGGAAAAAATGCTTGCGCAAGTGGCTCAACTCCAGAGCGAGCAGAGCATCACCACAGTCAGCGGGACAAAACTTGTACTCCGTGCTGACTCGATCTGTGTCCATGGTGACAACGCGGAAGGCGTTGCTGCAATCCGAGAAATCCGACAACTACTTTGCTAGACAGAGCCCATGCAGCCTATCGATATCACCATTGCCGGTGAAAATAGCCTTCTGATCCAACTGTCGAACACAGCAGATCCCGCCGTTGCAAATAGAATACAGCGTATCACTGGATTATTGTGGGATACCATGGGAGAGCACATCATCGATTTGATTCCCTCCTATGGTTCTATTCTAGTGCTTTACAACCCTTTGACTACCGACCATTTCGCAGTAAAAAAACTGATCTGGAACGCACTTGACGCTTCTCAGTTTGTCCATCTTGACCAGTCGCACAGCAGTAATCCCATTGAGCTGCCAGTTTACTACGGCTCAGATGCGGCGCCTGATATCGAATCGCTAGCAAAGCGCGCAAACCTTTCGGTTGAACAGGTGATCGACATTCATCAATCCATCGAGTACCAGGTTTACGCAATAGGCTTCGCCCCGGGATTTGCCTACTTGGGAGACGTTGATCAGAGAATAGCTGCCCCGCGACTTGCCACACCTCGTAAACGAGTGCCAAAGGGCGCTGTAGCCATCGCAGATCGGCAAACGGCAGTCTATCCGTCGGTATCGCCAGGTGGCTGGAATCTGATAGGGTTGTGCCCGACACCTATGTTTGAACCCCATAAAACGCCAAGTATGCCCGTAAAAACCGGAGACAAGATTCGTTTTAAAGCTATTGAGTTAAAAGAATTTTTGGCACTGGGTGGTGAAATACCTCACTCGGAGTCAATAAAATGACGTGTTTCGTGGTCATTCAACCGGGCATCCTCAGTCTTATCCAAGATCAAGGTCGTTTTGGGCAACACCACAATGGCTTGACCACCGCTGGACCTATGGATCGATCATCGCACAATTGGGCGAATGTTTTGTGTGGCAACCAAAAGGACAGTGCCACCATCGAAGTTACCATGGGTGGTTTGGTACTTGAATCAAAAACAAACACCTATTTCGCTGTGACAGGGGCAGATGTCGACCTATCCATCAACCATCAACCGGTAGCCACTTGGACCCTGCATAAAATCAGTGTCGGCGATCAAATTAAACTAGGTTTTTGCCGCGGCGGTACCCGGTGCTATTTGGCCGTTGCCGGCGGTTTTGATCTGCTGCCAACCTTTGGCAGTGTGTCTACCGTATGCAGAGAATCTATTGGTGGCCTCAACGGAAAGGGCGAACCACTGAAGCAAAATGATGAGCTGTTATGCAGCAATTTTCCACTCGCGGCGCCTCGGCGCCTAACTTCAGAAAGTATCCCTGAGTATTTAGTCAAGACCCCCGATATCACCAGGCTACGGGTGATCCTCGGGTATCAACACAACTATTTTAGCGACGCACAAAAGCAACGCTTTTTTAATAGCGAATATGCCGTATCAGATCTCAATGACCGAATGGGCTATCGACTGAGCGGACCGCCGATCTCTGCGTCCATTGATGGCATCCTCTCTGAGGGTATCTGTCTAGGGGCCATCCAAATACCCGCGGATGGCCAACCTATCGTGCTAATGAATGATCGTCAAACTATTGGTGGCTATCCGAAAATTGGCTCTGTGCTGTCGATGGATCTCGATAAACTAGCTCAATTACCCAGCCAAGCTAAAGTTCGTTTTGAAGAGATCAGCCTTGAGCAGTCACATAACCTACTTCATTTAAAGCATGCGCGTGAGGCCAAAAAAAATCGCCACATCGACTTAAAGGCGCTGTCGGTAGCTATAGAGAAGCGACTTGTAGACAAAGATTTGCGTGGTATGGCTTCGGTGCGAAAAAGTATCAAACAAGGCTATTATTTAAGAGCCGCCCGCTTGATTGCTAAAGCCCGTGGCACAGTACTGATTGGCACAGGATTTCCGGTGAATGGTAGTTTCGAAACCGATGGGCCTGTTGGGGCTATTGCACTTTATGAAGCCATTGAAAGACTCGGCGGGCAACCCGTAATCGTCTGTGATGAACCACTCTTTTCGGCAATTAAGAACGACTATCGCGCCCATCAAATTGGATCAGAACAGGAAACACCTAAACAGACCTTGGAGCGCTACAAACCATCACTAGTCATTGCCATTGAGCGACCAGGGCGGTCCTCAGACGGGCGTTACTATAATATGCGTGGACGCGATATATCGGACAACTGCGCCAATTTTGATGATTTCATGTCTCACTCTAGCTGTCCAACAATTGCCATTGGCGATGGCGGCAATGAAATCGGTATGGGCAATGTTGTTAGTGCTTTGCGACAATTAGACATCAAACCCTCCAATACCCCTTGTGACGAACTGCTAGTGGCGGATGTGTCGAACTGGGCCGCCCATGGTATCATTGCCCTATTGTCATGCCTCACTAATCAAGATTTAATTAGCTCTTGGAACAATATCGAGGTGCTCGAATTTTTGTCTGACGCGGGTAGCGTCGACGGCGTTACAGGGGAAAATACCTTGACCGAGGACGGGTTGCCGCCATCGGAAACGGAGAAGCTGCTAAAGGATCTGCGCCTTCTCTCGGGACACTGAATTGAATCGGCTTAGGAAGCTCCTATGGCGTTCAAGCTGGTCTAAATGAAGCACTGCTAGCGTAGAGTTAGAATTAATCGTCTGTCTAACCAAGAGAAGTTTGGGGATAGATCAAAGCCCTCGTTAGGGCTCAATGAATACGGAAAATATACAAACTAACATCTGAATAACCTTTAATTTGGAACATACTCTATGTCTATTGCGTTTCTAAATAATTCATACACACCAATCGAAGAGGCTAAGATCTCTCCCTTGGATCGTGGTTTTCTCTTCGGGGACGGTATTTATGAAGTCATTCCTGCTTATCAAGGCAAATTACTTGGCTTTAAAGCGCATATTGAGAGAATGCATGAAGGCTTAGAAGGCATCGGACTGCGAGTAGACTGGAACGAAGATGATTGGAGAGAGCTCTGCTGCGAGCTATCTAGACGCAACGGTGATGGCAATCTTGGTATTTATCTTCAAGTCAGCAGAGGGGCAGATAGTAAACGTTATCACGCTTTTCCTGAAGGCGTATCGCCAACCGTCTTTGGATTCACATTCTCAATACCTGAACCACCTGTTGCAGATAAAGAAATCGCCAAAAAGTATCACGTATCATCAACAGAAGACTTGCGCTGGCAGCGATGTCATATAAAGTCTACCGCGTTACTCGGAAACGTTCTGCACTTTCAGGAGGGTTATGCGCGAGGAAACGACGAAACTCTCCTCTACAACAGTAACAATGAACTGACCGAAGCAAGCGCCTGCAACGCTTTTATTGTGAAAAATGGCGTTGTTCTAACACCGCCACTGGACAACCAACTGCTACCGGGAATAACTCGCAACATGCTGGTGGACATTCTGCGTAAAGACGGTTCTATTGAAGTCCGCGAACAAGTGGTAACCATGGATGAAGTGCACTCTGCGGACGAGGTGTGGATCACCAGCTCCACCAAAGAGATAGGGCCAGTGGTATCCATCGATGGGGAACCTGTGGGTGACGGCGACATCGGAGATACTTGGCTCGCTGCGCAAGCGCTATTCTCGAAACACAAATACGATTACTAGGCGACCATAGCAAACCAATGTCCAGACCGACAGCAGCCATCATCGATCGTCAAGCCTTGCGTCACAATTTCGCACTTGCTCAATCACTGGCGCCCACGGCAAGCTGTATGCCCATGGTTAAGGCCAATGCGTATGGCCATGGTGCTGTGGAGGTATCTAGGACTCTATCTGGACAAGCACCTGCTTTCGGTGTTGCCTGCATAGAAGAAGCGCTGGCTCTCAGAGATGCTGGTATCGAACGACCAATATTGCTCTTGGAAGGGACTTTCTCCAATGACGAAGTTAATATAGCAGCGCAGAATAACTTCTGGTTGATGGTGGAAAATGATAACCAACAACGTGCTGTAATCAACGCTAAGATAGCATCGCCAATTACGATTTGGTTGGGGATAGACACCGGTATGCACAGACTCGGCTTCTCTCCTGCAGAAATTGGTGATCGCTACAGAGAACTCGAGCATAGTGCTAACGTTGCCAGCACTATCGTAATCGCAACCCACTTTGCCTGTGCCGATGATGTAAACAGTGATGCGACCAATCGGCAACTGGCTCTATTTGAGAAAAATACCTCAACCATAACCGCTTCCGAGGGCAAGCGTGTTGAGTATTCACTTGCCAACTCGGCCGCCCTGTTAGCATGGCCGCAATCTCATGCCAACTGGCAGAGACCGGGTTATATGATCTACGGTAATTCACCTTTTGCCGAACCACAAATTAATGCCGATAAATTGCAGCCAGCAATGTCTTTCCAATCGGCAGTGATATCGCTGCGTCATATTGACGTCGGAGAGTCAGTGGGCTACACAGCCAATTGGTCAGCAACACGACCATCGACGATCGCAACTCTCTGTGTTGGTTATGGTGATGGCTACCCGCGCCATGCGCCCAATGGAACACCAGTGCTAATCCGTGGTCATCGATGTCCATTGGTAGGCAGAGTATCAATGGATATGATCACCGTCGATGTGACCGATCTTGCTGAGGTGGCCATTGGCGACAACGCCGTGCTTTGGGGATCTGGGTTATCCGTAAACGACGTGGCAAAGCACTGTAATACCATCGGCTATGAATTGATCACTCAACTTAGTGATAGAGTCCCTCGCCAATACTTCAACTAGTCGTATATCTGGATAGCTGTAGAAGATTTGACATCTTGAATCACCACATAGGTATGAGTCTGACTAATACCATCGATTGAAGCGAGCTTTTCACCGAGAAATTTTTGGTAGTGCTGCATGTCTGACACGCGGATCTTTATCAAGTAATCAAATCCCCCAGCTACCATTTGACACTCTTGAACTTCGGGCATGTCCAACATGTGTTGATTAAATCGTTTAAACGCAGCGGTAGTAGACTGAGTCAGCTGAATTTCAATATACGCACAGAGTGCAGCGTTTGCACGGACCGGATCTATCAAGGCAACATAATCAGTAATAAAGCCTTCCTTCTCTAACCTTTTTACCCTCTCCAGACATGGTGTCGGGGTTAAATTAACACGCCTTGCAAGCTCCACGTTGGCGATACGACCATACTTCTGCAGTACCATAAGGATTCTTCGATCAATTCGATCTAATTCCGCGACTGTCTTCATAACTTCCCAATCTTAACTCTTATTATTAGTAGTATTTATTTTATTTTATGTGATCTGCTTTTTAAGTTAATCATAGTCTTTATGTTATCGATGAGAGATCAACATTAAATTAGTCAGAATAAAAAACTTTTAATTTGAAATAAATAAGCATAATTAACTGTTAATTCCGAATAATTATAGTAATTATCTATTACTTTTGGATCAAAATACAGCTGATTAATTTTGAGTAAATATGCATGTCCTTGACCCACTTACGTTCCGAAATGCAAACCTTTGGCAACGCTGATGAAAATCAAGTAGTCAATGAGCTACTCACTGTTGGTTCACTGCCGCAAGACACTAGAGACGACATTCAGAAATCAGCAAAAGACTTGATTTACGCCTGTCGTGAAGACCAATCTTCAAGCAATATCTTAGATGCATTCTTGCTGGAGTTTGGCCTATCCAACCAAGAGGGAGTTGCTTTAATGTGCCTCGCAGAGGCTCTCTTGCGTGTGCCCGATGACTATACCGCTGATCGATTAATAGCTGAGAAGCTACTCGCGGGGAAATGGGTTGATCACAAAGGACAATCTAACTCTTTATTCGTCAACGCCTCAACCTGGGGACTTATGCTGACAGGAAAAATAGTACGCCTGGATAGCGAAATCACTGAGCGGACCAGCAACTGGCTGAAAACCCTGTCCACGCGTGTTGGAGACCCACTAGTCAGAGCGGCGGTAACCCAGGCTATGCGCATAATGGGTGGCCAGTATGTTCTTGGTCGCACCATTGAAGAGGGTCTTAAGAGAGGTGTTAAACAAAACAGTCTAACTACCAGATTTTCCTTTGACATGCTGGGCGAGGGGGCGAGAACCGAACAGGATGCGAAAAGATATTATCAAGCTTATGCTGAGGCGATAGAGCAAATTGGTACATCCAACAAACAGCTCAATATTGGCATTGAATCCAAGGATAGTATCTCGGTAAAACTGTCTGCCCTTTACAGCCGATATGAGTTTGCCCAGAGCGCCGAGGTGATGAGAATCTTATTGCCCAGAATTCAAGCGTTGTGCCTTCGAGCCAAAAAATATGATATAGGACTTTCAATTGATGCCGAGGAAACCTTTCGTCTCGAGCTGTCATTAGATATATTCGAAAAGTTGGCCGCAGATCCTGCACTTGAAGGATGGTTGGGTTTAGGTTTCGTGCTTCAAGCTTACCATAAAAAGGCGCCACTTATCGCACAGTGGTTGGTAGAGCTCGCCCGCCAAACACAGCGCAAATTGATGGTGCGGTTGGTCAAAGGTGCCTACTGGGACGCAGAGATAAAACATGCTCAAGAAATAGGGTCAAAGGACTACCCTGTTTTTACTCGCAAGGCACATACTGACCTCTGCTATCAGCATTGTGCAGCTCTTCTGCTGCAAGCTAATCAATACATTTTGCCGCAGTTCGCTACTCACAATGCGCAGACCGCCTGCACTCTTATGGAAATCGGGAAAGACAAACACTTCGAGTTTCAACGACTACATGGTATGGGGAAAGCAATATATCACCACTTACAACGACAGAACGCGAGTAGAGAAATTAACGTGCGTGTCTATGCGCCTATCGGAAGTCATGATGATTTATTGCCCTACCTAGTGCGCAGGCTACTGGAAAACGGGGCCAATAGCTCTTTTGTCAACCGTTTCATGGATCAACGGACGCCAGTGGAAACCCTCGTAACAGATCTCGAGACCAAGGTGAAATCCTCTCACCCTTTTCGTCATCAGTTAATACCGATCCCACCTGAGCTGTTCAATAACGGCGCTCAAGCGCGAACCAACTCTAAAGGTATTGACCTCGACTGCCCTACTGCGACTTCCCAACTACTGGAGGACATCAAACGATATCCAATGGGAGATTTAAAAATCAACGTCAGAGTGGCTAGCAAGCGCAGTACAAAAACCATTGACGTCGTTAGCCCAAGCGATAAGAAAAAAATCATCGGCATGTACAGTGAATCAACCACTGAACAAATAGAATCAGGTTTATGCGCGACGGACGCTGCCTATTCTAGTTGGAACCAGTTGGAGCACTCCGAGCGCGCGAGTGTTCTTAACAAAGCAGCTGAATTGATGGAAGAAAATTGTGGAGAGATAATTAGTCTCCTCGTCAAAGAGGCTGGGCGCTGCATACCAGACAGTGTTTCCGAAGTACGGGAGGCAGTGGATTTTCTGCGCTACTACAGTCAACAAGCAATTCAGTCTAATGATAAAGCATCTCAAAGATTACAGGGCAACGGCGTATTTTTATGTATCAGCCCATGGAACTTCCCACTGGCAATTTTTACTGGCCAAATAGCTGCTGCCTTGGTGTGCGGCAATACCGTGATTGCCAAGCCTGCCGAACAAACACCATTGATATCAAATTACACAGTTCAACTATTTCGACGCGCAGGTGTTCCTGAGGACGTTATCTGTTTGTTGTTAGGTAATGGCTCAAGAATTGGACAACAAATAATCGGTGATCCAAGGATATGCGGTATCGCTTTTACTGGCTCGACAGAAACAGCACGTGCAATCAACAATCAATTGGCAGAGCGACCTGGAAAACCAATTCCATTTATCGCAGAAACCGGTGGACAGAATTGTATGATCGTCGACTCCACCGCTCTGCCCGAGCAAGTTGTGGATGATGTCATTATCTCTGCATTTACCAGTGCAGGTCAGCGTTGTTCTGCTCTGAGAGTACTATTTTTGCAAGAAGAAATTGCCGACAAGGTTCTCACGATGTTATCCGGCGCGATGGACCACATAGTGGTGGGAGATCCTAGCCAACTGAGCACTGATGTTGGACCGGTGATTGATGAAACTGCACAGAGTCGACTTAATTCTCATATTGAAAAGATGACCACTACGGCAAAACTAGTGGATTCAATAACTCTCTCCAATCATTGCGCGTCAGGGACGTTTGTTGCACCTCATGTTTTTGAAATCAACTCTTTGAATCAGCTGGACAAAGAAGTCTTTGGACCAGTTCTGCATGTAATTCGTTATGCGGCAAAAGATCTGAATCAAGTGATCGATCAAATTAACGCCACCGGATATGGATTGACTCTCGGCATACACAGCCGAATAGAAGCCTTTGCCAGCAAAGTGTATGACCGCACCGATGTCGGAAATATTTATATTAATCGAAATATGGTGGGTGCGGTCGTCGGCGTAAATCCATTTGGTGGACACGGTTTGTCTGGCACTGGACCCAAAGCCGGAGGGCCAAACTATCTTTCACAATTTTCAACGTTAACCATGCGCTCGAAATATTCCAAGAAAGCCCATGAAACACCCAAGTTGTGCATGAAGAGCGAGTTTGACTTGAATTTAATGTCAGTTAATAAGCTCTGCTCAGCTGATCAATGGCGAAAAATTGCATTTCGTCGTCGAATGGAAATAATCATGGCGACAGACGATATCCTGCGGGGAACAGAGATTACCAATCTAGCAGAAGACATGCTAGAGACGCCTACATTTATGCCGGGGCCTACAGGAGAGGAAAATAAATTGACTCTCATGGGGCGTAAACGGGTCCTTCTGATTGTTGAGGAAAATGATTCCCTTGTTGCGGCACGACAGCAAATCGCCACCGCTCTACTGTGTGGTTGCTCGCTAATGATCGCTTGTCATGCAGATGCTCAACCGATTGTGCAAAATAAAATTACAGACTATGTGGCAGCAGGCGTTCCACAGCAAACTTTGATTCTTGAGCCGCTAGATAGTGTTGGACAATGGATTCAACACCCACAGATCAGCGCTGTACTGGCAAACAGCGAAGGCTTAGACAGTCGGTCACTGCGTCAGACCATGGCACAGCGTGACGGCGCTATTATTCCCCTTATTCAATGGCCATTATCCAATGAAGGCTACCACTACTCTTGGTTCTTTCAGCTCCTTCAGGAGCGTACAAGGACGGAAAATTTAGTTGCAAGGGGGGGTAACACGCAGTTATTTAGTCTCGAGGAAAATCTGAATAATTCGCCGGCCGAAACGGTCTAAAACTGCCATTCAGAGCGACCTGCAAAACGGTCGCTATTGTTGATAAATCTGACAAACGTCGGACTAAATCGGTAAAAATGACTTTTCGCAAAGGCGGCACCGATGCGCTGTTCCTGCTCGTCGGACGGAGTATCAATGAGCAATTTAATTTCAGGAAAACGATTAAAATAGGCGGTACGACTGCGCTTCAGATGTGCTTTCTCTACCACATTCAGATGTCCCTTTGTTTGCATCCCACAAATTGACTGCCAACGGCCTTGATAATCGGCATAAATAGAACCAGCTGCTTGATGACTGCGATTTAGCGCCTGAATATGGCGACTGTTTTCCGATGACAAAAAATACAGCACAAAAGGCTCAGTGGAGAAATCAGCCACATAGAGTACCGGTGCGGCCCAACACCCCTGATCATCAACGACCGATAATGTTAAAACACTCTGTTCTGACAGAAACTTCCGCACTGAGTGAGATATATCAGACATTTCCTTGCCACCGTGTAAGGGTTTCAACCTCGATATCGAACAAATCCAACACTCTGGCCACTGAGTGATTAATGATATCTTCCACCGATGTTGGATGCGTGTAAAACGCTGGTGCCGGCGGACAGATGATTCCGCCCAACTGACTAACCTTGAGCAAAAGCTCGCAGTGTCCGCTGTGCAGGGGCGACTCCCGTGGAACTACCACCAACTTTCTCCGCTCTTTCAAAACCACGTCAGCCGCGCGAACTATCAAGTTATCTGCATAAGAGTGTGCAATCGCAGAAAGTGTTTTCATTGAGCAAGGAACCACAATCATCCCTGAGGTCTTAAACGAACCGCTGGCAATACTCGCACCTATATTCTTGTTGTTGTGTAACACATCGGCAAGTGCTTCGACATCTGATGCGGTCCAATCGGTCTCAATACCGATATTCATCCGAGCAGCCTGACTCATTACTAAATGAGTGCGGACAGTAGGAATTTCGGCCAAAATCTGGAGTAATCGAATACCGTATATGACACCACTGGATCCAGACATTCCTATAATAATTGATTTCATCAATATACTTCCTAGGCTAGATAGAGTTCGTCAACATAAGACATCGCTATTCTGCCTGTTTTACCAGACTGGGAACAGCACTATTGGTGATACATGTGAAAACTGTGTCATTTAACACCAGATTACCTGTGCAAAAATCTCGTCAACATCACCAAGGGTTAAAAAGATTGTCTTATAGGTCAAAAAATGTGACATATTTCACACATTTTGATGAAAAATTAAAGTTTTTTTAGAAACCTGTCCGAAAGTACCGTTGTCGATCTCAACTCAAATGAGTAATTTATCATCAGAGCTTGAAAAATCGTTTCACAGGACACAGTAAATGACCATTATCAAGCAATCTGATCACTGGGAGTTTTAGGAGTTAACATGAAAAATTTTATCGCAGTTTTTTTCTTTTTGAGCATGTTACCGATTAATGCCACTGCTGTTGATCTACATCAGCACCTAAACAAAACTCGAACACTCGTTAACCAAGGCAATTATCGTGAAGCTTTGAATCGCTATGAGTGGTTTTACAATTACTCAATCAAACATCAGCAAAGTGTGGATGGCGTGAGACTGTCTTATGCTGTAACCGATTGGAAGAATCTCGCTGACATGTATCCTCCAGCAATGAAATCTTTGCTAGATACTCGTAATAAGAGCCTCGCTTTAATCGAACAGGGAAACTCGAGCAGAGGATATTACAATTGTGATTTGTTCGGTGATCTGGTCGCGCTGAACGATGCACTAAACGAACCTAATCAAACTGTCAGATTGTTTAAGCTGCTCGATATTGAACAACCCAACTTTGCACAGCGTTGCTGGGTATTTGCAGAAAGATCAGTGCTTCAAGCAAAACAATACGACTTAGCTGCCAAATATATGGGCGACCCAATGCAGCAATTTCTAGAGGTGAAGGGCTTGATCGACTATCAAAAAAATAATCTAGTGGAGGAAAGCCTCAAATTAATCGCGCTGAGCCTCAGCGTTGGCGACAATGACACCGCCTATGAAATCCGCACTGCAGCCCTTGCCATAGTGGATGATTACAGACTTCACAGTGCCATATCTGACACCTAGGAGAAGTCCCAGCATTCAGGCAGTAATGTCCAACAACAGAATACAATCACCACCTTAGGGCAATACAATCAGTCCCTCATTGGGACTGATTTTACCCAAAACTACATCGGCATAAATTGCAGAAAAATCAGCAAAGCCCTCCACTGTCGCAATACTCATCCAAGATTGGCTCTGTGTCATTCGCCTATTCATAAACGCTTGAGAGCGCTCATTGAAACCCACTTGCCCCCAATCAGTGATACGTTTTTGAATATGTGCTGGGGCAAAAAAGAAGTGACTCCTCTCGCGATTAATCTGATTGGCCATAGTGTCCTTTTCGACCAATGTCTCCCAATGCGTCATACCCACACTGATACAACTGAGCAACTTGTCGCCAAGTGTTCCATGAACGCGACCCAGCACTGAGCGATTCCCGGCCATATCGACCATCACCGTGGCCAGCGAAGCATCCAAAGCCTCTAACTGATCATAAGTAATCACACTATCATAACAGCCCAATGACTCGACAAAGCCCTTGTTTACTACCGACGTGAGCCCCACCACCGGTGGTGCTGCAGGCAAATCTGCGATACCTTGCGCTAGACCAATGGCTGTTTTGCTCGACGCACTTACAATAACAATCTGCTCAGCACCGTGATAGCCCTCATCCTCCAGAGCATCACACAGACAGAATGAGGTGACATGCAATGGGTTAAGCAGAGCCCTGAGGTCATCGGTAGACGCATCGTAATCCTGCTCAGCTGTGAGACGCATATAGTTATTATAAACAGCGGGCAGTTCCGATCGATGAGACGCAGTATCAACAAAACGCGGCGCTGAGATCTTACCTGGCTGCATAACTAAGAAGTCCGCCGGCGGGAAATACCCATAGATACGTTCACCAACGGACAATCCATCAACCTTAGAGGCTTCAATTTTGGCGAAGCCCCATACGGGTAAACAACCCCAATCATCATCTGGATTGTCACTGGCTGGGAAAAACTTCCAATAGCCGATGGTGTCTCCGGCTGCGCCATAGGTAACATTGTTGGCAGTAAATGCAAAACGTTCGATACTCACAGCAATCTGCCCCACTTTCAAACTCTCAAGAGCTTGGGCGAAATCGGTGTCAACCGTCCTAAATACAGTTAAATCCTTCTTGTAGGTTTGAAACTCGCTCATTGATTAATCTTCTCCATCAGCTGTAGGTTGAACTGTTGTAACTTGGCGATTGCCGGCATCGCATTGTTCTGTATTCGCTGCATGATACTCATTTTTTCTTCATCGTTGGCATCAATTTCACTGATGAGCTTAGAAAATCCATCCAACCTATTATTTTTTATCCAGTTTCGTAAGGACTTTTCTTGTCCCCAGGCAAATTGATTCATCATCATCGCCAACGTCATCGGAATAAAATCAACATCATGATTTGGGGTTGGAACCAACGCGCAGATACGATTTTTTTCCTTATCCGAGCTATAATTAGCCTCAACATAGGCCGCCATAGACGCGCTAAACGCAGGCTGGTAGGCGCGAATCATCTGTGGTGTGATGCGATTTTTATTAAATATTGCCTGTGGTTTTTTGTCCCCAAAAGATCGCTCCAAACTGGCCGAGCAATCAATGTGAACATGCTCTGGACTTGTCTCGATTCCTCCCTGAGACAGCACTATTCTGTGCTCGTCGATGGCAGTGACATGACCCATGCGCACAATTTGGGTAATTTTACGCAACTCAGCTACCTCCGCTCGACTGATTGTTGCCGCATGAAACATGGTTGGACGCACAGTCTCATCCAGACGCAACAAATATCCTCCATGCTCGAGGCGATCGAACATATCATCTATATCATCCGCCGCAGCGATCGCCTCGTATTGTGCGGCAATCGAACCTACAGAGTGGTTAAAGAAAGCTTCAGTGGGCTGCGTGTTAGCCCTGTCCAGCAGCCACGCATCACGGGGTCTAATCCACTGAATATCATCTGGATCTACGCCGCTTTGTAACAACCACAAGCAGGCATCGATGCCCGTTTTACCACCTCCAATCACCACGTAACCGGCCGGCTTTCGCTGTATTTTTGGTAAATCATTTAGTGGCATAAACTGCGCGTTGTCACTAACTTTAAAATTAGGCGTATGGGTTGAGGGTACAGCGATTGTCATAAAGGTCGCGTCGACCAGTTTGTCATAATCCACCTGGTACTGCTCGCCGGTTAACTTCGAAACGAAAACACCATCGCTCTCATATTCACACATAGGGAAGTACTGAACCCGACCACTGGCTAGAAAACGCTGCCGCATGACATCATCAAAATAGGCGCAAACTTCAGCGCCAGTTGCCAAGTCGCTCATTCCTTTATTCAGCCCGATATGATCAATATCACCCCGACTTAACTCCTTTGAACTGACGCCAAAATAGGCCGATGGTTGATGCAATGTTACGAAGGGATAGGCCATATTCCAGTGCCCTCCCGGCTTTGCATAACGATCGACTATAATAAGATTTGCATCCGTTTCAGTGAGCAGAGTATCAGCAAAGGCCATACCCACTAAACCGCTTCCCACGATTAAATAATCAGTTTTTAATTCCGCGGCCACTAAAAATCTCCAAAGTTTTTGATTATACTACCTCATAATCGAGTCGCCTTGTAAGCAGAGTCGTCGACCTACCGCCTCAGCTCGCATGGTAGCGTCTCCGGACTACTTGTCCAATCAGCATCAGTAGAATGGAGCGGCGAGCGATGCCTATCTAGCTTATTTGAGACATAGCATGCGATACACACTCTTTTCAACACCCATTCTTTCCACAGCACTACGCGGATTTTCCATAGTCATGTTAAAGATTATTGGCTGGAAAGTGCGGGGTGAGCTTCCCACTGGGTTAAAAAAATATGTCCTTATCGTGGCACCCCACACCTCAAACTGGGACTTTTTCCTTTTTGTTTTTGCAGTATCAGTACTGAGATTTCAACCTCGGGTGCTGATTAAAAGTACACTTTTTGTCGGACCCCTAGGGTGGTTTCTTCGCTACTGCGGTGCTATTCCTGTTAATCGGAAAAAGGCC
>CAXRFT010000055.1:0-15461 GCA_964230135.1 Porticoccaceae bacterium | reverse complement strand
GAGAAACGTCACTCTGTGCGGTGGTTCAAGTCAAAACCGGTTCCTCGTGAGATCATCGATAATGCCATTGCGGTTGCAGTGACTGCGCCTAGTGCATGCAATCGTCAACCGTTTCAATTTTTTGTCTTCGATGATCCAGAGGAGGCCAGCCAGATTGGCGCTATTCCCATGGGTACAGCAGGATTCTCTGAAAATTTTCAGTGTGTCATTGTGGTTGTTGCAGATCTGTCTGCGTACCCCTTCGAGAAGGACAGACACATTATTTATATCGACAGTGCACTGGCCAGTATGCAGTTCATACTCGCTCTTGAGACACAGGGTTTAAATTCATGTGCGATCAATTGGCCCGATGTCGAACGACATGAGCGTGAAATGAGTGAAAGACTAGGACTTGAGCCATATCAAAGGCCAGTCATGTTAATTGCGGTGGGTTATGCCGATGAGCAGGGGTTGGTTCCTTTTTCCGAGAAACGAGTGCTAAAGGATACTGTCCGGAGAACTCGATGATTGTTGAAATCAAAGGTGTGGAGTTCGAGAATAAGGGTGCCCATTTGATGCTCTGTGCTATCGTTGATCAGCTAAAAGTTATGTTTCCCGGCGCTCAGATTGCGTTGACGCCAAATAAAAAAGCCGATTTTTTACATCGATGCTCATTTGCTGCATGGCAGAAATTGGCATTGAGGAAAAATATTGTTGATTTAAATTCGGTGTCTTACTGGTTGCCAGTGGCTTTCAGAAGATGGTTGCGTCGATGGGGTATGGTAACAGAGGCGGATATTGATGTAATTTTGGATGCATCAGGTTTTTCCTATTCTGACCAATGGCCCTCAACTATTCGCATTTATCACCTCAAAAATGAGCTGCAGCGTTTTGCCAAAAAGGGCAAGCCATATATTTTCATGCCTCAAGCCTTTGGTCCTTTCTCTGATATCGCCAGTATTAAACGGATCGCGCGCAGTTTTCCTTTGGCTTCAATGGTTAATGCACGAGAGCAACGCTCCTTCGAAAGTCTCCATCATATAACTGGGGACCAATCTAACTTGCGTCAACACGGGGACTTCACTAATTTGGTTCAAGGTATTCCACCAAAAGATGGAAATCTCAAAAGTTACGCCTGTATCATTCCGAATAAAAACATGGTCAGTCATCGCAACATCAATCAGGCATGGCTTGACCGCTACGAGCCGATGCTTATTGAAGCAATTGCGCATTATCGACAACGAGGGTTGAGACCTGTTTTTTTAAACCATGAGGGTTTAGAAGATAGAAATTTAATATCGAGCATTAATCGCCAGCTAGTTGAGCCTCTCGCAGTCATCGAAGAGGATGACCCTTTGGTAATAAAAGGGATAATATCATCGGCTTCTGCGGTATTTTGTTCCCGTTATCACGGCTGTGTCAGTGCGCTATCCAGCGGCATTCCCTGTATCGGCACCAGTTGGAGTCATAAATACGACGCCTTGTATCAGGACTATGATGTGTCAAATTATCTTCTTGATGCTGATGCCGATGAAGCTCATGTTCAAAGAGTTATAGACGCTAGCCTGAATCTGACTGATAAGGCAAAAAGACAATTGCTTGACCACGTTGAAACGCGAAAAAGTGATTCCTTAACGATGTGGGACGAAATAAATCTTCTTCTTACTGACTATTCCAAGAAAAACCTCCAATGATAATATTTGGTATTCGAGCGCATTATGCAGCGATTGGTGGGGTAGAGAACAGTATCCGCAATTTGGTGCGGGTTGCGGCGGCTAGAAAAGTTAAGACAGTCATAGTTTGTCGTCAACCTATCGACAAGGAAATTCTCGATACAGAGGCATCAAAACGACCAGCTAATACCGAACTAGAAATGTATCCAGATGATACTAATTTTTCAATTTTCCGACGATTGATTAGCTTGTTGTCAGGGGGCGTGATACTGGCAAATGTTTACAAGGGTCTCTACCAAAAGTGTCCATATGCTGTGGTCATAGCTCGTCATCATGCCCATGTATTGGCCGCAAAAAAAGCTGGCTTTAAAACGATAAAGTATTTGGTTCCTTCAATTATTGGTAATCAGCTTAGAGAGGAAGCTGCGGAGGTAACATGGACGGCCAAAGCTCGATTATTTTTACACGCAAAAGTTGATGGTTTTGCTCAATCAAGAGCATTGTGCTCGTCGGAGGTTTTTGTTTTTAGTCAGACAATGGCAGATCAAGTGAACAATGCTGTTAACAGAGGATCTGCGCGAATACCTGTGCAGGTGGTTAGGCCAGGCGTAGATAAAAAGCGATTTAATATAGTTTCAAATCGCGAAAAAGTAGAATTGAGGAAGAAATTAAATTTACCAGAGTCAAAAAAGATTTTTCTGTTTGTGGGTAGATTGGTAAAAGCCAAAGGACTTGATTTTTTCATTCGTGCAATGGAAGAGTTGCCTGATAATTGCTTTGCTGTTCTCGTGGGCGAGGGGGATCAGCTGACGTCTTTGTTGGACTCAATTAGAGTCAATTCCCTTGAGGAGAAAATTAGTTATTGTGGAAGAACCTCCCGTGTCGAGGACTTTTATAAAGCATGTGATGTATTTGTGATGAGCTCAACATATGAACCACTTGGGCAAACACTGCTTGAGGCTATTGCCTGTGGTATGTCAGTTGTTGCCTTCCACAGATCAACGGGCGTGAATACAGCAACGCACGAGTTAAATATCGATCATGTGGTTCACTATGCAGATTCCCTTGATGGAAAGGGTTTGGCGACAGCGATGCGCAATTCTTTAGATTCACCTTCTACTGCTTCTCCAACGATATCTGCTGAGTACCTAGATGGTTGGGACAAATTATGGGATGACCTTATCCCGGCAGCTCAATAGAGTTAATAGATCGAGCTGGTCTTCAGACAAAATTCGGCTTGACTACACTTATTTCTCTGAATAGCGCCAATAAGTTACTCATAGCGCTGTTCTTTTACTGTGGTTTTCATTGTACTATTGGCGCCCGCCTCGATTGGCTGGAAAAATAATGGTCACGACGAATTTCCTAGATTGTCTTGGAAGCACAAAAATCATGTCTTAATGGATGTAGTGGACGGATCCATAACAGACGCAAAATACCACATCAATGGGTCAAATATTGGTTGATAAAATGAAAAATAATGAGAAATCATCCAAGCCTTTGAGATATGTGGTTGCTCACCTCTATAACGATTTCAGTGGTAGTCCAAGAGTTCTGGCGGATTTTTGTAAATCCAAGGCAGTCAAATCGGCCTGTCTTTCAATTGTAACCAGTTCCTCCAAGGGTTTTCTTGATGACCATCTCGGCGAGAAAATCAATATTTGGTATCCCCGTGGGAAAATTAGACTGCTCAATTACTTTTCTTTTGTGTTAGCTCAATTTCAGCTTTTCCTGTCCGCTGTTTTCTTAATTATGCGTGGCTGGCTGAGAGGCGAACGAATTGTATTGGTTAATAATACAATTTTAAGTTTAGGGTCTATGCTAGCGTCAAAGTGCACGAATACTCTAAATATTTGCTACGTTCATGAAATCAACAGCGGTCCTAAGATTGTGCGATCTATCGCTGAAGTCATAATAAAATGGACCGCGGATCAGGTTATCTTCGTTTCTCAATTTGTATCTGAAGATTACAACTTGGGAGCAAAATCCACTGTCGTTCTGCCCAATGGTCTAAGATCGGATTTTGATGCTCATCCAGTCCTTGATTACGAGCTAAAGTTTAATCAGCAAACCATACTCTTCGTCGGTTCGCTGAAAGAGTACAAAGGAGTGGGTGAGTTACTCGATATAGCAACAGCGCTTCCCGACACTCGCTTTGTGGGAGTGCTCAACACCAGTAAACTCATACTGGAAGAGTTCATTGCACGAGAGTCGGTCCCATCTAATCTTGAGCTCATAGCTCATCAAGCTAACATGCAAGACTTATATAGAGATGCCTTCTTGGTAATGAACTTGTCCCGACCAGAGGAATGGATTGAAACCTTTGGGTTGACTATTTTGGAGGGAATGACTTGTGGATGCCCCTGTGTGGTACCTCCTGTAGGCGGGCATCTCTCTTATTTCGACGAGGATGCAGGGCTAATATGTGATGCGAAAAATACGGCTGAGATTGTTTCTTTTATTCGACGATTGCAGCAGGACCAAGCGTTGTGGAGAAAATATTCGGATCATGCAACCGGCGTGGCAAAGGATTATTCAGCAGAGAACTATTCTCTGAATGTGACAAAGCTTCTGGAGCGACTAATCAACTGAAAAGTCTAAGCTCAACTTTTTATTGGGCAACTGCCCGATAATTTTGTTTCGGTCACAATTTTTTTCAATCGAGTACCTGTAGCCCCTCATTTAGAAGTAAGTTAAACTTGAGAAAGAACACCGATGATTTGGCTATGTCAATCGTCACACAGGTTATATTAAAGTTTTTGCCTCAAGGAGTCTTTTCGAATGCACAAACAATCAAGGCAAAGTGGTTTCACAATGATAGAGCTGCTCATTGTGGTGGTTATTTTAGGACTGCTAATGTCGCTGGTGGCGCCCACTATGTTTTCAAAAGTGGATTCCACCAAGATCAAGACGGCACGTGCACAGATGCAGATGCTGGAGACATCACTGGACACCTACTGGCTCGATCTGGGCGATTATCCGAGCAAACTTGACGATCTCTACAGCTCTTCTCTCCCCGGTTGGGACGGCCCCTACCTGCCTAAAGCGGTGCCAGATGACCCCTGGAGTAACCCCTATTTCTACCAATCACCGGGGCCAGACGGCGAGCCCTTTGTGCTCATGAGCCATGGTAAGGATGGAAGGCCAGGGGGTGAGGATGACGCTGCGGATATAGTTCATCAATGATGCAGATAGACACAGTCTTAGCTGATCATGGTGTTAGCCCTGAGGACATAGACAAAGCCAAGTCCTATCAGACGCGTGCGGGTGGATCTCTGGAGAAGATCCTGCTCAACATGGGTAGCTTTTCCGAGGAACTCCTGCCCTCAGTGTATTCTCAGTTATTGGAGGCGCCGCTACTCACTCAAGAGCAGCGCGATAGTTGGCAGCCGCCACAACAGGTTGCCGATCTTCCGCTACAATTTTTGCTTAAGCACGATTGGTTGGTATTTGCATGCCCGCAAGATGAACCCGTTCAGCTGTTAACTTTTTCTCCTCTGAACTGGGATGTTCTGCAGTATTTAACCCATGAAAAAATCGACTACAGACTCATTATCACCAGTGAGGCCGATTACAGTCTGGTCAGTTTAAAGCTCAATGACAGCAAAACTGTCGCCAGTGCCGCGGGAGAATTGTCTGATGTTGAGGAGGAGCGACTGCGGGAAATGGCTAGCGAGGCGCCCACCGTTAATTTACTCAATTCGCTGATCACACGCGCACTGCGCATGAATGCCTCTGATATGCACGTGGAGCCCAAGGGGAACCGCTACCGCGTTCGTTTTCGAATCGATGGTGTTCTTCACGACATAGATACACTGCCGACAAGATTGCAATTGCCTGTTATCTCTCGCTTGAAGATTTTATCCGGCATGGACATTGCTGAAAAACGCCGTCCCCAAGATGGCAAAATTGAAATGCGTATCGCCAATATCGACCTCGATATTCGTGTCTCAGCACTGCCTGTCAATCAGGGAGAGAGTATGGTGATGCGTTTCCTGCGCAAGGATTCACTTCGCTACGACCTTTCTGCGTTGGGTCTTGCCGATGATACCGCCTCCATGATTCAGCAGGATCTCGCCCGCACCGCGGGTGTGATTTTGCTCACTGGGCCGACGGGCAGTGGTAAGACCACCACGCTTTATTCGTTTCTAAATGACATAAACAGTGAGGACGTGAAAATTGTTACCTTGGAGGATCCGGTGGAATACCAGTTGCCCGGGCTCAGTCAGGTGCAGGTCAGGCCGGAAATTGGCTTCGACTTCAGCGCCGGTTTGCGCAGCATTGTGCGACAGGATCCAGACGTCATCATGGTGGGTGAGATAAGGGACCGAGAAACCTGCCAAATCGCGATGCAGGCAGCACTGACCGGCCACTTGGTGTTCAGCACCGTGCATACCAACGATGCGCCCAGCGCCTATACACGCTTACTCGATCTGGACGTTGAAGAGTTTTTACTCAATGCAGCTCTTATATCTATTATTGCTCAACGTCTTGTGCGCAAGCTCTGTCCGCACTGTGCGGCGCCCTCTAGTCAGGCTGACCAGCTCATATCGCGATATGACTTGCAGCCGTTGGCGCAACGTATCGGTTTGCCACAGATCGATTTAAAGGAGGCTGTGGGCTGTGAACACTGTGCAAACACCGGCTACAGTGGTCGAATCGCTGTTTTGGAGTATCTGCGTTGTGATGATCACATTCGTACTATTCCCAAGGATGATCAGTTCTTGTCTGCGGCTAAAGCACACAACAGAGCGCAGGGTGGTCGAGACCTCTTGGAGGACGGTTTGTTGAAGGCTATGGCAGGTGAGACAACCATAGAAGAAGTGCTAAGGGTGTGTGGTTGATATGCCCCGCTTTCTTTACCATGCCTACGACAGCAGCGGTGGGAAGTTGCAGGGAGAGATTGAAGCACAAAATGTGAATGCGGCCAAACAGCAGATTGCCGAGCAGCAGCTTATGCTGGTGGATATCAAGGAAGATGGTGTTGCAATTGCCGGTGTCGATATCTTCCAGCGCACTAAGGTGACCAGCCAAGAGGTAGAGTATCTGACGGCAGAGTTGGCGCTGTTGCTCAATGCCGGAGTAACCATTGACCGCGCCCTGGGAATTATTCGACGTAACTCCACTAGCACAGCGCAAGCTAAATTGGTGGCAGAACTGCACGATGCAGTGCGGCGCGGTGAGAGCCTGAGTGACGCCCTTGGCGAGCAGCAAGCAGTGTTCAACCCCTTGTATCTCAATCTTGTCAGTCTGGGCGAAGCCAGTGGCACCCTCCCGACGATTTTCTCCCGATTGGCGGAGGACATGAAGTTTCAAAGTGAGTTGAAGCGCAAGGTGATTCAGGCGCTAATCTATCCCGGTGTCATTTTCTCTGTTTGTGTGCTGTGTATTCTCTTCGTGTTTAATTACATCGTCCCACAGATGCAGAGTTTGTTCGATGGTTTGCCGGAGTTGCCGTTTTATACTGCGGTTTTACTTGGGGTCAGCAATTGGGTGGTCAGTTACCAGTGGGCAGTGTTCGCGCTGATCACCGCGACGCTGGCAGCCCTTTACATGGCGATGAAAAATCCTTCGAGCGCAGCAGCCATTGATTCTTTTATTGCTCAAATGCCTGGATTTTCAGGCATGATAACGCGGGTGGAGCGAATTCGGTTTAACACTGCCATTACCTTGATGCTCGAGTCGGGCATCCTCATCGATCGCTGCTTAGAAATGGCCGTTGGCAGTGTTAAAAATCGCCAGCTCAAGCAGGGTTTAGTCTCGGCTAAAGATAGGGTGAAGAAGGGTGCAACCCTGTCTTCAGCATTGCGAAACAGTCCCGTGTATGACGATTTCTCCATGTCGCTGATCGAAGTGGGTGAGGAGAGTGGTGAACTGGCCCCCGTATTCAGCGAAATCAGCATGAGATCTAGGCGTGACTTTGAATCTGCTGTTGATCGTATGACATCGCTGTTGGAACCTGCCTTGATCTTGGTTATGGGCGGTATTGTTGGTGGCGTAGTGGTCACCATGCTGTTGAGTATTGTGTCAGTCAATGAAGTAGGCTTTTAACCGCCATGATTCGCCCCGCTGCCAAGGGATTTACCCTCATAGAGCTGTTAGTGGTCATTGCCATTATGATGACCGTGCTGGGTTTAGTTGGAGGCGGCGTAGTCAGTGGTGTTTCTCGCGCTGAAGCTCAAACTGAAGTTATCTCGGTGTACAATCTCGTAAAAAAATCCGGCGTGCGAGCCTTTACCTCTGGACAGACCTTGGTTTTATCACTGGAGCAAAATCAAGCGCGGCTGAGCGCATCGCAGGACAATGTCCTCAGTACAGTGGATTTTGATCATCTGCAGTTCGAGCCACAGCAAATCATCTTTAACCGCAACGGATTACCAAATCTATTCGCCATTGAGGTGCAGGTTCGCGGTAAATCGAGAACGCTGGATCTGAGCTCTCTGTTTCGCCGTATCGCCTCTGCAGCTATGGAGCCATCTAATGTTTCCTAGGCGGCAGCAGGGTTTCACTCTGCTTGAGGTGTTGCTTGCTGGATTTATCCTCTTCCTGACGATTGCCACCATGACCATGGTGTATCGCGGTGCGTTGTTAAGTAGTAGCAAAGCGGAACAATCCTTGCAAATGTCCGCAGCCGTGTTGCCGGTGCGTCAAATTATCGCAGATGAAGTAAGGAAAAATTCGCATCTGGAGAATGTTTCTGGGGAAGGTGTGTTCGGTCACATCAGTTATCGGTGGGAATCCTCTAGAACGCACATTGGTCTTCCATCCGCGATTCTTCAAGAAGACAGCGGACTGAACGATGACTTGCGATATTACCTCGTGCAGGTGGACGTGCAATTTCAAATCGGGCTTGCAACAAGAAACTATCAGTTTAGAGAGTTGGCGTGGTAGAGATGCAGAAAGGGTTTACCTTGATAGAAATGCTAGTGACGATGGTATTACTTTCGTTTATTGTCTTTGTCGGTTCCAGCGCTTACGGTATGTTTGCTCATAAGTGGAACGGTGAGATGGGTAATTTCGACAAAACAGTACAAGGTGTTCGTGATCTAATGCTGGTTCAGGAAGTCCTTGATACTATGATTCCTTATGTAGTTAGCGGTAGTGACAATAAGCCTGGAATATTCTTTGAAGGTAATCAAAATGGGTTTGTTGGGGTCTCATCGAAATCCATATTCGATAAAAATTATCAATCTGTGATAAGGCTGTCAGTGGAGCAGTCCGAAGACTTTACTTTTGATGTGGTATATGAAGAGCACCCTATGATTTCAGATGTTTTACGATCTACGCGAGAATCCGTTGATTTTTCAGAGCGCATTACCCTGTTTGTCGGAGTTAAAGAACCAAAGTTTGAATATTTTGGTTGGTCATCAGTGGAGGATAAGTCCGGTGTGGAGGGTGTTTCGTCACCGAAAGCGCCTCGATGGCTGGATTCTTACAACGCAATGGACCTGCCGTTTGCCGCAGAAAAAATTAGGTTTGTATTCACAACACAGTCTGGTGAGTATGAAATAAGAGCCAATCTAGCTCCGGGTCCCCCAGGGCTGGTGTCGAGGTATGCGGGTCCGCGACAGCGGCAGCGTGATGAGGAGGGTAAAGAGACTAAGCAGAAACCCGAGGATATATGCTATTGCTAAAAACTGGCTTTAATAGATGACAACCAGAGCCTCCCAATCTGGAGTTGCTCTTCTTCAAGTGCTGCTTATCTGCATGGTGATTTCGCTAATTGCGCTGCAATTCACTCGCACGTCGCAAGGCCAAATCGAAATGGCAAAACAATTTGAAGATAGGGTTACTGCACAATTATTGGCATCGAGTACGATAAATGAAGTCATGTTCTCGCAGTTGTCCTATTCTGTTTCTAGCCTTTCTTCCAACGACGTCAGCATGACTGAGTTAAAGCAGCGAATCAATTTATTCGGTTCGTCCATCGCGTGGCGTAAAAATGTTTCTGTTTCAGTACAGGATTTGAATGGTTTACTTCCGCAAATCTACCCACGACATATTCTTTGGAAATATCTTTTAGAGCAGAGAGGAACGGACCAAAAACGCATCGAAAATTATCTGGGAACGTGGCAGGATCTGCAAGACCCCGATGTCGACAGTTGGCGCATCGGAGACTTAGAGCCTTTGGCATTAAGCTCAGGTGAGAGATATCTGGACGGTTATGCGCAAACAGAGCTCCCTATTCAATGGATATTTCACGATGATCAGGCCTTGCTCAAGTCATTGTTGGAAGTCTCAGATATATACTCCCCCTTTGATACGAACATATTAAACAGTCCTGATGTGTTAATTGACGCCCTTTTTCAACCACCCTTAGCAACGGAAATAAAGAACGCCCGAAATAATCCAACTATTGAGCGTTTAAATATCACAGGTCTTCTTCCAAAAGATTTGAGAGTTGACAATATCTATCAACATAACTCCGCGACTAGAAAAATTACGGTATCGGTGATAACTGAAAATTCTAGTTGGAAGGAGGAATGGCATGTTATGCTAACGGCCTCTCAAGATCCTCCATTTAGAATTTTGGGTAAACGATAAATGGTCACTTATTGATTTTAAAGATCCGAATGAGTAGACATAAGGCGATGTGTTTTGGCAAGTGTGACAGTGTAGTTTTAATGTTCTTATGGGCAGGTGTTTAGTTGAATCAGAAGAAAAATATGTCTTTACTTTCCGTTAAAATGTCACGAATGTTTAAACAGGCGTTGTCCCATAGTGTTGGGTTTCTCGCTGATGGGCTCTATGCATTTCGCTTATCCTCGGATGTTTTTTCTTTAGAGAGAGATAAATCACCGCAAGCCAAATATCGACTATTAGTGGTGGGGCGCGAACACTATCATGAGTCTGTTAGAGACTATCCTGTTGGCGATATTAAAGATTTAAAGAGGATACTGTCCGAGCAGATTGATCTATCACCCTATCAAGGAGAGACATTTCACGTAATTGAAAAGCTGTCTGCCCAATCTTGTCGAGTGATTACCTGGATTATAAAAAAAACCTCGATAGATAATTTACCATTTAGACCTTGGTTAATGGTGCCTGAAACCTTTTGTCTACTCCATTGCAGCTCACCATCAACGCCTTTCACCATCTCTAGAGCAGGTGAGGAGGTGACTGTTGTTGCCGCAGATAGCGGTCTTTTTTCTTTTTTAAATGTGAAGGAAGCTGACGAAAATACCTTGTCTTATATCAAGTCCGCAATTCCATATCTTGGCCATGCCGGTTTTAATGGTGAGCTAAAAGCTGAGGAGGATGCTGCTAGTATTTTGTGGCGCGGTCTTTCTGTCGCGATTTTTTCTCATCCTACGAGTTTTTTAATGAAGATGGAAAAGTCGTCTTCATATCCTTGGAATAAAGCGTTTAAGCTGAGTGCTATAATATTTGCTCTTTATGTTATGGTGAGTTCTGGCCTTATTTTGGGGTCGAATGTTTGGGCCGATTACAAGTTAAATGAGATACAAAAGCGTAATGTTGAGGTCATGCAGATCCGAAATAATTTTAGGTCTCAATCCAGTCTGGCGGCCAATATCAATGACACTTTGAAAAATATGCTACCGACTTGGACTGTCTGGGAGATTTTTTTAGGCCTACAGCACTCCGACGCCCAAGTCACCGCCATTTCTTATGGTAACGGTTTGCTCACCTTGACAGGAACTTCATCTCGCGCAACAGATGTACTTGCGGAGCTTGGCGAGAATAAGTTCGTGCAGAGTGCTGAGTTTAGCTCACCAGTGAGAAAGACTCGAGATCGAGAACGGTTCATAATCGAAGCTAAACTTCTGCCGATGTCAAGCGATGTCAAGAAACCGTTACTTGGAGAGCAGTAAAAGTGACGGCATTTTTTAATCGACAAAATCTCCTAATAATTGCCGCGGTTCTGGTCGCGATTAGAGTAGTTCTCATGCCCTTGTTGAATTGGCAAAACGACCAAATTCAGTCGCTTACCTTAAAGTTCCGACAGGTAGCTAAGCTTGAGAGTCTTCAATCTCAGCTTAGCCAATATCAAGAGAAAGTCGAATTAACAGAGGTCCTATTGGATAAAGCAGCCAAAGGCTTCTTCAGCGATGATGACAAGACAAAGCTAAGAATACAAAAAAAAATCGAGGCGCTATTCGAGTCCAACAAGTTAAGTATTCAAGATTTCAGTTGGATTTTTGATGACAGCTCGGAAGTGCGAACGTTGCGGGCATCGATTCGCTATCGAGGTCAATTAGCCGATGTCATTAAAGCGAAACTGCTTTTAGCGCAAGATTCTAAGTTGATACGAGAGGTATATTGGCAGCAGAGTATCAAAAACAATACCGGTAGATCCTTGGGTAACGCCTCAGGGACAACCACACTTGAATTTTACGCGACTGCAATAGAAGAAAAGATTAACGCAAAGCAAACAGCACGGTAAAAGCAGCGTGAGAGACACAATCTTTTAATAGAGGGAGTGGCAGTGATTAGTCAGTTAAAAAATAGTGAAATGCTACCAATCATGTTGGTTTCCATTGTTCTTATTGCCTCTGATCTCAGTAATAGAGTGCTATCGTTTTTGAGTGAGGAGGTGTACCCAGAGCCACTTGACTTAATTGAGCTGCATAAACGGCCTGTGCTAACTAATGAACGATATGATGTTATTTTGAGTGCTATGCCGTCCCTCACGGACTCAGTTGTGGATGAAAAGGAATCAGTTGTTATCGCTCCGAGTCAAAGTGTTGAGGAAAGATTGGCGGGGTACACTAAAATCGGAGAGTTTAATTACCGATTGGTCGCTGTATTTGTCTCAGATGAACAGTTTGCGGTTTTAGAGAGACGTAATGACGATGAATCTGATTCACAGATTGTCAAAGTCTTCTTGGGAGATGCAGTAAATAATATGTCTGTAACCTCTATAGGAAATAACTCAATAGAATTGGAGAATGCTGTGAACTTTACACTACTGCTTTCTCTTTTCGAGCCAGAGAGTGCATAGACGAACCTTGTTATAAGTTTTATTGTGTTTCGTTGGAAATAGCGAAATATTGGAAAAAGAAAACAGTTTTAAGCTTTGATTAACACCTTAAAAAAGTAGGGAGTTCAAGAGTGATTAAATTTATGTTTGCGGGATTGATGGTCATGTCGATTTTTGTGGCTGGTTGCGCAAGTCAGGGCGGCCGTTCCGACTTTTCTGTCGAGGGGAGGAATTCACCCAACATCCTTCCGTCGTATCTCCAAGATAGTTCTCCGTCAACTGACATGCTCGACTCGGCCACTGGCGATTCAGTTGCAACTTCGGAAGAATCTCATGGTCAGTTGAATCCGCACATTGTAGCGCTAGATCCATTAAAGTGGCCTGGCGAAGTCAGCTCAGTCACGAGACTAGTCGGCAGTGATTTGGCAAGTGAAAATACACTGGCTGTAGCGGCAGAGAAAATGTCAGTGAGAGATTTTTTACACTATGTTTTTGGTGATTTATTACGTGTGAACTACATTCTGGATGAGGCTATTAGTGAGGATCAAACGAAACAAGAGGATCGTGTTACTTTAAACATTGCAGAAGCAATTAGCCCAAGAAATCTCTTTGATATGACGGTCGAGTTGCTCGCCAAGCGGAATGTCAAGATTACATACCGTAATGATACGTACTACATACATAAACCGCAAAAATCTGATCGTGGTCAAAAGGCTGTCATTGGTATCGGAGGCACGCCTGCTGATGTTCCTGAGACATTAATTCAACCGATAGTGCAGGTTGTGCCACTGGAGTACGGCATTAAGATTAGTGTTGAGCGGACACTGCGAAGTTTAACTAAGGCAAAAATAACTCCTGATTTTGAACAGAGTGTGGTTTTTTTGGAAGGAGAGAGACAGGACATTATTCATGCCATTGAACTGATTCAGCTTTTGGATACGCCGGCAAGTCGCAGTCAGCATGTTGGCTTAATTAAGTTGGCATTTGTATCGCCCGATGATTTTTCCTCGGATATTTCTGCCCTGCTTGAGAGTGAGGGTATTGAAATAGGTATCACCTCACCCGATAGCAAAAATGTGGTTGTTGTACCTCTGAGACAGCTCGGCGGTGTTGCGGTGTTTGCGGTTTCAGAATCATTACTTGATCGAGTTCGTTATTGGGCGCAGATTCTTGACGTTCCAGGCGAGGGGTCAGATGAACAATATTTTGTGTATACGCCAAAGAACGCGAGAGCGGTCGATCTAGGGGAGAGTATTGGAGCATTATTGGGAGCTAATCAGTCTATGATCGGCGCGTCCGAGGGTTCTTCAGGTCGATCCACAGGCAGTGCTCCCTCGCAGCAGAGAGTGTCGGGCGTATCTTCTGACAACTTAAAAATGGTCGTAGATGAGAGAACTAATGCGCTTATTTTTTATACGACGGGTAGTCGGTATCGTGAAATTATGCCCATGTTAACAAAGTTAGATTTACTGCCAAAGCAGGTGGCTCTTGACATTATTATTGCTGAGGTAAGTTTGCAGGACGAATTTAAATACGGAGTTGAATGGGCGCTCTCTCGAAGCGAAGTCAATTTGACCACCTCTGGTGCTTTCGGTGTGTCGGGAATTGGCGGCTTAGGATTGATTATCAATGGCACTGAGGGACCTTTGACTGCAAATTTTTTAAATACCAACAGTCTTGTCAACGTGTTATCTCGTCCCACTATAGTTGTGAGAGACGGTGTAGGTGCCAACATTAATGTTGGTTCTGACATTTCCGTTGTTGGACAGACAACTCAAGATCCGATAAGCGGTCAGCGACAAACTACGTCATCGGAATACAGAAAAACAGGCCTTGATGTAACGGTGACTCCAACCATAAATTCAAATGATGTGGTGACTATGGAGGTCAAGCAATCTATCTCAAACTCGGTTCCTAATTCCTCTGGGTCGGGAGGAAATCCAGATATTTTTGAGCGCTCCATATCAACAGAGTTGGTTGCTGGATCCGGTCAAACAGTCATGATGGCAGGTCTTATTAGTGAGTCCAATTCCAATGATGATTCGGGCGCTCCTTTAGTTAATAAGATACCCATCTTAGGGGGCTTGTTTGAGTCCAACGCTAAGTCAAATGATCGGACAGAGCTAATCATGCTGATCACGCCGAGGGTGATAGACACATTGGATAATTGGGACTCTGTGATCTCAGATTTTCAAGAGGGCTTGCGTTTTATGAATATGCAGACGTCAGTTCAGACCCCTTAGGGTTCGAAGTTCCAAACTGAGCCGATGCAAAAAACCAATTTTCTGTTGTCTTTTAGATCCAATGCCTGAGCGAGTTGTATCCTGCGCTCTTTCGTTCAAAAAAGCTGTCAATAAATGTGATCTGTCAACTTTCATCGGCTTACTAGGGCTTTCCTGTTAGTGATGATTTGGCTTGCGTAATAATTAATGGGTCTGGAGCGCTCGCAGGCTGATAGCTCTTGTAACAAGTTGCTCGCGCCGTAGAAATTGTTTGGAGGTTGTGTTCAGCTGCAAGGACTCTAGATGGTGTCAGAATCCCTGTAAAAATGGTTTCATGAGCACTTGACAGTTGCTCGGAGCGACCGTATAGTCCGGAATATCTAGAGTTTCTTTTGCTAATGAGAATCTTATAGGTCACGGCTGCGGCTAACTTAGCTAGGTTATAGGCCGTAGTTAATTTAAAGTTACAAATTTCATGAAATTGAAAAAAGGAAAACATTATGTTAAACAAAAAACTGATTGCTGGTAGCGTGTTGGCCGTAGTGAGTGGCACAGCGTCTGCTGTCCCTACCTTCAGCTACACTGCGGGATCTGTATCTCAAGAGGGCTCTGCCCAACTTGCCAGTGTTACATTGCCCGAAGTCA
>CAXRFT010000054.1:0-15063 GCA_964230135.1 Porticoccaceae bacterium | reverse complement strand
AAACAATAGGTTGTAAATGACTGATGTATCGCTCTGAGATCCTTCTACCTAGCGGTCAGTGTAGCGGAGAGAGCGAGACTCTCTGTGAGCCATTATTGATGTGGATGATATCGTGTTAGAGCCCTCGAGTCCGTCCGGAAGAGAAACGTATCGTCGTTTAATGCGATACGTGGCCAAATCGTGGTTCCCTTTTCTTATTAGTATCATCGGATTGTTAGTTCACTCGCTTGCCGAGATAGCCTTTATTGATCTTTTGCGGTACACCGCTGATATTATCGATCAACGGACGTCAGAAGGGACAAATAATACTAATGCGACTGACGGCGGATTGGTGGCCAAGGCCGCGACCTATTTGTTTGGTGCAAAGTCAATTGATGAGAGCTGGTTGGTCATACCAATATTTTTGGTTTTGATCAGTGCTGTGAGAGGTTTCGGGTATCTTATTGGAACCTATTTTCTCGCCTATGTCGCCAATTATCTTGTCCACTCGTTGCGCATAGATCTTTACAATCGCTATCTCTTGCTACCATTTCAGTTTTTTGACCAATCAATGGCTGGGCGCCTCGTCTCCATCGTGACATTCAATGTGCAACAGGTGGCTGAGGCTAGTACTAAGGCGGTTAAAACACTCATACACCAGGGTGGATTGGTGGTCGGCTTAGTAGGCTATTTACTCTATCTCAATTGGCTTTTAACGTTATTTTTTATTGCTGTTTTACCCTTAGTAGGTTTGATTGTCTCCACTGTGAGCAAGCGCTTTCGGCGTATTAGTCAAAATATACAAAACGCCATGGGTGATGTTACTCATGTTACTCAAGAGGTGGTCAATGGCTATCAAGAAGTACGTATGTTCGGTGCTTACGCATCAGAACTACAGCGAATAAAGCATGCCAGCCATCGCAATCGCCGACAGAATATGAAGATGGCGTTTACCAATGCCTTGAGCAATCCAATGATAATATTCATCGTGTCCTTGGCATTTGCTGGGGTCATAGGGTTTATGCTCAATCCCATCGTGTTGGAGACCATGACCACTGGCACTTTTTTAGCTTTTTTTCTTGGCTCTGGTGTCTTGATCAAACCTATTCGACAGTTGACAGAAATAAATAGCGATATTCAGAAGGGTATTGCCGCCGCTGAATCAATATTCGCCGTAATAGATACACCGGGTGAGGTGGACGAAGGCGAGTACCAGACTGATATTGTTAAAGGTGCTTTTCAATTCTCTGATGTTGAGTTTACCTACAAAGGTGCCGAGAAACAGGTGTTACAACAGATTAATTTTTCTGTTTCGCCCGGTGAAACTATTGCGCTGGTGGGTTCGTCTGGTAGTGGCAAAACTTCTCTGGTAAGTCTTATTCCAAGATTTTATCGCCCCTGTGCTGGTGTGATCACGTTAGATGGTGTCAATATTGATGATTTTGCTTTAGCCAATTTGCGTAAGCACATTGCGATTGTGAGTCAAAATGTCACATTGTTTAACGGCAGTGTCTACGACAACATTGCCTACGGAGAACTTCAGGGGGCATCGCTTGAAAAAGTCAAAGCGGCGGCTGAAGTAGCCAACGCTCGTGGTTTTATAGAAGACATGCCCTTGGGCTTTGATACTGAGGTTGGAGACGATGGAGTTATGTTGTCCGGTGGCCAACGGCAGCGTATTGCTATTGCGCGCGCAGTATTAAAAAATGCACCCGTATTGATTCTGGATGAAGCTACATCGGCGTTAGATACAGATTCTGAGCGCTATATTCAAGCAGCCCTGGAAGCGTTAATGCACGGGCGTACTACCTTTGTCATTGCTCATCGACTGAGCACAGTAGAAAAAGCAGACCGAATCTTGGTGTTGGAAAATGGCTGTATTATAGAGCAAGGTACTCACTGTGAATTACTTGCCGCTGGCGGCCGGTATACCAAATTGTACAGAAATCAATTTGATGATAGTCCGGGTACCTAATCGTGTCGTTTGAACGAGCTTTGGTAAAAGCTTGGTACAAGAAAAATGTCTTGTTGTATTTATTGCTCCCTCTGAACTGGTTTTTTACTTTTGCCAGTTGGATCAGGCGACGCTATCTGCAGGGTCAATATCAGGGTAGAGCGTACCCCATTCCTGTGATTGTCGTGGGAAATATCTCAGTGGGTGGCAATGGTAAGACTCCTTTTATTATTTCGCTAGTCAAAGCATTGCATGCTCGTCATATTAGGGTCGGCGTTGTTAGTCGTGGTTTTGGTGGTCACGCCACTGACTATCCCACAAGTGTTGTTGTCGACTCGAATCCTTCTGAATCTGGCGATGAAGCATTATTGATAGCTCGTTCGTGTCATTGCCCTGTGGTCATCGATCCAGACCGCAGTGCCGCGGTGATGAGCTTAATAGGGGAGTATGATGTTGATCTTATCCTAAGTGATGATGGTCTACAGCACTATCGTATGCATCGTGATATCGAGATCGCTGTCGTTGATGTAAACAGAGGATTTGGTACAGCCTGTCGATTGCCTGTTGGCCCGCTGCGAGAATCTTTACGGCGTCTGCACGAGGTTGATTTTGTTGTTTTAAATGGTGATGCGGAGCTTGATAATGCAATAGGCCCTCCGATTCACTCTTATCGGGCTTCGATGGCGCCCAGGGGCTTGCGCAAATTTGCATCCACTGAGCTCATATCACATGCTGAGTGGACAGAGACTAAGACTGTTTATGTGGTAGCGGCCATTGCCAATCCTCAAAGGGTGGCTGATACGGTTGCGAGTATGGGTTTTCATCCAATTTTAGTTCCTCTAGATGACCATGAGGTTTTATCCGCTGCTGACTTGATTTTTGAGAATCCTTATCCCGTGATAATCACTGCCAAAGATGCCGTCAAATATATCGACAGTATCCCTGATAACCTCTGGGTATTGGAGGTCGATATGCTGTTAGAGGACGATTTAGTAGAAAAAATTTGCCACAGCATAAACCTCTCTGTGACTACTGCCTAACATGTCCCTATAATAGTGTTTTGTTTCAGTTAGTAGGTAGTTAGCGCATGTCTTTCGTGGTTATCATACCAGCTCGATACAGCTCGACACGTCTTCCAGGTAAGCCACTATTGGATGTTTCCGGAAAGTCCATGATTCAGCGTGTCTGGGAGCAGGCGGTTAAGAGTGCCGCCAGCAGGGTCATTATTGCTACCGATGATCAACGTATTGAGAATGCAGCGAGACAGTTTGGTGCCGAAGTTTGTATGACACGAGATGACCATACTTCTGGTACCGATCGTCTCGCCGAAGTTGCTGATTGTGCTGGCTTTGGCAGTGAGCAAATCGTGGTTAATGTTCAGGGTGACGAACCTTTGATTCCACCTGAGGTAATCGATCAGGTCGCTAGTAATTTAGCCGGTTGCCCCGAGGCCGGCGTCGCGACGCTTTGGGAGTCAATTAACACGCTAGCTGACTTTAATAATCCAAATGTGGTCAAGGTGGTGTTTTCTGATGATGGAATCGCCTGCTACTTTAGTCGAGCGCCAATTCCATGGCCGAGGGATGGGTTTGAAAATGAAAAATGCTGTGCCAGCAGACATATAGGAATCTACGCATATCGGGTGCAGCAGCTGAGAGCCTTCGTTAACTGGCCTGTTGCGCAAATGGAAAAGCAAGAATCCCTAGAGCAGTTGCGTTTTCTCTCTAATGGCGTACAGATTCATGTTTCTGAGTCAATTGCCAATGTTCCCGGTGGCGTGGATACTCAGGACGATCTAGACGCAGTCAATGAATTACTCAAACTAACCGGGAGCTCCAGCTAAGAGATTGAACCCTATGTCTAAAGTATCAGTTTTATTTGTATGTCTGGGTAATATTTGTCGATCGCCGACAGCGCACGCAGTTTTCCAGTCTTTCGTTGATCGCCACGGGTTGTCGTCGGATATTCATGTGGATGGCGCCGGTACCGGCGATTGGCATCTGGGTCACGCGCCGGACGCGAGATCCAGCGCTGAGGCGGCAAAACGTGGTTACGATATGTCTAATCTCAGATCAAGATTGGTGACTGTAGAGGACTTTTATCAGTTTGACTATATTATCGCGATGGACAAGAGTAATCTGAATAATCTCAAGGCCATGTGCCCTGCAGATTTTTCAGGCGAATTAAAATTGCTGATGGATTTCTCTTCAGATCCATCCTTCTCCTCGATCTCAGAAGTGCCCGACCCGTACTATGGTGGTGATGACGGGTTTCCTTTGGTTTTAGATATGATAGAGGACGCGGCAGCTTCGCTTCTCAACCATGTTGTGACAATAAAAGCGATCTCTTTGGATAGAGAGCATTGATCAGAATGAGAGGTCCCGCATCCCTCGATATTCAACGCGATAAAGATTTGAGTGCTTTTAATACGCTGGCACTGCCTGTAAGAGCATCTCACTTTTGTGAGGTAGCTGATCTTGCCGAACTGCGACAAGCAGTCAATTTTGGCATGAGTAAAGGATTACAAATAATCCCCTTGGGTCAGGGCAGTAATGTTGTTTTTTCTTCAGATCTAAATGCTTTAGTGGTATCCATAAATTTTCGTGGCATCAAAAAACTGTCGCAGAGCACAGTCAATGGTTATGTGGATGTCAAGTTTTCTGCCGGAGAAAATTGGCACCAAGCAGTGATCTTTTGTCTAGAAAATGGCTGGTTTGGTTTGGAGAATCTCTCTCTAATACCGGGCAATATGGGTGCCGCTGCCATCCAAAATATCGGTGCCTATGGAGTTGAGCTCAGCGATGCATTGAGGTCGGTTGACATATTTAATATTGAAACGAACTCTACCGCTGTACTGGGCCGAGAAGAATGTCAATTGTCTTATAGAAACAGTGTTTTTAAGCAATCATTGAAAGATAAATGCATTATTACTGATATTACCTTGCGTTTATCCACCACTGCCAGGGTAAACATTGAGTATCCGGCGTTATCGGAGTATTTTGCGCGCCATAAGCTGACATTGACTCCGAGTAACGTTAGTCGAGCAGTGTGCAATCTCAGGCAAGCGAAGCTCCCTGATTATCGAGAGCTCCCCAATGTTGGCAGTTTTTTTAAAAATCCGGTTTTGTCCATCAGTGAATTCGACCAGTTAAAGGCTTTTAAAAAAAACGAGAATATGGAAATCCCCCATTACAGAGACGTTAGGGGCATGATTAAAGTTCCTGCGGGTTGGCTTATTGACCAACTCGGCTTTAGAGGAGCTCGTCAGGGTGCGGCAGGGGTGTATGAAAATCAAGCGCTTGTGCTTGTTAATTATGGACAGGGCCCTAAAACCGATTGGTGCAGAGATGTGATGCTGTTGGCTGAAAAGATCAGAGATACTGTTAAGAGTGAATTCCTTATTGAATTAGAGATAGAGCCGAGGGTCTATGGATCTCTTTGAGCAGCAGTTTATACCCATGTATCTTGATGATGATCACTCGTCGCAACTGGCTTTTTGGCCCGGTTGGCTCTCTAGCACAGTCGCTGATGGTTTGTTGGAGACCGCGATCAAACAAACGCCCTGGCGTGAGGATAAAATTTTTATTATGGGAAAAGAGATACCCATTCCAAGGTTGCAGAATTGGTTTGGCGACCCGTCGACCTCCTATACATACTCGCGAATTCGAATGCAAGCCGTGGCATTTCCAAGCTGGATGGAGGCCCTGCGTCTGCAGGTGGAATCTGCCACTGGCCAACTGTTCAACCGTGCACTGGTTAACTACTACCGAGATGGTAGAGACAGTGTTGATTGGCATGCAGATGACGAGCCAGAATTGGGCTTAGACCCGATTATTGCCAGTGTCAGTCTGGGTGCGGAGCGGGAATTCCAGTTGCGTCACAACACAACAAAAGAAAGAGTTAAAATAACACTGCCCCATGGCTCGCTGTTGCTCATGGGGGCCGGGATTCAATCGTGTTGGCAGCATCGTATTGCGAAAGTTAAGCAGCTTGACAGCCCCAGAGTCAATTTTACATTTCGCTATATGGAGCCCGAGAATTGCCATGATCAAGAGGGCTCGGGGAAGAAATGAAATTTTCTGAATTCGGTCAGCGATTCGCAAAAGCAAGTGGCATTGTAGAACTCATGGATGATTTGGGCAGTGCGCTCAATGAAAATCCTGAGATGATTTTTATGGGAGGTGGGAATCCTGGGCGTATTCCTGAGGTTGAGACAGTTTTTAGACGGCGTATACAGACAATCGTTAACAGCCCTGACAAATTCCATCGATTGACGGGTATCTACCAGTCACCCCAGGGGGAGAGAGGATTCTTGCGAGATGTGGCAAGCCTGTTGACCAAACAGTTAGGTAAGAAGGTCACAGAACGTAATATTGCTGTTTCAAATGGTAGCCAGCCAGCGTTTTTTGTTCTCTATAACATGCTTGCCGGTAATATTAGTGATGGTGATTACCGATCGGTGCATTTACCTCTGACTCCCGAGTACATTGGCTATTCAGATATTGGTTTATCGCCGAATATGTTCACGGCAACACGGCCCGAAATCGAGTTGCTGGAAGGTGATTTGTTTAAATACCGAGTGGATTTCAGCAATCTGCATGTTGATCAAACTACGGCAGCACTCTGTGTTTCGCGGCCTACTAATCCCACGGGGAATGTACTGACCAATAACGAAGTTGAACAGCTCGACAGTATCGCACAAGCGGCCGATATTCCGTTCATTATCGATGGTGCATACGGCTTGCCATTTCCGGGGATCTTGTTTAATCAAGCAAGGCCTCACTGGAATTCTAATACCGTTCTAGTTCTGAGCCTGTCAAAGCTTGGTTTGCCGGGAGTACGTACGGGTATTGTGGTGGCCAATGAGGAGCTTATTCAGGCTTTTCGTAACGCAAATACCGTGCTGAGTTTAGCTTGTGGTAATCTCGGGCCAGCTCTGGTTGGCGAACTTATCAGGAGTAATGAGCTAATCCATCTCAGCACTTCGATTATAAAACCATTCTATCAAAATCGTGCCAAACAGACGGTAGAGTGGTTCAGAAAAGCTCTCTGTGACGTGCCTTTTAAAATTCATAAGCCAGAGGGTGCGATTTTTCTTTGGTTGTGGTTCGAAAACCTTCCCATCAGTAGTCAAGAATTGTATCTGCGCCTAAAGGATCGTGGAGTGCTGGTGGTTCCAGGGCATAATTTTTTTCCTGGAATGGACAATAGTTGGAAACATCAGCAAGAGTGTGTTCGGGTATCCTATGCTCAGGATGGAGACACGGTTAAAGCGGGCGTGAGCTTAATTGCTGAGGAAGTTATCAAGGCTTATCGAGGATGACAAATCAACGATTCAATAGAATTGTTCAAGTGCTGAATAAGAGACAGCCTGACCTGACCGTTGTCACCGACGGTGTTCATAAAGGTCAAAATTTATCCGCAATATTACGCACCTGTGATGCCAATGGTTTAATGCATCTGCACTCAGTGTATGACGCGGAGATGTTTAGGGCCCATACCGGCACAACAATGGGTACGCACAAGTGGGTGGAAACCCATGTTTATCAACACATTTCAGAGCCTCTTGATATTTTAAAAAAATATAAATATCAGATAGTTGCGGCTGATTTATCAGATGATGCTGTAGATTACCGTAAAGTAGATTTTACGCAGCCCACAGTATTAGTGCTTGGCGCAGAACGACTTGGCATCAGCGCGGCTGCAAGTGAGTATATTGATCAATGTGTCACCATTCCCATGATGGGAATGGTGGAATCCTATAATGTCAGTGTGGCCTGCGCGATTATTCTTGCCGAAGCTAGACGGCAGCGAGAGGATGCGGGTTTTTATCACCAGCGCAGATTGTCTGATGAGGTATTTCAGACTCTTTTGCTTCGCTGGACTCAGCCCTTGGTTGCTCGCTACTGCGATAAGCACAACCTGGATTACCCTGAATTGAATGAAAATGGCGATATTGCCGATCAAAATTGGCGTCGAGGTTAGGTTGTCGTTGGATCTAGTAGTACAAAAATCTTTTAGTAATGGAAGCTTGTATCGATTACAAATCGGCGGTTTGTTCCAGCGTTTTTAGAATTAAATCGATTTTGTTAATTGATTCTTCATATTCTTTATCGGCGATTGAATCTGCGACAATTCCACCACCTCCCCAGCAATGCATGGTGGATTTGGTCGCCACTACTGTTCGAATAGCGATATTAGTGTCCATGTTGTTATTGGCGCCTATATAACCAACACTCCCGCAATAGACCGAACGTTTTACCGGCTCTAACTCCTCGATAATCTCCATCGCTCTTTTTTTCGGAGCCCCGGTGATAGAGCCGCCCGGAAAGCAATCACGAAATAATGCCACTGGTGAGGTGGCTGGATCTAACTGTCCAACCACAGTGCTCACCAGATGATGGACATTGGGAAAACTCTCGAGAGAAAATAACTTGGGTACCTTAACAGTACCAGCTTGACAATTCTTGCTGATATCATTGCGCAACAAGTCAACAATCATTAAATTTTCTGCTCGATCTTTGACACTTGTATATAACTTGTTGGCATTGTTATTGTCTTCCTCTGCTGTATTGCCGCGCAGCACAGTACCCTTGATGGGTTTTGTCTCGACTTTCAACCCTTGTGTCTCGGTTTGAGATACTTTGATGAAACGCTCTGGCGACATTGAAAGCAGTGCTTGTTCAGACCATTGCCAGAAAGCCGAGTAGGGGGATGCTATTGCTTCTCTAAGACGTAAATAGGCAGTCCATTCATCGCCCTTGTAATCAGCTTGAAAATGTTGGGTAAAATTGGCTTGGTAGCAGTCACCATCGTCGATATAGCGTTTGATTCTTGAAATGGATTCAACATAATCGGCCTTACTCAGTGTGGCAGAAAACGGGCTAGTGATTTGAAATGACCCAGCGGCATCTCTAACGAGAGAATCTTTAAACTGTTTTGTAATCTGCTCTATCAACTCAACGCCACATTGCTCATGAAAGATAATCTCTGCGTGTTTTTCTCGATGGTTGACAATAAGCGCCCAGAGATAGCGTCCCACTCGCATATCAGGGAGATCAACGACGGATATTGACGTATCCGGAATCTGAATGAGATTACGACCTAGATCATAACCAAAGTATCCAAGTATTCCACCAGGGAAGGCAATTCCATCATCTTGACTCGCTGTTGGTTGTAGTTGGCTTAGAGCTCTTTCAACAAGTTCGAATGGATCATCCTTAGAAAGCTCATAGCCGTCCTCACGAATAAGCTTTGATACAGATCCACGAGTCTCAATGATCAAATCAGGACTGCTGGAGATGATATCCAGATCACCATGGGGACTGTGCGGTCTTCCACTGTCCAGCCAAATTGCCTCGGGCATTCCTCTGACTCGAGAAAATAACTGAGCGCTATCCTCAGTGTAGGGAATACTGTACCGCTGGACTTGTTTCATAATTATAGGCTATTTGGTCAAAATCTGTGCTAGGGTGATGATCATACTAGCGGCGCTACTTTATGGATTTCGGGAGCTTGATGCAAACCGCAATTACATTTATTTAATCATATAGTTAAGGAGATCGACATCAATGCTCACACTACGAAAGGCAAATAATCTAGGAGATGCTGAGATTCTAGCTGAACATAATTGTGCTATGGCGATGGAAACAGAGAGTAAAGCATTGAATTTCGATGTCGTTAAGAGCGGTGTGCTGGGGTTGTTAGAACGGCCCGAATATGGTTTCTATCTGGTGGCTGAGATGGAAACAGGTGAAGGTCGGGATGTCGTGGCGACCCTAATGGTGACCTATGAATGGTCTGATTGGAGAAATGGTTTGTTTTGGTGGGTACAGTCAGTCTATGTAAAATCACACTATCGGCGTCAAGGAGTTTACCGCGCAATGTATGAGTATCTGCAAACAGAGTCGAAGCAAAGTGAAATACCTGTATGCGGTTTGAGGCTCTACGTAGAAACGCAAAATTTTGCTGCTCAGAAAACCTATGCGGACTGTGGCATGGGGGAATGTGATTACCTGATGTTTGAGCAACTATTTAGTTATACTGGATAGAGGCGACTCACCAAGCTGGGCACAGCTGTCTCTACGCGAAGAATTCTTGGTCCCATGTGAACGGCTTCAAAGCCTACACTGGTTAATTTTTGCACTTCGTAGGGAATAAATCCACCCTCAGGACCAATGGCAAGGCACGCTGGTTGGTTAATGTCGACAGGGCAACTATCAAGGCTGCCAGGGTGAGCTACCAGCGCCTTGCGATTGTGAATTATCTCAGGCAACTCATCTTCAACAAAGGGCAGGAAACGCTTCCTCAGCTCAATATCAGGTAACTCAGTGTCAACTGACTGTTCCAGCCCCAGAATCAATTCGTTTCGCAACGCATCAGGCTGTAGCAGAGGGGACTGCCAAAAACTCTTTTCCACTTTATAACTGTTGACTAAATACAGTTTTTTAACCCCTAGGGAAGCCACTGATTGAATCACGCGGCGCAACATTTTTGGCCGCGGTAGAGCTAAAACAACCACTAATGGCAGCGGCGTTGGAGGGTTCTCCTCGAGTCTTATCTCTAGTTCCGCGAAGTCATCATTGATGGCAATTATTTTTCCTTCTCCCATTTGGCCATTTAAACGGCCGACACGGATAGTATCGCCTACCACCGACTTTCGAACATTGAGCAAGTGAGCTAATTGCCGGCCAACCACACGAAGGGTAGCGTTGTCAGAGGTGGTTTTATCAATGATTAATAAATTCATAACCCTAGTGTAATCCAATACCGATGGCACAGAAAGTTGTACTCAGGATTCCTCTAACTGTACTTGCTTCAAAAATGAGTGGGGATGATAATGGGCTTTGGTTCAGCTTTACTACAATAACAATTAAGGAACTCCAGTGACTGATAAAATTCCTAGAGATAAACAAGATGATTACACCGAGACGATGGCTCAGACGCGGAGAGATTTTGCTAGTGCGAAAACATCGACACCGCTCAATCATATTGGGCACTATTCTGTGGATCCCGCAGTAACTGCGGGCAATATCGAGAACTTTATCGGTGTTGCTCAGGTACCTATGGGGCTCATGGGGCCTTTGCTGGTCGATGGTGAACATGCTCAAGGAGAATTTTATGTGCCCATGGCGACCAGTGAGGGTACACTCGTCGCCAGTTATAACCGAGGTGCCAGTCTGCTTCGTGAGGCCGGCGGGGCCAAAGTAACGGTGGTTGATGATGCCATGCAAAGGGCACCTGTTTTCATCTTTAAGGATGCCCGTCAGGCGAGACAGTTTGGTGTGTGGGTTAATGAGAATTTTGAGCGCATTGCAGAGCAAGCCGAATCAACTACTTCGTCGGGTAAATTACGCGATATCCAGCAATTTGCAGCCGCCAGAATGCGGTATTTGAGATTTAATTATACCACCGGTGATGCCGCCGGTCAGAATATGGTGGGCAAGGCTACCTTCGTTGCCTGTGAATGGATCAAAGCTAATTACCCCGGCATTGATCGGTATATGCTCTCCGGCGCCATGGACACGGATAAGAAACATTCTCAGTTAAATACACTTTATACGAGAGGCAAACGCGTGATCGCCGAGGTAACCATTCCCAGTGCCCTGTTAGAGCGGGTAATGGGCGTTACTGGTGACGCTTTGTTCAAAGCGCGAGCCATTAATCAAGTGGGCGGACTTTTGGCGGGATCAATCAATACAGGTGCCCACTCTGCCAATGGAATAACGGCAACTTTTATTGCAACGGGTCAAGATGTTGCGAATGTGGCGGAGTCATCATCCGCCGTTGTTTACGCTGATTTGAAGGAAAATGGAGACTATTATTTCTCGATTACAATCCCATCGTTGATTGTTGCCACCTTTGGCGGTGGCACCGGCTTGCCCACCCAGCAAGAATGCCTGAAAATGTTGGGTTGTGATGGTGCAGGTAAGGTAAATAAACTTGCTGAGATCATTGGTGCCACCGTGTTGGCCGGGGAGCTGTCGCTAATGAGTGCGGTACTCGCTGGTGATTGGGTTACCAGTCATGATGCCTTGGGCCGCAATCGATAATCAGCAGATTATGCCATGCTAGTATTTGTTCTTTATACCACTATAATGGCGCCGCAATGGGCTCGTAGTTCAATGGATAGAATAGGGACCTCCTAAGTCTTAGATGCAGGTTCGATTCCTGCCGAGCCCACCATTCTGTATCTTGATTATCTGGTTGCTCAATAACAATCTTGTTGCTCAGAGTTAAAGCATTTTATGGTCAATCTCTGCGCTTCTTGAATTTGTTGTTCAGTCATTTCCCGTGTGATCGTGTCAATTCCTCTCGCTGCTTGCTGGTTGCCTTGCGCTTCAGATAAGGTCCACCAGATGTAAGCCTTGACGTTGTCGGCAGCAGTTCCCTGGCCTTTTGCGTAAATGTATCCCAGGGCGTTTTGGGCGTCGGGATCGCCTTGCTTTGCGGCTTTGGTATACCATCGCATAGCCTCCGTAATATCCACAGCAACACCTCGCCCCTTAGTATAGATATAGCCCATTCTCGCTTGAGCTGCCGGATCACCCAGCTCAGCTGCACTGCGGAACCAACGCAGCGCCTCAAGTTCATCTATCGGCAGGCCCTCACCATTTAAATACATCATTGCCAAATTAAACTGAGCTGTCGCATTGCCTCTTCTGGCCGCCTTGAGATACCAATTTGAAGCCTCATAATTATTCTCTGTAACGCCTAATCCGTTGTCATATCGAAAAGCGATATCCAGTTGTTGCTCGGCAGTTGCATCCTCCTTCTCGGCAAGCTGTTTCAGTTCTAAAAAGTAGTTCGTCGCGTTAAGTGATGAGCTAAAAAAGATGAGAAAAAGTAGTAGGGGTAAATTCATACAAAAATTCCAATTGTGCTAATAACGGATTGTTATTACTAATAGGTCATGACAGATAAATATGAAACTTTGGTAGTGTCTCGCATTACTTACCTGATCGGCAAATCAATCTTATAATTGAAATATATTTTTATACTGTGATCCGTTTCTCTATTTCCGTAACGTTAATTGGTGATGATATAAAGTAGTCGAGGGTATAGTTTATGGTTTATATACACCGAATGGGGTTTTCATTGAGCTCAAAGCTAGCAGAAATTGCGCTACTGTGTATTTTACTGAGTGTTCCATCGTTCGCGATGGATCAGGAAGGGTCAGTCAGAGAGCAGCTAGATCGTCTTCAAGAGACAATCGAAGCTCAAGAAGTGCGTATCAAACGGTTAGAGACTTTGTTGGCATCACCCAAACAACGGCAAATTGTTATTGATCGTTACTCGTGGCAGAACGAGGCGCTCTGGCAGCGTGTTGAAATTGGTATGAGTCGACTTCAGGTTGAGGCTCTTCTGGGACAACCAAGTAGTGTGAAGCGTGATATCGCCAAGTGGTTAACGCTTTATTATCAAGGTGAGAAAGCGGGTGCAGGATACATTAGTGGCAATATTGTCCTGAATAAGGATGATCGTGTGGAGATGATTAATATTCCAGTGATGTAGTTCGATCTGCCCTGACTACTCAAAGTATGACCAGTCCGTTGATTTGATCCGCTGATCGGAGCATCAATCGGCAGAAATGTCTTTTTTGAGCTGGAAGGAATTTGTCAAAGCTGAGTATAATAACTGTCCCCCCAGTTGATTAAAAATGAGGTCAAAGATAACTCAAATGTTTTCTCTTACGCGTTACCTTGTGGTAGTTTCAATAATTATGCTTTTAATCGGCTGCTCTGAGGGTGTTCCAAAAGACGTTATTCAACAAATTGAACCTCAAATTGTCGACTGCTTGATCAGCGGGAATAAAACAAACGCTGGTGTAAATTCCCAAGTCAGCCCTGCGACAAAGAAGCGAATGGCTGCTATTGCCGTGAGCGCCGCAAAGAAACACTGGTCATTTTCAGGGGATTCTCTGAATCAAACTGTAAACTTGGTTTTTTCCACTTCGGGCTCGAAATATAGCTGTGATTTTGCTCAGACGAGTAACGAAAACTGGGAGCTTCTTTCCATATACAGAGATGGTAATAAAGTCCGCTAGCTCAGCATCTCGTTCATGAATAAACGGTGCATATCCCACTGAAGGAATATGCTTATCCTCTCAAACTAGGTGACTTTTCGATATTTTAGGTGCATATTGTTAATTTTTCAGGCGAGGGAGGCACAATCATGGGTCGTCAGTCGTCAGTTTCAGAGGAAGAGCTTAAGGCCTTAATGCCGCACCAAGAAATAGCTCATCATGATTTTCAGAGAGTGCGTGAAAAGATTTTTAAGCGATGCTGTCTCATTGTGTTTTTGTGGTTTTTGCGAATTTACATCATTGTTTTCCATCCTGAATATCATCTTACTTCAGTGGTGGAAAATAGGCTGCTTGATGACAACACGGTCATGGCATTACTTTACGTCAGAGTTGGTCTGCTGACGGCCGGTATTCTGGTTTACTGTTATTCTTTTGTGACCAATCGCTATTTCCGTTCAGTCAATGTTATTGCATTAATTATCGTTTGTTGCCTGATTTGGGCTGACATAGAAGTGTACATATTGAGTAATATTCAGTCATTGACACTACCCTCCGTTGGTATGATTTTGATGAGATTTATTCCGCTTGGCTTGCTGCTGATGAATTATCTTGATGTGCGACGCTAGCTGTGGAGTGATTTTTTCAGCGAGAACACGTTGATCCTCAAGAGTTAATGCCCTTTAACGATATCAAAATTATATGATTCCGGAAGGAAGCGGACCATTACAGAAATGCTCAGATGGAGGGTTTATTTTTGTAGATAGGGCTCACGCCCGGCAACACAGCTGAATGAAAAATATGTGTTAGGAGCCAGTACTAAAGAAGCCAAATTACCGGGATAAATCAGTAATTTGGCTCTTTAATGTGGCGGTGGGATAGTCCCCATAACTCCTATTTTTTACAGTCTACTAAAATATACAATAACTAGCCTACAGCCCATTAATAGCAACATTAAATCAAATTATCGTATTTTAACGTCTTGCAACTTCCATTAAAATAAATCACTATTATGGTACAACGAATGGTACAACTAGTGGTACATCAGGAAGGGATAAAGTCATGGCAAGGTCATCAACTAAATTAACTGCTAAACAAGTGGAATCAC
>CAXRFT010000053.1:0-4346 GCA_964230135.1 Porticoccaceae bacterium | reverse complement strand
ACCACCAAATACCTCTGCACATACCCTTGTCATCGCTGCCGTCAACGTCGTCTTACCATGGTCAACGTGACCAATCGTGCCCACGTTTACGTGCGGCTTACTTCTCTCAAACTTTTCTTTAGCCATCTCAGTATCTCCTCAACGGGCCTTATATCAGTCTGAACGGCTTTCAGACAGCAACCCTACACTTAAAAACCAAACTACTTGTACACTTTATTCCACGACGAAAATATTTAATCTCCGCCAACAACATGGAGCTCATAACCGGATTTGAACCGGTGACCTCTTCCTTACCAAGGAAGTGCTCTACCGACTGAGCTATATGAGCATAACTCTATCCCTTGTATGGAGCGGGCGGCGGGAATCGAACCCGCGTCATCAGCTTGGAAGGCTGAGGTCTTACCACTACACAACGCCCGCGTTCATGTCCCACAACATTCAAGTCCCACAAAGAGCGCTCACAAAGCTTTTTCCGTGCGCCTCGCCACATCTCGGCTCACAAAGCCAACTATATGGTGGGGGGAGGTGGATTCGAACCACCGAAGCTTTCGCGTCAGATTTACAGTCTGATCCCTTTGGCCGCTCGGGAATCCCCCCAAAAACTTTTCCGCTTAGCATCTCAACTCGACAATAAAACAACGAGTACCATGCAAAAATGGAGCTGGCGAGAGGAGTCGAACCCCCGACCGGCTGATTACAAGTCAGCTGCTCTACCAACTGAGCTACGCCAGCATCTCAATAGCGGTGCGCGATTTTAGTGAAACTTGGCGCTATTAGCAACCTTATCTGGATGATCTTTTAGTGTTTTTTTACCTAAAGCGATTTTTTCCTCAATAATGTCGAGTAAAAGGCCCGAATATGGAATTTTTTCACCTTTTTGCGATGATCAGGATTATCAGAGCGAGCTCACTGACTATAACTGACGCCATTTACCCCCAACCCATCGATAACCAACTCTGGAATGTAATCAGCAGGTACAGTGATCAGTTTTTCAATTGAAGAGGCACCGCCGCCAGTCAGCACTAATCGGCCTGAAAAGCGATTGACTGACTGCTCAATAACAGCCGTCAATGCCAGCATGCTGCCACGATTAACGGCATCCTCAGTGCATGTCGCCGGACTCAAGGATACGGCTTTAGTGGAATGGGCTTTTACGCTTTCCGTACCTCGCCAGAGTGAGGTACGCATTAATTCTATACCCGGTAAAATGTATCCACCTTGATGATGGCCATCCCAATTCACAACATCGATGGTGGTGGCGCTTCCCGCATCAACCACTACCAGCGACTGCTTAAATTTTGTGTAGGCCGCCACTATAGCCAGCCAGCGATCAATGCCAAGACTGCGGAGGTCTTCATAGCCACAGGTGACCGCCGCAACAACCCTTGATACCTCTGCTGTTGCTGTCGAAACACCATAATCAAGCTGAAACTGCCTGCGCAGAATTTCTCCAATTTCATTCCGAGCAACGAGGGACAAGCGAACTTGATCAAGCCCACTGTTCAAACTGAGATCCAATTTTTGTTGCTCAAGAATAGACTGTGTTTGCTGGCTACCACGAGAGATAACAACACCTGCATCCTGCAACCGCCATTTTGCATAACTGTTACCAACATCAATGTCTAAAATCATAATTGTTTCCGCAAACTCATTTCACCACCAATAAACTGTCGTTCGGTGCCATCTTCCTGCAGTAGCCGCAATGCACCTGAGCTATCAACACCTAGCACAGTGCCATAAATCGTCTCGCGAGAATTGCTCAGAGAGACCGGCGAGCCTCTCATGCAGTCTGCGCATTGCCACTCGTCTCTATAGGCAGTAAACCCAACTTCAGTGAAGTTTTGCAGCACATCAAACAATGACGATATTAAATTTGCCGCCAACGCATTTCGCGATACTTTAGACGTTGAAACACTGTTGAGATCAATCCATTGCTGATCTATGTCCCGCCCTAGTCGCTCGGACATAGCTACATTAATTCCGACACCGAGAATGACATCTGCTTTGACACTTGGGTCACCGATGACCTCGAGCAAAATTCCACCCAGCTTTTTGTTATTTGCATAGATGTCATTGGGCCATTTCAGCCCTATGTTTTCTACTCCAGAGGTTAGTATAGCCCTCCGCACGGCAACACCAATAGCCAGACTGAGACCTTCAAGCAAGGTGGCATTTTGATCGAAGCGCCATACCAGGGACATGTAGATATTGGCAGCATAGGGACTAATCCAAGTATTTCCTCGCCGACCCCGACCGCCAGTCTGCCCCTCTGCCAGAACAACGGTTCCTGAGGCTGCACCCTCCTCGAGCAATCTCTTTGCCTCTGAGTTGGTTGACTCAACCAGCTTCAAAACATGCAAGTTAAGTGGCGGCGCAACATCGATATGGGGAAGATAACGCTGAATAATTGTTTGATCAAGGCGTTCAAGCTTGGCATCCAAGCGATATTGATCTCCACGCATGCTGAGGCCAACACCCAACAGATCAATCAGTTTTAATTGCTTCAACAAATCAGCCGGGTCAGCAGTAAATTGACGGCTAAGATCCTCCAGTGAGTGAGCTTCACCCGCCTCCAAAAGAGATAAAAGCAGCCAGCCGAGAGAGGAAATTTGAGATGCTTCTTTTACCATTGAGAGTTCACACCAAATTAGCCCAAATAAACCTCAATCCCAGCAGCAACAAGAAAATACCAAATATTTTCTTTAACTGCCGGTCGCTGGATCGATGCGCTAATTCGGCACCAAGTTTTGCGAAAGGTGTACTGGTGATGATAATACCCACCCATGCCGGAAGATAGATATAACCCAACATAAACGAGGGCACAGCAGACGACGGTACCATCGTCGAGGCGTAGATGATTGACGCGGTAAGAGCAATACAAAAACCACCGATGGCCGCTACACTAATCGCGCTGTGAATTTTTATTCCATAGTAACTGAGCAACGGCGTGGTAAACATACCCCCGCCGACACCGAAGAGCGCCGAAATACCGCCAATGGAGATGCCCGACAACCCCAAATAAATGCGACGAGGGAGCTTCACATCCATTTTAGTCGCTCGATAAGTGATCATCTGGGTGCCGATAACCAACAAAAAGACACCGAGCAAGATTTGTAAAATTTCCCCATCAATTGAGACGAAAAAAGAACTGCCAACCAATGTGCCAATAATAATGCCAGGAATAAACGATCGAACCACTCGCCAATCGATTACGCCCTTCTTTAGATGAGTATAAATCGCGGTGAGTGAGCTCACTGCGATGCATGCTAGAGAAGTGGCAATAGCCGTATGTGTGGCAATCGATGGAGAGATCCCCTGGGCAGCGAAAGATAGTAGAAGAATAGGTACAATGACGGTTCCACCACCCACACCAAAGAGACCACTGACCAATCCGGCCACCGAACCCAGTATTAGATAGATCAAATACTCCATGCTTATACTGCCAGACGATAAAATAAAAATACCAACAGTTGCTCTATTGGACCCATGCGCGATCCGCTGGCACAAGATCAGCCCCAAGTAGGGCAGTTGGCACACCTAATGTAGACATAAAAACACCTGCGGGTAATGTAGCACATTTGATCGTCCAGTAGGCGCGGTGCACAAAAAAACTCCGCTACTTGAAGGCTGTATATACCGGTCCGTAAGCGGCTGACAAAAAAACCCCAGCCAAACAATGACTGGGGTTTTCTATTTAAAAGCCTGGCGATGACCTACTCTCACATGGGGAAGCCCCACACTACCATCGGCGATGAACCATTTCACTACTGAGTTCGGGATGGGATCAGGTGGTTCTAGTTCTCTATGGTCACCAGGCAAACTGGCATGACACTTAGTTATTCACTAATGAGTCAAATAGGGTCGGTAATTATTGAATACAATTTTTTCACTGCTAGTGCGCATTTCGAACAATCTGTCCGTCTTGCTTGCATTATATGGTCAAGCCACACGGGCAATTAGTATTGGTTAGCTCAACGCCTCACAGCGCTTCCACACCCAACCTATCAACGTCCTAGTCTTGAACGGCCCTTCAGGGGAGTTAAACTCCCGGGGAAAATTAATCTTGGAGGGGGCTTCCCGCTTAGATGCTTTCAGCGGTTATCCTGTCCGAACGTAGCTACTGGGCAATGCCATTGGCATGACAACCCAAACACCAGGGGTTCGTCCACTCCGGTCCTCTCGTACTAGGAGCAGCTCTCCTCAATTTTCCAACGCCCACGGCAGATAGGGACCGAACTGTCTCACGACGTTCTGAACCCAGCTCGCGTACCACTTTAAATGGCGAACAGCCATACCCTTGGGACCAGCTCCAGCCCCAGGATGTGATGAGCCGACATCGAGGTGCC
>CAXRFT010000052.1:0-57533 GCA_964230135.1 Porticoccaceae bacterium | reverse complement strand
CGGTCGAACAGCACGCCTTTAAGTGTTTCCAGGCTCTCGGCAATACGCAGAGCAGACTCGGCAGGGTATTTTGCAATCAGCTCACCTGTGTCCGAGTCTTTGACTTCGACGACGAATCGTTGAACTGATTCATCCACGTAAAACTTTAAACTGGTGGATGATGTATCCAGTACAGTATTTATCTCGTTGACTGCTTGCGCCAATTCAGCCGAGCTAAACGCTTTGTCTTGCTGTGACTGGTCACCTCGATCAGTGGCGCGGGCTTTGCTGACAGCGGCGAGCTGAGCAATAGCGCTGTCTCTGACAGATGTGGCATTGTTTTCCATGCCCACACTTGTGCCGCTTGAAAATGTATTCAAGCCACTTTTTTCTAGAGATATTGGTATGTTTACCATAGCACTCACCATTTACAGTATCAATTGCTAGTGTGCTGTCACTCAATCCTGTATTGACCTATAACCTACAACCGATATTCTAAGAGACAACCACCACTTATTGGACCTATCGACACTAACTCAAATAACTTTAATAAAAAAATAAAATTTTTCAACTTTTTTATCAAGCCATGATCAGGCTATTAACCGAGAGGCACAGCAAGTATACTCCCAACGCTTGTAGCACAGCACTGAAGCGAACATTAGGGGTTGATCCACGATGATTAATGTTATTGATAAATTTACTGATTTACTCGGCAAAATTATTTCCTGGTTAACAGTGGTTATGTTACTTAACGTTTTAATTGTGGTGGTCGCACGGTATTTTTTGGGTTTCGGCTCTATCGCTTTACAGGAATCGGTTACTTATTTGCACTGTGCAGTTTTTATGTTGGGTCTCTCTTATACTCTCAAGCACGATGGCCATGTTCGTGTAGACATACTCTACCGAAATTATTCGAATAAAAATAAGGCCATGGTCAATTTCCTCGGTGGGCTGTTCTTTTTAGTTCCTCTATCTATTCTTTTGTTTGTAACCAGTTGGGACTACGTCCTCGCCAGTTGGTCAATTCGTGAGACATCCGCGGAGAACAATGGCCTGCCATTTGTCTATCTTTTAAAGAGCCTGATGCTGGTCATGCCTTTAACCTTGCTAATTCAGGGTTTAGTAGAAATTCTGAGAAATGGTGTGTTTATCTTTAAATCGCTTGTGTCAGCTCAAGACTCGACAAAATCAACCAAAGAGTCAACCATGTAATGGCTGAATTTATCCCGTTAATCATGTTCATTACTGTCTGCCTCGTGTTGATGGCAGGTTATCCTGTGGCCCTGTCTCTGGCTGGAACAGCAATTGCGTTTGCTTTTATTGGCGCCTTGTCGGGCTATTTCGATGCCGCATTTCTTCAAGCACTGCCCAATCGACTGTTTGGCACCATGGAGAATACGACGCTCGTCGCAGTGCCCTTATTTATTTTTATGGGTGTCATGCTTGAAAAGTCGCGACTGTCTGAAGACCTTTTGGAGAGCATGGCTGATGTTTTTGGACAGTTTCGCAGTGGTCTCGGTATCTCTGTGGTAATGGTGGGTACGCTGTTGGCGGCAAGTACTGGGATTGTCGGTGCCACTGTTGTTACCATGGGGCTTATGTCTCTACCAACCATGCTCAAGCGTGGTTATTCTGCTTCACAGGCCACGGGCCTGATTGCCGCTACCGGAACACTGGGACAGATTATCCCACCATCCATAGCCTTAGTGCTCCTCGGCGATACACTGTCCAGTGCTTATCAGCAAGCTCAACTTAATCTGGGTATTTTCGCGCCTAAAACTGTTTCTATCGGAGACCTCTTCGTGGGCTCCATGGTCCCTGGCCTCATATTAGTGAGTTTTTACTGCCTCTATTTGGTTATTTTTGCGCGACCTACAATCAGTGCCAACGTACAGTATTCAGCTGCTCCGGGGAAGTTTTCGCGAGCAATGAAAAATTTGATTCCTCCAATCATTCTTATTTGTACTGTGTTGGGCTCTATTCTCGGTGGTCTTGCAACGCCGACGGAAGCTGCCGGTGTTGGCGCGTTTGGCGCCACTGCGCTGGCCCTGTTGAAGGGCCAATTGAACGTCGAGAAGTTACGTGAGGTTGCTCAGACTACCACGCAGGTTACCTGTATGGTGTTTTTCATCCTCATTGGTGCGGCTGTCTTTTCACTGGTGTTTCGCGGCTTTGGCGGAGAGGAGATTGTCGAGCATTTTTTCACTAACCTTCCCGGTGGCGTTGTGGGTGCGACCTTTTTGGTGATGTTGGTGATTTTCTTTTTGGGTTTCATCCTCGACTTCATTGAAATCACTTTCGTAGTGGTGCCAATTGTTGCCCCTGTACTCTTGGCCATGGGCCTCGATCCTGTATGGCTTGGTGTGATGATCGCAATTAACCTGCAAACATCTTTCCTAACTCCGCCCTTTGGCTTCGCATTGTTCTATTTGCGGGGCGTAGCACCGGCGTCGGTGCAAACCACCGACATGTACAAAGGTGTTATCCCTTTCATTGGTTTGCAATTATTGCTAATGCTGATGTTATCGTTTTATCCTGAAATTGCTACTTGGTTGCCGAGCCAAATGTATAATTGAGAAAATATAGATTACTCCCCAGTTGGCGCTAAAGCTTGATTGCGGCAAAGATTTGTTCTCTTAGAGGCGCGATTTCATTAACTAAATGGTGATTGGCTCCCGAAATTATAGTGGTTGTGATGTCACTGTATTTTTGTTGAAATCTCTCTAGGTTGTCTTTCCATTCTAAGGTTTTATCCTGATCTCCTTGAATGATATGAATCGGGGATTCACTGGTAGCGGTCTGCTCAAATGTTTTTATCCACCGATCCATAGCACCAATCCAGTCGATAGGAACACGGGTTGGTTGTAATGGATCTTGATGACGCAAAAAATCTAAAAACTGTTGATCCCACGAACTGTGTCTGAATATACGCTTGATGGTGGTTAAGAAGTGACGTGAGAAATAATAAATCCAACGCGATTTCTGCCAACCCAGTGGCCGTAATAGAGGTGCCAGCAGTGTCAGCGACTTAAACGCGTAATCATAGAGTTGGCCCCCGCAGATATTGTGTTGCATCAGTATGGCGCCACCCATACTTTGGCCGATGCCGTGAATCGAGCCATTAAAAGAGTTTCTGCAAATGGTCAGTACTTCTTCAATTTGACTGACGTATTCGTCGAAGTAATCAATAGAAAAAGGGCTTCCGGCAGACAGCCCATGGCCCTTTAGATCCAAGCAGATCACTCGGTATTGGCGCGATAGAAGATGGCGGATGAGATGGCCGTAGAGCCCCGTGTGATCCATGTAGCCGTGCACCACAAGTACATTGCCGCGGCTATTTTTTGGTTGCCAACTCATTACCACCGTTTGCTTATCTTCAGTAGTGCCAGCAAAGAGCTCTATGTCGTCACTGCTCTTGGGGAGTTGGTAGAACGAGAGATAATCATCAAACTCATGGTTGGCAACGGGATGGTTAATAGCCTGCCTAAACAGTGGAAGTTTGTATCGCAATCCGAACAATATTTCCTTGCTAATAGGTGGCTTTTTCGAAGTCATTGCCATACCTCGTGGCGGTTGGGAACAGCTATAGTAAAAGTGATTGCAAATACTAGGCAACAGATAAATATTTTCCCACAACAAAAAACCCCGAGACTGTTGCTCGGGGTTTGAGAGGATCAATAAGTAGTTAATCGTCGGTAGATAATGAAATATCGTAGACGCCGGCCTCGCGAGATTGATCGGAAATTTGCACAAACAATTCGGTTTTAGCTTTAGGATGTGAGCTGATAACCACTTTGGCCTCTGGATTCTCCGCGTGCAGGCGCTCAACGTTAGCTCTAACTGAGCGTATATCAATCCTCCTGCCTTCTAGTGTCAGTTCATTTGATTCAGAGACTCGAAATACAATGTTGGTATTGGCATTCGGTGGTGGTGGCTGATCTGACACCGGAGGTCTACTGACACCAAGACCAGCCTCGTTGACAAATGATGCTGTTACAATAAAGAAAATCAGCATGATAAAAACCACGTCAAGCATGGGCGTCATATCGATTTCGTTTTCGTCTTCTTCTCTACGTCTCTTCCCAAGCGCCATCTTTGCTCATACCTTCTGCGTAGCTAGTTATTATTTGAACTCGCGCATTTTACTGATATTTCTACAAAATGCTAGAGCTCTGGTTTGGATCGGTACATTCAATATATACTAATACGGCGATTAAAGACCACCTCGCAAGCCGTATTTTTTTTAAATAGTTATGAATTATTACGTTTAATCGGTTTATGCCTGAATTACCTGAAGTTGAGACCACACTAAACGGCATAAAACCTTGGGTTTTGGGCCAACAGATCAGTGGTCTGATTGTTCATCAATCATCCCTGCGCTGGCCCGTTACTCAGGGAATTTCAGACTTGGTCAGAGGTCAAACCATCGTCGCCTTGCAGCGGCGAGCCAAGTATATCATTGTAGGATTGGAGGTGGGTTCTATGCTGATTCATCTTGGCATGAGTGGCAGTCTGCGAGTGGTCGACCCTGAGTCTCCGAGACGAAAACATGATCACATTGAGTTGCAACTGGTCAGTGGTTCCGTGCTGCGTTACCACGATCCGCGACGATTTGGTTGCTGGCTCTACAGTGGTAGTGATCATCAGCAGTTGCGGCATTTGGGACCAGAGCCGCTGTCAGATGATTTCAATGGAGTGGAGTTATGGTCTGTGGCAAGGGGACGTAAAATGGCTGTAAAGCCGTTTATTATGGACAATAGAATCGTGGTGGGTGTGGGAAATATCTACGCCTCTGAAGCACTTTTTCGTGCCGGTATCAGGCCGGATCGCGCAGCGGGACGCATTTCTCTCCAGCGTTATCAGTGCTTGGCTGAGCATATTAAAGCAGTCTTGGCTGAAGCCATTGTGCAGGGGGGGACCACTTTGCGCGATTTTGTCAACAGCAGTGGTGATCCCGGTTATTTTCAACAAACTCTCAATGTCTATGGTCGCGGTAATGAGCCATGCCATGCCTGCTCGACGCCTTTAAAAGAGATTCGCCTGGGGCAGCGCAGTTCAGTGTTTTGTTCCAAATGTCAACGCTGAGCGATTTAGCGGTCTTGTTGAGTGAATTTTTTCACCAAACCATTCATTACATGGGTTGGCACAAACTTGCTGACGTCGCCGCCCAGGGATGAAATTTCCCGCACCAATGAAGAAGAAATATAGGAAAATTTTTCCGCTGGAGTTAAAAAGATACTCTCCACCTCGGGGCTCAAGGCACGGTTCATGTTGGCCAATTGAAATTCATATTCAAAGTCCGAAACAGCTCTCAATCCTCGCATAACTGCATCAGCGTTGCAGTCATTTACAAAATTTACCAACAAGTAGTCAAAGCCTTTTATTTCTACGTTGGAGAGATGCGCCAGAGATTCAGAGGCCAATGCGATCCGCTCTTCAATGCTAAACAATGGATTTTTCTTTTGGCTACTGGCAATACCTACCACAATTTTATCGAATAGTTTGGATGCACGCTCAATGAGATCAATGTGTCCGTTAGTTATGGGATCAAAGGTGCCTGGATAAACAATAGTCTTCATAACAGCATTCCAAAGGTGTTGTTGCGCCGGCGCGCATGTTACTCAATTTAACTGGCAGACTCAATGCGACGATACAGCAAATAGCGAACATCACCGGCTGTTTTATCACGGTGTAGCTGCCAATTTATGGGTGCAGAGAAGCTGTTATCATCTATCCTGAGTTCGCAGTATATGATGGCTTTTTCTGCTAGCCAGTAATTATTTTCCAAAAGATTACAAATGCTACTGTGCAAGTGATGGGAGAATGGTGGGTCAACGAAGACAATATCGAAAGGCGCCTGTGGGTTTTTATTGGTCAGATAGTCTGTGCTGTCTGTCGCTACAATATCGAGGGCGGCGTTCAACGCTGTTCGATTAATCTTTAGCGCTTTAACAGCCGAAGCGTTAATCTCTAGTGCTGTACTACTTTTGGCGCCTCTTGAGAGTGCTTCGAGGGCAAGAATTCCAGATCCCGCAAATACATCGAGACAGCGAGCGCCTTCTATCGTTGGCGACAGCCAGTTAAACAGTGTTTCCCGCAATCTTGCACCTGTGGGCCTCAGTTCGTCTGTGGGTGAGAAAGTGACTTTCCTGCTGCGCCACCTGCCACCGATGATTCTCAGATGCTGTTCAATGGCTGTTTGAGATCGCTTTTTCTTCAATTTGGTTCTCAACGCTCTGAGTTTTGAGCTTTTTTTTAAGGTAAGTGATAGGATACACCAAAATTTTACTAGTGCATTATTTGGATGACTATGGACCGCCAAACCTCCGATGAGAGAAACGATAAGACTACCAAACGATCTTTTTTCGATCGCTTTAAACGCTCTCCCGAGGACGCAGAAGCAGGTGCGGTACAAGTGCAGGATCAACCCTCTCAGCGGAAACAATCATTTTCCCAGAGAATGCGTTCCGCCTTATCGCGCACAGGCGATGGACTGGCCACTATCTTCATGGGCAGTAAGGCAATTGATGATGAAATGTTGGAGGAACTGGAGACGGCATTGCTCATGGCCGATGTCGGAATAGAGACAACAACTGCGGTTTTAGCTGAACTCACCGCCCAACTCAGTCGTCAAGAATTGAAAGATAGCGATGCCCTGCGCAGTGCGCTACAACAAATATTGGTGGCTAAATTACAACACAGTCAAGGCAGAATAGCGTTTGAAACCTCAGAAAAACCTTTTGTACTCTTTGTGGTTGGTGTCAATGGCGTCGGTAAGACCACAACCATTGGCAAATTGGCTAATCATTTAAAAGCAGACGGCAAAAATGTCATGTTAGCAGCCGGCGATACCTTCCGCGCAGCTGCGGTTGAGCAGTTGCAGGTTTGGGGAGAGCGCAACCAAGTGACGGTGATCGCTCAGCATACGGGTGCGGATAGTGCCTCTGTGATTTTTGATGGTATACAGGCCGCTAAAAGTCGTGGAGCAGACGTTCTTATCGCCGATACTGCTGGACGGTTACACAATAAAAGCAATCTGATGGAGGAGCTGAAAAAAGTCAAACGGGTTGCTGGAAAAATTGATCAGAGTGCACCTCATGAGGTTTTGTTAGTGCTAGACGCTGGTACCGGCCAAAATGCTGTTGCGCAGATGGCGGAATTTGACCAGGTGGTCGGTGTTACTGGCATTGCCCTGACCAAGCTGGATGGCAGCGCAAAGGGGGGCATTGTGTTTGCCTTGGCGGATAAGTTTTCCGTGCCCATCCGATATATTGGTGTGGGCGAAGGTCAGGACGATCTGCAGCCCTTCGATGCGAATCAATTTGTCTCTGCGTTACTGGGATTAGAGACCTAGGTGGAGGTGCTGTGATTCGACTCGATCATGTCAGCAAACGTTACCCTTCGGGCTTAGAAGCGCTAAAGCGCGTGAGCTTAGAGTTAGATCCAGGAGAACTGGTTTTTCTCACAGGGCCCTCTGGCGCCGGCAAGAGTACATTACTGAAATTATTGATGTTAGTGGAGCGTCCTTCCTCCGGGGTTTTGCTAATTAATGGCAAAAATATCAACCGGTTATCTCGATCCGCGATTCCCGCTTACAGACGCCAGATTGGGGTAGTATTTCAAAACCACCAGTTGCTTTCTGATCGCACTGTCTTTGATAATGTAGCACTGCCGTTGCTGATCTCTGGTTACTCACCGATAGAAACTAGCCGCCGGGTGCGTGCTGCCTTAGATAGTGTAGGGCTTTTACAAAAAGAGAAAAACTATCCGCTGACGCTCTCCGGTGGCGAACAGCAACGGGTCGGTATAGCACGTGCGGTGGTGCACAAGCCTAAAATTTTGCTCGCCGATGAGCCGACGGGAAATCTCGACCCACAATTATCTGCCGAAACCATGGGTTTATTTAAACGTTTTCAGGACGTCGGGGTCACTGTTTTGATTGCTACCCACGATATAGATCTTATTAATCAGCTCAACCAGAGGATTATTCGTTTGGACGATGGTAGATTGAGCGAGGGTGTCGACCATGTTCAGTGAGCGGAGTGAAAAATCAACTTCTGTGCGAGGAGCTAGGGATCAAAAATTAAGAGTGGCTGATCGATGGCGAAGTTACACCGCGCATCATCGAAGCACGTTTCGTGATGCGCTCAGTAAGATGTTGGTCGAGCCAAGCCAGACGTTGATGACCCTGATGGTTATCGCTATTGCGTTGGCGCTACCTTCGGCCATGCTGCTTGCACTGCAGAATGTCCAGCAGTTGGGTGGTGGTGTTGATGTAAGCTCTCAGTTGACTGTATATGTCGATAAACAAGCTGAAACTGTAGAAATCACAAATTTGCAGCAACAGATCTCCGCATTGCCAGGAGTTGTTGAGCTTAATTATATTTCGTCTGATCAAGCCTTGGCGGAGTTTGAGGAGCTCTCAGGTTTTGGAGAAGCACTACAATATTTAGACGACAATCCTCTGCCCGCAGCCTTTGTTGTCAAGCCGGATGGTCCCAGTGCTCCGACTCAAATCAGAGACTTGGTTGCAGCACTGCAATCTTTTGAGTATGTCTCAGAGGTGCAGGTAGATATGTTGTGGCTCGAGCGCTTATCAGCCATAACAGATGTCGGGGAAAAGTTAGTGCTCGCTATTGGTTTGGCCCTTATAGTTGGTGTTGTTCTTGTTATTGGAAACACTATCCGCTTGTCCATTGAAAACAGAAAAGAAGAAATAATTGTGGTTAAACTTATCGGAGCCACTGACGCTTATGTTCGCCGACCTTTTCTATACAGTGGGTTTCTATTGGGGTTTTTTGGTGGATTGATGGCAGCACTATTATTGCTTGTCAGTAGTCTTTGGATAGGACGGTCTGTGTCAGCTTTGATTGGTTTGTATTCAACCGACTATAGTCTTGTTGGGTTGGATTTTTTCAGTGTTATCAACCTTTGTCTGATGGGCTCAATGGTTGGTCTCTGTGGGGCCTGGATAGCGGTGATGCAGCATTTGCGGGCTATTCAGCCGAAGTAAATTTGAATTGAGCTATTTGTACTATAATTACGTAAAATTCAAGTAGTTAAGTGAACTATTTAATGATTTAAGCGACTAAGCTTTTGATGTTGTTGATTTTGATGTTATTATAGCGTGCTGTCTAGATTTAAGAGGATGACATGAGTAAAGCGTTACAAACCATGGACTGGATGAGTCCAGGTGCCAATCTAAATGCATACATTCAGGGAACGGCAACTGTACCTGTTTTGACCCTAGAGGAAGAAACGTCTTTGGGTGAAGCGCTTTATTATCAGGACGATCTCGACGCTGCTCGAAAACTCGTTATGGCACATCTGCGTTTTGTCGTGCACATTGCCCGATCATACAACGGTTATGGTCTGCCACTGGCTGACCTCATTCAAGAGGGCAACGTCGGCCTGATGAAGGCGGTGCGTCGCTTCAACCCTGAAAAAGGCGTCAGGGTTGTTTCCTTTGCAGTGCATTGGATTAAAGCTGAAATACATGAATTTATTCTCAGAAACTGGCGTATCGTAAAAATTGCCACCACTAAATCACAGCGAAAATTGTTTTTTAACTTGCGCAGTGCCAAAAAAGAACTACAGTGGCTGTCAGCCGATGAAGCTAAAGCGGTGGCGGATGATCTTGGAGTCGAAGTCAAAGACGTGATGGAAATGGAAATGCGGCTGACCTCCCGAGATGCAGCATTTGATGCGCCAGTGGATGAAGATGAAGACTCTGTCGCTTATTCACCATCGTTGTATCTGGAAGCAAAAGGAGCGGATCCGGCTGAGCAGGTGGAGCGAGATGATTTTGACGGTGATAACAATGCTCGTCTTGCAGATGCCTTTAAAAATCTGGATCAACGTAGCCAGAGTATTTTGCAGAGGCGGTGGCTGGACGAAAAAAAGGCCACACTCCATCAGTTAGCGGACGAGTTTGGCGTTTCTGCTGAGCGAATCCGCCAATTAGAAAAGAACGCGATGAAGAAAGTTCGACTGTTAATGCAGAGCTGAGATGCTACAGACCTTTGGAAAGCCGTGCTCATTGAGGCGCGGCTTTTTTATTTATGAATAATCATTTTTGGTTAAAATTAATTGGATTTAGTGGCGCCCTATCAGTTGCCCTTGGTGCATTTGCAGCTCATGGTCTTGAAGGCAAGTTAACGATCGAATATTTGCAGACCTTTCGCACAGCAGTTCTATATCAATTCTTACATACCTTGGCGCTTTTTGGCGTAGTTTGTCTGCCTGTGACCTTATTTAAACCACACTTTCGAACTTGGATTCTGGGCAGTTTCGCCACCGGTATACTGCTTTTCTCTGGTTCTCTTTATCTACTGGTTCTTCTCGAGTTACCACTGTTGGGTGCAATCACACCCATCGGTGGCCTAGGCTTTATTCTTGGTTGGTGCTTGCTTATGTTCGCGCAAAAAGAGGTTTATTGAGTGGATATCCGCCCCGAATACCGAAAAAAATCCATCCGCAGCTACGTAGTCCGTGCGGGGCGCATGACCGAGGCGCAGCGGCGTGCTTTTGACACTCATTGGCCCAACTATGGGTTGCGCCTAGCTGATGGCTTGATCGATCCTGAGGCGGTTTTCTCTCGTGCTGGAGAGAAGGTGATAGAGATTGGTTTTGGCATGGGTGACTCGCTCGTGCAGATGGCATCCAGTGCACCGGAGACCGATTTTATAGGTATTGAAGTGCATCCACCAGGTGTTGGCACCTTGCTCAACAATGCGAGTGCTGAACGGCTTACGAATTTAAAAGTTTATCTGGCAGATGCCAATGACGTAATCGACGAATGTTTCGGTGCCGAGAGCTTTGATCGACTGCAGTTGTATTTTCCTGATCCTTGGCATAAGAAAAAGCATAATAAACGGCGGATTGTCCAGACGACTTTTGTGCAACAAGTAAGAGAAAAATTGCGTCCTCATGGCATCATCCATATGGCCACTGATTGGCAGCCCTACGCAGAACAAATGTTGGAGACTTTGACGGGCGCTGAGGGCTTTGAAAATTGCGCGGGCCGGGGCAATTACTCGGCAAGACCAAACTGGAGACCAATGACTAAATTTGAGAAGCGCGGTGAGCGCCTAGGTCACGGTGTTTGGGATCTGTTGTTTCGGAAGTCTGATTAATGTTTTGGCCTCTGTCTATAAGACCGACGAGAGGTAATTATCTGTGACGCACTAGTGAAAAAACAGACTTATTATCATTGCTTGATACTCGCACGAAAATAACCTAAATTGAATCCATCGCCATCGAATGATGTTAACTTAACTAAGGAAAACCAATGAATGCATTAAAGATTCTGCCTCTTGCTCTTTTACTGAGTCTCTCAGGTTGTAACGACCAACAATCAAATCCACTGCCATCAGAACCTGTAGAAGCTGATGCGGAGATTGACTTGACCACTCAGGCTCAGAAAATCAGTTATCTCATGGGCTTTGACAATGGCAACAATATTGCCAGCATGGATATAGAATTTGATGCTCAAGCTTTTCAAAGTGGTCTACAGTCGGCGCTCAAAGGCGAACAGCCACAACTTGATCAGCAGCAGATTGCCGCTACCATTCAGCAGTTTGAGATATCGATGAAGGAGAAGCAGGAGAAAATGCAGGCCGAACAAGCTTCTGCCGCAGCTGAACAGAGTGAAGCAAATGCCGCTGCAGGTGCTGCTTTTTTATCGGAAAACGCTAAGGTTGAGGGTGTTGTAACTACCGATAGTGGTTTGCAATATAAGGTGCTGGTGGAGGGCAGCGGGCCCAAGCCCTCCGAGGACAGTACGGTGGAGGTTCACTATGCTGGCCGGCTTTTGGATGGCACTGAGTTTGACAGCTCAATTAAGCGCGGCGTACCGGCGCAGTTTGGTGTTACTCAGGTCATCGCTGGTTGGACCGAGGCGCTACAGTTAATGCCGGAGGGATCTAAATGGGAACTTTATATTCCAGCTGATCTTGCCTATGGCCCCGGAGGAACTGGACCAATCGGACCTAATGCCACATTAATCTTTGAGGTAGAGCTACTGAGTGCCAATGCTGGCGGTGATTAAGTAGTGTATGACTGATAAAAAAAGCCCCGCAGTGCGGGGCTTTTTTGTCTGTATAAGAGTCGGAATTTATGTTCCCTCGGCGATGAGTTTGGCCACATTTTCGCTGTGAAGCACATCGATTAGCCTGTCTTCGTCTGCAAACCGTTGTACAAAGACCTCGCCCAGACTGGCGAGGTCGATTATCAGAGTCTCCAAATCTTTTGTGGTTGTATACTTGTCGTTGAAGTTCAGTATTTGGTCTGTGGTAATCTGAATTTTGGCCAGCAGAGGTTGGCTTAACTCTATGCCCTCGTTATTGGCGAAAAGTGTCGCGCTCTCGTTGAGCTTAATGAAAATTTCAAAATGTCCAACGGACACGTAGTCCACCATCAGCTCGCAGAATTTTTCGAGCTTTTCTTCGTGATTTAAGGCGGCGTCAGAAAAATCGGTAATTTCGGTCAGGTCACAATACTCCACCAGCAACTCTCGGCGATCTTCTATCCATCGCTCGACTAGAGCGCTTGTGTCATTCCAGTGTGATTGTAGATTTCGGTCGTCGGATGCCATTTTATATCCACCTCACCTATTGTTGCCTATTCAGATTTTTCAGAGCCAAACACCATCGTTAAAAGATAACCAGTTTCATGAATGGTATCAAGAAAAAAGCGCTCCAGATGCCGTTTAGTCCCATGCCAATTGTGGAAAATGCACCGCAGCGCGGACTTTTCTCAAATGCTCTCAAAGTGCCTATGGCGTGAGCAGTAATTCCAAGAGTCAGACCTTGCCATCGTTCGTCTTCTAATTTGAGGTAATAAAATATGTTGTCGGCCACCAAAATTCCCACAATACCCGTGAACAGCACCATGAGGGTGATCACTGTGGCGAGGCCACCCAGTTCCTGAGTAATAATTATTGCTATGGGGGTGGTCACGGATTTTGCTGCCAGTGACAATGTGGCCTGGCTATCCTCCACCAGCCATAGGCCTATGGCGACAGCGCAGAGCGCGGCAAACAAACCGCCAACGATGACAGTTATGACAACATTAAACAAAATTTCACGCAGTTGTTTTAGATATTTTGCCAATGGTACGGCCAGGGCCACCGTTGCCGGTCCAAGCAGCCAGTTTAGTAGACCGTTGTGTTGGTAGTAAAGGGCATAATCAACGTCTAATTGTGACAGTATAAGCGCTATGAGTGGCGTGCTAATAATAAGTGGATGGAAAATTGCCCGCTGTGATGTCCGCCGGTAAAAGGTTATACCGACTGCAAAGGCGATAATAGATAATCCCATCAACCAAGAACTTTGCAAAATCTGCAGCCATTGAGAGTAGACCATTTCAGGCATCGTCTACACCTTTGAAAAAGCTCACCAACAGTGTTAAAACAATAAGGGTAATTGGTGTGCTGATGAGTATGGTTAGCATCAACATGGGTAATTCAGCATTGATTTTGGCGTCTAGGAAGAAGGCACCAACACAGATGGGAATGAATAAAAGTGATAAATTCTGGATGACATGGTGACTTGTGTCTTGTACCCAGTTAGTCATTTTGGGTGCCAAGACTAAGATCATTAGTAGGAGTAACATACCCACTAGAGCACCGGGCATGCCGATCTCACTCCAGAAAACCAGTGCCTCCCCCAACCAGTGAAAAATCACCAGCACGAGCAGGCCAAAGATGAGTTTTAGTCCCTGCGCAATAATTGAACAAGCCCCAACCCAGCTAATGTTATGAAGATTAATAAGACCCACTCGGGCATGCTAAAACTCAGCAATTCCCACTGGACCTTTGCACAGTTGCCGTCGCCACGGATTAACATGCTTATCACCTCAGATGCGGGAAACACATCGAAGAGGTAATCAACCGGAGGCCCGCACACCGGTATATTTTCTTCGGGAAGATTTTGCAGCCAGATTTGCTTCGCTGAAAAATACCCACCGCCAAGAGCAGTGGCAATTGCGCTTATCGGATAGATTTTTTGTCTGGTCCCCTGTGGATTGTGAACGGCGCCGATTAAGAATATCACACCGGCAGCAGCGACAAATGCTCTCTGTGTGATACACAGATAGCAGGGCTCGAGGCCTAAGTGCTGTTGAAAGTAGACCACAGCGATAACTAAGCTTGAGGCGCAAATAAAAGCACCCGTTAAGTTTATGACTCTATTGTTTGGCAGGTTCAAAATGGGCTCTCTGTTGTTAGTTCACTGGTTGTAATAGTCAGTCAAAAAGTCGTCAAAGGACAAATCGTCTTTGTCTTCGATACTGGCTTGATCAGAAAAAGATTTCTCTGCTAAAGCTGTATATTTGGCAATCGTTTCTTTACTTGGTTCCTTGGAGTCAAAGAAGCGTTTATGCTCCAGCGCTTTCCTCATGGACATGGCATAAAAGGTTTCATTATTTGCCCGCATGTCATCTAGTAGTATAGCGGCAGGTGTTAGGCGCTGGTCTGCCAAACGTTGCTGCATGGTGATAAATGCCTGAGAGTATGCAGTGGTTTGATTGGCGCTGTCCAATAGTTCAGCGACACCACCAATGTCGGCCATGAGAGTCTGCCCCCATTCAACCAGAGGAATTTCGCCCTCCTGATTTAATAGCATCAGTGACTTATCTCGCCCTGAATAGACTGTACGACTGAGATTTTCGGGTATTTTTTGGTATTCCACTTCATCTGTCAGCGGACTATCCTTAAACAGGCAGTAGAGTAGGAAAGTATCGAGGAAACAGATAGTTTCTTCATCTATACCACAGGGCAAAAGTGGGTTGAGATCGACACAGCGCACTTCAATATACTCCACACCTCGTTGTCGAAGTGCGTGCACTGGTGTCTCCCCTTGCTGAGTCGTTCGTTTAGGTCTGATCGCACTATAAAATTCATTTTCTATCTGCAAAATGCTGGTGTTTAATTGTTTGTATTGATCTTCGCTATCTTTTAGACCGATGATGTTGTATGGACTGTAGTCTTGCTCAAGTGCTGTACTCAATGTTTCAGTGTATTGGTTGAGGTTGTTGTAACAAACCACTAATGCGCTTTGTGCGGCACTTTGATAACCTAAATCACCCATTCTTAGCGAGGTTGCATAGGGGGTGTGAAGACTGTGATTATCGTTGCCAAATGGCTTTAGATTGTGTTCCCGGCCTTTAACGAAGCTTCTGCACACCGCAGGAGCGGCGCCGAGCAAATACAGTAGTAGCCATGAATATCGGCGAAAATTTCTTATCAGACCAAAATAGCCCGTGGATTTAAAATCTTGTAAAGATTGAGTATTGTCTGGCGAAGCCTCTTGCAACTCACTCCACAGAGAGTCCGGAACAGAAAAGTTGTAATGAATACCGGCAATGGTTTGCATTAGTCGCCCGTACCGATGACCAAGACCGCGGCGATAAACTGTTTTCATCTGGCCAATATTTGAACTGCCATATTGACCGATGGGTATAGTTTCGTCCGATCCGAGTTGACATGGCATGCTGTTGGCCCATAACAGTTCATCATCAATGTGTTGATAGGTTATGCGGTGTATATCCTCTAGTTCGGCCATGGTTTCCCTGATAGAAGAGGAGGGAGCTGTAATGAACTCTAGTAAAGCTTCAGAAAAGTCTGTGGTTATATGCGGATGACACAGAGCCGACCCCAAGGCCTTGGGGTGAGGTTTGTCGGACAGATGGCCGCTGGGCTTCACCCGCAAACTCTCTTTTTCAATGCCGCGAACTATCTGCCGGAGTTGTGGCATTTTTTCAGGGTTGCTAAAAAGCCTAAGGTTGGCAGCTAAAGACAATGGAGTGCTCCGATTTAGGCGGCGCTGTGGTTAGCTAATTGCCCAGTATTCTCTGCCTCCAATAGCAATGTAGGGTTGCCATTGGCATCTGCAGCACATTCTATGATGTTCGCTCTTAAATCTATATTTTTAGTGTTTAGCTCAATCAATTGATTGAGCGCAATATCTCTGTGCCGAGTAAAGAGGATATCTGCTGCGGGTGGGTTGTTAATCCATTGTAAACTTTTGTCTAATATGGCTTGATCATGTCTCTGTAAAATGTATATTTTCATGGCTCACCCGTGACAGATCTGAAGTTTTCGGGCACAGTGTAACCCATAAAGAAGGCGAAAAAAAAGGAAATAATATGTCCAAAACTGTCTTAGTTCCCATAGCAGATGGCAGCGAAGAACTTGAAGCGGTAACCATAATAGATGTGCTGAGAAGAGCGGGCTTGGAGGTTACGGTGGCTTCGGTCGCCGGTGCAGACAGTCTGCTTATTTGTGCTGCTCGAGGCACCAAGATTACAGCCGATTGTGGTATTGACGATTGTGTGGGAAAGGAATGGGATTTAATTGCTCTTCCCGGTGGCGTCAAAGGTGCGGAAAATTTGGCTGTTAGTAGTTGTTTGGATGGATTGATTCGCAGTCAAGCGCAAAGTGGGCGTCTGTACGCGGCAATTTGTGCGGCACCGGCAACAGTACTCGGCGACAAAGGTCTTTTAGCAGACAAAATAGCCACGTGCCATCCTCGATTTTACCAGGCACTGGTTGCCAAAGAAGTGGACACAGAGTCTCGTGTGGTGGTGGATGGCTCCTGTGTCACCAGCCAAGGCCCCGGTACTGCAATCGACTTCGCATTAGAATTAGTCGAGCAGCTTTGTGGCGTAGTAAAACGAGAAGAAGTTGCATCTCCTCTGGTGTTAACCACTTCACCCACAGCTTATTACTGACTGAGCTCAAAACTATCAGCTAAGCAGGCTATCCCGTTCTGTCGCAACGCCCCTGAGCTTTTCTCTCAGCACGGCTCCGGATAAGTACAGGCAGGGTACGAACAAGAGCGTCACAGTAGTGGCAAAGAGTACACCAAAGGCCAGAGAGGCTACCATTGGAATGAGGAACTGAGCCTGAACGCTGGTCTCTAAAAGTATTGGAGCAAGGCCGATGAAGGTTGTCAAAGAGGTTAAAATGATCGGCCGAAAACGATCGACGCCGGCACGCACCAGTGCGCTGTGAATGGATTCGCCCTGATTGCGGAGTTGAATAATTCGATCAATCAATACCAAATTGTCGTTGACTACCACGCCAGATACAGCGAGAACGCCTATGGTAGACAGAAGGCTAAACTCTAGGCCCATCAGTAGGTGGCCGAATATAGCGCCCATGACACCAAAGGGGATTGCTGATAAAACACCGAAAGGTTTGAGATAGGATCTAAATTCAATGGCCATCAATGAATAGATGAGCAAAACTGCTAGACCAAAGAGTTGAAGTGCTGATCGATTAAACTCATCTTGGTCCTCAAGTTGTCCATCTCTTCTTACCGACACCTCTGGGTAAAGTGCCTTCATTTCTTTGACGACATCACCATACATCACCTTGGCAATCTCGTTGACGGTAAGTTGCCCGGTGGAGGGTAGTGCGGTAATTCGGATGCTGCGTTCGCGATCGGTGCGCTTAATGCGTGAATAACCGGGCACGTAGTTGGCCTCTGCCACCGAATAAAATGGCACCTCAGTTCCATTTGCTGTCCGGATTCGCATGTCTTTGAGTGTGTCCACTTGAGCGCGAGCATCTTTTGGATAGCGGACCATGACACGGACATCATCGCGTTCTCTCGGGATTCGCTGCGCTTCCGCTCCATAGAACCCTTGACGGACTTTATTCGCCACCTGAGACAAGCTAATTCCGAGGCTATCAGCATTCGGCATTAGCTTAATATCTATGTCCTGGCGCCCCGAGTAGAGATTATCACGGATGTTTCTGGTGCCGGGAAGCAGTGCTAACTGTTCTTTAATAAACGCAGCAGCCTGAGCCAACTGCTCTGTATTTGAGGCAGTCAGGGATATAGAAAATGTCGACGTCGGCGGCCCAAGAGTAGTGTCTACCGTGACCTTTTTTGCATCTGGAACGGGTCCCATGTTAGCCTGCCATTGCTCGCCAACGAGTTTGGGGTCTATTTTTCCCGCTACTTCGGGTGTTAGCTCGATCAATAAACGTATAGTATCACCCCACATAAATGAGAGTTGGTTAGAGATGAGTTTATCAACTTGCACTTGCTGCTCTATTAACGGATCAGAGACTAACCCATCAGATGCTCGCTCGGCTCTTTTTATAATATCTAACTTGGCTGCTTTGGAGTGACCGTCGGGCATCTCAAGACGCATTGAAATGAAATCTGAGGCGACGTTGGGCATCTGTACTTGCCGGACATAGCCAGCGCCCACCAGTGTCAGCGACAGAACCAGTGCTAAAAAAAACACGATTAATGTGAGGTAGTGCCAGGACAGTGCTTTTTCTAGAACAGATTTAAACTGATTATTAGCAATGGAATTAAGACCATTAGCACACCAGCGTCTGGCATTGTACAGACGTGTTCCTATGATCGAGGTAGGCAGTCTTTCGGTTTTCATCTGCGCAAGATGAGATGGCAAAATCCACAGAGATTCGATCAATGAAAAAGTTAAGGCAACCACTGTTATAGCCGGAATGGCCCAGAGGAACTTTGCCCACAGCCCCGGTAAAAAGAAGATTGGTGAGAAGAAAATCATAGTGCTTAATACAGCTAAAAATACCGGCTTTGAAACGGCTTGAGCACCTTCTCTGGCTGCGCTAATCTGATCTAACCCTTGTTCTTGATGACGGAACACGCTTTCGCCAACAATAATGGCATCATCAACAACAATGCCTAAAATCAGCAAGAATGAGAACATCGATAGCATGTTGAGAGTCAAGCCAATGCTAGGTAATATCCACAGAGCACCCAAATAGGCTACACCGATTCCCAGAGCTACCCAAAACGCCAGCTGAGGACTCAAAAACAGCATAAGTATAATAAATACCAAGATCAAACCACCGACGGCATTCTCCGTCAGCAGCGAGAGCCGCCCTTCAAAGAGCACTGAAAAATCTCGCCATGTAGCCAGCTCTAACTCGCTGGGTAAAAATTCTGCTCCTGTGGCAACATAGTCTTTCACTGCCTTGGTAGTCGCCATCACATCGGGATCTTCGCCGACACTAATGGCAAGAAAAATAGCTTTTTTACCGTTAAATCGGGTGAGGGCATTGCGCTCCTCAAAGGTATCCTTGACTTTGGCGACATCACCAACGGTGATCTCTGAACCATCGTTTTTGCTGGTCACAGAGATGGCTTTAAAATCATCTTCGTAATATGCTTGACCTCTTGTTTGGACCTGAATGTCACCACTGTCGGTGCGGATTGTGCCCGCAGGCAGGTTGATGGACGTTCGACGAATAGCATTGACAACGTCGTTGAATGATATGCCGTACCGACGCATGTTGGCTTCCGAGAGTTCAATGTCAATCTGCGGCTGCCGTGCTCCCCATATTTCCACGAAATCAATGTTTGGCAAGCTGGAGAGTTCATCGCGGATGCGTTCGCCATATTCCTTCAGGACAGCTTCCGAGGCGTCACCAAACAGGGCGATGCGTATGACCTCCTCGCGTTCAATCACTTCGGTGACAATGGGTCGCTCTGCATCTGTCGGGAAGGTGATGATGGCATCTACCCGACTTTTGACGTCATTGAGCATTTTCGTCATGTCGTAGTCTGTATCTATCTCTAGAGTGACGGATCCTCGACCTTTCCTCGCTTCAGAGGTGATGCCTTTGATGCCTTCAAGAGAAAAAACCGCCTCTTCGATACGCACCACGATCTGTTCTTCCACTTCCTTAGGTCCAGCGCCTGGATAGGGCATGTTGATCGTAATGTAATTAATTGAGGTGGACGGAAATACCTCTTTGCCAATGCCAAAAGCACCGAAAGCACCGCCGATGATGATTAAAAACATCAACAGATTTGCCGCCACCGGGTTTTGTACAAACCATTTTATTGAGGAATTCACAGTATCTGGTCCTCAGTTTTAGTTTTATTTGCCACTGAAGATGGGATTTTTGGAATGACTGTCATACCGTCAATGGCCAGAGGCAGTCGGGATAATACCAACCGTGTTCCCGGATCAAGGCCAATGGCAGTGACACTCTCAAGGTCCGACTGAATCACGTTGACTTTTTTATAAGAAATCTGATTACTTTCATTGAGCACTAACACTTCATTACCTTTGTAGACCGCCGATTTGGGTATGCGCATGCTGTTTGCAATTGTTTTACCCTTAATCTCTGCTTCGACAAACATACCAATGTTTAGTGCGGGTCGATACCCTTGGGAATCTGACTTGAATGGATTTTCCACTTCCGCCACAGCAAAAATCATGCGGCTTTGAATATCCACAGCCGCATCAGTGCGTACTATCTTCCCTTGCCATTCATACATTTGATCGCCGAGCGAGCTACGTAAGGTGACTTCTGGGTAGTTGTCTTCTGCATTGTCATCATAGTTCTGTGGCAAATTAATCAGTGCCGCCTCTCGATCAGATAGAGGCAGCCGTATTTCAACAACATCGGTACTGTATACCTGAGCAATGGGAGTGCCCGGATTTAAATACTGCCCTACATCGGCAAAAGTTTGACGAATTCTCCCCGGAAAGGGTGCACTGATAGCTGTGCGCTCCAGGTCCAGTTGCGCTTTTTTTAAATCGGCCCTGGCTGATTCCAAGCTAGCTTGAGCTGAATTTAATTGTGGTTTACGCAAAAAAAGTTCATTGGCGGTACTGTCTCCCAGTTCTCTCCATTCCCGCTTTGCCTGGCGCGACCTGCCTTGTTCCAGTGCCACTTGCTCCTGCGCCTTCGCCATTTGGGCTCTCGCCCTGATGACCGAGAACTCATAGTCAGCGGGTTCAATTTGCAGTAGCTTCTCGCCGGCTTTGAAAAAACCACCGTTCGCATATTCGCGGTTGACTGATACCACTCTCCCAGCCACTTGAGCAACAAGGTTGATTTGTCGTTTTGGTGCCACATTACCTTGACTTTTTATTGTTATTTGAAAGGCTTCCGGACTTACCGATAGCACATCAACTGTTGCTGGCGGTTTACTTTGGCGAGCCGTTCGCTGTGGCGTTGGTTTGAATAGTATAAGTGAAGCAATAAGTGAGATACCGATGAGTAAGACCACCAGTGTAATTGAGCCTTTACGGCTAATAATTGGCATAAATACAACCTTTGACCAAGCCGAGTGCACTTTTTTAGACGGTACGGCCGGTAGTAAAATAGTTTAATGTAAAGGATAAACGTCTCTTGAACTCATTGGTTGACCGCTTAACCGTATTTGACCCAAACGTACGTTCTCTGAAGCAAATTAGATGGCTCCACCGCCTGTTGTCGACGTATTAATTGTCAGATTTAGTAGGATTGTTAAATATTTCTTTGTCTAACATACCCTCACTGTCTGCTACCACTGCTGTTACCATGCCATCACCAGATACATTGACCACTGTTCTCAGCATATCCAGAAGACGATCGACGCCGATAATAAGACCAATACCTTCAACAGGGAGACCTACTTGCTGTAGTACCATTGCCAGTGTGATTAGTCCAACACCGGGTACACCAGCAGTACCTATGGAGGCCAGTGTCGCAGTCGCCACCACCGCGAGATATTCACCCATTGAAAGATCAAGTCCATAGGCTTGGGCGATGAATACGGTGGCGATCCCCTGCATAATAGCGGTGCCATCCATATTCACTGTAGCCCCTAAAGGAACGGTGAATGAAGCAATGGAGTTGTGTGCCCCAACGCGATTTTTAGCAGCGTTTAGAGTGATGGGCATGGTGGCATTGCTTGAGGCGGTACTAAAGGCAAATATCATTGCAGGACGCATATTTTTAAACAGTGTTATTGGATTTAATCGAGTGAAGAGGGCAAAAATACTGCTATAGGTCATACAGGCATGAAGGCAGAGCACGAAAACCATGGTGGCGAAGTACATAGCCAAATTGACAATGGCAGAATATCCCTCACTGGTGAACAATTTTACTAGTAGGCAAAAGACACCAACTGGCGCCACATTCATCAATATGGTTACCATAATCATTACTACGTCGCTTAACTTTTGAAAGCCCCGTAACACTGACTGACCAGATTCCCCTGATCGCATTATGGCGACACCCACCAATATGGCGAAGACGATAATTTGCAGCATGTTGCCCTGAGCCATTGCTTGGATCGGGTTACTTGGGAATATGCCAATGACCACTTCCTTGAAGGCAGGTGATTCTTTGACATTGAAGTCTGCCACTTCTGAGGTGTTGATCCCAACCCCGGGATCGACGATATTGGCGATAACTAGAGCGAGACTCACCGCAATAGCAGTGGTAGTGAGATACAGAGCGACGGTTTTAACTGCTACCTGGCCCATTTTAATGTCCTCACCCATGGAGGCAGATCCACACACCAGAGAGACAAACACCAGAGGTACAACCAATACTTTAAGCGACAGAACGAAAATTTGACCTATTACATCGAAAATATTATCTACCATCCATGTAATGACAGGCGAAGCAACTGATACCGACTGATCGATTGCATGTAGCACAATGCCGAGGGCAATACCGAGGAACATGCCGAGTAAAATTTTTGATGAAAGTTGCATAGTAAACAAAGTCCTTGTCAGAGAGTTGATGGCATTTTAAGCCGATTTTTTACCCACAGTTTAAACTGCGTAGTGAATTCTGGTACCAATAAAAAGATAATTCCCACCACCAAAAGATTTAGGCAGGCAACGGCCATAAAGAACTCGATAATGCTCCACTGCAGCACACTCAAAAAGACAATGCCCAGCAGACTGCCACCCACCATATAGGCCGCATTCATTATAGCATTGACTGATAAAACACGCGCTCGTCTCCCGGATGGCGTTCGCTGTTGCAACATAGAATTGAGAGGTACGATGAACAGGCCTCCGAATAGACCAATGAGTATGAGATCCGCGAGAATATGCAGACCGCCGCCGAGATCCAAAAATTGACTGGGCGTTATTGACACAAGAGTGCCGTGCATTTGTTGGAAAGTGAGAGAGGTGATACTTAGATCAAAGGCAAAGACACTCAATCCCACAGCGCCGATGGGCACAATACCCGGCTCCACAACACCACGAGACAAGCGGTGACAAAGAAGTGATCCAGACGCCACACCAATAATAAAAGCCGCTAGCAATATAGAAATTAAGCGTGGATGACCGTTTAATACAGTTACCGTATAGTTGGGAACTTGGGTTAAAAAACAACTGCCATAAAGCCAAAACCAAGAGATAGCCAAAATGCAGAAAAACAGCGTCCGGTTTTCTCGCGCTAAGGCGAAATTATTGCGCGTTTCTTTTAAGGGGTTGAGTCGAACCTTCTGATTCAAAACTTCCGGAGGTGCCTTGGGGATCTGCGTGCTACTTGACCAGCCAATAAATGCCACCAAAACAATCAGGCCACTCAACTGCAGTGGCCCGTTTTCAAGAGTTACCATCCAGCCACCGATCAGCGTGCCTAACAATATAGAGCCAAACGTCCCCATACTTACCTGCGCATTGCCGGCGAGTAATTCATCACTCGTCAAATGTTGCGGTATCAGAGAATATTTTGCCGGGCCAAAAAAGGCTGATTGGGTTCCCAGGAGGAAGAGAACAAAGAGCATTAAATTGATTTGTAGGGTGACCAGTGCATAGCCACCGACGAGCATGATACAAATTTCTGCAATCTTCACACGGCGCATAAGCATGGCTTTATCAAGGGCATCTGCCAGTTGACCGGCAATGGTTGAAAACAAGAAAAAAGGCAGTATAAAAAGTCCGGCAGCCAAGTTGGTAGTGAAGTTAGTCGCGCTGTCGGATTGCCCTGCGGCCGTAGTGACAACAATCACTAAGAGCGCATTTTTAAATAGATTATCGTTTAGAGCACCGAGGAATTGGGTAATAAAAAAGGGTAAGAAGCGACGTTGACCAAACAAATGAAACTGACTCACTGCACCTGTTTTGTTACTCATCAAAGGCTCCAATAAAGCCAATCTATTTGAAATGAACGCATAAGACTGGTCTTCTTTTTATAGTTGTTGAGAGTATACATCAAAATCTAGAGTCAAATTTAGTTTGCTCAATAATCGAGACCGCAACGGTTTCTGATGAAAAAGTTACCGAGGTTTAAAAAATCGGAACAAGCATACTGTTTTTTTGATTGTATAACCGCCTCCGTGTCGGATGAGATAATGAGAGAATTCTTTTCTTCAACTGGCGACGAAAGTGAACACTAGGTTATTCGACCAGCTGGGAGCACTCAATTATGGTCTTCATGAAGGGTTGTTTTAAGACTTAATTGTGCATATCGTCGCTGTTTTTAAGTACATCGCCACGGGCTTTTCTTCGAGCGGCCTGCTCCAGTTTTTTTTTCACAAGTAATTGCTCTTTCTCTTGATATTTAGTCTCGTGTCGAAGAGTGAAATACCACAGAACTAGGACCAAAACTAATGCTAAAAGCATGCCGATAATCCAGTTCATAACCCTTACTTCCCTTTTTTTCTAGATTTTAAGTTTGTTCTAACTTTTGATTGTGCTACACGCAAATTGCTGCAGTTTTAATCTGTGCGTACACCGAATCGCCTGGTTTTAGATTTAACTGGACTGCTGATTTTCGGGTTATCCGACTCAGGAGTATGGAATTTTCCACAATTAGCCTGAGCATCACTTGTGAATCACCCTGTTCCTTTAGACTCTCTATTGTCGCCGGGATGATGTTGACAATACTGCTATTGCACGGTTTTTCCAGAGCGATACTAATATCTCGAGCAAAAATTTGCAGTCGAACAGTAGTGCCTTTGTCCAGTGGTGAGCTTGCAACCCAAAGACTAATTCCAACTAGGTCTAATTGCACCAGGCCAAATTTATCATCGTAATCTTTCACCTGCGTTTCGATGACACTTTCGGCATCCTGTGCTTGCGCCAAAGGCAGATCCAGAGAATTAAACATCTCTTTCATCCCCCCCTGCCCAATAATTTTTCCACTCTCAAGCAAGATGAGGTGATTAGCTAGTCTAGCAATTTCATCTTTGACATGGCTAACATAAATAACCGGAATGCTAAGCTGCTCAAAGGTCTGATTGAAAAACTTTAGGATGCTCGCTCTTTGGTCATCTCCCAAGGCCGCAAGAGGCTCGTCGAGTAGTAATAAATTGGGGTTGGTAACTAAGCTGCGGGCGATGGCCACCCGTTGCTGTTCACCACCAGATAGCTGCCATGGCATACGATTCAACAGGGGTTGGATACCCATTAAATCAAGCATGAGCTGAATTTGCTTGGGTGACATAGGTGCTTTTGCACGATGCAGCCCAAAATCGATATTTTTCTTTACATTTAGGTGCTCAAATAAACTGGGTTGTTGGAAGACAAATCCCACACCTCGCTGGTGTGTGGAGAGAAACTCTGTTTCGTTTTGCCATACAACATTGTTCACCCTTACACAGCCTTGAGTGTTGTAGATAAGGCCGGCAATAGACCTTAGGAGAGTGGTTTTACCACTTCCGGAGGGACCAAAGACTGCGGTGACACCAGAAGGAGCGATTTCAGTATTGACCTCCAGGATGAAATCATCCCGTTGGACTAGCATATTTATTTCTATACTTTTCATGGCGTTGCCACTGAATATCGGCGATTGGCCCCGTACACCACCAGCAACATAACGAAGGACAGCAATAAAAGGCAGCCAGCAAGCACATGGGCTTGAGCATACTCAAGGGTTTCGACGTGGTCATAAATGGCGATAGAGGCCACCTGAGTGCTGCCGGGAATATTACCACCTATCATAAGCACGACACCGAACTCGCCGAGCGTGTGGGCAAACCCCAACACACCTGCGGTGATAAAGCTGGATTTTGCCATGGGTATGGCAACGGTAAAAAATTGATCGATGGGAGATGCGCCCAGGGTTGCCGCCACCTCCAATGGTCTTTGCCCGAGAGATGAAAATCCATTTTGTATTGGTTGAACCACGAAAGGGAGTGAGTAGAACACCGAGCCAATCACCAGACCTGAAAAACTGAAGGCCAAGGGTGAGCCACCGAAAAAATCCACAATCTTGCCAATCGGACCGTCAGGCCCCAGAGCCAGCAACAGATAAAAGCCCAACACTGTCGGTGGGAGAATAAGTGGTAGGGCAATTACAGCCTCGACAACAGCTTTATATCGCCAGCGACTGCGGGCTAACCACCAGGCCACGGGGGTGCCTATGACTATCAAAATTAGCGTACTGATACTGGCCAACTTAAGTGTGACCCAGAGAGCGGTTAAGTCTTGTTCTGCCAGTATCATGGTAATTTATATCCAAAGCTGGTGATAACAGTTTTCGCTGCTTCACTGTGCAAGAAAGACCAAAATGCCTGTGTTGTCGAAGTGCTGCGCAAGAGTACCGCTTGTTGGTGAATAGGATCATACAGCGCCTGTGACGGCATCCAAACAGAATCTTTCAGCGCTGACTTTGAGAGATTACGCTGAGACTGGGCGATAAAGCCTAGGCTTGCATTGCCGCTCTCCACAAACTGGTAGGTTTGAGCGATATTCTCGCCACGAACCAGATTTGACTGAACCTTACTCCATAGCCCTATTTCTGTGAGTACTTGTTGTGCAGCTCGGCCATAGGGTGAGCGTTTGGGATTGGCAATGGCAATGGGCCGATGGAAGTTGATGTTTTGTAAATAGGACTCTATTTCATCAGTGGGTATAGCTGGAGCCCATACCATCAGTGTACCGATGGCGTAAGTGAAGCGACTATTTTTCACCGTCAAGCCCTTGGTGTCCAGAAGTGTGGGGTAATCGCTGTCCGCAGCGAGGAAAATGTCGAAGGGTGCTCCCTGAGTTATCTGGGCAAAATGTTTGCCAGTGGAGCCAAAGGCCAACAAAAGCTCGTGATTATGCTGTTCTTCAAACAGGGCCGCCAGTGCTTTGGCTGGTTGAGCAAAATTACTTGCCACAGCCACTCGAATAGGCTCAGCATTGACGCCGCAAACCGAGAGTAGCAGAGAGATGCCCAGATACAATTTTACCATGTGGTGATTGATAACACATACACTCAGGAAATGCTTTGCACTATGCTACTGTCTCAGAGGTTGAGTCGCAAGTTGAGGGAGTGACCAAGATAGCCTACCTAAGAAGCCTCTTGTGTCTCAAGTGGCAGGGGAATGTCGCAAGGATCCATCGAGAGAAATAATTTGAATTTATGTGGTTGCGCAAGATGCCGGTGCGCTGTAATAAAAATAGCGGCAATTTAATCCGACGTTGTAATCTTATTGAGAAATTGTTGGTAAGCCTGAAAGACCGCGTTGGGGTCTTCCACTTGGGGGTAGTGTCCAATAAGGGGTAGTTCTGTTAAAAAATCTAGACGACATTGTAAACTTTTATACCGCTCAACCATGTGTCTTCCGGACACAGGATCTATTGAACCATTGATCAGAGCAAGGGGAATATTGCTCTGTTGCAGCGCAGTTACCCAGCGCTTGCGATGTTCAAGTCGATCTCTTATGTACGTGATCAAATTATGGAACAGGTGTTTGCCGTCGTTGTAATTTATAAGCCACCAAAAATTGAGTAACGTCTGTTCACATGGTTTGGTATGGGGGCCAAATACAGAGCTAAAGTTGCGTCGAAATGATGTGAAACCTGAGAGCCGATTAATAAATTTTCCCAAGGGGCTCAACAGTAATTTTTGTGTTAACAGTGCTCTGTGGGTTTCCGGAAATAGGCCACCGTTTAAAAAACAACAGGAGAGCCAGGTTCCAACACCATGACCCTCAAACTGTCTTGCGAGCAATTCCTGAGCCACTGTATCGCCATAGTCATGTGCCAAAACATGGAAAGAGGAGAGCTGTTTAGATGCTACCAATGCCTCTACGATGTCAGCCTGACCGTGAATGGTATAACTGCGCTGATTTGGTTTGTCCGAAAATCCAAAACCGAGCATATCGAGGGCTATCAGCCTATAGTGTTGTCGCAAATCAGCCCACATCGGTTGCCAATCCCAACTTGATGTTGGGAAGCCGTGCACTAAGAGCAGCACTGGTAGTGTCTCACTGCCTTCATCCACAACAAAAACATTATAACCACAGAGCTGGTGGTACTCACCACGATCTCTCCATACTTGAATGTCGGCTGACGGTTGATCCGACTGGTAGGCCACTTGATGCCTCCTTGAAAGGGTTGGATTAGTGAGTACCCGGGAGTCTCATTGCGCGCTTGACCTCAAATTCTGGTTAGTGCAATACTTTAAAAAATTTTCCAGTGCATAATAAACCAAGAACAAAAATATCGCACGGGATAGTGGCTTTTGGCGGTGTTGAGTCCCATTTGCCAGCTGTGTGGTAGAAGAAAAAAAGAGACGGGATCCATGGATACGAGCGTGATAAAGATTGACACATTGATCAAAAATGCCAAGGTCTTCAACAACGGGGAAACGCCTGTTGTAGAGGATGTTGCCGTTGCCGAGGGACACATTGTCGCTCGCGGCCCAAACTTGGACGACACTAATGCCCAACGGGTGATAGATGGCCAGGGTAAATGGTTGATGCCAGGATTGTTTGATATTCATACCCACTATGATCTGGAATTAGAAGTGGCGCCTGGGTTGCCAGAGTCGACGCGTCATGGCACCACCTCGGTTGTGATTGCCAACTGCAGTTTGGGTTTGGCCTTCGGTAATCAACGCGATGGCACCAACGACCCTATTGTGAGTTGTTACGCGCGTGTGGAGAACATTCCCAAATCAGTACTCAGAGGTTGCGCTGATAATATTACTTGGGATAACCCCAGATCTTACTTGGAGCATTTGGACAATATAAATTTGGGTCCAAATGTCGCTGTGCTTTTCCCCCACTCCATGCTTCGAATAGAGTCTATGGGCTTTGAAAATAGTGTCACCAGAGATCCAACGGTGGGTGAAATAAAGTCGATGAAAGCCTCTCTGCAGGACGCGCTCAAAGCCGGCTATGTGGGCTTTTCTACAGACGCCCTGCCTTTTCACTATTTGGCAGCTCAACCTCACTGCGAGAAGACTATTCCGACCCAGTTTGCCAAGTATGATGAACTTAAAGCACTGACTCAGGTGGTTCGCGAAGAGGGAGCTTTATGGCAAGCGACGCCGCCTAAAGACAGTGTCGTAGGAACCTTAAAGACATTTTTACTCACCAGCGGGCGGCTGCACGGTAAACCATTGAAAACCACCGTTGTCGCAGCGTTAGACATCGCCAATAATTGGAAGTTGTCGCGTATGGTTAAGACACTGTCCAAGTTGTTAAATTCTTCTTTGATAAAAGGCGAATTTTACATGCAAGCCTTGGGCGCACCATTCAAAATTTGGTCAGATGGAGCCATAACTCCCATTGCTGAGGAAATTCCCGAGTTGCGCCGTCTCAATGAGACTGATTTAGAAGATCGAGAGGCACGGGCAAAAATTATGCAGGATCCTGACTACATAAAGACTTTTAAAGCCATGTGGATGAGAGGCAAGCAGGGTTGGAGTATCGATCGTTTGAAGCGAACCCTAAACCTTGAGGATTACGCCTTTAACCGAACCCTCGCTGACATGACATTAGACAGGTGTCCTCAGAAAAACTGGCAAGGAATGGATTTCCAAACGATTTTTGATCGTGTGGTGGCCATCAGGCAGGACAAGTTCGATGAGCCGGTGACAAAGGCAGAGCAAAAATTAATACAAAAGGATTTCTTCTGGGTGGCGGACGAGGGAGACTTCATGCTGCAAATGCTGAGATCCTTTGATACCGACCTAACCTGGAGTACTGTGACCGCCAACCGCGATTTAAAGGTGGTACGAGAGTTATTGATGAATCCGCAGTTGTTACCCGGATTTAATGACAGCGGTGCTCATCTCACCAACATGGCCTTTTATGATGTAAATTTGCGCAGCCTGAAGCTCGCTGCCGAGGGTGGAGATGAGGATGTCAGCTATATGGTTAAGCGTTTGACCAAGGATGCTGCCGATGTCTTCGGTGTGTCCGGTGGTACCATCGATCAAGGCGATGTGGCGGACCTAATTTTGGTGGATCCAGAAAAACTGGCGGAGTACGATGGTGAAGATAATGTTCAACGTGTATTTCGTGAGGAGTATCAACACGAACAGCTGGTTAATCGATCTGACGGTGTTGTGCCCCTCGTTATGATCGGTGGCCATACTGCCTGGGAGGCTGATCAATTTTCTGAGCATCTGGGCAGCGAGCGCATGGGCCGCGTTCTGCGTCCAGTGAGCGCATAAATTTCAGGAAACACAGTGTTTACTAATTATTCTCAGCCGTTTTATAAACGGCTGAGGTGATAAATTGATCAAAGGTTTCACACCACACAATCGCCGTGGTATATGTTGCCGGATCAACTCCCGAAGGTATGTCGATTAAGAAACCATCAAATGTGTTGATTGCACCTATCTCCTTCATGGATTCTTTTTGCTCAATAAAAGCGCGTTCAGTTTCGATAAATACCGGTGATAAGTAGAGCCGATAATCAGGGCCCGGCGCGAGTCGACCGGAGAAGGCAATGCGACTCGGATCAATGGACAATTCACCTTCTCCCCAGTGCAACAGGTCACTGTCTTCTCTGTCGCGACTAAAGGTGCCAGAGTAGTGTCGGTTCTCCATTACCTGATCAAGAGCATTTTCATCAGGACTATCGCCGGCGGTTAGCAGGGGAAGCAGATAGATACCGACAGCAATTCCAAACAGAAGTGTTAATGCGTGGCTTAATAACAGTTTTGGTAGCGTTAATTTATACATAATTGATCTAATTATCTTTAGCGCGGTCGCCATTGGACAAACTATTGACTTCAAGCATTCGAAATAGGGGGAAACTGTGTGCCTTACCTTTTACTGACTCCTCTGTTTGAATCGCCCAGTACAGCAAAAGGATTCCAAAGATGGCAAAACTTACCGATAGCAAGCGCCATTGGATCTCTTCCAGCGGGAGAAAATAAAACAGTGCGAAGGGCTGAAGGGACATAACAATGGTGAACAGACTGGAGTAGATCATGACGCGAAAACGATATATGTAGTCTGCCTTGCGCGCGTTGGGGTTGGTTATTACGTTGACAATACTGGCAACGCCTGCGAAGGCAACAGATACCTGACTTATGGTTAATAGGGGATCAAGTGACGTCATTATTTTCTTCAATGCCAATCGTGCCAGATCAGAGCCTAGCAACAAACGCCGTTTAAGAGAAGATCCTATGATCTTTAAAAAACTAAATTGAGCGCTAGCGCCAGCATTAAAATGCCGATAGCTGTCTCTAACAGTTGCCAGGATTTAGGCTGTTGAAATACCGGTATCAGAATACGGGCACCATAGCCCAAACTGTAGAAAAAAACCAAAGAAGCACTCATTGCGCCCGCTGCAAAGGCTTCGAGGTTATAAGAAAATTGAGTGGAAATAGACCCTAGTAAGATGACGGTGTCCAGATAGACATGTGGGTTGAGCCAGGTAAAGCCAAGACATATGAGAACGATTTTTAGCGTTGATTCCGGAGCATTGTCGGCAGGGCTTAGGCTGTGTCGATTGCGATAAGCGGAATAAAAACTTGATGCGGCATAGATGGTTAAAAATGCCGCTCCCCCCCAGCGAGCAACTTCTGCAATCAGCGGATAGCGGCTAACTAAAGCACCAAAACCGGCAACACCAACGCTGATTAAAATAGCATCGGACAGAGCGCAGATGGTACAAACCAGGAAAACATGTTGTTTCTTCAATCCCTGCTTTAGGACAAAGGCGTTTTGTGCGCCTATGGCGATGATGAGCGAAAGACCAAGTAAGAAGCCGGAAAGAAAAGGTTGCATCAGTAGTGGCCCCGTTGATGTTAGTGCGACGTTACTTTAGTTCGATGCCCAGTGCATCCCACATCGCATCGATACGCTCTGTGATATCGTCGATCATGCGGATCGGCTCACCCCAATCGCGGTCGGTTTCACCGGGCATTTTATTGGTGGCATCCAGACCCATTTTTGAACCCAGACCGGATATGGGTGAGGCAAAGTCTAAATAATCGATAGGAGTATTTTCCACCATCACCGTATCGCGCACCGGATCCATTCGAGTGGTCATGGCCCAGATAACATCTTCCCAATTGCGCACATCCACATCGTCGTCGGTGACAATAACAAATTTGGTATACATAAACTGGCGTAAAAAAGACCAGACACCCATCATTACCCGCTTGGCATGACCAGGATATTGTTTTTGCATGCTGACCACAGCCATGCGGTAGGAACAACCCTCTGGCGGCAGATAGAAGTCAACAATTTCAGGAAATTGCTTCTTTAATATAGGTACAAAGACTTCATTTAGAGCGACGCCCAATATCGCAGGTTCATCAGGTGGACGCCCAGTATAGGTGCTGTGGTAAATAGGGTTCTCACGGTGAGTAATACGCTCTATTGTGAACACAGGAAAGCTCTCCACCTCGTTGTAATAGCCGGTGTGATCACCAAAAGGTCCTTCGGGAGCCTCTTCTCCACATAGAAAGCCCTCCAAAATGAACTCCGCTGTCGCGGGTACCTGCAAGTCGTTTCCGAGACACTTTACTACTTGAGTTTTTTCACCGCGCAAGAGGCCGGCGAAGGCATACTCTGACAAGGTATCTGGCACCGGTGTTACGGCACCCAGTGTGGTCGCCGAGTCGGCACCCAAGGCAATGGCCACAGGGTAGGGTTTGCCGGGATATTTCTTTTGGAAAGCGCGATAGTCCAGAGCACCACCCCGATGTGCTAGCCAGCGCATAATGAGTTTATTTTTAGCAATTTTTTGCATCCTGTAGATGCCCAGATTTTGTCTTTCTTTGTCTGGTCCGCGGGTTACAGCCAGTGCCCAGGTTACCAGTGGCGCAGCGTCACCAGGCCAGCAGGTTTGAATGGGGAGCTTATCTAAATCAACCTGATCGCCCTCAGTGACCACTTGCTGGCAGGGTGCTCGTTTAACCACCTTAACCGGCATATTGAGCACTTGTTTGAAATCATGACGTTTTTGCCACAGATCGAGCAGCCCTTTCGGTGGCTCTGGTTCTTTAAGGAAGGCGAGAAGTTCACCGATATCGCGCAGCGCCTGGACATCGTCCTGACCCATACCCATGGCGACTCGAGTGGGCGTGCCAAATAGGTTACACAAAACCGGTGTATCAAAGCCCTTTGGATTTTCAAATAACAGAGCTGGCCCTTGACCGCGGAGCGTTCTATCACTGATTTCGGTCATTTCCAGATAGGGATCAATCTCTTGTTTGATACGCACCAACTCCCCTCGCTGTTCGAGGAGAACAATAAATTCGCGTAGATCAGAGGTTTTCATGCCGTTCGCATTATTTGCGCTTCATGGCACCGAAGAATTCGGCGTTGTTCTTGAATCCTTTGAGTTTTTCTACAACAAACTCGGCAGCACCTAAGTCTTCCATATCATGCAGTAGTTTGCGCAAAATCCAAATACGCTGAAGTTCGGATTCTTCTATCAGTAAATCTTCACGCCGCGTGCCAGAACGGCGCACATTGATGGCTGGATAGACACGTTTCTCGGCAATCTTTCGATCGAGAATAAGCTCCATATTACCGGTTCCTTTGAATTCCTCATAGATCACTTCATCCATTTTTGATCCAGTTTCTACCAGTGCTGTTGCAATAATGGTGAGGCTACCACCGTGTTCGATATTGCGCGCTGCGCCAAAAAATCGTTTTGGTTTTTCCAGGGCGTGGGCATCGACGCCACCGGTGAGTACTTTGCCAGAGGAAGGTATTACGGTGTTATAGGCTCGCGCCAGTCGGGTGATAGAGTCGAGCAGAATAACAACATCTTTTTTGTGCTCTACCAGACGTTTGGCTTTTTCGATGACCATTTCCGCAACCTGAACATGACGAGTGGGGGGTTCATCAAAGGTTGAGGCGATCACTTCCCCGCGAACGGTGCGTTGCATTTCGGTCACTTCTTCCGGGCGCTCGTCGATCAGAAGAACAATGATGTAACACTCAGGATTATTGCGCACAATTGACTGCGCAATATTTTGCATCATGATGGTTTTACCCGCTTTAGGTGGCGCAACAATCAACCCCCGTTGTCCCTTACCAATGGGCGCCACCAAATCGATGATTCTGCCGGTGAGATCCTCCGAGGAACCATTGCCAGCCTCTAACGTCAGGCGCTCATCAGGAAACAGAGGTGTCAGATTGACGAACAGAATTTTATTGCGCGCATTTTCTGGCGCGTCGTAGTTAATTTTGTCCACTTTAAGCATGGCAAAGTAACGCTCACCATCTTTTGGCGGTCTAATTTTTCCCGCTATAGCATCGCCGGTGCGCAAATTGAAGCGTCTGATTTGGCTGGGGGAGACATAGATGTCATCAGCTCCAGCAAGATAGGACGCGCCGGCGGAGCGCAAGAAACCAAATCCGTCAGGTAATATTTCTAAAACACCATCACCATAAATGTCTTCACCACTTTTTGCGTGTTTCTTTAACAGGGCAAAGATAATGTCGTTTTTACGAGAGCGAGCCAGGTTATCTAGGCCTAGCGCCTCAGTCATTTCAAGAAGTTCACCAATGGGTTTATGCTTTAGTTCTGATAGATTCATAGATAGGGTTGTCTGAGTATAAGAATTGGAATTGTCGGGTTTAGCGTGTGGCTGAATGTATAAATAAGTTCAAATTCCCAGCTGGGTGCTAGTTGTGGTCAGCGGTGTCCGAAACTTAGGGAATTTCTTCAAGGAGCTTTTAGTATAGCGATGATCAAGGAAAGCGCAACATCTTTTTTGGCCCTGCGCACAGGGCCAAACGGCATATCATACCAGAGCGTCAACAAATTCTGTCAGCTGGGTCTTGGACAATGCACCCACTTTAGTCGCCTCTACAGCACCGTTCTTAAACACTAGAAGCGTTGGAATCCCACGAACATTAAATTTTGCAGCGGTTTCTGGATTGCTGTCCACATCGACTTTACAGATACGCATCTTACCGGCGTACTCATCGGCGATTTCATTGAGTATCGGTGCGATCATTTTACAGGGTCCGCACCACTCTGCCCAAAAGTCAACCAGTGCAGGCAGGTCTGACTGCAGTACATCGGTTTCAAAACTGGCGTCAGTGACGTGAACAATATTTTCGCTCATTGATTGAGATCTCCAAAGTGGTCATATGGGGTTATTTCCGAACGTACGATGATAGCACTAGGTTTGCCATAGCTTCAAATTTATTACGCAGTAACTGAGCGTTACATTTAAATTTGGGCAAGATACGTAGTCTGGAGGATGTTTTTGTTCACATGCCAAACACAATTTTCTCACTTTTTAACAGGCGTTCCATTCCCAACATCAGCGCGGCAGAGGCGATAAGTGTGGTCAAACTTGATACGGCGAGCTGCAACAGCGGAATCTCCTTTCCTTTCATGAGGTCAATTAACGCTTGTAACTGCCCCGACACTGGTGCCCAGCGCAGTTCTTCGACTGCAAAATCCAGAGTGGTGGCGTAAGACATCGCCATGGGAACAAACATAACGAAAGTTAAGTAAGTCTGGGCCTCTTTAAAACTTTTCGCCATGAAGGAGACAAATAGTTGCATACTGGCAGCAAAAATAGCCACTGAGAAACCGACAAACAAGGTAGCCAGCATAAATGTATTGCTGATATCAACACTAAATCCAAGCTCCTCCCAAGGCACCAAGGGGTAGACGATCTTCGACATAATCATGACTAATAATAACCCAAGCATGCCAAAGGTACTGACAGCAGCAGTCTTAGATAACACCAATTGCCGCACAGAAATGGGATGACTCAACAACAGGGCAAGTGAGTTGCGTTCCCGTTCCCCAGCGCTGGTGTCTATGGCCAGATTCATGCCAGAGACAAACACGGATAAGACGATCATCAGTATCATCATACCTAATAGCTGCCCACCTTTTGAATCAGACGTAGCTAAATCTTGAACGTTGATATCGATGGGTCTGACCACTGATGGGTCAATACCTCGGGCAATTAGTCTGAGGCTGGCAGTTTCAGAGCTATAGCCTCTGAGCGCCCTTTCAGTGCGGCGGATACTACTGCGTAAATTATCTTCAGAATAGTCTGCAATCAGAGTGACGTCAGCGGGCTCGGAGCGACTGAGTTGTTCTGCGAAAGATGGGCTGATTATTAACCTAATCGCCTTTACCTCTGTCTCGTCGTCGCTGTGGCTGATGCCCCTATCACTCAGATAACCCATTAAATGGGATGCTTCCGATTCACCTTCAATGGTGATAGAAAAGTCCTGTGGGCTGGTAGTCTTGGTAATCACCGCAGTGAAAATGATTGCCAGTAGGGCCGGAGTAAAGAGAGCATAGTAGAGGCCAGCCATGACTGAGCGTTTGTCTCGGGCGGCATCGATAATTTCCTTTCGGAATAAACTGAGAAGGGGACTGTTCATGCCGCTATACCTTCATCACTGCCAATAAGCGCAATAAAGGCTTCCTCCAGAGAGGTCTGTCCGGTGCGCTCGCAGAGTTGATCTGGACTGCCCACGGCGACCACTTTGCCATTGGTCATCACCACCACATTGTCACACAGTGATGCCACTTCTTGCATGACATGACTAGAGAACAGAATACAGTGTCCGCGCCGTTTTAGTTGCCGCAATATGTCTCTTAGAATGCGTGTGCTCATCACATCCAGACCTCGGGTGGGCTCATCTAGAATGATATTTTTTGGCTTATGTACAATGGCCTGGGCCAGTGCCGTCTTCATCCGCTGACCTTGAGAGAAACCTTTGCAGCGTCGGTCGGCAATGTCATCTAACTTTAGTTCGTCGATTACTGTTGAGGTTGCCTCGGTAGCAGCAGTGCGAGACAGGCCGCTCAATTCGGCAAAGTAGGTAATGTATTCCCGCGGTGTCAGACGCTCATAAATTCCAAAGGGGTCTGGGAAAAGCCCCAGCGCTTGCTTTGCCCCTATTGGGTCTTTAGTGACATCGATGCCATTGATAGATGTGCTTCCTTGGTCTGGTTTGAGCAACCCAAAAATAGTTCTCAGACAGGTGGTTTTCCCGGCGCCGTTGGGTCCCAGAAGGCCGGTGATCTGGCCATCTCTGGCAGAAAAAGACAAGTCATCGAGAGCTTGGACCTCACCTATTCTTTTCGATAGGTTTGTCACTGTAATCATAAGTTGTCCTCAACGGTTTTTTCTGGAGATACTGGTTGAGCGCTGCTCGGATTTAGATAGAATCCTTTAGCACTCGTATCCTCGAGACAGTCTCCCTCAATATTTTCAATGTCACCGTTTTCAACCAGTTCAGCCACTAGCCTATTCCCACAGGTTTGGCTGGCCACGCCGTGACTTGCATGAGGCGCTATAAGATGCCTCGCGTTAGTCATTTTAGCCATGGCCATGGTGCCCCAGTGTGGGGGCGTGGCGGGATCCAATTCACCTGACAGCAGTAGTATAGGTATGTCACTGGCAACGGGCTGAAAAAAATCGTCTTTCGCCAGATTGCTCGGCCAAACTGAGCAGGCATCGCGTATCTGCTGATAGAGAGAGCTCGCCATGTATGAGCCTTCTATGGCAGTTTTGAGATTATCGTCAATGCGATGGAGGTCCTCAGCGCAGACCACAGCATTATGCATACCTGCGGCTAAATCGATATTTTCCAACATTAGTGAATAGAGCCCGAGCATAGGCTGAAAATTGCCTTGAGCTGCTTGCTCGATGGCCAGAGGGAGCAGAGATCTTGTGGCGGGTGAGTACATCGATAGGCGCAGTATGCCAAGTACTTTGTCTCGGGTTAAGAGCAACTCATCCGATTCGCCCGTGAGTGGGTGAAAGATATCAGCTCGAATTGGGTTCTCATCGAGCTCATGATTAAGTTCATCTAAGGTTTGATTCAAGTGGGGATATACGGAGGCACAGACATGGTTATTTGCGCATTCGTCGAGCACCCCCTGCAGCGCGCGATCCACTGACAAACCCACCGCTATTACTGATTGTTGCATGGGGACTACGCCATCTAGCGTCACTGTCGTCAGTGAATCGCCATAGTGACGCATGTAAAGTTGCGCCATGCGGCTACCGTAGGAAATGCCATAGAGGTGAAGTTTCTTGTAACCCAGGACCTTGCGGACAGCTTCAAAGTCATGGATGGCCACAGAACTTGTGTAAAGAGTGACATCTGCCTGCAACTGCTGCAGACACTTTTTAGTTTCGACCAGCGTATCAATATTGCGCTCATTAATTGTTAATGGTGATCGATGACTACCCTCGGGCTGTGGGCATTGCAGCAGGTTGGAACGCCCGGTGCCACGTTGATCAATCAGCAGAATGTCTCTTGTTTCGCGTATTTTTTTAAAGGTTGAATTAAATGATGATGCATTATCTATGGCAGATTGTCCCGGACCTCCAGCAATCGCTAAAAACGCCTCCTCTGGGTGTATGGGTTTTATTGCCGGCAGCACAACATAATGAATTTGAATGGTTTTGTCGTCCGGTTGGTTTGGGTCCTCAGCGACGTTGACATAGCCGCACTCCAATCGATCAGAGATTCCATCGAGATAACAGTGCCGAGTAAATTCTGTGTCACCCACAACATGTTGAGGACTGAGGAACCACAGCAGAACGAAAGCTTTAATTAGCCACCAGTGGTTGAGATGAAAAGTGGTCACGCCCGAGTGTCCTTTGCAGTTGCAACTTGGACAACAGGTTAGGCCAATCGTGCAGTGAAGGTCAACCACTAAAAATACTGCAGCACGGAGTTAAGAAATCTGTAACCTAGATCGGTGGTACAAAAATGGTTCGGGTCAGCCTCCATTAAGCCCTCCGATTGTAGTTGCTCGATGGTTCTCTGAACGGGTGTTGTTGGCAGGCCAGTGCGTTGACTAAAATATTTAATAGGCACTCCTCGTTTTAGGCGCAAGCCGTTCATCATGAATTCCAAGGCGATTTCGTCGTGGCCTATTGGATCTTTTTTCACCAGAGCGGAACCGATCCGCGCTAAATAATGTTCAGGTTGACGCGTTTTGGCAGTACGAATTACTTGATTACTGTCAGCTAGGGTTATTTTCCCATGGGCACCAGCACCAATGCCGAGGTAGTCGCCAAAGGTCCAGTAATTCATGTTGTGTTGGGATGGCTTATGGCTTTTGCAGAATGCTGAGATTTCATACTGCTCAAACCCATGATCTCTTAGAAAAAACATTCCAGCTTGTTGAATGTCCGCGAGTCGCTCATCTGCCGGAAGCATCGGGGGGCGCGAGAAAAATTCTGTGTTTGGCTCAATTGTTAGTTGATACCAGGAGATATGCGCTGCACCTGAGTCCATAGCCGTTTTCAGGTCGGATTCAGCCTCTTTTATAGTCTGATCTGGAAGGCCATGCATAAGATCTACGTTGATATTATCAAAGCCTGCCACTCGAGCTCTGCTGAGCGCGTTTAAAGCATTTTCACTGTCGTGAATTCTGCCCAGCCGTTGTAGGTGGACACTATTGAAGCTCTGCACGCCGATGGATAGGCGATTCACTCCTGCCTGAAAATAATCGGTAAATTTTTTTTCATCTACAGCACCTGGATTCGCTTCAAGTGTAATCTCTATGTCGCCATGAAATCCAAAACTCTTTTCTGCAGATCGTAAAATGGTGGCAATACCGCGGCCAGAAAATAAACTGGGTGTTCCGCCGCCAAAAAATATTGTGGATAATTTTCTTCTCTGCGCTAAGGATGCATCTGCCTGCATATCGGCAATCAAAGCATTGATATATTCTTTTTCAGGTACATCTCCAATGACTTTGTGTGAGTTGAAGTCACAGTAGGGGCATTTTTTTATACACCAGGGAATATGGATGTAAAGTGACAGTGGTGGAAGCTTAAGCACCGATCTAAGACGCTCTCAATTGCTGTAAAAATGCGCTCATTGCCTTGCCTCTGTGACTCAATTGTTGTTTGGTGTTATCGTCCAGTTCGGCTGCATGACAGTTTCTATCGGGCAGAAAAAAAATGGAATCATAACCAAAACCATTGCTGCCTCGTTCCTCAGTGCTAATCTGACCCTCCCATGTTCCCTGACATATGATCGGAGTGGGGTCTGTACTATGACGCATGAAGACGATGACGGTTTGATAGCGCGCGCTGCGCTCAGACGTTGGCACATCTGCCAGTAGGGACAAAAGTTTCTCTCGGTTGGAGGCATCTGTGGCATTTTCTCCGGAGAAACGCGCCGAATAGATGCCGGGTGCGCCCTTGAGAAAATCGACTTCGAGACCGGAGTCGTCGGCTATTGCAGGGAGTCCCGACAGCGCCGTCGCATTTCTAGCTTTGAGAATTGAATTTTCAACAAAACTTAGTCCAGTTTCTTCAATATCAGGAATATTTAGTTCTCCCTGAGGAATCACCGTAACATTGAGAGACCTCAATGAAGACTGAAGTTCAACAATCTTTCCAGCATTGGCACTGGCAATAACTAACTTAGATAAAGTGATCAAAGCTTATCCCTATGGCGGTTTCTCTTAGTCATGATACATCTTCTTTTGAAATTTAAAGTCATAGTCGTAGCTTTTGGAACCATCGTTTGGACGAACAGTAATTTTAAATGTCAGATAGTCTTCATTTTCAAACTCAAAAGGTGCTATGTAGTAGAGTGCCTGCTGTTCTTTGATGGCCACGAACTCAAGATTTTGACTCTGTTGCAAAATATTAAACACTCTGCCTGTGATTACCGCTGGAGTACCCACAGCCAGTTCTTTCATAACCGCAATATTCACCAATCCTTTGTCTTTACCTCTGACAATGCTGTTTGCTGCAGCTATTTCTGGTGCGATAAAAGAACTATTAAAAGCACTATAAAAGATTTTGTAATCACCGTGTTGTTTATAGAGTTTTTCCTCATAGCTGTGGCTAAAAGTAGACAAGCATAGCACTGCAATTATTAGTAGGGCGCGAGACATGATAAGACCTTTTTGACGTTATTTTTTTAGGTTATACACCGCGGTGTGGGAAAACAGATTGGGCCAAATTACATCAAGTTTTAAATCGTTGGAAAGACCGCCGATAAAGGTTTTATCGACAATGCTGATATTGCGTTGCTGACAGAGTATTTCAAAATCTTTATAGGTAAAAAAGTGGATGTTAGGTGTGTCATACCACTGATAAGCAAGTTGTTTGGTTACCGGCATGCGCCCACGTAACGCCAGCACACTTCTTGTGCGCCAGTGGCCAAAGTTTGGAAAGGTCACTATACACTGATTGCCGATACGCAGCATTTCATCAAGAGCAATGTGAGGATAGCGCAGCGTTTGCAGCGTTTGAGTCATTAGTACGGTATCAAAACTTTGATCGGCAAAATTATCCAGGCCATCATTTAAATCTTGATCGATCACATTAACGCCTCGAGCAATACAGGTGTTGATAGACTGATGATCAATTTCAAGCCCATAGCCACGAACGTTGTGGCTTTTTGACAGTTGCTCTAGCAGACTGCCGTCACCGCAGCCGAGATCCAAAACTCTCGATGCTGGTTTTATCCATTCAGATACTATAGAGCCAATAGTTCTCATTCAGTATGGCTCCCAAGGCTGGTGGCAACTCTTTGCAAGTAGGACAACAGCGCCAGTTCATAGCGAGGATTGGGTAGTAAAAAAGCATCATGCCCCTGATCCGAGTCCACGTTTAGGTAGGATACATCTCTATTAGCGGTGGTGAGCGCGTCTACAATCGATGTCGAACATTGAGGAGAAAATCGCCAGTCACTGCTGAACGAAATAATCAAAAATTTGCATTGAGCTTGGCGGAACGCAACAGCTGGATCTGCATCGAAGTTGGCTGCTAGATCAAAATAATCCAGCATTTTAGTAATCAAAATATAGCTGTTAGCATCAAAGCGTCCGGCAAATTTATCGCCTTGATAATTGAGGTAGCTGGCCACTTCAAATTCTACCATTTCTTTTTCAGTGCTGTGTATATCGCCACTGTGCACCAGTCGACCAAATTTTCGACCGAGCGCGTGATCCGAGAGGTAGGTTAGATGTCCAATCATTCGAGCGAGAGCCAAGCCTTGATCAGGATTGGTTTTCTGCTCAAGAAACTGTCCTTGCTTAAAGTTGTTATCGGATTGTATTGCACGCCGTGCAACCTCGTTAAAGGCAATATTTTGTGCCGATAATTTGAGCGCCGAGGCGATGACAATGGCGTGCTTGAGTTTGTCAGGGTAGTGGACGGCCCAGTGCATGGCTTGCATGCCACCGAGACTTCCACCCACTACAGCTGCCCAACAATCAATATTCAAATGGCTCATCAAACAGTATTGCGAGGCTACCCAATCTGAAACTTCTAGAGAAGGGAAGTCTGCTCCCCATACCCGCTGTGTCTCTGGATTGATGGTGTTGGGACCCGTACTGCCGAAACAGCTACCCAGATTGTTCGGGCAGACGACAAAAAAATGATCGGTATTAATGGGTTTACAAGGGCCAATGTAGTGGTTCCACCAACCAGGTTTACCCTCTTCATTGATGCCAGCGGCATGCTGATCACCGCTGAGTGCATGGCAGATCAGTATAGCGTTACTTCTCTCAGCGTTCAGTTCACCGTAGGTCTCGAAGGCTAGCTGATGGCTCGAAAGAACAGTTCCACTGGCCAACGTAATTGAATCGCTGAATGAAACCACTTGATTAACTGCAGGCGTCGTTTGATTGGTTGGTTCTTGGCTGGGCATAAATAACGCTTTGCTTGATAACAAATCCAGTTCTGTGTAGTTGATAGAGTCTAAGAGCAGCAGATGCTTTTCGCAACAAAAGGAGATGTATTTTTTTATATGATTTGTATGGGTTAAACTGCCCCATTGTTATTAATAAGCAGTTATTAAGGAGCGGCCCATGCAATACAGAGAACTCGGTGATACTGGCATTCAAATTCCACTTATTGGACTTGGCACAATGACCTGGGGGCAACAAAATTCTTTTGATGAGGCATTCCAGCAAATGGATTATGCCATGGATAAGGGTGTAAATTTTTTTGATGCAGCTGAAATGTACCCAGTGCCGCCAAGAGCGGAAACCGCCGGTGACACCGAGAGAAGTATTGGTCAATGGTTTGCTCAAACTGGACGGCGTTCCGAAGTGGTGTTGGCGACTAAAGTATCAGGGCGCGCTGATACAAACCCAGATTGGGCACATATCAGAGGTGGCCCACGTCTGAGTCGAGATCATATACGTCAGGCAATTGAGGGTTCGCTAGAGCGGCTGCAAACAGATTATATCGACCTTTATCAGGTACATTGGCCAGAGCGGGCGACGAATTTTTTTGGTAAGCGCGGCTATCAACACAACCCTGCGGCAGACGGAGTTGCTATTGATGAGACGCTGGATGCCTTATCAGAACTTGTTGATGAGGGTCTTGTAAAGCACATTGGGCTGTCGAACGAGACACCCTGGGGCTTGATGGAGTATCTTCGTTTGGCCAGCGAAAGAGGGTGGTCTAAAGTTGTTAGTATTCAGAACGTCTACAGTTTACTAAGTCGCCAGTTTGAGGTAGGTCTGGCGGAGATGGCTATCCGTGAAAAAGTCGGTTTGCTCGCATATTCACCGATGGCCTTTGGCGTGTTGAGTGGGAAATATATTGGCGGAGCAAGGCCCGAAGGTTCGCGCATGGCCTTATTTAACCGATTTGTTCGATATGATAGCCCCCAATCAAAGGCAGCCACGGAGGCCTATGCAGCGATAGCCTCAAAATATAATATCTCGTTGGCTCAGATGTCTTTGGCATTTGTCTGCCAGCAGCCTTTTGTCACCAGTTGCTTGATCGGTGCTACAACCATGGGCCAATTGTCTGAAAATATCGATTCGGGTGATGTCCAATTGTCAAAAGATTTACTGGCTGAAATTGAAGTAGTTCATGGCGAGTATCCTGACCCAGCCCCCTGAGTCGATCTAGAACACATTATTCAAGAGAGGCAACACTTGATTGCGGATGTACATCAGGGTAAATATTGCCACCATGGGTGATATATCGATCATTCCGATGGGTGGAATAATTCGTCTGAATGGGCGAATGAAGGGATCTATAATTTGATTCACCAAACTCACCGTAGGATGATTGGTGGTACCTATCCAACTTGAGATGGCGACGATGAGGATGCCGTAAAAGTAGATATTGATTAAAGTTGATAACAGCGATAGTGCGGCGATTATCAGAAACATCGGTAATTGGCTGAGATAGACGTTACCAAGTCCTGTGAGGACAACATAAAAACCCCATTTGGTCAGTATTGCCGCCGCTAGCGCGGCAGTGTTGAAGGTGCCGAAAGTGGGAAATATACGCCGCAGTGGCTCCACTATGGGAGCAGTGAGTTTGAAAATTGTTTGTGATAGCGGATTGAAAAAGTCAGCCTGAACCAGCTGAAGCAACAGACGGACAATCAGTACTGTCGCACATAAATCGACGACTACTCTCAACAAGCTTATAAACCCTGCATCCATAAGTATATCCTTGGTGAATAGTTGGTTACTCTGAGAAGTCTTTGGACATCTCTTCCGCCCGTGCAAGGGCGTTATTCATAGCGCGACGAAAGATAGATTCTAATCCCTCCTGCTGGAAGGTGGTGAGCGCTCTTTCGGTGGTGCCTCCCGGAGATGTTACCTGTTTTCTTAGCTCAGCGGGTTCTTTTTCCGAGGTGATGGCCATTTTTGCGGCTCCGAGTGCAGTCTGAGACGCCAGTTGTCTGGCGTCATCTTCCGATAACCCCAATTCTTGGCCAACGGACTGCATAATATGAAGAACCTGGAAAAAATACGCAGGCCCGCTGCCTGAAACCGCTATTACAGCATTAATTAATGCTTCAGCTTTTACCCAGCAACAAAAGCCCACGGCTTCAAAAATCTCTGCCACAACACCTCTTTGCTGCTCATCTGTATGTTCGTTAGCAAATAGACCTGTGGCACCAGTGCGCACAAGCGATGGCGTGTTGGGCATGGCGCGAACTATCGGTCTATTCTCTCCCAGCCATGACTGAAGCGAATTGACGGATATTCCCGCAGCCACAGATACAATCACTGCGTCGTCGGGTAATGCTGGTGCGAGATCAAGTGCAACATTGCGCATAATCTGAGGTTTCACTGCCAATATCACTACGTCAGCCCCTGCGACAGCGGCGAGATTATCGCTGGTGACTGAAACACCATAAGATTCGGTTAATCTGGCTTTACTTTTATCCGAGGGAACGCTGACCAAGATGTCCTGTTGTTTAAATCCTTCGGAAATCATACCGCCAACAATACAGGATGCCATATTGCCACCGCCGATGAATACGATTGTTCTCATGTTACCCTCTGTCATTGATTGGTGGCCTCGGGCCAAATATATCGGTTCCAACACGCACAATGGTTGCTTTTTCCATAACAGCGGCTTCCAGATCTGCTGACATGCCCATTGATAAGGTATCCAGCTTATCATTTTCCATCAAATCTTGATTTATTTCGGTTTGTAAGCAACGCAGCTTTTCAAAAGGGACCCGCTGCTCTTCGAGTCCTTTTCTTGCTCTGGGTATCACCATGAGTCCGCGTAGACACAGTCTGGGTAGTTTACGTATCTGCAACACTGCACTTTTGACCTCTGAACAGTTAAAACCTGCTTTGCTCGACTCCTCGTCCAGGTTAACTTGCAGGCAGACATTAAGTGGAGGCATTCCGGGGGGCCTTTGGTCACTTAATCGCTGCGCGATTTTTACTCTATCGACGCTGTGCACCCAAGCAAAATTTTCTGCAATTTGCCGTGTTTTGTTAGACTGCACAGGGCCAATAAAGTGCCACTTTAATTGTTTCATGTGTAGTGCGGTTATTTTTTCTAGTGCCTCTTGCAGATAATTCTCGCCGAAGTGATTTATCCCCTGGTTCGCCACAGCTTCGATTTCGCGGCTGTTTCGCGTTTTACTCACAGCCAAAAGGGTGATTTCGTTGCGATTGCGGTTGGCCGCCGCCGCTGATGCAACTAGTCTGTTCTCGACAGCTGCAACTTTGTTGATTACGTTGCTGGTCATATTGTTCGCATACCTGCTGATAGATTGTAGCCGTAGTAAATCACTGCAGTCTCAGACCGATGGTTGGATCATTTAGCCAGCTCTGCAGAATCATTGCTGCGGCTATATGATCAATTTTAGTTAAGTCCTGTTTTTGTCGACCTAAATGTTGATTTTGTTCGCGAACATACGATTTTGCCGACTGACTCGTCAGCCGCTCGTCTACCATCTGTACTTCTATATTAAAACGCCCCTGAAGGCGGCGTGCAAACTTTGTTGCTCTGATACTGAGGTCACTCTCGGACTCATCCATATTGATTGGAAGACCTACCAAGACTAGCTCTGGTTGCCACTCCGTCAACAGTGCCTCTACGGTTGACCATTGCGGCACTCCATCGCGGGCCCTTAATGTACTGATACCTCGGGCACTATTGGTTAAGGATTGACCATAGGCAACCCCAATCTGTTTAAGGCCAAAATCAAAAGCCAGCACCGTTACAGGCATTGTGGAGTTAGGCATGCCCCATATCCGATGACAACATGTTTAGATCCAGACCGATTGAAGAGGCGGCTGCGGAGGCTCGTTTTTGGCACTCTATGTTGAAAATAATGGCCGATGAACTGGGCATTGTCAGCCAGCTGTTGTCGGCCAATTCTTGTTCTAACTGGCCCGCATCCCAACATGAGTAACCAAGAGTTACTATAGCATTGGATGGGCCTTTACTAATGGCGATGTCCCCTAAAATATCTTTGGATGCGGTGAGACAGATATCATCAGAAATAGCGACTGTGGACTCCCAACTTTCATTTGATGACTGGTGTAAAATAAAGCCACGATCACGAGCCACAGGGCCACCGTCAAAAATTAGTTGATTGCCACTGTGCTCATCGTGTTCCAAGCCCAGTTGTTTAAAAATAGCTTTTACCGGCACATCGAGGGTTTGGTTGACTTTTAATCCCATGGCGCCGTTTTGGCTATGTTCACAAATATAAATCAGAGAGTCTGAGAAATGCGGGTCATTTAAACTTGGCATTGCCAACAAGAAGTGGTTTTTTAAGCTGCTCACGGAGCATTTTTTACTTTTCATTAGATTAATATGACTCACTATGTTGAGAAACACAACTATTGTTATCAGTTACTCGCAGGCCGTACATACAGACTCAGTGGCTTTGATACTCATGTCAAGAGTCGTCGCTGAATAGCGCGCATGAGCTGATCGCCGATGGCCGTGTTTTCTGCGGCGTCAATCTCTCTGACACAGGTTGGACTGGTGACATTAATTTCGGTCAAATAATCACCGATAATATCCAGACCAACGAATAGCAAGCCTCTTTCCTTGAGCCGAGGTGCGACCTGATTGGCGATCCATTTTTCCCGTTGGCTCAATGCTTGTACCAGGCCTTTGCCACCGGCGGCAAGGTTGCCTCTAAACTCGCCCGCGGAGGGTATTCGAGCAAGACAGAAAGGCACCACCTCTCCATCGACTATAAGCACGCGCTTGTCCCCCTGGGTGATTTCAGGCAGGTACTTTTGTGCCATGATCATGGTGTTACCATAGTTGGTCAGTGTTTCGAGAATGACGTTCAGGTTTTGATCGTCTCGCTTGACGCGAAATATTGAGGTGCCTCCCATTCCGTCGAGAGGTTTGTACACCACCTCTTCGTGCTGCTTTAAAAATGCCTTCAGCATTTGATTGTCTCGGCTGACTAAAAGCGGTGGTGTGCATTGTGGGAACTCGGTAGCGAACACTTTTTCATTGCAGTCTCTCAAGCTTTGTGGTTTGTTGACTACAAGGGTACCCTGTCGTTCTGCAGCTTCGAGAATATACGTAGAGTAGATGAACTCACTGTCAAACGGCGGATCCTTGCGCATTAAAATGACGTCTAAATCTGCCAGCGGCTTGATTTCTGTTTTTCCCAAATCGTACCAGCTGGTTTCGTCTGCTGTGACAGTTAGCGGGCACATTTTTGCTTTTGCGCCATCATTATCTATAAACAGATCGGGCTGCTGCATATAGAACAGCTGGAAACCACTGCGCTGAGCCGCCAAGAGAAGCGCTAGTGTTGTATCTTTGTGATAATTGATGGATTCAATGGGATCCATTACCACACCAAGAAATTTGAGCATATTTAAAAACCTCTGCTACTTTATAAAAACCTGCTACTTTTATAGGTAGATTAGAAAAGTTGTAAAACGATAGTTGCCATTTGTTTTGGTTACCATCCTGGCACTCAGGATATTGAGTTACTCTCTTGGTCTATGAGACATCTTACACCACTGCCATTTTACAACACTATTAAATGAACACACTGTTTTTGTGATGCCTTTACCCAACAAAAATTTTGAGTTATCTATGCCGCTTGTTAGTTTATTAGAACTTTGCACAAATGAGTTTGCCTCCGATTTACACTTATCTGCGAATCAGGCTCCCCTGTTACGCATCGACGGAGAAGTTACACCCACCAATTTACCGCCTATATCTGAAAAGCATTTGCAAGACATGCTTGGTTCCATCGTGCCTGATGCTCATCGTGGGAGTTTTGAACAGGGAGTAGAAATCGATTTTTGTTTTGATATCGCCGGACTGTCTCGCTTCCGTACGCATATTTATCGTCAACATGGAGGTATTGCCGCTGCCTTTCGCTGTATACCTCTGGAGGTGCCTACCCTTGAGCAGCTGGGACTGGGGGAGCCCTATGCGTCACTGTCATCTCTGCCCAATGGATTAGTCCTCCTTGCTGGGCCCACGGGATCGGGCAAGTCCTCCTCCATGGCAGCAATGTTAAATTTCATGAATCGCAATAAGCGATGTCATATTGTTTCAATTGAAGATCCCATCGAATTTGTTCATCTTAACAATAAAAGTCTCATACACCAGCGCGAGGTGGGACAGCATAGTGAAAGTTTTGCTGTCGCGCTGCGAGCAGCACTGCGCCAAGATCCCGACGTTATCTCTATCGGTGAAATGCGTGATCTTGAGACTATAAATCTCGCATTAACGGCTGCCGAGACTGGTCATCTTGTAATAGCAACACTGCATACTGCGTCTGCGGCCACCAGTATTAATAGAATGATTGATGTATTTCCCGCTGCCGAAAAAGACACTGTTCGATCGATGTTGTCACAGTCATTGAGAGCTGTCATTTGTCAGCACTTGTTGGAGAGGTGCGACGGTGGCCGTGTTATGGCAAATGAAATTTTAATGACCAATAATGCTGTTAGAAGCTTAATTAGAGAAGATAAGATTGCGCAGCTTTATTCCGTTATGCAGACCAGTCAGTCTCGACAGATGCATACGCTAGAACAGAACGTGGAGAAGTTGGTCAATGATGGGCAGATCAGTGTCGAAACAGCCAAGCAATGCTCATTTAAGCAACTTTAAACGCCATGCTTTGTTCACCCATAGTCAATTGTTTAAATCGGTAAGATAGTATGACCTGTCATCCACAACTAGGTGTAAATCGGCATATTTACTGGTTTGATTAGCTTTGTCCTAGTGATACTCTTCTTGGATTGAATTTTAATTATTTTATTCTAGGGGTTAACTATGAACGGCTTAATGATGGATTCGCAACTCACCATTACCACCATTATGAAACATGCGGATCGAATTCACAGGAACAGTGAAATTGTCTCGGTGACTGGAGACAATCCAAATCATCGCTACACCTACAAAGATGCCTTTCAGCGAGTTCGTCAGTTGGCCAACGCATTGCAGGGCGTGGGCTTCAAGCGCGGTGATAGAATTGCCACACTGGCATGGAATGATTACCGTCATTTTGAGCTCTACTATGCGATTTCATGTTCTGGCCAGATATGTCATACCATAAATCCTCGTTTGTTTGCCGAGCAGATTAACTTCATTATTAATCACGCTGAGGATCAGTGGGTATTCACTGATCCTATGTTTGTGCCGCTGTTGGAGTCGTTAAAAGATTCGCTGCCCACTGTCAGGGGTTATGTGGTGTTGACAGATGTGGCTAATATGCCCTCAAGTCAGCTAGAAAATGTGCACTGTTACGAAACATTTATTGCCGGCCAGCCGGATACTTTCGATTGGCCTGATTTGGATGAAAATACGGCCAGTTCGATGTGCTACACCTCTGGCACCACGGGCAATCCCAAAGGTGTGGTGTACAGTCATCGAAGTACAGTCTTACATTCTATCGTTGGTTCTCTCCCCGATGTTATGAGCCTGTCTGGTGAAGATGTCATTATGCCAATTGTTCCCATGTTTCACGTCAATGCGTGGGGAACGGCATACAACGGGCCGATGGTTGGTAGCAAATTGGTTTTTCCGGGACCCAAAATGGCAGATGGTGAAACGCTGACCCGATTAATCAATCAGGAGAAGGTTAATTACTCACTCGGCGTCCCCACGGTTTGGTTGGCGCTGGTGGACTATTTAAACAAATCAGGTGAAACAGTGGAAACCCTCACTCGAGTGGTCGCTGGTGGCTCGGCCTGCCCCCTTTCACTTATGCAGGCGATGGACAAATACGGTGTTTACATGCACGTGGGATGGGGTATGACCGAAATGAGTCCTCTGGGCTCGTACAATAAGCCCATGGCTTGGATGAGAGATTGCTCCGAAGAAGAAAAAGATGCCTACAGAATTCGCGCCGGTCGCATAGTTTATGGCGTGGAAATGAAGATTGTCGATTCAGACAACAATTCATTGCCGTGGGATGGTATTGCCTCAGGCCTATTAATGGTTAAGGGCCCTTGGGTATGCAATGGTTATTACCGGCTTGAAGATCAGCCCGCTCTGGATGAGGATGGTTGGTTCAATACGGGCGATATGGCGTCAATCGATGAATACGGTTATGTGGTTATTACTGACCGCGTGAAAGATGTAATCAAATCTGGTGGTGAGTGGATTAGTTCAATTGATGTTGAAAACGCGGCTATGTCTCATCCCCAGGTTCAAGAGGCCGCGGTGATCGGCGTCTCTCATCCCAAGTGGACCGAGCGGCCCCTTTTAATCGTCATTCCTGCTGAGGGCAGTACACCTGACAAAGCGGATATCCTCGCGTCATTGGAAGGTCAGATAGCTAAATGGTGGATCCCTGAAGCCTGTGTTTTCGTTGATGAAATACCTCATACCGCGACTGGTAAAATAAGCAAAAAGGATTTGCGCGAGCAATTTGCAGATTTCGTCTATGATTAACTTAGTGGACTCCAGCGACGTCAACCATTTCGTTGTGGTCGCGTTATAGATTTGACTGTTAAGGAGTTTATAGTTATGAAAAAAGTTATCGTTTTTGCAGCGACACTATTTTTATCGATGTCTGGTATAGCAGAGGATCGTACAGGTAGTTCAAAGGGAGATTTGTTCTCTGAGGCTGACCTTGATGGAGATGGTCGTGTTTCAACCGAGGAACACGAGGTGATGATCCAAGAGATGGCAGACAGGGGAAGAGCGCGCTTTAATGACATGGACGTTGATGGCGATGGTTTTGTTACGCGCGAGGAGGCCAAGAAGAATCGACGCGAGAAGATGAAGAAGCGAAAATTAGAGCGACAGAAGTTAAAACACTTCATGGAGGACTAGGTTGTTTGTTAGCTCATGCCCTTTGATTTAAATCCCTGTTAGTTGTAGGACACTTCAAGGCTGCTCTTGTTGCAGCCTTTTTTATTGCTTAACCTATCTGTTATTTGCGATATACTTGCGTAAAAAAAACAGCGTGAGTGTCTTATGAGTGATTATTTAATTGCACCCTCTATTTTAGCGGCTAACTTTGCACGATTGGGGGAAGAGGTTGACAGGGTTTTGGCCTCTGGCGCCGACATGGTTCATTTTGATGTAATGGATAATCACTACGTGCCGAACCTTACTATTGGTCCAATGGTATGCAAAGCGCTGCGTGATCATGGCATCACTGCACCAATTGACGTACATCTCATGGTCAGTCCAGTGGATGACCTGATTCGTATGTTTGCCGATGCTGGTGCCGACTATATTACGTTTCATCCGGAAGCATCGAGACACATTGATCGATCTCTGCAACTGGTCAAAGATTTGGGTTGTAAGCCTGGCTTGGTGCTCAATCCGGGAACCGGTTTGGATGCTTTGAACTGGGTTATGGATAAACTCGATATGTTACTGCTCATGTCTGTTAATCCAGGTTTTGGCGGACAGAAATTTATCCCATCTACACTGGAAAAACTCAAGCAGGCCAGAGCGCTAATTGATGCCAGTGGGTTGGATATTCGTCTTGAAGTAGATGGCGGCGTTGGCGTCGGCAACATTGCTGAGATTGCGGCAGCTGGTGCCGATACTTTTGTTGCTGGCTCGGCCATTTTTAGTCAGCCAGACTACGCTGTGGTTATTGATCAGATGCGCGCAGAATTGGCCACTGTGGTTTAAAATTTCTTCACGGCAATGTATCATCGATTTCTTGAAAAACACTTGGTATTAATACGGAAGGGGATGGCAATTTTGTACATTGGGTTGGCTGTTAAGGTAGGGCGTTGGCGAAGGTGAGATGTAAACTCGTGTGAATCCACCGTATTTCTCCAGCCTGATTAATGCCAAGCCAGGAATTTGTAATGAACAAACAACAATTTGCCGATTTAGCCAGACAAAACTATAACCGTATCCCCATTACTCGCGAAGTTCTCGCAGATCTTGAAACCCCTTTGAGTGTGTACTTAAAGCTCGCCCTTGGTCCTAATTCCTATCTGTTTGAATCAGTTCAGGGAGGGGAGAAATGGGGCCGGTACTCGTTGATTGGGTTGCAGTCATCCACCGTGTTAAAACTCTTTGGCCACCGTTTGGAGATTATTCGCGATGGCAAGCCGATGGTTAATCGAAGCACCGCTGATCCGCTGGGTGAGGTGGAGCGATTTCGAGAATTGTTCAGCATGCCAGATCTGCCAGATCTACCCAGATTTACCGGCGGTTTGGTGGGCTATTTTGGCTACGATTCGGTGCGTTATGTCGAGCCTAAATTGGCAAATAGCGCTCCACCTGATGAGCTCAATACGCCAGATGTATTGCTTATGGCATCGGATGAAGTGGCTATTTTTGACAACTTATCCGGCACTATCATGCTCGTAGTACATGTGGATGCTAAAGATCCTGACGCATGGAACGGTGCGCAGCGGCGCTTGGACGAGTTAGAGGAAAAGCTTGCCCAGCCTATCCCAAAACTGCCAGTGGTAAATGGGGCTTCAGCGCTAACCGAGGGTGATTTCGTATCGAGTTTTGGCAAGGAAAATTACAAGAGTGCGGTGTCGAAGATTCAGCAATATACCCTGTCTGGCGATATTATGCAGGTGGTTCCTTCACAGCGGTTTACGGCGCCTTTTAAACAGCAGCCGATCAATTTGTACCGTGCATTGCGACGTTTAAATCCCTCACCTTACATGTATTTCTTAGATTTGGATGGGTTCCACATTGTCGGTTCTTCTCCTGAAGTCCTAGCGCGACTCGAGGATCAGCAGGTCACTGTTAGGCCCATTGCTGGGACTCGCCGTCGAGGTGAGACTGAGGTGGTCGATCAACAGTTAGAGGACGAGATGTTAGCAGATCCGAAAGAAATTGCTGAGCATCTTATGCTCATTGATCTTGGTCGTAACGATGTTGGTAGAATTAGTCAAACGGGATCGGTTGAAGTCACTGAACAAATGGTAGTAGAGCGTTACTCTCACGTGATGCATATCACTTCAAATGTGGTGGGGACAGTGAAGCATAATACAAGTGCCATTGATGTGCTTAAGGCGACCCTGCCAGCTGGAACCCTAAGTGGCGCGCCGAAGATCCGAGCGATGGAAATCATCGATGAGGTGGAGCCTGTTAAGCGCAACATCTATGGTGGTGCGGTGGGTTATATCGGTTGGAACGGGAATATGGATATGGCCATCGCCATCCGCACTGCAGTGATTAAAGATGGACAACTTCACGTACAGTCAGGCGGTGGCGTAGTGGCTGATTCAGTACCAGAGTTTGAATGGGAAGAGACCATGAACAAGGCCCGCGCGGTTATGCGAGCGGCCGCCATGGCATCTGGAGTTGAAAAATGATTTTAATGATCGATAACTACGATTCCTTCACCTATAACGTGGTTCAATATTTGTCCGAACTCAATGCCGATGTCAGGGTTGTTAGAAATGATGAGGTCTCTGTGAGCGATATTGAGGGTCTAGCACCTGAGAAAATCGTCATATCGCCAGGCCCTTGTACGCCCAATGAGGCAGGCATTTCGGTGGAGACAATCAAACATTTCGGTGGTCGTATTCCGATTCTGGGAATTTGCCTTGGGCATCAAAGTATTGCTCAAGCATTTGGGGGTAATATTATTCGGGCCAAACAGGTCATGCATGGCAAGACATCACAGATTCATCATCAAAGCACAGGGGTATTTTCTGGACTCAAGCCGGCATTCATCGCGACCCGCTATCACTCTTTGGTTATTGATCAAGCCTGTTTGCCCGACTGCTTGGAAGTTACAGCATGGACAGAACTTGCAGATGGCAGCATCGACGAAATCATGGGAGTGAGGCACAAAACATTGCCTATTGAGGGAGTTCAATTTCATCCGGAGTCTATCCTTACTCAACATGGCCACGACTTGTTGGAAAACTTTTTAAAGGGTTGATATATGGATATCAAGCAGGCGATCAATAGACTTGTGGATGGTGCGGACCTCTCACAGGGTGACATGAAGTTGGTTATGCGGCAGATCATGTCTGGCGCTGCTACTGATGCGCAAATCGGTGCTTTTTTGGTCGCGCTTAGAATCAAAGGTGAAACAATTGACGAGATCACCGGTGCGGTCGAGGTGATGCGTGAGTTGGCTACTGGCGTTCAGGTCAGTGGCGATACCTTGGTGGATATTGTAGGTACCGGGGGTGATCGTTTAAATTTGTTTAATGTCTCCACGGTATCGAGCTTTGTTGTTGCGGCAGCTGGTGGTCGGGTGGCGAAGCACGGGAATCGCTCTGTGAGTAGCAAAAGTGGTGCCGCAGACCTGCTCGAGGCTGCTGGTGTGTGTCTGGCTATCGCACCTGAGCAGGTCGCTCACTGTGTAGAGCAGGTAGGCGTAGGTTTCATGTTTGCCCCTCAACATCACAGTGCTATGAAGCATGCTATTGGCCCGAGAAAAGAGCTCGGTTTGAGAACCATTTTCAATATCCTAGGGCCAATGACCAATCCGGCGGGAGTCAAACGGCAGTTGATAGGCGTCTATGATAAATCTCTGTGTCTGCCGATGGCTGAAGTGTTGGGCCGACTGGGCGCAGAACATGTCATGGTGGTTCATTCCGCTGATGGATTGGATGAAATCAGTATTGCTGATGAGACATTTGTTGCCGAGTATAAGGACGGCCGGATTTCTGAATACAGCATAAAACCGGAGGACTATTTTGCTCAACGACAATCGCTCGATGGACTGTCGGTTGGGCAGTCAGAGCAATCGCTGGCGCTCATTCGAACTGCATTGAGTGGCAAACAACAAAAGGCCGCCGATCTCATTGCCATTAATGCTGGCGCTGCGCTCTATGTGGCCGGTGTTTCGGAGTCTATTTCGGAAGGCGTCAGTTTGGCGAAGAACGCTATTCAGAGTGGCGCGGCTCTGTCAAAAATGCAACAGTTGGTGGAAGTGACCAGCCAATTGGCGTCTTTAGACTAGGGGGCACCGAGCAATGGCAGCGGAAATACCAACTATTTTGAGGAAGATCCTGGCTCGAAAGCAGCAAGAAGTCAATGAGCAGTCGGCAGTTAAACCACTGAGCAGTATTGTTAATCAGATTGAGTCAGCTTCTACCCCTCGGGGGTTTACTAAAGCAATCGCCAATAGAATAGATAGCGGACAGGCGGCAGTTATCGCAGAGATTAAAAGGGCGTCCCCAAGCAAAGGCCTATTGTGTGAAAATTTTAATCCCAGTGCAATTGCTCGGAGCTATGAAGCTGGTGGAGCTTGTTGTCTCTCTGTATTGACAGATGTGGACTTTTTCCAGGGATCTGATGCTTATCTGATGGATGCGAGGAGTGCCTGTGATCTACCAGTCATCAGAAAAGACTTTATCATCGATGAGTATCAAGTTTATGCTGCCCGAGCGATGGGTGCGGATTGTGTCCTCCTTATTGTTTCGGCCTTGGCGCAATCTGATCTGTTGAAATTACATGGTTTGGCTGTTTCGCTTGGAATGGACGTGTTGATTGAAGTTCATGATAAAGAGGAATTAGATCGTGCCCTTGTGCTAGGCAATTCTTTAATTGGTATCAACAACCGTAATTTACACAGTTTTGAAGTGTCTTTAGACAATACTTTTCAATTATTGGATGATATCCCAAAAGAAATCATGGTAGTTACTGAAAGTGGCATAGCCACAAGCGCAGACGTGAGCTCTATGAGAGAAAAGCAGGTACACGGATTTTTGGTGGGCGAAGCTTTCATGCGCAGCGCAGATCCCGGTCAAAAACTCAAAGAGCTATTTTTTTGAGATTAGCGCGTGCCGTAAACGACAATTGTTTTTCCTGATACTGAAATGAGCCCCCGACTTTCAAGATCCTTTAATACTCGACCGACCATCTCGCGAGAACAAACTACAATGCGACCGATTTCTTGGCGGGTAATTTTTATTTGCATTCCATCGGGATGACTCATGGCGTCGGGCTGTTTGGCTAACTCTATCAAAGCACTGGCTACGCGCCCGGTGACATCTAAAAAGGCTAAATCACTTGCTTTTTGCGTGGTCTCTCGCAGTCTAGACGCCATTTGACGGGTGATTGCAAACAAAAATTCGGGGTTATCATTGTACAGAGCAGTAAACTTTGAGTAGGTAATCTCGCTAATTTCACAGTCGGTTTTTGCTCTTATCCAAGCGCTGCGGACACCTTCCTCAAACAGCCCCATTTCGCCAAAAAACTCACCTGCATTGAGGTATGCGATAATCATCTCTTTCTGATCTGACTCTCCCTCCACAAGAACACTAACGGATCCTTTCACTATATAGTAGAGCACATCAGCTTTGTCACCCGCATAAATGATGGTGCTTTTTGCAGGATAACGTCGTCTATGACAATGAGACAAAAACTTGCCGATACTGTCTTTTTCAAATTTTTTTACGCTTGTCATACGAATTTCCGTAGAAAAATTATTAATTATCAAAATATTGACAATTAGTTCACTATTGACCTGTGAAATAGTACCCTTTTATTTGGCGTTAGTGTGATTTTATTGCGTTTTTTTATGGTTTTTTGGAGATTTTTCAGATTTGTAAGGGCAAAAAAAAGATCCTTTTTTGGATCCCTTGATATCTTTATCGGTGTAAGTTTTTGGTGTACAAGATTTCTAGGCTTGTCATTTTGGTAACAAGCCTAGCTAGTATTAACCTTTGTTAGAGGCCTCTTTGGGAGATGCTCCAATTTTGCTAAATTCGTCTTTCGCAATAGCAGCACCCGTTAGCCCAACAAAGCCAAGTAAAACATATACGAGTGTCATTTCTTTAGTCCTATCCTTCATCTGCGCGGTATTGCTCAGATCTGGGTACTATAAGCTCGCTAAAGATATAATTCAAATGCATTAAATGAATTATCTTTATGCAAAAATGATATGCGATATTAAATCAATTTCTCTGGTAGACAAAAAAAAGGGACTCCTGTGTGGAGTCCCTTGAAAAATCCTATGCAGGATTAAGAGGGGTTTGGAACGCCTTGCGAATTCTGTTCAGGTGAGAAC
>CAXRFT010000051.1:0-13110 GCA_964230135.1 Porticoccaceae bacterium | reverse complement strand
GGCCACGAGGATTTCTCCGAGGACACCTACCGCACGTTGACCGCAGTGGATTCGTCACTGATGGTGATCGATGGCGCCAAAGGCGTGGAGGAGCGCACCATCAAGCTGATGGATGTGTGCCGTCTGCGCGATACACCTATTCTGACATTTGTTAACAAGATGGACCGGGATATTCGCGACCCCATCGAACTGCTCGATGAGATTGAAAGTGTACTCAAGATCAAGGCGGCACCTATCAATTGGCCCATCGGAATGGGTCGTGAGTTTCGCGGTGTGTACAATTTTTACACCGACACTATCCATGTCTATGTCCAGGGTAAGGGGCACACCTTGATGGATGACATTCAGGTGCAGGGGTTGGAGTCACCGGAGGCCCTTGAAGCCCTGGGCGATTATGCAGAGGATGTGTTGGAAGAGCTTGAACTGGTAAAAGGTGCCACCAATCTGTTTGATATGGATGAATTTTTGTCCGGCAAGTTGGCGCCTGTATTTTTCGGCACTGCACTGGGTAACTTTGGCGTTCGTGAATTGCTTGATGATTTTGTGCGTTGGGCGCCCGCGCCACAACCACGGCCAACGCTGCAGCGTGAGGTGGTTGCTGATGAGGAGAAATTCAGTGGCTTCGTGTTTAAAATTCAGGCCAATATGGATCCCAAGCACCGCGATCGAATTGCTTTTTTGCGCATCTGCTCAGGCAAGTACGTCAAGGGAATGAAAATGAAGCACGCCCGCACAGGCAAGGATATGCGAATAGCTGATGCTTTTAGCTTTAAAGCTGGCGAGCGCATTTCAGTGGAGGAGGCGGTCGCTGGAGATATTATTGGGTTACACAATCATGGCTCGATACAGATTGGTGATACCTTTACCGAGGGCGAGAGCCTGAAGTTTAGCGGTATTCCCCATTTTGCCCCCGAATTGTTCAAGAGAATTCGCTTAAAAGATCCGCTTAAAGCCAAGCAATTACAAAATGGTATTCGCCAGCTATCTGAAGAAGGCAGTACTCAGGTATTCTTCCCCTTCCGCAACAATGATGTGGTGGTGGGTGCAGTGGGGCAATTGCAGTTTGATGTGGTAGCCTACCGACTCAAGGAGGAATATGGGGTCGATGCTATTTATGAGCCAGTCAATGTGCACACCGCGCGTTGGGTAGACTCAGAGGACGCCAAGGCGTTGGAGAAGTTTAAAACCAAGGCTGAGGATAATCTCTCCATCGATGGTGGTGGCCATTTAACCTATTTAGCGCCAACTCGCGTAAATTTAAGTCTGTCGGAAGAGCGTTATCCAGACATCGTTTTTCGTGCTACCCGCGAGCACTAACAATAATAATCCATAAATGAGAGGGTTAGCATGAGTGAGCGATCCGTTGCGGTCTCCCAAGACCAGGTGCCTGAGCATCTAAGAGGTAGTCGAAGCATTGTATCGCGCTGGTTGGGTCGCACCCTGCTCGGGCTAATGGGTTGGAAGGTTGAGGGAATTTTTCCAAACCTCAAACGCTATATCGTTATCGGTGCGCCTCATACTTCCAATTGGGACTTTGTCTTGGCCATGGCCACCATTCTTGGCTCAAATATCAGAATACGCTGGATGGCCAAGCACACTATTTTTAAGCCCGGTGCTCGATGGTTTATGAAATGGCTTGGGGGAATTCCAACGGATAGAAATAATCCCAAGTTGATTGTGGATAATGTGGCTGCATTATCAGAGCAGGAAGATGGGGTTATTATCGCGCTGACCCCAGAGGGAACAAGACAAAAAGTAGCGCGCTGGAAGACTGGGTTTTTGCGATTAGCTAAATCCTTAGATTGTCCTATCTTGATGATCGGATTGCATTTCCCCAACAAGATTATCCAAATTGGCGAATTGTTTCATCCCACCGGAGACAATGAGGCGGATTTGATCAATATTAAGCAGTACTACCAGCAATTTCAGGGGAAGTTTCCGGATCAATTTTAGATTTGATAAGGCTTTTAGGAAAAGTGAATATTCACTTTTTATCAAATAAAGCATCTATTGTGTAATGAATCGAACAGAAAAGGTATGCATCCATTGAGGCCAGTTGTTAGCGAAGATCAAGTACCATTGCACCTGCGCGCCAATAGAAATCGATTGAGTTGTTGGTTTGGGCGCTCGGTCTTGCGTTTGTTTGGTTGGCGAGTGGAGGGTGAGATTCCCAATGTAAAGCGGTTGCTGATTATTGCTGCGCCCCACACATCGAACTGGGATTTTGTCTTTGCCATGGCCGCCATATTAGGTCTTAACTTGCGCATCCGCTGGCTGGGAAAACATACGGTTTTCAAACCAGGTGTTAAATGGTTTATGGACTGGTTGGGTGGGATTCCCATCGATCGAGGCAATCCTCGGCAGTTAGTAGAGCATGTGGTGGATATTTCCAATCGTGAAAATGGTGTGGCCATAGGCTTGGCGCCTGAGGGCACAAGGGCCAAGGTGACTCAGTGGAAGTCAGGCTTTCTGCGCATAGCTGAGCTGACCGATTGTTCCATTGTCATGGTGGCATTGGATTTTGAGCAACGACGTTTTTTGATTGGCGATATTTTTCAACCTACCGGTGACAATCAAAGGGATATTGAAACAATTAAAATTTTCTACAGTGGCTTTAAAGGCAAGATTCCTGAAAACTTTTAATTTGGTTGACAACAGTCAGTTATCAGAGGCAGTCATCAGAGGTCCATTTGAATACTGATTTGGAATGAATCGGATAACGCCATAGCTTCTGGTAGCGTCGCTGTTGTCTAGGGGTTAAGATGGTACCCAACCGTCTAAAACTGTTCAGTTACAGGGAAACCCATGAGTGAAAAAACATCACCCTTCTCTAATTTTTTGGTAGTCACAGCGGCTTTTGTCATTGTGGTTGCGGGTATGAAGATGGCCGCTCCCTTCCTCGTTCCTTTTTTGTTGGCGGTGTTCATCGCCATGATTGTGTCGCCCCTGCTCACATGGTTGAAGGGATTTTCCATACCCAATGGGATAGCCATCTTTTTGGTCATTGTCTTTATCCTCGCTATCGGCTTGATACTGGGTGCTGTAATCGGCACGTCGGTGGACAGCTTTCGACAGGATATTCCCTTGTACTCAGCCAAGTTATCTGTACTGGGTGGCATGGTTCAGCAATGGTTGATGGAAAGAGGGATTGCCATTGATACTGCACAGTGGGGCGATAGCTTCGATCCGGGGGCCATCATGGGTGTTGTGGGCAGCACTCTGGCATCCTTTGGCAATGTGATGACCAATGCTTTTATGATCCTATTGACGGTGATTTTCATCCTCGCTGAGAATGTAAGCTTTGGCGATAAACTTCGCAGCGCGCGAGGGGGTGATGGATCTCAGCAGTGGATGGATACCTTTGCCCAGAGCGTCAACAGCTACTTGGCAATAAAGGCTTCAATCAGCTTGCTCACTGGCATGGTAATTTTTCTTTGGCTGTCGGTGTTGGGTATCGACTACGCCGTGCTCTGGGGCCTGATTGCTTTTTTACTTAACTTTATCCCCACTGTGGGATCCTTCATTGCCGCCGTCCCTGCTGTGTTGCTGGCACTGGTGCAACTGGGTTTGTTTCATGCCGGGCTGACGCTGGCGGGATTTGTGGTGGTCAATTTGGTCATGGGCAACGTGGTGGAGCCGCGCTGGATGGGCCGCGGTCTCAATCTGTCGCCTCTTGTTGTGTTTATCTCTTTGGTGTTGTGGGGGTGGGTGTTAGGCCCTGTGGGCATGTTGCTATCCATACCTCTGACTATTATGGTAAAAATTGCCTTGGAAAATCAGCCAGAGACCCGATGGATCGGGGTTATGTTAGGAGCGGGAAAACGTATTGAGGAAGACAGACCGATAGTCACGGACACCATGCTAGAGGCACCTGCTGAGGACAGCTAGTTTAGTTGTGCCGCATCAATCGTTGTTTTTGCCGATTCCAGTCGCGCTCTTTGTCGTCCATGCGCTTATCGTAGGTTGCCTTGCCCTTGGCCAGCGCAATTTCACATTTGATTAAGTGCTTTTTCCAATACAGCGCAGTGCATACCGCAGTGTGCCCTTTTTGCGTTACGCCCTGTTCCAGTTTTTGTAATTCACGGCTATTGAGTAATAGCTTTCTTGTTCTTTTGGGGTCTGTGACATAGTGAGTTGAAGCCGAGATGAGTGGTGTGATGTTGGTGCCGATAAGCCAGGCCTCGCCATCTCTGACATGGACGTAGGTATCGGTGAGATTCACTTTACTCTCGCGCAAGCTTTTAACTTCCCAACCCAGCAGCACCAGTCCAGCCTCGAATTTTTCTTCGATAAAATAATCATGCTTAACTTTTTTGTTCAGCGCGATGGTACTGGAGGACTGTTTTGGCTTCTTTTTTGACATGTTGCAAGTATACGTTGACCTTGGGTTTTCTGATAGCCTTGCACGAGGTTAATACACAGACAAAATAGCCATTGTATTTATTAGGCACAGGCCTGTGGAATAGGTACAATCGGACGTAAGTTTCAAGGAGATAATCTTATGGCGTTACAACAAAAAGGGATGCATGGCACCTGGGCCAGCAGATGGACATTTATCATGGCGGCAACCGGTTCCGCCGTGGGTCTGGGAAATATGTGGAAATTTCCCTACGTCGCTGGCAGCAATGGGGGTGGGGCCTTTGTCCTGATTTACTTGGGTTGTATTCTCCTGATTGGTGTTCCGGTGATGATGGCCGAGGTGCTTATTGGGCGCAATGGGCGGCAGAGCCCGATCAACTCGATGAATGAAGTGGTGTCTCAGAGCGGTGCGAGCCCTCGTTGGCGCAGTGTTGGCTGGCTCGGTGTCTTGGCTGGTTTATTGATTCTTTCTTTCTACGCGGTGATTGCCGGCTGGGCTCTGGATTATATATTGTTAATGTCTTCCGGTGATCTACAAGGCATTGATGGCACAGCGGCCAGCGCTGCTTTTGAAAATTTATTATCAGACCCAATGCGACTCATAGGTTGGCAGACCTTGTTTTTATTGCTCTGTGTGGGTGTGGTGATCGGTGGTGTCAAGAAGGGCTTGGGTATGGCTGTGGAAACGCTGATGCCACTGTTATTTCTGATGTTGCTCATGCTACTGGGTTTCGCTTTTTTTAAGGGAAATTTCGATGCTGCGATGCAATTCCTGTTCAGTTTTGATTTGGCTGCCCTCAGTTGGAGGGGTGTGTTGGAGGCTATGGGACAAGCGTTTTTCACCCTGAGCATTGGTATGGGTGCCATTATGGCCTACGGTGCTTACATGCCTCAGGACGCCAATATAGGTAAGACAATCCTCATCGTGGCGTTTTTTGACAGTGCAGTAGCCATTATTTCTGGGCTGATTATTTTCTCCATTGTTTTTGCTACCCCCGGTATTGAACCCAGCGCCGGACCAGGTTTGATGTTTATTAGCCTTCCAGTTGCCTTTGGTAGTATGCCTGGCGGTCTGCTCATAGGCGCCGTGTTCTTCGTGCTGGTGTCTATTGCCGCATGGAGCTCAGCCATTTCATTGTTAGAGCCCTGCGTTGCATGGTTGATGGAGGCCAAGGCTATCACCCGAGCTAAAGCCAATATAGTGATCGCGGTGATTACCTGGTTGCTGGGTCTTGGCAGTGTGTTGTCGTTTAATCTCTGGTCAGAATATAAGTTTGTCGGTTTCACCTATTTTGATTTTCTCGATTTCTTAACCGCAAATATTATGTTGCCGGTAGCAGGTCTGCTGATAACGCTGTTTGTCGGCTATAGGATCAAACGGGAGATTGTCGATGTTGAAATGCAAGGCACTTCTGATCAGGTGATGAAACTCTGGCAATTTACCATCCGTTATGTAGCACCTCTGGCTATCGGTCTGGTATTTGTTATGGGTGTATTCGATAAGTTCTTTGTCTAAGCGGATGATGCAGTGAATAGGGTTCAACGTTCAGCTCTGGTAATGTACTCAGATCAACAGATGTATGACTTGGTTAACGATGTATCCAATTACCCACATTTTATGGATGGCTGTCACAGTGTCGAGGTTTTTGAACATACTGATGTAACTATGCTGGCGAGATTGGATTTAAAGAAAGCGGGCATCAATATGAGTTTGTTGACGCGCAATCACCTCAAATCTCCTGAACACATCCAAATGACTTTAGAGGAGGGACCCTTTAGGACATTTCGCGGTGATTGGCGCTTTACTTTTCTCTCCGATACCGCCTGTAAAGTGGAGCTGGATCTCGCTTTTGATTTTAGTAGCAAGGCCTTGGGTTTTGCCGCATCTAATTTGTTTTCAGGGGTGGCCAACAACCTGGTTGACGCCCTCTGTCAGCGAGCTGACTCGGTTTACGGGAAGACCAATGTCTGATGCCGTTGCTATGATTGACGTCGAAGTGGCTTATGCGCTACCTGAGAAGCAGTTCTTACGGCGTCTTAGGGTGCCTGAGAACACCACCGCGATGAAAGCCGTGGAGCTGTCCGGCCTGATGCAAACATACCCAGGTTTGGATGTCAGTAAAGTCGGTGTTTTCTCTCAAGTGTTGGGTACCAAAGGTCTGCCAGACCCTCATTCTTATGAATTGGCACATCTCGATCGGGTAGAGATTTACCGTCCGCTACTTTTGGATCCCATGGAGATCAGGCGTCGTAGAGCCCGTCAGGCGGCGCGCAATAAAACTCAATAACAGCCATGTTAGTGGCGCAACATCGGTTGTTTTTTGCCATAAGTCATGGATCGCCACAACCATTCAAACGGACCGTATTGAAAATGTTTTACCCAGATGTTTGAAAATATTATTTGTATAGCCCAAATCGCTAAAACGGTGAGCAATTGCTCGGTTCTATCAAATGTGCCAAATTTTCCCAAGCCCCAACCATGAAAAATAAAAGTGCACAGTAAGGTCTGACCTAAATAATTAGTCAGCGCCAATTTGCCAACATTTGCCATGGATTTTTTGAACCGGACTAACAACCCTGTTCGGCAGAGAAGAACCAAGGAGCACATATAGGCATAGGCTAACAACAGGCTACCCCAGTAATTTTCCTGCGGTAATATGGATTCAAGGGGAAAGCCTTGTTCGAGGTTGAAATTCAAACGCGTCAGGATTATTGAACATCCAACAAAGAAGCACAGAATGGCTTGGATTATTAGGGACCTGTTGCTGAAACGAGCACCAAAATAATCCACTTTGTACAGTGCCATGCCGACCATCATCAAACCTAGCACCCTGAATGAATAGAACGCTAAGTTTAGCAGCATGTCTGAGCCCGTCTTGATACGATGATTCATCTGCTCCAGCCAGCCGAGTTGGAAGGCGTTAATTTCGGCATTAATAAGGTCTTCGGTGGGTCGCCATTCCATCATCATTTCGTGTACGTCGGCATCGCTCATGTAGGGCAGAGCGAAGCCTGGTAAATATATTACGAGCGCATTGATCAGCAACAAGAAAAACGCGGAAATTAGCAAAAACCTTGGGGTTTTATTCCTTACTGTAAATGCCAGCATTCCCACGATGGCGTAGAAAAACAGGACGTCGCCATACCAAAAAAAGTACAGGTGGATTAAGCCAATGATGGCGAGTATTGCCATACGTCGGTAGTGCAGCCCTCGTGCAGAGCCCCCTTTTTTATCCTGTCTTAGCGCCATCAAGGCGATGCCGGTGCCAAACAGTGTGGCAAAAATGGTCATGAATTTTTGATCGGCAAATAGATGGGTAAAATAGTAAACAGTCTGATTGCCGCCGGTAAAATCGCCATAGGCAAGGGGGTTTTGATAGGCTGCAATGATCATCGAAAAGGATTGAATATTAAGTAATAGTATCCCCAGAACGGCGACGCCGCGGATGATGTCAATATTGGTTAGGCGATGGTATTCGGAGATCGGGTTTAAAGGTAGGTCAGATGCAGAAGCCTGTTCCGATGGCATGTTTCTCTCCTTGAGCTATCATTTTTAGGTTAGATTACTTGTTTAAGTTGGCCGGAATGTAATCGCCGATTACGTCTTTGAGAAGGCCTTTGTCATCAAAAAAGATGGTCACTTGCTCTTCTGTTTCCACGCCTGTTGGTGACAGGTACTTGTATATATAGTCCCATCGTGTTTGGTTAAATGAATCAACAATTAAAGGCGTCCCCATAACGAACTGCACCTGGCTTTTGGACATGCCTGCCTCCAGTTTATCGACCATTTCTTGTTTGATAATATTGCCCTGCTGAATCCCAATTTTATGTACTCCAGGAAATTCTAGCCAAGTGCATCCTGACATTAATAAGATAGAAAACAGAAGGCTTGGTGCAAATATTCTCATGGTGGGGTTCCAGTTAGACTATAGTTGGTGGATAATAACGCTATTGTAAAAAATAGAGAAGTGTTAAGCATGATTCAGAAGGATCAGGAACTCAAAAAAGCGGGTCTCAAGGTGACATTGCCGCGCATCAAGATATTACAGATCTTGGAGAGTACGCCAGAGTGGCACATGACCGCTGAAGATATCTATCAGGCCTTGCGCGATGCTCAAGAGGACGTCGGTATAGCCACGGTATATCGAGTTCTCACCCAGTTTGAGGCTGCCGGTCTCATCACAAGGCACAGCTTTGACAATGGTCCGGCGGTCTATGAACTAGATCGCGGTGATGGCCATGACCACATGGTTTGCACTGAAACTGGTAAGGTGGTGGAATTCCAGAGTGCCGAGATTCAGGCGTTGCAAGAACAAATTGCCAAAGATAATGGCTACAAAGTGGTAGGTCACAGTTTGGTTCTTTACGTTAAGCCAGAGTAAACGTTCACCACGCGGTCTCAACCTGGTTAAGGACTTTCTCCATACCATGCCAACCCTGCAGTCCATCGAAAACCTCCTTAACGCCTGGGCAGACGCCATGTGGAGCACACCGCTGGTGGTTCTACTGGTGGGTGGTGGACTGTATTTCATGCTCTACTCCCGATTTCAGCCCTACCGCTATTTTGGTCATGCCATCGATCTATTGCGAGGCAAGCTCAGCAATCCCAATGATCCCGGTCACATTCCTCATGCTCAGGCACTCTCCACGGCACTGTCAGGAACTCTTGGATTAGGTAATATCGCTGGTGTTGCCATCGCTATCAGCATGGGTGGGCCGGGTGCAGTATTTTGGATGTGGGTAACCGCTATCGTCGGGGTGTCTACGAAATTTTATACGGCGTCCTTAGCGGTGATGTTCAGGGGCAGAGATGCAGATGGCACACTCCATGGTGGCCCCATGTATGTGATCACCGAGGGAATGGGGAAACGCTGGTATCCGCTGGCTGTGCTGTTCGCTGTGGCCTGCACCATCGGTGCATTACCTTTATTTCAGGCCAATCAGTTCATTCAGTTACTCCGCGATGTGGTGGCGATTCCGGCGGGCATGGCCACTGCAGACGATCATTTTACCTTTGATCTGCTGTCAAGTTCCATCGTCGCGATGTTGGTGGGCGCGGTAATCATTGGACGAATTGAGCGAATTGGCAGTATCACGGTGAGATTGGTGCCGGGGATGGTGCTTTTATATTTATATATGACGATCACGGTTTTAATTACTTTTGCCGCTGAAATTCCCGCAACACTGTGGCTGATAGTCACCGATGCCTTCACCGGTCAAGCAGTGGCTGGAGGCTCCATTGGCTCGGTTATATTGATAGGTGTTCGCCGTGGTGCTTTTTCTAACGAGGCTGGTATAGGCACAGAGTCAATGGCCCACGGAGCCGCCAAAACTCAACAACCCATCAGAGAAGGTATTGTAGCTATGGTGGGGCCGGTGGTGGATACCTTGATTGTCTGCACGTGCACGGCGCTTATTATCCTGTTGACAGGTGTATGGCAAACCGCCGAAGGAGTGGAGGGGGTCACGCTTACCGCCAGAGCCATTGAGCAGGTGTTCCCAAATACAGGTATATATCTATTACTGATCATGGTGGGACTACTCAGTTTCAGCACCATGGTCACTATGTGGTTTTATGGCGCTAAGTGCACCGGCTTTTTGCTTGGACACCAGCGACAGCACTATTATACGCCCGTTTACCTGGCTCTGCTTCTTGTTGGTGCTGTTGTCTCTATGGATATTGTCAATGGTCTGATTCTAGGGACCTACGCCACTATGGCAATCCCAACGATGATATCGGCGCTGTATCTGTCGCCAAAAGTTAATCAGGCCGCCAGACGCTACTTCGACGAACTTCGGTCAGATAAGTAATCTACAATAGCTTCTCAATGTGCTTCTCAATCGCGTCAGGCTTGGTGATGGGCGCGAACCGCTCAACCACAGCCCCCTCTTTGTTCACCAAAAACTTAGTGAAATTCCACTTTATGCTGTCGGTGATGAGACCTTTAGCTTGAGTGGTTAAATACTTGTAGAGAGGGTGCTGATCAACACCATTGACATCGATCTTACCCATGACCGGAAAGCTCAAGCCATAGTTTAGTTGACAAAATTCCTGAATTGTCTCGTTACTTCCGGGTTCTTGGGCACCGAATTGATTACAGGGAACAGCAACAATGACCAGCCCATCCCCATGGTATTTGTGATGCAGCGCTTGAAGGCCCTCGTACTGAGGAGTGAATCCGCATTGGCTCGCCGTATTGACGATCAGTAAGACCTTACCTCTGTAGTCGGCTAGTGATTTTTCTTCCTGAGTACTGGTGGGAAGGGAAAAGTCATAGATGGTTTTGGTCATAACAAAACTCCTGAATGGATAATAGTATCGTTAAAGCTCGGGGTTGAGGCTGTCTCACTTGAGATGTCTTGTTTCATGTGCCTTATTTAAAACAATGCTGTTCATCTGGGAAGATACCCTGTCTGACTTCTTCGCCATAACAGGCGATAGCCTCTTGAATTGTGTCGTTGTGAGTTAAAAAGTTTTTGCTAAATTTAGGTAGCTTTTGAGATATTCCCAACATGTCATGCAATACTAACACCTGTCCGTCAGTGTTGGGTCCAGCACCTATACCGATGACGGGGATATCCAGAGTAGAGCTTAATCTGGCACCAAGATCAGTTGGGACACACTCCACTACAATTAAATCAGCGCCGGCTTCCTGTATTACTAGTGCCTCTCGCACCATTTCATCGGCAGCGTCTTCTGCTCGCCCCTGTACTTTGAAGCCACCCAATTTGTGCACTGACTGTGGCGTTAAACCGACATGACCACAGACGGGTATACCTCTTTGACTGAGAAGATAGATTGTTTCCGCAAGCCACTCGCCACCCTCCAGTTTTACCATTTGTGCACCTGCCTGCATCATGATCTTGGCATTATCCAGTGCAGTTGTCTCAGTGGAGTAGGACATAAAAGGCATGTCAGTTACTAATAGGGAACGGTTATTGCCGCGCTTGACTGCTGCTGTGTGGTAGGCCATCTCATCAACGGTGACAGGTATGGTGCTATCGTGACCCTGTATCACATTACCCAGGGAGTCACCCACCAGAGATACCTCAATTCCCGCACTTTCAATCAGGCGTGAAAACGTGAAATCATAGGCGGTGATGGCCGCAAATTTTTCGCCATTTCTCTTCATCGCGGCGAGAGCATTTATGGAAATTGTTTTCATTGACTGTGAATAACCTCAACGTTGTTTAGTACTGGTATTATACAAGCTCAGAAGCCTGCCGATGAGGTGGCTTCTAGCTTACCCATGGGATGTGGGTTGTAATAGTGTCGTCCTGATTGTGTCTGCACGATGAAGCGTAACAGATTTTGGTAGTCTCGCTGATCATCATTGTCAGCGAGATTGATGATTGACGTGTTGACAATCAACAAGGGAGTATCATTATAGTGATAAAAAAACTGTGTGTAGGCATCATTGAGCTGTTGAAGATAGGACTCTTCCACCGGTTTTTCTATAGCGTTTCCACGTCGCTGTAATCTCTCATACAGTGTGGCGGTTGGGGCTTGTAAATAAATCACTAAATCGGGTTTTGGCAGATCAGTAATAACGCTGTCGTACACGGTTTGATAGAGTTGGTATTCATCGTCTTCCAGGGTGACTCTTGCAAACAACGGATCCTTGTCAATAAGAAAATCCGAGATGCGGACTTGCTGAAAAATGTCTCCTTGACGCAGCGATTGAAGTTTTTGCATTCGTTGAAACAAAAAATGCAACTGCACTGGCAGGGCGTGACCACGTTTGTCACGATAGAATCTCTCCAGGAACGGATTGGTTTCTGGTTCTTCCAGTAAAATGTCGTAGTTGAAGGTGCTGGCGAGGCGTTTTGCTAATGTGGTTTTGCCTACCCCAATGGGGCCTTCCACGGCAATATAGGCCGGTAGCTGGAATTTGGCATCTTTTAGGTTGAGTGCTTCAATTAGATTGTCAATCAACTTTACTCTCTGGCCTTTAGGTGTTTTTGCTTCAGCTTAACGATACCCTGATCACCACAATTTGCCAACAGGTCTGCGCCAGATATTCCATTTTCAAGACGGAAGTTCGGGCTAATTTCTAAGAGCGGAGCTAACACAAAGGCCCTTTCACCCAGTCTTGGGTGCGGGACAGTGAGACGATCCGAATCAATCGTAAGATTGCCGTAAAACAGAATATCTAAATCGAGAGTTCTCGCTCCCCAGCGTTCAGTTCGAACCCGTCCATGGCTGGTCTCTATATCTTGTAAGTAGTCGAGTAGCTGTATTGGCGATAAGGAGGTTTTAAAGGTCGCTACTGCGTTGATATAGTCTGGTTGATCTTGAGGTCCAATAGGTCTACTGCGATAAAAAGATGAGTAGCTCAGATTATCGATTTTAGAGCTTTTATTGATGGTTTTAAGAGCGCTCTCCAGATGCTGTGACGGGTGCTGTTTAGATCCGCTGAGATTGCTTCCAAGACCTATGTAAACCGGCGTCATGATTTTTTCGGGCCTCGGCGTCGATTACGTCTGCGCTTACCCGTAGGATGTCTAGGTAAGGCGTTAATCATAGCGAGGCGCTGCTCGTCATCAACCGATTGGTACTTAGTCCACCAATCGCCCAGTTGATTTAACTCTTCTCCGGCCTGTTCTCGGAGTAAAACAAAGTCGTAGGCTGCACGAAATCTGGGGTGTTCAGACAGCCGCTTAGCGCGATTCCCGCCGCGGCGAGGCAATTGTATTTGCAACTCCCATATCTCCCTCATAGGAATTGTAAATCGTTTAGGTATGGCTGTT
>CAXRFT010000050.1:0-35263 GCA_964230135.1 Porticoccaceae bacterium | reverse complement strand
TCTGGCCATAGGAGAGAGTGATCGAATGACCTTGCGTTTTCGAAAACCAACATGATCCTGATTCCTCCAGATCAGTTGAGCAAGGATGCTCTGCGAGGTGTGGTTGAGGAATTCATTTTGCGTGAGGGTACTGATTATGGGTTGCATGAGGTTAGCCTCGAGGGAAAAATACGTGAAGTGATGTCACAGCTAAAGGCAAAAACTATTGTCATTACGTTTGATCCTTTGTCGGAAAACTGTACCTTGTTGACATCACAGGATTTTAAAAAATTGGGTCAACATAGCACGATTGACACAAGTTCCCATGACTAGTCGAACAATTTCGGCCACTCAAGTGTTCGATGGATTCATTAATGAATTGCAATGTGCGAAACAAATTTTAGTCGGTTTCAGCGGCGGACTTGATTCCACCGTTCTACTGAATTTGTTGACCGAGGTAGTGGCTGCTGAGCGGATCACCGCCGTTCATATAAACCATGGTCTATCATCTCAGGCTGATCAGTGGCAAGAGCATGCCCAAAGGCAATGCAAAGTGCTTGGGGTTGCCTACCATGGCGAAATGGTTAAGGTGATATCAGCAGGTGGTGGCTTGGAGGAGGCTGCGCGGAATCTACGTTACCAGGTTTTTGAACGTCTCTTAGTAGAAGGCGGTATTCTGCTACTTGGTCATCATCAAAATGATCAGGCGGAGACAGTTCTCTACCGTTTAATGCGCGGTTCTGGCCCGCGTGGGCTCGCTGGCATACCGACACAGCGTTCGATCGGACTTGGCAAGCTCTATCGGCCGCTGCTGTGCTGGCCGAAACAGAATCTAACGGGCTATGCTCATAAGCATAAGCTGGATTTTGTTGAAGACGAAACCAATCAGGAGGAGCACTACGACAGAAACTTCTTGCGTCATCAGGTGGTTCCTGCATTAGCCAAACGCTGGCCCGATTATCTGAAGCGACTGAATAATATCGCGCAAATCAGTCAAGAAACTGATGAGCTGTGCAGAGAGATGGCTGCACAGGATATGAATGTGTTGAAGCTACGCGAGGAGCGAGCTGGGGCGTCCCTCTGTCTGTCGTCGCTAAAGTTACTCTCAGTAGCAAGACAGCGAAATGTGTTGCGTCACTGGCCACAACGATATAACAGGTCTGCATTGAATGGGAAAATTGTTGACCAAGTTTTTAGATCGGTTATCGACGCGCGAGCGGATGCTACTCCTAAAGTGCAGTGTAAGGATATCGAATTTCGTCGGTACAGGCAGAGACTTTATATCCTTGATTCTAATGAACTTGCCTCCAGTCCCGCATCTCAGCGCACACAGGTGATCTGGTCTGATCAAACACTCAGTTGGTCAGCTTCTGATATGGGTCTAACGCTGTCCCGGGTCACCGGTGATGGATTTCGTGTGCTGTCTGGCCAACAGATCAGCGTTTCTTATCGAATAGGTGGGGAGGTATGTCATCCGGCTGGACGAGTTCATTCCAACAGTCTAAAAAAGTGTCTGCAAGAAAGTGGCCTGGAGCCTTGGTGGCGTCACCGGATTCCCTTGATTTATGTCGACGATAGTCTTGCCGCAGTGGGTGATTTGTGGGTCTGTAAGGGCTGGTCCGTCGGTGCAGAGGAAGACGGAATTAAAATCAACTGGCTAAGCAACTCGCTGTAGAATAACTAGCCCCTTTCTGTTAATCTATTACACCATCTTGAGTAGGATGGGATAGCCTAAGTCTTGGCAGTAAGACCCTCCATAGGATACTTTCTATTTAATTCTGATCTGTGCAGGGTCCATATGACGCATTTTATTTTTGTAACCGGTGGTGTTGTCTCTTCGCTCGGTAAAGGCATCGCTGCCGCCTCTCTCGGCGCGGTTTTAGAGGCCAGAGGTCTAAAGGTTACCATGCTGAAACTCGACCCCTACCTCAATGTTGATCCCGGCACGATGAGCCCGCATCAGCACGGTGAAGTTTTTGTCACTGAAGATGGCGCTGAAACTGATCTCGATTTGGGTCATTACGAACGCTTTTTGCGCTCAAAAATGACACAAAACAATAATTTCACATCAGGACAAGTGTATGAGACGATCCTACGCCGTGAGCGGCGGGGTGATTTTCTTGGTGGTACCGTGCAGGTTATTCCTCATGTCACTGATGAGATAAAACGTCGTATCCATGTGGGTGCCGGTGATCACGACATTGCCGTAGTGGAAATTGGTGGGACCGTTGGTGATATCGAGTCCCAGCCATTCCTTGAGGCGGTTAGGCAAATGCGTGGCGAACTGGGTTTTCAGCGCTCGTTATTGTTGCATCTCACCTTGGTTCCCTACATTGCCACAGCCGGTGAGACCAAAACTAAGCCGACCCAGCACTCGGTTAAAGAAATGCGTTCTCTCGGTTTGCAGCCAGACGTTTTATTATGCCGATCTGAAGTTGAACTTGAGGAAGACCAACGCAAGAAAATTTCCCTGTTTACCAATGTGGAAGAGCGGGCGGTTGTCCCGGTGATGGACGCACCCACCGTTTATAAGATCCCGCGTATGTTGCATGAATGGGGTCTGGATCAGTTTGTTCTGGATAGATTCAATCTTGACCAACCGCAAGCTGATCTGAGTCAGTGGGACGCTGTGGTGGAAAACCAATTGAATTCTGATCAGCAGGTGACCATTGCTATGGTGGGCAAATATATGGATCTTTTAGATGCCTATAAATCCCTCACTGAGGCACTTGTTCACGCCGGTATACATAACAAAACCAAAGTGAGAATACGCTATATTGATTCGGAAAAATTGGAGCAGGATGCCCAATTAATCGCTGATGTAGATGCGATTTTGGTCCCTGGAGGTTTTGGTTCTCGCGGTATTGAGGGCAAAATAAGTGCTGTGAAAGTGGCTCGAGAAAGTGATATTCCCTACTTGGGAATTTGTCTTGGAATGCAAATTGCGGTCATTGAGTATGCTCGAAATGTCTGTGGTATGACGGCTGCAAACAGTACGGAGTTCGACGATAAAACAGATGATCCTGTGGTCGGTTTAATCGAAGAATGGATTGATCAGGAGGGTAATAAAGAACTGCGAACGGCCGATTCCGATCTTGGCGGCACCATGCGCCTGGGATCACAAATCTGCCATCTTGTTCCCGGATCAAAGGCGCACAGTATTTATGGCAATGAGCAAATAAACGAGCGACATCGCCATCGTTTTGAGGTAAATAACAATTACCTTCCTGAACTAAAGCAAGCCGGATTGGTAATTGGTGGTTTGTCTTTTGATAAAACATTAGTTGAGACTATTGAATTACCTAAACACCGCTGGTTCTTTGCCAGTCAATTCCATCCTGAATTTACCTCTACTCCGCGGGATGGTCATCCATTGTTTGAGAGTTTTGTCCGTGCCGCTGCAACTTTCAAGCAAGATAGACTCGCCAGCAGGGGTTAAAATATGCAGGCTAAAACTATTTGTGTGGGAGATATTGAGGTTAGTAATCAGTCGACCATGGTTCTATTTGGCGGAATGAACGTACTCGAGTCGCGAGATATGGCGATGCGGGTTGCTGAGACCTATGTTGAAGTGACGACGAAATTGGGCATTCCCTACGTTTTTAAAGCGTCTTTTGACAAAGCTAATCGGTCATCCATCCACTCTTTTAGAGGTCCCGGGCTGGACGAAGGACTTAAAATTCTCAGTGAGATAAAAGCCGCTTTTCAAGTCCCTTTAATTACTGACGTGCACGAGGTTGCACAAGCATCACCGGTCGCCGATGTCTGTGATGTTATTCAGCTACCGGCTTTTCTGGCACGACAGACAGATCTGGTGGAAGCCATGGCGGCAACCAATGCCATTATCAATGTGAAGAAGCCACAATTTTTGAGCGCAGCACAAATGGGTAACATTGTCGAAAAGTTTCGCGAGTGTGGCAATGAAAACGTCTTGCTTTGTGAGCGTGGTACCTGCATGGGCTATGATAACTTAGTAGTGGATATGCTCGGTTTTCGCACCATGAAAGAGGTCAGCGGAGGACTTCCGTTGATTTTTGATGTGACTCATGCCCTGCAGTGCAGAGACCCCATGGGTGCGGCATCAGGTGGCCGTCGACATCAGGTGGCCGAACTAGGCAGAGCGGGTATTGCGGTGGGCATTGCCGGATTGTTTTTAGAGGCTCATCCAGATCCTGCCAATGCCAAGTGTGATGGGCCCAGTGCATTACCACTGGACAAGTTGGAACCTTTTTTGGCGCAGATGCAGGCGTTTGATAATCTGATCAAAACACAACCGGACTTAAGAATCGTCTAGACGTGCTCTACTTTTGTTACGTTTTCATTATGATGATTTTTATTAACCACCGCACTGTTCAATTTAATTAATGGAGAAACAATTTTATGACCCTTATTGCTGATATCCGTGCCTTTGAGGTGCTTGACTCGAGGGGAAACCCCACTGTGCAGGCTGACGTTGTGTTAGAGACTGGCACAGTGGGGACGGCCTGCGCGCCGTCGGGTGCCTCGACAGGCTCTCGCGAAGCACTTGAGTTGCGTGATGGAGATAAAAATCGCTATTTGGGTAAAGGTGTTTTAAAGGCAGTAGCCAATATAAATACCACGATTAAGGATCTTCTTATTGGTACAGAGGTTGCAGACCAACGCACGTTAGACCAGAGGATGATTGATGCTGACGGCACCGAAAATAAAGCGACATTGGGGGCAAACGCCGTCCTTGCTGTGTCTTTGGCAGCGGCCAAAGCTGCTGCGCAAGATAAAGGTATACCACTTTATCAGCATATTGCTGAGCTCAATGGAACGCCTGGAGTTTTCACTATGCCTGTGCCCATGATGAATATCATCAATGGGGGAGAGCACGCTGATAATAATGTCGACATTCAAGAGTTTATGGTGCAACCCATAGGCGCAAAAACATTTTCTCAAGCCCTGCAGATGGGTGCAGAGATATTTCATGCGCTGAAAAAAGTGTTATCGTCAAAAGGTCTGAATACAGCCGTGGGTGATGAGGGCGGATTTGCGCCAAATTTGTCCTCCAATGCGGAAGCTTTGGCCGTTATTAAAGAAGCAACGGAAGCAGCTGGTTATAAGCTTGGCTCCGACGTGACTTTGGCACTGGATTGTGCAGCATCGGAGTTTTATCGCGATGGACATTACGACCTTTCTGGAGAAGGAAAGGTTTACTCATCTGAGGGTTTCAGTGACTTCCTTGCTGAATTGTGTGACCAGTTCCCCATTATTTCCATTGAGGATGGATTGGATGAATCTGATTGGGATGGCTGGAAATATCAGACGGAAAAGCTTGGAGATCGAGTACAGCTGGTTGGCGATGATTTATTTGTTACTAATACCAGCATTCTGGCGCGCGGTATTGAGATGGGCGTGGGCAACTCGATTTTGATTAAATTTAATCAAATCGGCACCCTCTCTGAGACCCTAGATGCCATCGCAATGGCAAAAGCTGCGAACTACACTGTGGTGATTTCTCATCGATCTGGAGAAACAGAAGACACCACCATTGCCGACCTCGCCGTTGCCACTGCCGCTGGGCAAATAAAAACCGGTTCTCTTTGCAGATCTGACCGAGTGGCTAAGTACAATAGATTGTTGCGAATAGAGGCAGAATTAGGAACCGAAGCCGCTCCCTATCGTGGGCGTGCGGAGTTCGGAGGTAAGGATTAAACTATAGCTCTGTACCTGCAAGCGAGTAAAATACACTCATGCGTTGGTTGATTGTTGTTTTAGTGGTTTTATTACTTGGCCTTCAGGCCCGCTTATGGGTCGGCGAAGGCAGTCTGGCACACAAATCAGAACTGGATCGTCAGTTGCGAGAACAGCAGCTGGAGAACGAGAGATTGCAAAAACGCAATGAAATACTCGCCAGAGATGTGGAAAGTTTAAAGACTAACCTTGATGCGATTGAGGAAAAAGCTAGGCAAAACCTTGGCTTGATTAAACAGGATGAAGTTTTTTACTTGGTTACAGATGATCAGCCTATCCACACTGAGCAGCCAGCGGAAGGTGACGAAACACCATGATGTTGGTTGAGCCGCGTTATTGGATGATCGTCCCAGCGGCGGGTCGTGGGCTTCGTTTTGGCGCTGTAGTGCCAAAACAATTTCACCGCTTGCGCGGCGAACCAGTAGCTCAGCACACCCTGAATAGGCTGCTTTCGGTGAACAACATAGAGCGAATCATAGTCCCCTGTGACACGCAATCTGAGCGCTGGGCAACAGTCGATGCGGTAAATTCGAGTAAAGTTGATTTAGTCAGTGGCGGCAAAAGCCGTGCTAACTCGGTATTAAATGGATTACAGCAGTTGCAAGCTGTCGCGGATCCGAGGGACTGGGTTTTGGTTCATGATATGGCGCGGCCCTGTGTTTCAGTCTCTGATATCAATAAATTGATCAGTGCGTTGAAACATAACTCAGTGGGCGGTATTTTGGCGGCACCTGTGCGTGAAACCCTTAAGCGCGTGACCCCAGATCAGAGTATACAAGAGACCCTTTCTCGCGCGTCATACCGGTTAGCACAGACACCACAAATGTTCCGTTATGGGTTGCTACACAACGCAATGAGTGCGCTGCTTGATCTGGGAGAAGAGCCCACCGATGAGGCCTCAGCGATGGAATATGGTGGTCATACTGTATCTGTTATCGATGGAAGGACAGATAATATCAAAATTACCTCAGCCGAAGATCTATTGATTGCTGAGGCCATTCTAAACAGTCAGGAGAAAAGCTTATGCGAATAGGTCAGGGTTATGATGTTCATGCCTTTGGCGTGGGTGATGCTCTCATTCTTGGCGGTGTTAGCATACCTTTTGATCATGGCTTTGTAGCACACTCTGACGGCGATGTGCTCACTCATGCACTGATCGATGCAATGTTGGGCGCTCTGGGTTTAGGTGACATAGGCAAACATTTTCCCGATACAGATCCCCAGTACCTTAACTGTGATAGTTTGGATCTTCTGCGGTCTGTTGTGACAATGATGCGAGAAAAAGGTTTTGTTCTTGGAAATGCCGATCTAACCATTGTCGCGCAACAACCTAAAATGTCGCCTTATATCGATGATATGCGGCAGACGCTTGCTGAGGTATTGGATGCGGATGTGGGTCAGATTAACGTCAAAGCGACCACCTCGGAGATGTTGGGTTTCACTGGACGCGGTGAGGGCATTGCCTGTCATGCAACGGTTTTGATTACTTCCTCTAGTCGTTGATGACCTCTCAATACCAAGGCACTGAGGTTGTGCGTTCATTTGATAGTAGCGCTTTACCCAAATGGCACGGAGAAGCCCTTGATTCCGCTGTTTTTCGTTATCAACCCGAAGATTTTATAGTTGATGAAGTGATCGATGATAATTTCTCTCTTCAGGGAGAACATCTTTGGTTGAAGATATTAAAGCGAGATCAAAACACTTCTTGGGTGGCTGGATTGCTCGCAGAGCTTTCTGGAATTCCGCGCAATGACGTTGGCTATTGTGGTTTGAAAGATAGATTTGCAGTCACTACCCAGTGGTACAGCCTTCATCTGCCTGGTCGAGAGTTGCCGTTGGGCGCCCTTGAGCACAGAGATTTTACGATTTTGTTGGCTAGGCGCCATCATAGAAAAGCCCGCCGAGGGATGCACCGTGGCAATCGATTTCAGATTGTGTTGCGGCATCTAGAGGTCGACGTCGAGGTAGTGGCGGCGCGTTTAGATACGATTCGTCAATGGGGAGTGCCTAACTATTTCGCTGAGCAGCGATTTGGTAATGGGGGTGAAAATCTAAAAAGGGCTCAAGAGCTGATTGATAAAAACCAGTTAAAAGGTAATCGCAGAGGCACTGGAATAGTTCTATCAGCGGCGCGAGCTTGGTTGTTTAATCTGGTGTTGGCAGATTGCATTGAAAATCACAAAGATGTTTTGGTTAATTCACCTACGGCAGACGGCCCGCTGTGGGGTCGAGGTCGGTCACCTGCTACTGGGGAATTGGCCGATATCGAAAACAGAGTGGCACAAGACTGGAAAGATTGGTGCTATGCACTCGAGCACGCTGGATTGATGCAACAGAGGAGAGCACTACTAATGCGCCCTGAGGAGTTTGCCAGCCAATGGATTTCGCCGGCAACACTACAATTAAAATTTCGTCTCCCAGTTGGGAGTTATGCGACTGCCCTATTGCGTGAAATCGCTGAACTATCGCGTCCTCACAAGCCTCACGCTATGTTATATTAACCACCTGATGGCGCTGTGGATTGACGGCGCTTGTGATGCCTTACCTTTTAGCTATTAATCAAATAGGAGACTTGAGTGAATTCAGTGGATTTAGCCGGCATCGGGATGACATCTCAACGCACCCGGGAACGGCTGATTAACCGGTTATTGGAACAGGGTATTACCAACCGGCAGGTTCTCGATGTTATCCGAATGACGCCTAGGCATATTTTCTTGGATGAGGCACTGGCACATAGAGCCTACGAGGACACTGCTCTGCCCATAGGCTTTTCGCAGACATTGTCGCAACCTTATATAGTGGCGAAAATGACCGAAATATTACTTTCCGCCGGGCCATTAGAGAAAGTATTGGAAATTGGCACTGGGTCTGGATATCAGGCGACAGTGCTGTCTCAGTTGGTGGATCAAGTTTACACTGTAGAACGCATTGAGCCTCTACTAATCAAGGCGAAGAAGCGCTTTAGAACCCTTGGTTTAGGTAATATATCGGCAAATTTATCGGATGGATCCTTTGGTTGGTCGGAGCAGGCACCTTACAACGGCATAATAGCTACGGCCGCACCTCAGTCCATACCGCAAGGATTATTGCACCAACTGGCTCCTGATGGCATATTGGTAATCCCTGTTGGAGACGGCCACACCCAGTCGCTATCTGTTGTGCGGCGGCTGGCAGCATCAGATGATTTTGAACAGCAAGTGATAGAGCAGGTAAAGTTTGTTCCCCTATTGGGTGGACTGTCTCGATAAAGGCAAGCAGTAGGGACATTTGTATGAATAAGCTGGTTTTATTTCTCAAAGGCCTTCTGATGGGTGCTGCCGACGTGGTTCCTGGGGTTTCTGGTGGAACGATCGCATTTATTACCGGTATTTATGCCGAGTTGGTTGAAACCATCAGAGGATTCAATCTGTCGGCTTTAAAAGTACTAAAAAATGATGGACTAAAAGCGGTTTGGCAGTATCTCAATGGCAATTTTCTTGTCGTGCTACTACTTGGAATATTGACCAGTGTTCTGTCCCTGGCAAACCTCATGCAATTCTTGCTCGTTGAACATCCATTGCCGTTATGGTCATTTTTTTCTGGATTAATTGTTGGTTCGGTGATTTTTTTATTGCGTCAAATACCACTGATGAAAATGAGCCATAAACTTCTATTCATTGTTGGTGCGCTGATTGCTTATGGCATATCCGTGGCGCCCTCGACTGTTTTGGAGGGCAACCCCACCACAATGTTTTTTGCTGGGTCAATCGCGCTTTGCGCGATGATTCTTCCTGGCATTTCGGGTTCATTCATTCTTGTATTACTAGGCCTGTATCCGGTCTTTATCGATGCTATTGCGGAGTTTAATATCACTTTGTTAAGTAGCTTCGCTGTGGGCGGACTACTTGGACTGATGCTGTTTAGTCGCTTATTGTCTTGGTTGTTGGCTCATTATCTCACCGCGGTAATGGCGTTGATGTGCGGGTTTTTGGTGGGCAGTTTAAATATTATCTGGCCGTGGAAACAAGCTGTCAGCTCGGTGACCACCGACAGTGGGAAAATTGTTGTGACTCAGACTGAAAATCTTTTACCTGATCAATTTTTGCTTATCACACAACAAGATCCTCAGGTAATCTTATGCATTAGTTTTTCGCTAATGGGATATGTCCTGGCATTTGGCTTGGAATATATCGGCAAAGCCAAGTCTCGAACATGAATTAGGCAGTTTATGGGTGTAGTTAAGTTTTCGTTTATCCTCACTCTGTTGGTCCTAATGGGTTGCACAACGTTTCCGGCGGCCGTGGATGATCGCAGTCCACCGGAGAGTAATAGAATAGAGACGCACCAGGTGGAGTCAGGCGAGACACTGTATTCAATTGCATGGCGTTATGACTTAACCATCCAGCACCTGGCTGCTATTAATCAACTGTCTTCGCCTTATACCATTAGCCCAGGAGACTTGTTGAGGTTGGTGGATAATGGATCCGTGCTCTCTGGGAGTAAGGGATTCACAACCTACAGGGTTGCTGCTGGAGATACTTTGTTTTCAATTGCTAAAAATCATGGCACCGATGTGATAGCCCTTGCGCGATGGAATAAACTATCCTCTCCTTATCTTATACATAAAGGTCAAATTTTAAGAATTGCAGGTACAAAAAATGCCTCAGAGCACTCGCCAACAGGTGAGCGATCAGATACGGGCCAGCCAGTGACTTTTGGTAACAAGCAAACAATCAAAAAGTCTGTGAGAGTTCAACCTTACAGTGTAAATTGGGTATGGAAATGGCCGGTAAAGGGCAAAGTATTGGAATCCTTTAATCCAAAAAAACTGCATAAGGGGATCAAAATTCAGTCCAACAAAGCTAAACAGGTACATGCGGCAGCCCCGGGAAATGTAGTCTATGCAGGATCTGGATTGCGTGGTTATGGACGATTGATCATTATCAAGCATAGCGATACGCTGTTGTCAGCTTATGCAAATAATGATAACCTCTTCGTGAATGTTGGTGACAGGGTTACCCAAAAAGAAGCGATAGCGAGTTTGGGATCTGATAGCGTGCTCTATTTTGAGATAAGAAAGGACGGAAACCCGGTTAACCCACTGAACTATTTAAAATAAAAACAATTCAGGGTAGGGAAAATGAATTCCCAACAATGCCCCTCAACCCAAGGTTGAAACTGCAAAGGAGTTGCACTATGAGCAAAAATACGTCTTTTGATAAATTACCAGAAGTCTCCCCAAGCAATGATGTCGTCGATGAGGAATCCTCCAGGCAATCCAGTGGTGTAGCCGATGCTACCACTTTATATCTCAAGGATATTGGGTTTAGTCCATTACTGACTGCCAATGAAGAAATTCTTCTCACTCGAAAACTGAATCAGGGATGTGAGCGTTCACGTCATCGGATGATTGAAAGTAATCTTCGTCTTGTTGTTAAAATTTCCCGTCGTTACATCAATCGCGGTCTTGATCTTTTGGATTTGATCGAAGAGGGCAACCTTGGTCTTATGCGAGCGGTAGAAAAATTCGATCCAGAATTGGGTTATCGCTTCTCAACTTACGCCACCTGGTGGATAAGACAAACAATCGAACGAGCGATCATGAATCAAACTCGGACCATTCGACTGCCGGTGCACGTGGTCAAAGAGCTTAACGGATATCTTAGAGTGTCTCGCCAGTTGGCTCAGACGCTTGAGCATGATCCGACGCCGGAGGAGATTGCCGCAGAACTCAATAAGCCTGTGTTTAAGGTGCGAAGAGCGCTCAGTCACATAGATCGAACAAGTTCACTCGATAGTGCGTTCGAAGGAGAGGATAAGAATTTAGTAGATGTGCTCGCTGATGGCAGCAGTCCGGGACCTGAGGATGCCGCCGAAGCAGAAAATTTTTCAGTGATTTTGGTAGATTGGTTGAATCAGTTAACGGAAATCCAGCGGGATGTGCTGGTCAGACGCTTTGGCTTGATGAGTCACAACGAACAGACTTTGGAGCAGATTGGGTCTGAAATTGGTCTTACTCGTGAGCGTGTTAGACAGATTCAATTCGATGGCCTGCGTCGTATTCGCGACGTCATCCGGCAGAATGACTTGGCCAGTGAGGATATATTTAATGAATTTTGTAACCGCCTAAATACACAGTGAATTCTGGCTGGTCTTAGTGTCGGAGCAACTGAAGTAAAGGGCTTGCGTTCGAACCCATCAGTGACCCAGAGTATTTTCTCTGGATCACTGATTGTTCATGTGTTCAGGTTAATGTCTGCTTAAAATAGCAATCCGTTGAGTGGTAACAAGCTCGAAATCACCAAGCTCACCATTGCCATGACATTAATTAAAATATTCATCGCAGGCCCTGAGGTATCCTTGAATGGATCGCCTACCGTGTCACCTACCACAACAGCGGAGTGGGTCTCTGATCCCTTGCCTCCAAGATTACCTTTTTCAACATACTTTTTCGCGTTGTCCCAGGCTCCACCGGCATTAGCCATGAAGAGTGCCAAGGCGACGCAGCCAAGCAAACCACCAGCGAGCATTCCACCAAGAGCGATGGCACCCAAGCCGAAGCCAACAAGCGCAGGCATTGCCACCGCAATAATGCCCGGTAACATCATTTTCTTTAGTGACGCTTTGGTAGCAATCTCAACACATTTTTCTGAGTCAGGATCTGCCGTTCCCTCCATCAGTCCGGGGATTTCTTTGAACTGTCGTCGAATTTCATTGATCATTTCAAAGGCTGCGTCACCCACAGCTTTCATAGTAATGGATGAAATAAGGAAGGGTATACAGATACCGATGAACATGCCCACAAGTACCATGGGATTGTTCAACGATAGTGAGAATGCTTCGCCATAAACACTGGATACTTGAGCAGAATAGGCTGAAATAATCGCTAGAGCGGCCAGAGCAGCAGCGCCAATAGCGAAGCCTTTTCCGATAGCAGCAGTGGTATTACCAAGCTCGTCAAGGGAGTCGGTGATGTCCCTCACGTCTTGTCCCATACCTGACATTTCTGCAATGCCACCAGCGTTGTCAGCCACAGGACCATAGGCATCAATTGCCATGGTAATCCCAACCGTTGATAACATACCCACTGCCGCGATACCAACGCCATATACACCCGCGATGCCCGAGCCACTGGCGATAGAGGTAGATACTAAAATAATCGCCGCAAGTATAAGAATGGGAATCACAACAGATTGCATCCCCACAGAAAGCCCAGAAATCATAACAGTTGCTGAGCCGGTCTCGCCTGATTCGGCGATTTCCTTGACCGGGCCTCCACCGGTATAGTACTCGGTGATTAAACCGATCAACACGCCGCCTAGGGCGCCCGAAATTACACACCACAGCACTGCCATTGGAATATCGCCGATGTCCTGAATCAAAAAATATGCCATCACAATGAAAATCAGGGGTGCCATTAGGGTACCTGATCGCAGCGCGCTGTCTGGTGCTTTAGATGATTGTAATTTTACAATAACGATGCCGATGATAGATGCAACCAGGCCAACGCCAGCAAGAGCCAAGGGCAGATACATCAGAGCCTGAGAATTCATCGTGTAAGCAATAGCAATTGAAGCAATCATAGCGCCACAATAGGATTCAAAGATATCCGAACCCATACCAGCCACATCACCGACATTATCACCGACGTTGTCAGCAATAACGCCGGGGTTTCTTGGATCGTCCTCCGGGATACCGGCCTCAATTTTGCCCACCAAGTCCGCACCAACGTCAGCACTTTTGGTAAAAATGCCACCGCCGACACGAGAAAAAAGAGCGACAACGGAAGCGCCCATACCGAAGCCTTCTAAGGCATGCACATGGGATGCCCCGTTAGCCGCGTAGAAGTAGTACAAGCCACCTAGACCGATCAAACCAAGACAAGCCACGCAAAGACCCATGATGGAACCACCGTAGAAAGAAACAGAGAGCGCTGCGGCTGCCCCATCCTTTTGAGCTGCGGTAGCTGTGCGCACGTTAGCTTTGGTCGCAGCGTACATACCGATAAATCCAGCGAGCGAGGAGCAGGCGGCACCGACAACCACGGCAACTGCTGTTTCAGCACCCAGGAATAGGTAAGCTAACACCACCAAAACCACGACGAACGCTAGTAATATTTTGTACTCGGTTTTCATAAAGGTCAGCGCACCCGTATGAATTTGATCACCGATTTTTTTGACCTTGTCTTCACCATCGGGGTACTGCATGACTAGCTTGTAGACAACGAATGCCACAAGCATACCAAATACACCCAACAGTGGTGGAAGTAGAGAACTGTTCATTGAAAACACCCTTTTTTGATTGAGCGCGCATTCTATCAAAAAAACCTATTTTTGATAGCTATTGTTGGTATTAAATTAATAAAAATTTATCCTTTGGCGTTATACTACGAAAAGGTTCTGAGTTGCAGCCGGACCTCTGCAGATTCGTCGCACGGGTGCTAAATTTTCTGGTATCCCGAGTATACTGTAATCGTTATCGTTCTAGTGGATGCGTGAGTAGAAGTCAAAATCTTTTTTACTCTTGTGGCCGTAAAGCGATAATAATCAACCATAGCACAGGGGTTTGTTTTGAACACAAATGTTCGCTTTGCCGTAGCCTTTATCATCGTAATTGTCCTTTGGTTCGCCAGTGGTGTGTTCGTATCTGAGCCCGCCGTTGAAAATGTGAACTCCAAGCGATCACTCACTGAGGTGCAGGTAGTAACATCCAAACAGATGGTCTATCGGCCAGAGATTTCTCTGCGTGCACTCACTGAGCCGAATCGCACGGTGAACTTGGTGGCTCAGATATCGGGCAAGATATCAGGGTCTCTCGCTGAGGAGGGGAGCATGGTGAAACAAGGAGATGTCGTTTGTCGAGTAGCTACTGAAGACAGAGTTCTTCGTCGCGATCAAGCAGCTGCCGCGCTTCGGCAAGCACAAATCGCATATCAGGGCGCTCTTGCTTTGAAAACAAATGGGTATCAGTCGGAACTTGCCATATCTCAATCCAGGGCGGCTCTGGAAACGGCCAGAGCTAATGTCAAACGCGCTGAACTCAATGTCGAATTTTTGAACATCACCGCGCCCTTTGATGGAATTATCGAGTCGCGTCAAGTGGAGCTGGGTGACTATGTTATGCCTGGGAGCTCTTGCGCGACACTGGTGGAGTTAGATCCACTAAAAGTGACGTCCATGGCGAATGAGAATGAGATTAATAAAATACACTTATCAAGCATGGCCAGCGCAGATATCTTGGGTGTGGGAGTGCTTGAAGCAGACATTAATTATCTCTCTCGCCAAGCTGATTCGAGGACACGCGGTTATCGACTTGAGAGTAGGATTGGTAACCCAGGTAGTGCTATTCGTGGTGGGTTAACTGCCCGGCTTACAATTTTTTCTGATGGTGTCCCTGCGCACTACATTCCGGCCAGTGCGACCCTATTGGACGATCGAGGCCAGATCGCGGTTCGTGTCCTCACGGAGCGAAACACGGTTCAGTCTGTCAATGTAGTGGTTCTCGGTGAGGAGCGGGACGGACTCTGGGTTTCTGGACTCCCGAGAGAGTCTGTGTTGGTCACTGTGGGTCAGAACTATGTCATTGACGGTGAGCTGGTAACACCGTCATTTCTTCCGGAATCAAGCAACAAATAGATCGGGTATCCACATGATGAACTTTTTACGCTTGATAATAGATCACTCGAGAGCCACCTTATCAATACTTTTGCTGGTGCTTGTGGCCGGTACCGGTGCGAGATTGTCGATGCCGGTGGAGTTAAATCCTAATGTCACTCTGCCAGTGGTGATGATTATGGTTCGCCATGATGGCATCTCACCGGAAGATGGCGCCAGACTGCTGATTCGCCCAATAGAAAAAGAGTTAAAAACTCTCGACGGTTTGGAGGAGTTGCAAGCAACCGCCCGCGAGGGTGCCGTGGTGGTTACAGCTGAATTTGAGGTGGGAGACGATATTAAGCAGGCAGTGGCAGATGTTCGAGAGGCGGTAGATAGAGCGAAGGCTGAATTTCCCCAAGAAACCAAAGAACCCATTGTCAATGAGTTAAGTCCCAGTCCAGAGCCGACCGTGGTTATCACTTTTTCTGGTGATAATGTCTCTGAACGCGAGTTGTTCAAAGCGGCCAAGTTTTATCAGCGTCAGTTAGAAATGTTGCCCGACGTCCTTACAGCAGATATCTCCGGTAACCGAGATGAGGTGGTTGATGTCGTTTTGGATCCCGCCAGAATGCAACAGTACGGTTTGACGATAAATGAAATTAGCAATGTCGTTAGACTCAACAATTTGTTGATACCGGCGGGTGAGATGGATGCGGCGCAGGGGCGTTTTGGCATTAAGATCCCTGCACTGATTGAGAGCACAGCCGATATAAAAGCTCTACCAGTTAGAAACAGCACTGATGGATCTATCACCCTGGGGGATGTGGCTGATGTGCGCCGTACTTTCAAAGACGCCGCTGGTTACAGTTTAATCAATGGTAAAAAGACCATAGCGATCGATGTTCGCAAACGATTGACGGCTAACTTAATCAGAACAGTTGAGGCCTCCCGAAACACAATTTCAGCGTTTCGAGACCAATTCTCCAGCGACATGGAAATCGGTTATACCTTTGACAGCTCCTTTATGACCAATCAGATGGTCAATGAACTGCAGGGAAATATCATCACCGCGATGTGTCTAGTTCTCATCCTTGTGGTGGCGACTCTGGGTGTAAAGTCGGGCATTCTTGTGGGTTTTGGTATTCCTTTTTGTCTACTCGGTGCGCTAATCATAGTGAATCTGCTTGGCCATAGCTTCAACTTTATGGTGATGTTTGGTTTGTTACTCGCACTGGGAATGCTGATCGACGGTGCTATTGTGGTCGTGGAGTTTGCCAACACCAAGGCGGCGGAAGGATTATCCACCAAAGAAGCCTACATCACTGCAGTACAGCGGATGGCAGTGCCAGTCATTGCCTCCACTGGTACCACCCTCGCTGCATTTTTACCTCTTTTGTTCTGGCCTGGCGTATCGGGTGAGTTTATGTCGTACCTGCCGATCACGGTGTTCTCAGTATTGGCATGGTCCTTGACCTACGCATTGGTGTTTGCCCCGACACTGGGGATTGTCATGGCCCGTCGGCGGGGTAAGCGAAAAAAACTTCCAGAAAATCATCAATCGGAGGAATCAGCCAAGACTTTGTTCCAGCCACTACTTGACGGTTACCTGAGTATTTTGCGGCCAGTGGTCAATGCGCCCTTGACTGCGGCTGCTATATCAATCTCGACAGTTTTTGCCATTTTTTTCTTGTACGGCAAGTTTAATGCTGGACAGGAGTTCTTTACCCCTATCGAGAGTCAATACGGTGTAGTGGAAATTCGTGCTCAGGGCAATATGTCAATAGAGGAGCAGCGGCAGATTACATTGCAGGTGAACGATATTGTCAGTCAAGTAGAAGGCGTGGATCAACTCTACGGGTACAGTAGCTCTGGAAGCTTTGTGATTTTTGGCACTGATACCAGCCGTGATCAAATCAGTACGCTACTGGTGGAATTATTCCCTATCGAACAGCGAACCAGAGGTAGTAGGGCGGTATTTGCTGAAATTCGGGATCGAACCAAGAATTTACCCGGGGTTTTTGTCACTGGGCAGGAAGTAGATCAGGGCCCTCCCACCGGTAAGGATATTCAAATTGAGCTCTCTTCTCCAGATAGAAATGAGACTTTTAAAAAGGCGCGACAGCTGAAAAGTTGGATAGCGGCTAATGTCGAGGGCATCAGAGATTTACAAGATACATTGCCGCTGGCAGGGATTCAGTGGGAAATTGAGGTGGACCGATCGCGAGCAGCCATGCTCGGGGTCAGTGTTGCCGATGTGGGCACCATGGTTCAGATGATTACGGGTGGAGCGATTCTGGGCGAGTTCCGACCAGATGATGCTGACCAAGAGGTGGAAATTCGACTTCGTTACCCAGAGCAGGATCGTCAGTTAATCTCGCTGGACGATCTACGCGTCAACACAATCAATGGCCCAGTACCCATCAGTAGTTTCAGCAAGCGAGTAGCCAAACCCAGAATTGATTCGATTCAACGTATCCAAATGCGTGAGACCACCTTTGTCCTGGCCAATACCGAGGAAGGTTATCTGGCAGATGACCAGGTCAAGCAAATTCAAAAGTGGATTGACAGCGATTCTGATTCAACAGTGCAAATTCGCTTTCGGGGAGCAAACGAAGAGCAAGCTGAAGCAGCAGAATTTTTGTCTACCGCCTTCTCACTGGCGATGTCGGTGATGATGATTATGCTGGTGATGCAATTTAACAGCTTCTACCAGGCTGGGCTCATTTTGTTCTCCGTGGTCATGTCAACAGCGGGTGTGCTCTTGGGCCTTATGGTGGCGCAGGCAACTTTTAGCACTATTTTAACCGGTGTAGGTATCGTTGCACTCGCAGGGATTGTGGTGAACAACAATATTGTGCTGATAGATACATACAATTATCTCAGAAGGAACAATCGCTTACTGACACCAGCCGAGGCTGTATTCAACGCGGCAAAATCTCGCTTCAGGCCAGTGATGCTGACCACAATCACCACGGTGGTGGGTTTGCTACCGTTGGCCAACAGTGTCAGCATAGATTTGGTGGGGCGAACTTACACCGTTGGCGGTATGGTGGCATCTTGGTGGCAGCCATTGGCTAGTGCCATTGTTAATGGTCTAGTGTTTGCTACCATACTGACACTGCTGCTCACCCCGGCGATGTTGCTGGTGCCAGAAATAGTGTCAAAATGGCTGGGCTTTCGCGTGGCAGACCATCAATTTGAAGACGAACCCGTTTAATTAAGCTATCCAATCCATGGTGGCTGTGTGAGAAAAATAGTTCATGTGGATGCAGACAGTTTCTATGCCTCCATTGAAATGCGAGACGATCCCAGTCTGCGTCACTTACCAGTTGCTGTGGGAGGTAAGTCTGACCGTCGTGGTGTTATTGCCACCTGTAACTACATCGCTCGCGGTTATGGCGTTCGCTCAGCCATGCCTACTGCTCACGCGTTGAGGCTGTGTCCCGATTTGGTTGTCATTCCCGGGACGATGGAAAAGTATCGGCTAGCTGCTCAGCAAATTCGCCAGATTTTTTATCGCTACACCGACAAGGTGCAACCTTTATCATTGGATGAGGCCTATCTCGACGTCACTGATTGCCCTGCCTGCCAAGGTAGTGCCACGCTCATTGCCAGAGAAATCAGACAGGCGATTGCTGCTGAAGTTGGCGTGACTGCCTCAGCCGGTGTGGCGCCAAATAAATTCCTGGCCAAGGTTGCCAGCGATTTAAATAAACCGGACGGTCAATATGTTATCCCTCCTGAAGATGTGGATGAATTCGTTCGCAAGCTAGAGGTTAGTAAGATATTCGGTGTTGGTAAGGTAACTAATGACAAGCTTCTGCGCTTGGGTATTAGGACCTGTGATGATCTTCAGACTTATTCAGTGATCGAATTGGTCGACAAATTTGGCTCCTTTGGTCGACGTTTACATGAGTTGAGTTTCGGTCGAGACGATCGCGAAGTCATATCTGACAGCAGACGAAAATCTATGAGTGTAGAACACACTTATTCTGAGGATCTTCAAGATAAGGCCGCTTGTGCAAAAAAAATTCCTGATCTTCTGATGAAACTGCGTAGCCGTCTGCGTCGAGTCGATGATGACTATCTCATTACCAAACAGTTTGTTAAAGTTAAATTCAATGACTTTTCCTCTACTACGGTGGAGAGACAGGTAACCAGTGGATTGCCACAGGCGAGTTTTTGTGAACTTCTCGACGAGGCATGGCAACGAGCTCAGCGTCCAGTGCGACTTATGGGATTGGGTGTGCGGTTTGTCGATATCAATAATCCAGGTCTAGCGATGCAGATACCTCTTTTTGATGAACAACAGTTACCCGACTAATCCTTTGGACAGCGCGTTTAAAAGCATTTCGGGTTTTGCTAAACTAGTCGGTCAACAATCTTTCAAGAGACGTGTGTGAATAATCGGTTTAGCAAACAGTCTATTCGGGATGAACTTCGCAGAAAGACGGAAGAATTTGTCTCTCGTGGTGGTGAAATAAAACAACATACGCCAGGGGAGACCGGAGAATCTGTAAGTCCAGGCAAACAGCGTGCTGTCTTTGTCACCGGTGAGCCGCGTCAATCGCGCACCTATGTGAATGACGTGGTGAGTGCCTTGGATGGCCGTAAACAGAAAAAAATCGTTGCTAAAATGGCCAACAGACCCTCACCTCGACCGGTGAAAAAGATTATCTATGATGACTTTGGAGAACCGCTGCGCGAGGTGTGGAGCGACCAGTGATAATTGATTAAGTTAAAAGGTATCCTATTTTTAACTAATCCGTGTGAATAATACCACTAATTTGTACTGGATCACTCTTTCTTCTCAAAAAGTACAGTGCTCTTTTGTACAGATTTAACTATTCTGTTTCTTCAATAAATATTTACAACTTTTCTCTGTAGCGAGCCCATAACGGTTTACGCAATCTTATCTTTTGGGTTGTTTTTGAAGTGCAAAAGTCGAGGGCCGCAATTAGCAAACCAAAAATTGCCGCTATACCAAAAGTAACAACCGTCTAGTTTTTAGTTGTTGCTTCCCCAAAAAGGCAAGATCTATCGCAAGCAAGTATTGTAGCTATTGATGAACTTCCTTGGCCTTAGGTGAACAATTCGTGTTCTATGAGCCTCAAAGGTATGAAATTCGAGGTAACCTGATGCTCAGAGTATTAGGCTAATCATACCTCCAAATTCAACCTGTGTAAGGAGTTGATAGAGTTTACTTTGTATTAGAAACAGCGCAGAAACATCTCGATAAACCCGGAAAAAATGCACCCGCCTATCAAAAGCAACAAAATAATTCAGACATCCCGCGACTGACAAACAGAGAGCTCGACTCGCCAATGAAAATAAACTTGGGGAACTCAAAACCGTCCTCGAAATAGGGTAACCAGGGAGCTCAGTTGATGACTCGCAACACCGTGAAAATCATTGACTCCCGCAACTTGATAAAAACCCATTAAAAACGCAGTTAAGGCAGCGTACCAGGTCACAGGAAAAGATGTCACCCAAGGTTTTAATTAAATTACAAAGCGACCTGTCCGTTAGGACAGGTCGCCTCCAGCTGACGTCATGTTACCCTAAGTCAACAATCAAACCTGTAGGAGTTTAATATGGAAGTTTTAAATACGAAATCCACACTAAAAATTAACAAAGGGGCAAAAAGCCTATTATTTGCCCTCGGTATTTTTACACTTAGTATAACTCTGAGCAGCCTAGTGTCTGGCCAAGTCATTCAAGAAAACTGCCGGCTAAATTGTATTAAAACAGAAATAAACGGTAATAAACTAACGACTCGCGTTTATAACAATGCAGGTAAAGTTACCAAAGTCATTAACACCCGGTTACCTAAATATACTGACTCAAAGACAACATTGACCTCTGACGTAACACTGACCTCTGATTTAATGAGCACAGATGATGGTGGCAAAGTGGTAGTTGATGTTCTGCAACATTACAGTACCGCAACAGAAATAGTTATCGTAAGAATATATGTTTATTATGACGCTGAAGGAAACATCAAAGATGTGAAAGTTGTAACTACGAGGTTTTCCAAAAATATTGAAAAATAAGGCATTATTAATTATTCGGGGTTTTAATTGATCCACAAAAGATTAGCTTACTTAACCATCGGAGTTTGCGCTACTTTATCATTTTTGTCTGTTTGGCTAACCCAGTTAAATCATAAAAACCGAGTTGACGATCAACCTTATATAGTAGAAATTGACAATTTTGAACCTACTGCTACACAACTGAGTCCGAGCACCGCGGATGCGAGCAAAAAAAGCAGTCAAAAAGGCCTCACCAGAGCATCAACCCAAAATAGACAAATCATTCGTCATTCAAAGCAATATGGTGACGAATGGTGTCTTCAAGAAGAGGTTATACCGCAAGAGTTATTGGATGCTGCCTCAGAACTCCATAGCTTCTATGAGGAGCGAGGTTATTTAAGAAGTGATAAGACTTATCTCAGCTATGATATCCCTACGCTGGAAGCTTTGAGTAAGCATGGAGACCAAACGGCAATGGTGTATCTTTATTTTCAGCCCGGTGTCCCAACTAAATTAAAGAAGTGGGCCGCAAATCAATCTTTAGTCCATGGTGACACTATTCTAGCCCCCGATTTGTCGAAGGATTTAGTGTTAAAGGCACTTCAAAACAAATCCAAAGATGGTGATTCAGACGAGTCCAGACGGTTGTTCTTGGATGGCATGGTCGTTGCTGCCTTTGCTGATAGAAGGCATCCCCTGAGTTTACTCGCAGAAATTTTGACCAGTATTTTTAACAATCCTGACATTAACATTGACGCGGGAGAGTTTCGACTCAGCGAATCTGACTTCTCAAAAATACAGTACAAGGCAAAACTTTTCCAAGAAGATCTAGATAGGAAACGAATGCAGCTGGGTTTACCTCCTCTTGACAACACTGTGCCAAAAATTATCCAGAATATAAAAAATAGAGAAATTGCAACATTTCTTGCAAACCATGATGTTCCGCACTGGCTTGAAAAAGTCATCCCATACCAAGATTGTGTGAAAGCTATGAGATATGGTTCTGAGCAGCGATAGAGCTTATTATTTTCCTTCCTGTGGCCGCGTGAATAACTCAAAACCAGTTGCGCTCAAAGACTTTTTGAGGTGCTCCAGAGACAGTGTAATTCCTCCAAAAAGCAATCGCGATTTTAAGTAGAGACTTTTATGATGTTATTCAGAGCAAGTTTTTATGAAGAGATCGACGTTTTCGGACAGCCAAATACTGTTCATATTGAAGCAGCACGAGGCAGGCGCTTCGGTATCGGAATTAGCGAATGAATATGGGGTCAGCACAGCACTGATGGAGCGGCTGAAGGAACTTGAAACTGAGAACACCCGATTGAACAAGCTGTACGCGGATTGGTTGTTGCGCCTTACTACAACACATAAGCGCTCGGGATTTGGCCTATGCTTTATATCAAAGCGCAGTGCGATACGATCATAAGAGGTCAAACTGAAGACCCCTCACTTTATCTTTTAAAAGCTAGAGTCTGTGAAGATATAGACGTTACGATCGATAACGGTTGTTCGGATTGAAGCTAATTCGCTGGGTCGGAGATGGATGTAGTTATTGTCGTTCAGTGGACGAATAATAATCTGAAGATAAGGTTCAGGAGGGATATTTGGATTATGTTGTATTGCTCCATACCAGTCTACACGCCAGAATCTATTTTCAGCAGGAAATTCCTTTATTCTTGGAATCCCCGATACCATTAGCCTGAGCCTTTGATGGTAGTTTGGGAACAGCACAAAAGATCAATGTTGCAACACATAATTACGTTGTAGCGTACAAATTATCTTTGTTATTCACAATCTGTTCTCCTTTAGCCTGTTTGTCGGCATGATAGCTAGATCGCACTAACGGGCCACAGGCTGCATGTTGAAAGCCAATGCTGTCGGCGTATTCAGTGTATTCAGCGAACTCGTCGGGATGCACAAATCGATCCACTGCAAGATGGTTGGCCGAGGGTTGCAGATATTGTCCTACGGTCAGCATATCGACGTCGTGTTCACGCAAATCATCGAGGGTTCTAAATAATTCGTCTTTAGTTTCACCCAAGCCCACCATCAACCCAGATTTTGTCTGAATGTTTGGATTTCTAGCCTTATACTCCTTGAGCAGCTTTAGTGACCATGCGTAATTAGCGCCCGGACGTGCTTCTCGATAGAGCCTGGGCACTGTCTCCAAATTATGATTAAACACATCTGGTGGCGTGGCACTTAAAATGTCCAAAGCAGGTCCCATGCGACCACGGAAATCTGGCACCAGCACTTCTACCTTTAGCCCAGGCGTCAAATGACGCGCCTCGCGAATGCAGTCAGCAAAATGTTGTGCGCCACCATCACGCAAATCATCACGGTCAACCGAGGTAATGACGACATACTTCAATTGCATTTCGTGTATTGCTAGGGCGAGATTTTTTGGCTCCTCAACATCCAACGGATTGGGTTTGCCATGACCCACGTCACAGAATGGGCAGCGGCGCGTGCAGATTTCACCCATTATCATAAAGGTGGCCGTTCCGCCGCTGAAACACTCGTGTAAATTAGGGCATGCAGCCTCCTCACACACGGTGGCCATTTTATGACGGCGCAAGATATTTTTAATTTCTTGAACTTTTGGCGATGCAGACAAGCGTATGCGCATCCACTCTGGTTTTCGGCGTACTTCAGTCGTGGGAATAATCTTTACCGGAATGCGCTCCACCTTATCGGCACTGCGCAACTTCTCCCCGGCTTGGAGTCGACGAGTTCTTTTCGGCGGGATTACATTTTTTTGCTCATCAACGGTAGGAGAAGATTTCACGACGATTTTTCCTGATAATTTTACTCGACATCAAAGCGCGGTTACTGGTTATTATAACCGAGACCGCGATGCAATTGCCGGTTTAATTCAACTACAACCTCATTAATTGACGGGCAGGGGTTTATTAAATCCGCCAATTGGGTCATTGCAACGTCTAGTCCGCAGGGATTAATGCGCTGCCAGGGTGACATATCCATATCAATATTGAAGTTTAGCCCGTGATAGCTGCGGCCCTTTCTAATCCGAAGGCCGAGAGAAGCGATTTTTTTGCCATCAGCACAATATACCCCTGGTGCATCTTTTCGCGGGGTGGCCTCAATATTCCAATGAGCTAGGGTGGATACCAAGGCCTCTTCGATCAGTGTTACCAGGTCACGTACACCGAGCTTAATGCGCTTTAAATCGATTAAAAGATAGACCGTTATTTGCCCGGGTCCATGGTAAGTGACATGACCACCGCGATCGCTTTTTACCACCGGAATGTCTCCGGGAACTAAGATATATTCCTCTTTTCCCGCTTGCCCTTGGGTAAAAACGGGATAATGTTGAACGAACCAAATTTCATCAGCACTCTGATAGTTGCGCTGATCGGTAAAATCCTGCATGGCGGCAAGTGTTTCACTGTAGTTGGTAGTACCCAGGTGCCGGACATTGAGTTTCCATGGCCGCTCGTCCACTAGAGTACCATTTTGACCTTAGGGCTTTTTTTTAATGATTCAAATATCTGTTCAAGCTGAGGTTTACCAGTGGCGGTGATATTTAGGGACACTGACTGCCATCGCCCTTTGCTGCTGTCTCGCACGCTAACCCGATTGCGATCAAAGCCCGGCGCATGCCGATCCATGACGGCGAGAACATGTTCGATAAATTCACTATTGGCCTCTCCCAATACTTTGATGGGATAGTCACAAGGGAATTCTATTTTCGGTGGTTCTTGTTCCATCAGATACCTGTACTCACGATAGAAGATCAGTGAAGAAAAGGATAACCCAATCAAGCAGCCGAGAGAAAATACCTGATTGAGGTATATCTTTCTCAGCAATCAGCGGCATGGTCATCAGTACTTCGCTATCAAGCCTGACACTCAATTCCCCCAGAATTTGACCTGCAGCAATCGGCGCTTTGATCACTTCATTTAGGGTTATGCTAGCTTCGAAGCTTTTCTCAGATCCTCTTGGGAAGGTTAAAATCGCATCCTCGGCGATGGTCAGGTTTAAGAACTGTTCAGTGCCATACCATAGCTTTGCATTGGACTTGATAATTTCTCCAGCCGCATAGACAGTTTGGGTGTCAAAGTAGCGGAAGCCATAGGATAACAGACGTTGAGACTCGCGTGCTCTCGATTCGTCACTCTGCGCGCCAAGCACCACTGCGATGAGTCGCATATCGCGGCGCACAGCTGAGGATACTAAGCAATAACCAGCTTCCTCTGTATGGCCTGTTTTAAGACCATCTACACTTTTATCGCGCCACAATAAACGATTGCGATTGGGCTGATTAATGTTGTTGTGTTGAAAATATTTCTTAGCATAAATTTTGTAGTACTCCGGATGGTCTAGGATAATAGACTGAGCCATGAGTGATAGATCTCTTGCTGAGGTATACATGCCCTCGGCAGGAAGCCCCGTTGAGTTCATATATTGCGTATTAGTCATTCCCAGTAGTTCAGCCTGTTGATTCATCAAATCAGCAAAGGCATATTCACCTCCGGCTACCTGTTCGGCCAGTGCGATAGCGGCATCGTTGCCAGATTGAATTATTACCCCATGCATAAGGTCAATAACTGACACTTTACTGCGAGGACTCAGAAACATAGTGGAGCCATCGGTTTTAGCCCCGCCAAGTTCCCACGCGTTGTCACTGATTAACACCTCTGTGTCCTCACGCAAGCGCTGTTGTGCTATTTCATTAGAGACTAAATAGGTTGTCATCATTTTTGCGAGACTGGCCGGTGGTAGTCGGTCGTCGGCATTTCTCTCCAGTATGACCCTGCCAGTATTGGCATCAATTAGTATCCAGGCTTTAGCTGCGATCTCTGGTTCCGCTGGGCGCAGAGATTGGGCGACTGTAAGGGTTGAAAGTGACAATAACAATATCACTGACACAACAGATAAGTACCATTTTTTGGTCATAGGGTTTCCACCGTTACGATGAGTATTTTGGTCGATAGTTTATCATTGATACCCTATAAATGGGCATCGATTTAGTCGCTTGTGGCGGTCAAAAAAAACGGAAGTTCTACAGAGAGCTGGAGCCACTACTGGCACATTCCAGCTCTTGGCTACAGTAACGTCGTCGCAGATCTTGGCTTAATTGAAAGACCGCCATCGCATATTTTACTCGCGGATTATACCGCCCGATAACATAAAAATTGTGAAAGCCAAACCAGTATTCTTGGCCAAATTTAGCAGTAAGACGAATTGGCATCGCATTCAAGCTTTGGTCGATGCTGTTGGTTGGACGATAACCCTGTTCTAGAAGTGTCTGAACAGTGATTTTAGGTCGCTTCATGCTGTTTAGCGAAGATTCATCGATGTTACCCTCGACATGCACTCTTGCTGCAACGGGCATGCCCGTTTTCCAACCGTGTTTGGCAAAGTAGTTGGCCACACTGCCAATGGCATCTGTTGGGTTGGACCATATATCAGCGAAATTATCGTCGTCGTAGTCCACGGCATAATGGCGATAGCTGTTGGGCATAAATTGTCCCCAACCCATGGCGCCGGCATAGGAGCCTTTTAATGTGAGGGGATCCTTTCCCTGCTCGCGAGAAAGTAAAAGAAGATGTTCTAGCTGCGTCGTGAAAAATTTCCGCCGAGATTCACGTTTCTCGATGTTCGTATAGAAGTCGAAGGCCAGAGTGGTCAATGCATCAATGACATTATAACTTCCTACATTGCGGCCATAGTTTGTTTCGACACCAATGATACTGACAATAATCGCGGGATCTACGCCAAACTCTTGCTCTGCACGCTCCAGAGTTTGTCGGTTTTCACGCCAAAATTGTAGACCTCGATTGGTGCGTGTGTCGGTGACAAAAATCTTTCGGTAATCGTGCCAGGGTTTGGCTTTTTCTGCTGGTCGACTCATGGCTTTGATGATCGACTCCTGACGTTTTGCCGCTTGTAACCAGAACTCAACTTGAGACTTCTCAAATTGATGTTTGTCCACCATGAGTTGAATGAAGTTATCAGCATTGGGATGTTTTGAATAATCTGCGTTGGCAACGACTGGCATTAGTATAAGTGCCAAGGCAAAGAGGTGTCGTGTGAGAGGAAAGGGAGTATGGTTCAAAATTGTGTCCTCATAAGTTTGGGTTCTGCGCTGATAGCCATGAGCAGACCAAAGCCCATAAACAGGGTTAGGATAGCAGTGCCGCCATAACTGACCATTGGCAGGGGCGCTCCCACAACGGGAAGTATACCGGATACCATACCCATGTTAACGAATATATAAACAGAGAATATTAAGCCTAAACTACCCGAGAGAAGCCGTCCAAACTGGGTTTTCGCACGGATGCCAATGATAATGCAGCGCATAATAATAAAGGTATAAAGCACACACAAGGCCAGAACTCCGATCAAGCCGAATTCCTCGGCTAACACGGCGATGATGAAGTCCGTCTGACTTTCCGGTAAAAAATTTAGTTGGGATTGAGTGCCTTCCGTCCAGCCCTTTCCTCGCAGACCACCGGAGCCGATCGCTGTTTTTGATTGCACGATATTCCAGCCAGCGCCCAGTGAGTCAGCTTCGGGCGAAAACATCGTTAGAATACGCTGTTTCTGATAATCTCGAAGTACGTATAGCCACATCAGAGGAATGGCGCAAATAGCAATTGCCAGTGAACCAAAAATATAGCGCTTTCTCAAGCCGGCTAAAAATAACACTAGAAATCCGGATAAAAATACCAGTATTGCGGTTCCTAAATCCGGTTGTCGCATCACCAGAAGGGTGGGCAACAAAATCATAACCAGTGACCAGAACACGTGTTTGAAGCTAGGTGGTATTAGGCGAGCGCCCAAGTAGGCGGAAATGGTTACGGGCAGGCATACTTTCATTATTTCCGATGGTTGCAATCGCGTTATGCCAAAATCAAGCCAGCGCTGAGCTCCCTTTGCTCCAACTCCAATCAGCAGAACTGCGATTAACGACAAAAGACCCAGAGCGTAGATAACAAATGCCCATCTCTGCAATGTTCTGAGTGATAGTTGAGCGATGACTATCATCAGGATGAAGCCCGCTATCATGAAAACCAGTTGACGTTTCACATAGAACAAGTTCTCGCCACTGGCGCTGTAGAGCACGGTTAAACCAAAACAGCAGAGCGTTAAAATCAGCAATGCTAACGTTGAATCGATAATAAATGAAGATCTGGCGCGCTCCGCACCACCCGGCGTTTGAATAGTTCGCACAAAATCAGTGGATTGCATGATGACTCCTATGTTCAGCTTGAGCTTGGGTCAAGCGAGGGGCCAACGGCTCTCCAGACAGATAGGTATCAATGACACGTCTGGCAATGGGTGCGGCAGTTGAACTGCCATGCTCGCCATTTTCAACTATCACACTGACGGCAATTTGGGGATCCTCCAGCGGAGCGAAGGCAATAAATAAAGCATGATCCCACTGAGTTTTCTTTAATTTTGATTTGTCGTAGTCTTCGTCGGCACCAATGCTGACGACCTGTGCAGTGCCAGTTTTACCTGCCATAGTGTAAGTCAGCCCGCGGCTTATTGATTTGGCAGTGCCCATGGTTGAATGGACTACATCTCTCATAGCTTTGTGAATATAAGTCCAGACAGTGGGATCAATTTGATCCTCTACATCAATTAAAGGCGCCGGTACGTCAATACCGCCGACCGATTTAACCAGGCGTGGCTGGATGATTTTACCTTTAGATGCAATACGTGCTGTCATTACCGCCAATTGCATTGGAGTAGCGAGCATAAAACCTTGACCAATACTCATATTGACCGTGTCCCCATCAAACCAGGAAGCACCTCTGTAGCGCTTTTTCCATTCTCTGGATGGCATTATTCCAGACAGCTCTCCCTGAAGATCAATACCAGTGGGAACGCCCAAGCCAAATTTAACGCTACCTCTGTACAATTTTTCAATGCCAGTTTTGAGACCCATTTGATAAAAGAAAACGTCGCAGGATTCCACTATGGCCTCAGCCAGATCAACGCCACTTCCGTGCCCACCTTTGTCCGAATTATGATCTCGCCAAGGTCTCTCGACACCTTCTAAAATAAAGTAGCCTGGATCATTAATGAGCGTCGATGGGGTAATGTCTCCATGGTTCAGGGAAATTAGCCCGAACAGGGGTTTTACAGTAGATCCTGGTGGATACTGTCCTTTAATTGCCCGATTAAAAAGCGGTTTGGCTGCAGAGTTAATAAGCGCATCATAGTTTTTTTGACTGATACCAGAGACAAAGGCATTGGGATCGTAACTGGGTGCGCTTACCATTGCTAATACGCCACCACTGTTAATGTCCAATGCAACAAGAGATCCTCTTTGATTGGCAAAAGCGTCGTGAGCAACCTGCTGTAATTGACTATCAATATGGAGGACGACGTCGTCTCCCGGCACAGGATCGATACGATCTAATACCCGCATTACACGACCCCGTGCGTTGGTCTCAACTTGCTCCTGACCCACATCGCCCAGAAGGACATCTTCATAGTACTTTTCTAGACCAATTTTACCTATTGAGTCGGTGCCGCTGTATCTCACTGTATCAATAGCGTTTTGCTCGTTTTCGTTAATTCGACCGACGTAGCCAATCACATGGGTGAAGAGATCATTTTTTGGGTAGAATCGCGCCAGCCTCGCACTGACCTTGATACCGCTAAGTTGGTGCTCATTTACCGCGAGTATGGCTTGCTCGCGTTCAGTCAGGTTAAATTTTAAGGGTGTTTGTTCAAAGGGACGCCGTCGCTTTAATTGCTTGTAGAAGCGTTTTATATCGTTATCCGAAAGATCGATCAAAGCGTCTATCCTGGCAACTAGCGCGTCTAAATCCTTGGTTCGTTCTCGAATGATTGTCAGCGTTGAAACAGAGCGATTGTCTGCCAGAATTTCACCCTCCCGATCATAAATAATGCCACGTGCTGGCGCGGCTGGCCGCAAGTGAACGCGATTATTGTCGGCTTGGGTGACAAAGTCTTGATGTTGATTTATTTGCAGATCAAAGTAACGGCCGATGATTACCAACATACACAAAGCCATGAAAAAACTCGCCACAACAATTCGCTGAATAAAGGTCTGCCGATCTTTTTCAGGATTTGATAGGGCGTTATCTGCATTCATAGCGTTCTCTGCCGCTTAATTTCGGTGGTAGGGATGGTTGGCATTGATACTCCACGCACGATAGAGTTGTTCCATCAACAAAACTCTCACCAAGGGGTGAGGTAGTGTTAAATCAGACAGAGACCAACGCATGTTGGCTCTATCCAGACAATCTTTACTGAGTCCATCGGGCCCACCAATTAAAAAGGTGATCTGATCTCCCTGCATTTGCCAACTGGCCATCTGTACCGCCAATTTAGGAGTGCTCATGGACTTGCCAATTACATCTAAGGCCACTACAAAGTCCCTTGAGCCTATGGCTTTTAATATGGCTAGGCCTTCATCGTCTATGGCCTTGCTTGCGGAGTGATTTTTGCCTCGGTTAGCCAGGGGAATCTCGGTGGTTTTGATACGAAATTCCGCTGGCATACGTTTGCTGTACTCCAGGCAACCATCGTTGACCCAAGCGGGCATTCGTGTACCGATACTGATGACATTAAAGGGCAATTTATTCGATATCCCTGTTCAAAGAATCAAAAGCTTCCGCCTCTGCATTCAACGGACGATCGTCCGGTCGCAGTGACCATAGTTTTTCCAGATCATAAAATAGTCGTGTCGCCGGCAGCATTACGTGGACGATCACATCGCCTAAGTCCACCAGAATCCACTCGCCAACATCCTCGCCCTCTACGCCCAAAACATCAAAACCAGCGTCTTTTGACTCCACCACCACCTGATTCGCCAGTGATTTTACCTGTCGGTTAGAATTGCCGGTGGCGACGATCATAGTATCCATGACCCCGGTTAATTGTTGCACATCAATGCTGACAATATCCTGTGCTTTGATATCTTCGAGAGCATTGATAACCACTTGTTGAAGGTTTTGTTTCATAGTGAACGGTTACTCATAAAGTTGATGTTGCTGTATATAATTTATGACGCCCGCAGGCACCAAAAGTTTAATTGACTGCTGTTCTTTTAGTTTGTTGCGTATCACCGTGGAGGAGACGGGCAACAGACTCATTTGGCAAAAGTAAAGGTAACCCTGGGAACTGGCCTCCAAGCGGTCTAAATGGTCAGTCCGGTGCTGTTCAATCCAGTCGAACAGTGGTCCGCTATCAGGCAACTCGTAGCTGGGCCGAGAACACACCGCAATATGGCAAAAATTGAGTAATTCTGTCCAGCGATGCCAGTGACTAATGCCCAGTAAGGCATCTAGACCAACACATAAAATAATTGACTCCTCAGGGCCCACTGACGTTCGAATCAAGGCTAGTGTATCAATGCTGTAACTGGTTTGGTCTCTCTGTAATTCAATATCCTCCATAACCAGTCGAGGATATTTTTCAATGGCGATTTGCAACATATTGAGGCGATGCTCTGCCGAGACTATGTTATCTGCTCGATGCGGCGGTATCGCACTGGGCATCATTTTTACCTCTGACACTGGAAGTAGCTCGGCCAATTCGTTGGCGATTTGCAAGTGGCCGTAGTGCACCGGGTCAAAGGTCCCTCCAAACAGGGCGATAGCCATCTTAGCGTCGCACCTGGCCGTTTCCGGTGACCACCCATTTTTGGTTAGTCAAACCCTCCAGCCCCACCGGGCCTCGAGCGTGAAGTTTATCTGTGGAAATGCCAATTTCTGCCCCTAGACCATACTCGAAGCCATCGGCAAATCGCGTTGATGCATTGAGCATCACCGAGCTGGAATCAATTTCACGGATAAAGCGCTGTCCGATCTGTTGATCCTCTGTGACGATACTTTCAGTGTGTTTAGAACTATATTGATTGATGTGTGTAATGGCTTCATCGATCCCGGACACCACCTTGACTGCAAGAATAGGTGCTAAATACTCCTCGCTCCAATCTGATTCAACTGCCGCTGTGGCGCTGGAAATTATTTTGCAGGTTTCACTACAGCCTCTCAGTTCAACGCCAAGCTGGTTAAACTGTGTTTCCAACACCGGCAACAATTCTTTAGCTATAGATTTTGCCACCACCAGAGACTCCATGGCGTTGCACACACCATAGCGGTGCGTCTTGGCGTTTATGGCGATGTCCACCGCTTTACTGTGGTCAGCATGATCATCGATATAGACGTGACAATTGCCATCCAAGTGTTTGATAAGTGGCACGCGAGCTTCTGCATCTAACCGCTGGATAAGCTGTTTTCCTCCGCGGGGGATAATAACGTCCACATAGTCAGTCATAGTGATCAACTCACCCACCGCCTGTCGATCAGTGGTCTCTACTATCTGGATGGCGGTGCTGGGTAGCTCCGAGGTGTTGAGACCTTGATTAATGCAGTGGGCAATTGCACGGTTGGAGTGAATAGCTTCACTTCCACCGCGTAAAATGGTTGCATTGCCTGATTTTAAACAGAGACTCGCCGCATCGATGGTGACGTTGGGTCTGGATTCATAGATGATGCCAATGACGCCGATTGGCGCCCGCATCTTCGCCAGTTTGATGCCGCTGGGGCGAGTTCCCATATCGGTGATTTCAGCGATGGGGTCGGGCAGTGCTGCCACCTGGTTTAATCCCTCGATCATGGCGTCGATGCGCTGATCGTTGAGCGTCAGTCGATCTAACATGGCATCATCGAGCATACGTTGTCTGCCGGCGGCCGTGTCTTCAGCATTGGCCGTTAGCAGTGCGCGGCGATTTTCGCTCAAACGCTCAGCAATGCCGAGCAGGGCGCTGTTCTTACTTTCGGTGGTTGCACAGGCCAAGACTCGCGATGCCTCGCGGGCTGAAACGCCGAGGGTTTTCATGTAAGAGGCAACTGTTGTCATCACTGATGTTCTAGGTAAACCTGCATTGTTAGACGTGTTCGAATTCAAGGCTCTAAGTATACGTGCAACCAGATAATAATTCTTTACCTAAAGATAAAACCACTGATATTTATTGATAGAAAATTCGTAATGACCCCCATGAGCGTTGCCAATAAAAACATGGCCCTGGCCACAATTCAGCACCTGACATACCGTCGCCCCTGGTTGGTGCTTACCGGTGCCGGTATCAGTGCGGCATCCGGTGTGCCCACCTACAGAGACGATCAAGGCATTTGGCAGCGCAAGCCACCGGTGACCCACCAAGAATTTATGACCAGTCACAAGGCGCGCCAGCGATTCTGGTTGCGCAACATGGTGGGCTGGAAATTTATCTCCCAAGCACAACCCAATCCGGCCCATAATAGTTTGGTGGCACTTGAGAGGGCAGAGGCCGTGAGCGGGATTATCACGCAAAATGTAGATGGGTTGCATCAGCGCGCAGGCAGTTGCGACACCATTGATTTGCATGGTCGGGTGGACACCATTGTGTGTATGAACTGCGGGGCAAAGATTGCCAGAAGTGCCTTGCAACCTTGGATGGAAGCGCACAACCCCAGCCCAGCAGCTTACAGTGCAAGCGCAGCGCCCGACGGCGATGCCGATATAGACACTCTAGACTACTCGTCTATGCAAGTGCCCAGTTGTGAGATTTGTGGTGGCGTGCTCAAGCCTGACGCTGTTTTCTTTGGTGACACAATTCCGAAACCCCGATTGGCGGATTGCCAGCACAAACTGGATCAGGCCTCTGGGCTAGTGGTCATAGGGTCCTCGCTGAGCACCTACTCCGGTTATCGGTTTTGTCTGTGGGCCAGTCGCGCCAATAAGCCCATAGTGATTATTAACCAGGGGGTGACGCGAGGAGATCCTCTGGCGACGGCCAAGATCACCGACAACTGCGCCTCGGTTCTTGACCTCTGGTTGAACAGCCTCAGTTAATCTAAATATTTATTTACAATTGCTGCCAGCGCGTCAATATGCTCTTCGCTATCGTTTAGACAGGGAATGTAGTGAAACTGCTCACCGCCGGCATCCAAAAAGGACTCCCGAGCCTCCATATTGATCTCTTCAATGGTCTCCAGACAATCCGAGGAAAACCCGGGGCAGATCACAGCCACATGCTTAACACCTTGCTCTGGCATGGCCTCCAGCGTTTCGTCGGTGTAGGGTTGCAGCCAGGGTTCGCGGCCAAACCGAGACTGGAAAGTGGTCATTACCCTGTCTTTATCCAGGTTCATTCGCTCCACCACCAGACGCGTGGTTTGATGACACAGGCAGTGGTACGGATCGCCGTTGTTGAGATAGCGCTGCGGCGTGCCATGGTAAGACATCACCAACTTATCCGGTTGTCCGTGGGCGGCAATATGGCCTTCAATACTGCCACAGAGCGCTTCGATAAAAGGTTCGGATTGGTGATACCCTCCAATGAACTGCAATTGGGGCACCCAGCGGGTGCGTTTGAACACATCGGCAACGGCATCAAAGGTTGACCCGGTGGTGGCGCCCGAATACTGGGGATACAGCGGCAACACAGTGATATCGTGAACGTTCATTTCAGTTAACTGCTCAATGGCAGCATCAATGGAGGGGTTGCCATAGCGCATACCCAACACCACAGGAACCTCTTTGCCATAGGTTTGCTCAAGTACCCGCTGCACACCCTCCACCTGAGCGCGACTGTTAACTAAAAGAGGGGAGCCCTCATCAGTCCAGACACTGCGATACAATTTGGCCGATCGAGCCGGCCTGATACGCAAAATAATCAGATTGAGAATCAGCCACCAGATCAGCCTGGGCACTTCCACGACTCGCGGATCACTCAAAAATTGCTTTAAATAACGGCGCAGCTCTGCGGTCTTAGGTGCATCTGGGGTACCCAGGTTGCACAGTAACACCCCTTGTCGAGGTGATGGGCCCTTGTGATCGTAGTCGGTTTGGCCGCGATAGCGCATGGTGGGTGCTCCAAAAAATCTTTAACGTACAGTGTCTTACCTCAGCATGGATGAGAATTACACCATGCTTTTGATCAGGAATCATTATACGCGATAT
>CAXRFT010000049.1:0-23918 GCA_964230135.1 Porticoccaceae bacterium | reverse complement strand
GTGATTGCTCTTGGTATTCCCGCCTGCACTATTTTTTCTTCACTGCTGTTGGCCAATGACAGCATCCCCAACCTAAAACAGCGCATTACCGCTAAAGCCACGGCTGCCGGTTTGCTGGTGGCCGGGGCTAATGGCATGGGTTTTTACAATGTGCGAGATCGCGTTCTAGCAGGTGGATTTGATACCAGAGACCACCCGTTCCCGGGCAACGTTAGTCTCATTAGTCAATCGGGCGCCGGTATGTCAGGTATCGTTGATTGCGAGCAAAGAATTCAGTTTAACTTTGCCGTCTCCAGTGGTTATGAGTTAACAGTGTCCATGGAAGACTATTTAGATTATGCCTTGGATCTACCGGAGACTCGAGTAGTGGGGTTGTTTTTAGAAACTAGCCGATATCCCGACAAATTGCTATCGGCGTTTAAAAAGGCCAATGATCGCGACATTCCCATCGTTGTTCTCAAGGTCGGCCGCACAGAACTCGCTGCTCGTTTGGCGGTGTCACACTCAGGGGCACTGGCGGGAAGTGACCGAGCCTATGATGCAGTGTTTCGTCGTTTTGGCGTTCAGCGGGTGGCGGACATGGACGAATTGGCAACCACGCTACTGATGTTCTCTCAAACTAAGCCAGTTGCCGATGGAGGGTTGGTGTGCCTGCATGACTCCGGTGGCGAGCGGCAACTGCTGGTGGACCTAGCTGACAGGCATGGCGTGCCGCTGACCGAGCTATCGGAACAATCCGAGATCGCGCTGGAAAAACTTCTCGATCCGGGGTTGCCTGCGATAAATCCGTTGGATGCCTGGGGTGCTGGAGGTGCCGATGCCTCTCACAAGATGGCAGACTGCTTTACTCATCTGTTGATGGATCCAGCGGCGGCACTGGGTGCTGTGGTGCACGATCGGGGTCCCAATAGTCAGATTTATCCCAGTTACTTGGATTATTTACATCGAGCTCAGCTTAAAACGGGTAAACCGGTTTTTTTAGTGGCCAATAGGCAAGGTAGTGGCAGTGATGGATTAGCCATAGATTCCACACACCGAGACTTGCCGGTGATCGATGGAGTGAGTCAGTTTTTGGTCGGTACTCGATGTTTGCTGGCCTACAGGGATTTTAAGAAACGAGATGCACATGAGCATGGTGCGCTTGATCCGGACAAGGTCCGTGACTGGCATAGCCGGTTGAGTGAGCAAACCGCAGTGGGCGAGCTGTTAGCTGGACAATTTTTGGCTGATTTTGGTCTTCCCATGGTTGTTGGAAGTTCTGTTAGTAACCCGGATGAATTGGCGTTAGTAGCGACCAAGCAGGGATTCCCTCTGGTGTTGAAAACAGCAAAATCAGGGGTCGTCCACAAATCTGACGTCGGTGGGGTGGTTCTGGATATCTCTAATGCGGAGGCACTCCAGAAAGCTTACAGAGATATGGCGATGAGACTGGGACCTGAGGTGTTAGTCTCTCCCATGATCAAACGGTCTGGTGAGGAATTACTGCTCGGTATCATCAGTGATGAGCAGTTTGGGCCTATGGTGGTGGTGGGATTCGGTGGCGTCTATGCTGAGCTGCTAGATGATGCAGTGGTGTTGATGCCACCCTTTACACCACAGTTGGTGGAGCAGGTGCTCAACCGTCTGCACCTCGCCAAACTTGTGCAAGGCTACAGGGGAAAGCCCCGTATCAATGTGCACCAGTATGCTGAGATGGCAGTTCTCGCCGGCGATATTGCTCTGGCGTTTAAAGGTGTGATTGCTGAGGTGGATATTAATCCCATGTTGGTGACAGAAGATAGTTGTCTTGGTTTGGATGCCTTGGTGGTGCTGAAAAAAAATCGAAGTCTCAACGGACATTAAACGGGAAAAACAATGAATATTGCGTCTGAGTCGGAAATAACTGAATTTATAGCAGCCAACCCAGAGATCAAAATGTTGGAGATTTTGATGCCTGACATGAATGGCATTATTCGCTGCAAACGCATTCCAGCAAGTGAATTCGGAACATTTTTCCGCAGTGGTGTCAAAGGGCCTGCGTCCACAACCATACTCAATGTGTTGGGTGAATACTGTGATGAGGCAGACTTCGTCAACGCCGAAGGGGACCCGGATAAATTGATTCATCCCATTGCCAACACATTGGCGCCCATCAGCTGGGTCAAGTCAGATACTGCCCAGGTGTTAGCTACCTTTACAGAGTTGGACGGGCGTCCGGCCGAGTTTGATTCTCGCAATATACTGATTAGAGCATTGGAACCTCTCTACGCCATGGGTCTCCAGCCTGTGGTGGCCACCGAAATGGAGTTTTATTTAATCAAGCCAGGCGATGGCGCAGTGCCCGAACCGGTGTTGGCTAAGGTGCCGGGTACCAATGTGGAGCAAACTGGAACCCAGTACGCCATGCCGGAGGACCTCTGGGATAACGATGATTTTCTTGAAGATGTCAGGCGAGCCTGCGAACTGCAAAATGTGCCCATGACCACGGTGCACTCCGAGTTCGCCCCGGGGCAATTTGAAATCAACCTACACCATGTAGATGATCCTGTACTGGCCTGCGATCACGCCGTGTTGTTGAAGCGTATCGTCAAGGGTGTTGCTCGACAGCATGGTATGGCGGCGGCCTTTATGGCTAAACCTTTTATGGACGTGGCCGGCAATGGCTTGCATATTCACCTCAGCCTCTATGATAGCGATGGGATTAATGTATTCGCTGATCCGGATTCCACGGCGACACCGGCCATATCTGAGACCATGCGCCACGCCATTGGTGGCCTGGCAGATACCATGGCCGATGCTATGGCGATTTTTGCCCCAAATGCAAATTCTTACCGTCGCCTGATACCGGGAAACTTTGCCCCATTAACTCCCAACTGGGGATACAACCACCGGGATGTAGCTCTCCGAATCCCGGTATCTGGAAATAAAGATTGCCGTGTTGAGCACCGTGTCGCTGGTGCAGATGCAAACCCCTATTTAGTCATGGCTGCCATTGTCGCTGGTGTTCATCACGGAATAAGTCAGGGTTGCGATCCGGGGATTATGATCACCGAGGGGGAAGAGATAGAGGAGGAGATCACCCTCCCGCGCTGGTGGCCCATGGCGCTGGACGAGTTCGATAGCAGTGCTGTGCTACCTCAATATTTGGGAGAGGAGTATTGCCGCCTTTTTGGCACCGTGCGTCGTGGCGAATGTGAAGAGTTTATGACCCAGGTGTCTAATATCGATTACAACTGGTATCTGCGCTCCATGTAATGCTTGTTTGGGCAGATCAGGTGAGCCTTTTTAGGTGCGGCAGCGTACACTTAAACAATCATTTAATTGACTATATGCTCATTTAAACAAATATTGTATAGTTAGCGAAAAAAAATGGCGTTTAACGCCATCAAAGACTAGGCAATGATTATGAAGTTTATCGCGACAGATGTATTAGATACTAAACAAAAAATGGTTGAGAAGGCCGCCCATCAATTGCAAAAGCCAGGTTTTGCCATTGATCCCTATTTCTACCGATCCCATGTGACCTACCAAGCTGAACTAGAAAATATTATTTACAAAAGTTGGATTTACGCCGGTCACGTCAGTCAGATAGCAGACAAGGGCGATTATTTTTTATTCGACATAGGCGAAGATTCCATCATTATTTGCCGTGATAATCGCGGACAGATTCGTGCCATGCACAATATTTGTCGACATCGGGGAGCCCGGGTGTGCGAGGAGAAAGCTGGTAATCGACGCAGCTTCGTGTGCCCCTATCACGGTTGGGGATACGGCAATGATGGCGCTTTGAAGGCCGCCAGAGACATGCATGATGTGCCTGGTTTTAAGCTTGAAGACTATGGATTGAAACAGGTCAGATCCGTAGTTTTTCAGGGCATGATTTATATCAATTGTGATCCCCAGGCGGCAGACTTTACTGCACCCTTAAAAAATATTGAGGCACAGTTGGGGGCTTATGATCTGGCCAACGCCAAAGTTGCAGTGGCCAAGACCTATAGAGTCAATGCCAATTGGAAGCTCTGTCTGGAGAACTATCTGGAGTGTTACCACTGTGCCAGTTCACACAAAAATTACGCCAAGTTACACACGCTCCAGGCGTTGGCACACAAAGTGAAGCCCATCAATGAGGCCATGTTAGCTCGATCTGAGCAGGTCACTGGGGTGCCCGGAGTTGCTGACGAATACTACGGTTACTACAACGACGCGTCAGCCTTTGGCGCCTGTTCCTATCATAGTCGCTACGCACTTTATGATGGTTTTGAGTCCGGTGGTAGAGATGGAAAGCCGGTGGCGCCACTGATGGGTCATATGAAGGGCTACGATGGTGGGGCGGGGGATTTCCAGATGGGGCCGCTGACATTTATGCTCAATTATCCAGATCACTGTGTGCTCTATCGATTTATTCCCAGAAGTATCACTGAAACTGATATGGAACTGGTTTGGTATGTCAATGGCGATGCGGTGGAGGGAGTGGACTACACCGAGGAAGAGCTTACTTGGTTGTGGCATAACACCACACTGGAAGACGAATTTATTATTTTGCGCAACAGCGAAGGGGTGAATTCGCAGTTTTTTGAGCCCGGCCCCTATCATCCGGAACACGAATCGACTCTTAATGAATTTGTGACTTGGTATTTGAAAGCTCTGTCACAGGTAAAACTCAATTGAAATCATAAGGATTTATCATGTTTTTAAAAGCCACCGTTGACACAACAGAGCACGCGCCATCCTATTACGCGGCTTCCGCCAATTGGGTAACCAACTACCCTCAGTTGGAAGGCTCGGTCGATGTCAATGTGGCCATTGTTGGCGCTGGATTTAGCGGCGTTTCCACTGCTGTGGAATTGTGTGAACGGGGTTACAAAGTGGCGTTGATCGAGGCTAATCGCATCAGTTGGGGGGCCTCGGGCCGCAATGGTGGCCAAATTATTGGAGGTTTTGGCCGCAACCCCAGTGCCTTTCGCATGAATATTGGCGACGAGGGTGTGGACGTGGTGGAAAAAATGTCCTACGAGTGTGTCGATATTGTCAAACAGCGAATTGAAAAGTACAACATTCAGTGTGACTTAAAGTGGGGTTACTGCGAGGTAGCACTGAAAAACCGACACCTGAAAGATTACCGTCAGTGGGCTGAAGAGGAACCAGAAATGGTACTGCTGAATCGCGATGAGGTTCGGCAATACATCAATTCTGAACTCTATCTGGGAGGTTACTACAGGGAGGATTGGGGTCACATTCAGCCGCTTAATCTGTGTATTGGTGAGGCGCGGGCTGCAGAGCAAATGGGTGCGCAAATATTTGAACAGTCGCGGGTGATTGATATCCAATACAGTGAAAGACCGGTGGTGAAAACAGAAAAAGGTCAGATTACCGCAGATCAAGTGGTGCTTTGTGGCAACGCCTATATGGGTGATCTGGTGCCCTCCATCGATAAACGTGTATTGCCTTCCACCAGCGTTATGATCGCCACCGAACCTTTAACTGACGAGCAAGTTGCCCTCTGTATGCCCCGTGATGTGGCGGTCTGCGATTCCAGAACGGCGCTGGACTACTATCGTCTCTCCGCAGACAAGCGACTTATCTTCGGTGGTTTGGCAAACTACACTGGTCTGGAACCGGCCAATGCGAAAGAGATCATGCGCAAGAAAATGGAAAAAGTGTTCCCCGGTTTACAGGGTGTGGGTATCGATTACAAATGGGCTGGTAACATGGCCATCAGTATTCGCAGAATGCCGCAAATTGGTCGAATCAAAGACTCCAATGTGCTCTATGTCAGCGGTTACTCGGGCCACGGTGTGGCACCGACGCATATGGCCGGGCGTATACTGGCGGAAGCCGTTGCCGGAGACACCTACCGCTTTGATTTGATGAATAAAATGTTCCACCTGCCGTGGCCCGGTGGTAAATTGTTGCGGCGTCCATTCATGGCGCTGGGGATGATGTGGTACAAGATGTTGGATGCCGTCTAACCTTGGCTGTCAATCGAGAAGTCATTATATTTCTGCATATGGATGATGAAAGCCCGGGTCATATCGGCGATTTTCTCAACCGTCATCAGATACCTTATCGCATTGTTCGCAGCTACCTCGATGAGCCCATTCCAAGCTTAGACCAAACAGTTGCGGGGCTGGTATTTATGGGTGGCGTGATGAGTGCCAACGATAATATCCCCTGGATTAAGCAGGAGATTGCGTTGATTCGCCAGGCGATGGCCGCCGATGTGCCAGTTCTTGGTCACTGCCTTGGTGGGCAGCTGATCAGCGTGGCGTTGGGTGCCGAGGTCAAGGCTCATTGCACTGGTGAGGTGGGCTGGCATCCCTGTCACCGACAGCCCAATGCGGAAGCTGACAAATGGTTGGGATCCATAGATGAATCCTTCCCCATGTTCCACTGGCACTTCGAAACATTTTCGCTGCCGCAACAGGCGGTGCTGTTATTTTCCTCAGAGCACTGCAAAAATCAGGCTTACAGCGTTGGTGAAAATGTCCTCGCCATGCAGTGTCACGCGGAAATGACTGAGCCTCTGATAACCGACTGGATTACTCGGTGGCGGGATGATTTGCAAGAAACCACCGCGACCAAGCAAAATTATCAACAGATACAGGCGTCGTTGAAAGACAATGTTGTCAGACTGAATCAGGTGGCGGAGCAACTTTACACCTGCTGGGCCAAAACGCTGCAATTCTAGTTATAAAGGTAGTACCCATGGATAGTGAGAGTTTTAGAGAAAAATTCAATCAGCATCTGCTGCACCCTTGGGGTGATCTCTCCAGCATAGGTGAAGATGAGCACAGTTCAGTGATTGTCAAAGGTGATGGCGTCTACATATTTGATGCAGAGGGCAATCGTCTGTTAGATGGCCCCGCTGGCATGTGGTGTATGCAGACGGGTTATGGACGTCGAGAAATTGCCGATGCCGTGGCTGAACAAATTATGAATCTCAGCTATGCCACGTCATTTTCTGTGATTAACAATAGAGAAGTGCAACTGGCACAGCGTATCGCCGAGCAAACTCCCGGTGACTTGAATCGAATTTTCTTTACTACTGGTGGATCAACCGCTGTAGATTCAGCGTTGCGCCTGTGTCAATTAGCCAGCAATATTCAGGGCAAGCCTCACCGTAAACAGATTTTGACCCGCGAGAAGGCCTATCATGGCAGTACCTATCTATCCGCTTCCGTGACGGGTAAGGAGCGCGACAAGTCAGCCATGGACACAACCAAAGAGGGTATTCATTTTCTCTCTGCGCCCTGTCATTTTTATCATCCAGAATTTACCACAGAAGAGGCCTTTTGTGATTTTCTCATTGAAGAGTTAGAGCAGAAAATACTCGACGTGGGTGCGGATAATATTATGTGTTTCATCGCCGAACCCATTCTTGCCAGCGGCGGTGTGATTGTTCCACCAGCCAACTACAACCAACGCTGCTGGCAGATGGTGAAGAAATACGGTATTACCTATATTGCCGACGAAGTGGTCACCGGATTTGGCCGTCTCGGCCATTGGTTTGCTTCTGAAGCTGTATTTGATGTGGTGCCAGACATGATAATTTTTGCCAAAGGGGTCACCTCTGGTTATATACCCATGGGTGGTTACGCAGTGTCGGAAACCTTTCTCGCCAGCTTTAGCGGCGACAATGCTGACGGCTGTCTCTACTCCAATGGGTATACCTGGGGAGGCAGTCCCGTGGCCTGTGCTGCGGCACTTACCAGCTGGGACATTATTGAGCGAGAGAATTTGCTAACCCATGTGCACCAGATTGGACCCTATTTTCAGCAGCAACTGAGAACTCTAAAAGATATTCCACTGGTGGGTGATGTGCGAGGTCAGGGGCTAATGGCAGCCGTTGAAATGACCATAGAAGGGCGCAATGAAGAGGACCTCTTGGCCAAAGATTACGCCATCGGTGAAATGGTTGATCAGCACTGTCAGCGTCTGGGTTTGTTGGTGCGTCCTTTTATTAATATCTGTATTATCTCTCCGCCATTAATCATCGACAAACGGCAAGTTGATGAGTTAGTTTCTATTCTGCGATCAGGTCTAGAGTTAACCCTGCAAGATTTGCGCGCTGAGGGAATTTGGTGCGATTAACCTATTATTAACACTTTTTATTGAGGTGTTTGGAGCGAAAAATGTCTGACAACGCGTTATATGAAAGCTTCTCCATGTTTGCTAATACCTACAGTTATTTGGGATTGCCTCTGACACGGGATTTGACCTCAGTGGATTTGGCTATTATTGGTATTCCCTATGACCTGGCCACTACTGGCCGCGCCGGAACACGCCATGGTCCTCAAGCGGTACGCAGCGCTTCAGCTAATCTGCGCTGGGAAGAAAAACGTTGGCCCTGGACATTCAATGCCATGGAAAGACTGCGAGTTGCCGACTACGGTGATTTAGAATTTAGTCCTGGTGAGAGTCACAGTGCCGTGGAAACCATTGTTCAGCATGTTGGCGCCGTGCATCAATTGGGCAAGAAAACACTGTGTTTCGGTGGTGATCATTTTGTGTCACTGCCGCAGTTGAGAGCGGTGCATGAGCATCGTGGCACCCTTGCTCTGGTGCAATTTGATGCCCACACTGATACCTATGAAGAAAGCGCTGAGTATGATCATGGTGGTATGTTTCACGTTGCACCTCAAGAACATCTGATTGACCCTACTCATTCTATTCAGGTGGGAATTCGCACTGAGTACGAGCCTACGGCGGCGATTACAGTTATCGATGCCGCCGCGGCCAATGACCTGTCGGTGGATCAAATAGTCTCGCAGATTAAACAGCGAGTGGGCGACATGCCTGTATATCTGACCTTTGATATTGACTGTTTAGACCCAGCTTATGCGCCCGGCACTGGAACGCCGGTGGTGGGCGGTATGACCACTGACAAAGCATTAAAAATTTTGCGTGGTTTGGCCGGTTTAAATATTGTCGCCGCCGATGTGGTTGAGGTGGCACCCGCCTATGATCATGCCGACATCACCGCACTGGCAGGCGCTACTGTGGGGTTGGAATTAATTTATCTAATGGCTTCAACTGCAAACGTAGATTCATAGCGACAAAGAATATTTGTAAAACTCGGTGTCACGCACATAGCCCAAGGCTTCGTAGAGCTGTTGAGCATTGATATTGTCGATTGCTGTCTCCAGATCAATGCGCGCTGCGCCACTGTCTATGGCGAAGGCTTGAGCTCGGTTCATCAACGCTTTCCCGACCCCGAGACGTCGATACTCAGCGTCAACGAAGAGGTCGTATAGAACCAAGATGGGAGCCGCTTCAACACTGCAAAAGGTGGCGTACAGCTGAGTAAATCCAAGTGCCACTCCTTTGCCTGATCTGGCGATAAAAACCACTGAGCTGGCGTCGCTTAGGCGCGCTAGCAGATAATTTTTTGCCAATGTTACGTCGGCATCCTCTTCATAAAATTGGCGGTACTGATCAAATAAAATGGCCAGGTCATCCACATCATCAAGCGTCGCCTGAAAGAGAGAGAAGTCAGACTCTGATTGGCCATGCTCTTTTGGATCCATCGGCATGTCATAACACCAGGGGAATACGCTGGCGAGAAAGCTTCTGCATACAAGGCGAGCGTCGTCGCGATCGTAGCTCTCGCCAGCGAACAATATTTCCTTCCAGACCTCGTCGGTGATTCCAGAGATAGCATTGGCAATGGCGCGGGCACTTATTTCATTTTGTTTGTTGGCATTTTGAATAATTTGTTCGCAAAGAGTTAAGATCAGTTTGAAATTTTGACGGTCGAGGTTGCCGCGAATACGCTGATAATCCTGCCTGCCTCGACTCTCTGAATCGAAGGCGTGCCACACAGCCATCTTTCGGTGTTCGGTGATCTCTGGATCCAAAGAGGCATTAATAATAGCGTGCAATCGTTTTGCCGGATCTGGACCCGCCGCTTTGAGCGCATTGGCAATGCTACTATCAAATTCATCTGAGACAAAATTCAGTGTTTCGAGCAATAGGGTCTCTTTGCTGTCGAAGTGGAAATTGACCGTTCCGGCGGTGACCCCGGCAATAGCACTGATTTTTGCCAGTGTCAGTTTTGACAATCCGTATTCGGCGATTGCAGTGATGGTGGCATCGATTAATAGATGTCGACGATCATTTTGGTTGGCAGCGCTATTGGTTGCCATAGCGAAATCCCTCGCATTGGATTGATTGAATGCCTGTTTAATACACTATATGCTTGTATAGTGAGTTACACGGAAAAATTTATCAACCCTTGGCCTGAATTCGCTCCTAGGAATTTATTTGCTTCGGTTTATCCAGTCAATTTAAAAGAGGACCAGTACTATGGCTTACGATTTACCGGGACCCAAAACCGCCGCCTGTATTGCGTCAGGCAAGCCACTGTTTCGACATGGCTTAACCTATGATGCCGCGGTCAAAAAGTCTGCGGCAAGAGGATTTATTCCGCCGGCGCAGATTGTGTTGGACAGGGCCGAGGGTGACTATGTCTGGGATCTGGATGGTAATCGCTACATAGATTTTCAAAATGGTTGGGCTACCAATGCCTTGGGTAACTGTCATCCAGAGATATTGTCAGCCGTGCATGATGCCCACCAGCGCTATGGCTATCACTGGGAGCATCCGCTGAGATTTGAGTTAGCGGAAAAACTGGCTGAGATTATGCCGGGAAAACAGTTGCCACGGTTCACTTTCGAGGTGTCTGGCACTGAGGCGGTGGAGTCTGCAGTGCATACTGCGCTGTGCTATAAAAAGCGACGATACATTATTAGCTTCACTTCATCGTTCCACGGTGCTGGTATGGGCACAAAGGTGATCAGTGGTTACACCAGTGAACACAACCTCTACATGGAGCCATGGGACGGTTCAGTGATCAAAGCGCCTTATCCTCACTCACAAAATATTCCTGCAGGCATGAATTATCAACAATATGTTGATTACTGTCTGCACTACCTCGAATCACATATACCCGAATATATTGTACCGGCGGAAAATATTGCTGCCATATTGGTGGAGCCGGGACTGGCTGAGGGCGGTAACTGGATTCCGTCGGTAGATTTTATTCAGGGTATACGGCGCATTTGTGACCAACAAGACTGGTTGATGATTGTCGATGAAGTCCTCACCGGGCTTGGCCGTACCGGAAAAATGTGGGGTATTGATCACTACGACGTTATTCCTGACATGATGGTGGTAGGTAAGAATCTCTCCGGTGGTGTAGAGCCATGTGCTGGCGTTGCTGCCAGAGATGAGATTCTCGGTGACAACCCCAGGGCCAGCGCGGGCAGTACTTTCGCAGGGACACCTGCCGGCTGTGCCGCTGGTCTCAAGACGTTAGAGATCTTTGCCCGTGACAATGTGGTTGAACAGGCGGCAGCCTTGGCCGATATTGCACAGTCGAGAATGGCCACATGGCCTGACCAATACGAGATTGTCAGTGACGTTCGCTGTCTTGGGCTGTTGATGGGAATTTCTTTTACTCATCCGTACAAAGAACAGTTTGGCGATGATTACGATGACAGTTTTGTTGCCCGAACCGTGCGCAACGAAATGCTCAAAAATGGTGTCTGGGCCATCTGTGATACAGAGCCCACCGTGCGAATGTATCCCGCGTTAAACATGAATAAAGAAGTGTTTATCAACGCGCTGGATATTATTGAAGCGGCCATTGCAACGGTTGAAGCGGGCGCGCCGCTGGTGGGAGATTATCCCGCTGTCCCCACAGGCGTCACCGGGTTTTAACTCGACATTAAAACCTGATTAATGAAGGCCTCAGCTCCTTTGCGTACTTCCGCAGACCAATCTGCAGCGGCCTCGCCATCGGCATTGTCGGAAATATACTTGTAACAACGGAAATTAATACCCTGTCGATGTGCATATTTGGCCAGCGCATAGGCCTCCATGTCCACCACGTCAGTTTTCAATTCGGGTGGATTCATGACAAAGGAGTCGCCGGTGCCACAGGACAGCCCCTCTCTGTCAAAACAGATAGTTTGCTCATCGTCAAAAGGGGTCTCACCGAGATCGAAACCCAGCCCTCTGGCGTCCATATCTCGCTGTTTGAACTCGGTGACCTCAACCAGTCCACTGATACTGGGTGTCGTGGCGCCGGCGGTGCCAAAATTGATGATTAACTCAGGTTTGTTGATGGCGCAGACCTCGGCAATGGCCAGACTTGCATTAATTTTACCTACACCGGTGTAAATAACCTGCCAACCTTGCAAAAGCCGCGGCGGCAGTTCGTCCTCAAGGGCCACGCAAATCAGTGTGTTGCTGGTATCGATGAAACTACTCATCGTAGCTCACCAGTGAATGCATTGGGCACTTTACTTGGGTTGCACCCTCTAGGAATTTTAGTTCAATGATAACCACAGCGGCGGCCACCTCACCGCCTACTTGTGTGATCAGATTTTCCGCACACCCGAGAGTACCCCCGGTGGCCAACAAATCATCCATAATAACCACTCGCTTGCCGCGCAAATCCCTCGCTTTCTGCACCGCCAAGGTTCCGCTACCATATTCCAGTGAATAAGACTTTTCCTCTACTGCACCTGGCAGTTTACCCGCTTTTCTAATCATCACCGAGCCAATGCCGAGAGCATCGGCAATCAGTGTTGAGAACAAGAATCCGCGGGCATCCAACCCGGCAATAAGATGTGCATTAATAGGAGTAATAATTTCCAGCAATTGCGCTTTTGCCTTTGCCATGGCTGCGCTGCTCTCTAACAGCGGACTGATATCCTTGAAGCCAATTCCCGGTTGGGGAAAGTCCTGAATATGATCGATGTATTGGCTTAAATCATGGCTGTCCATGCAACTTTATCTCCCTTTTTAAGAGGTTGGCCCGATAATCAATGTATCACCTATTAAGCGGAATTATGCTACTGCAAACATCTTTATCAGGTCAACATCGGGCTATGATTGACAATAAATTAAAAGCATCCAATACAACAGGGTCTAGCGATGGTATTGTTGACGAAACAAAGACTCAAGCTCATTAATGAGCGCACACATTCGCCTATGATTCACATGATGTTACATTTTTTGGTTCCCGCTTTAGTGGCACGCCTGTTCTATGCCAATGTTTGGCAGCGGGCCTATCTATTGATGTTGGCAACCATGGTGGTGGATCTCGATCACCTAGTGGCAACTCCCATCTATGATGCCACTCGTTGCAGTATTGGCTTTCATCCATTACACCAACCCTGGTTCATCCTCATTTATTGTCTGTTGTGTATTCACAAAAAAACACGACTGTTTGGCATTGGTCTGCTCATTCACATGCTTTTGGATTCGATTGATTGTCAGGTTACTAATGGGGTCTGGATTCAGTGACAGATCTCAGTTGTTGCAAGCAGTGACCTGAATCCACCGCAGTCTGATAAGCGGTATTAAATCCCATCAAATAAAATACTTTCATTGGTTAATTCAATCGCTCAATACAGTGTTTAAAAAAATTGAGGTTGTGGGTAATTCAAATTCATCAAAAAGTGGCAGATACTTGCCTTCAAGCGGTCAAGTATTGCCGCTTTTTGCCGATTGGTCGGATAGGGGAATGTTTCTTCAATACCACCTATGAGGGGAAATAAGTTTAATTTTATAGTTCATGACCGTAATTAATTCCAACTCAGCGGCCATGTTGACAGCGAACGCTCTGTTGCGTGTCGAAAGCACCATGACAGAGTCCATGCAGCGCTTGTCTACAGGTCGACGAATTAACACTGCATCTGACGACGCAGCGGGGTTAGCTATTGTCAATCGAATGACCTCTCAGATACGTGGATTGGAGCAGGCGGGACGAAACGCAAATAATGCCATCTCTATGGTTCAACTAGCTGATGGAGCTGCCTCGCAGATAGAAGCGCTCTATCAACGTATGCGCGAGCTCGCTATCCAAGCTGCCGATGGATCAAACAGTGCTACTGATATTGAACTTTTGAATACCGAGTTCAAACAGGCCGCTATCGAGGCTGACAGAATCGCTGAAACTACTCAGTTTAATGGGAAATATCTTCTTAACGGCAGTGCAGGTGGAGCTGACTACAACGACTATGTGAGCTTTCAGGTGGGAGCCAACGCCAACCAAACCTTGGCTGTTGATTTCTCAAATTTCCGATTAGACTCGGTTGGTTTTGCACTTTCAGATGGTATGGTTCGTATCGATCCAATAAAGACTTATTCTGGGGAACTCAATGCGGGGTTGGGTACCTCGGTGTCTACCTCAGCTGATGGTAGTGTAGTTGCTGTTGGTGCTCCTACTTTTGCTAATGATAGAGGTCGAGTAGTTATCGGAGATGATGAGCCTGGAGCTCAACCTCTGATTACCGCAATTCCAGCTTCTAGCGCCAGCCCTGGCGATTATCAAGGTCAGTCTATCGCCCTATCTGCCGATGGACAGCGTCTTGTTGTCGCTTCGCCAGGCAATATAGCGGGAGTTTCAGCAGGCAGCACAATGGTCTATGAGCGGTCTGGATCGGGATGGACCGCTATAGGGTCGCCTATCGTGGGTGACAATGCTGGTGACTATTCAGGTTTTGACGTGTCAATCTCAGACGATGGTAATACCATTGCCATCGGTGCTCCCACCATAACGTTTAACCAAGATGGTAGGGGATCGGTCAAAGTATTTGAGTACAGTGGAGGTACTTGGAATGAAACAGTGCATATTACGTCAGATTCTGATGAGAGCCGTTTGGGTAAGATGGTTGAACTATCCGGTGATGGTAATGTTATGGCTGTCAGCGCTATAAAGGATGACTCAAACGGTGATGCTGCTGGCCATGTCCAGCTTTATCAAAAAGTCAATGGTGCATGGATCCCCATGGGATCTGAAATCGTGGGTGATGCCGATGGTGATCGCTTTGGTTCAAAAGTAGCACTGTCTAATGATGGCCATACTCTTGCAGTGACAGCTCTCCAAAATGATGCTGGCGGAGACAATGCTGGTCAGGTAAGAGTTTATCGTTACGAATCAGGCGCTTGGACTGCGGTGGGTAATGACATTTTAGGCGCTAATGATGATGATCAGTTGGGCAAGTCAGTCGCGCTCTCTGGCGACGGTCAAACACTGGCGGTAAGTTCTGTCAACTATGACGACGGCGCTGATGCAGATGTGGGGCAGGTCAGTATTTATAAAAATATTAACGATACCTGGGTGCTCTCGGGGTCTCAAAATGGATCTGCCGCTGGCGATGAATTTGGTGGATCTCTTGCCCTATCCGATGACGGCAGCCGGTTAATTGTTGGAGCCACAGGTAATCCAAATGGGTCTGTAACAATTTCCGAAGTGGTGGGAGATCTAAGCTATTTCAAGACCTCTGGTATGGGCACGGGCAATGAAATCAACACCACCATTGAACGCTTGGATCAGTTGATAGCGCAGACAGCCTCTCAACGGGCCACTTTTGGCGCCGCGCTAAACCGATTGAGTTATGCGGCAGATAATCTCTCATCCAGTGCTATAGCCACGCAATCGGCTCGCAGTCGCATTGAGGACGCTAATTATGCTGCTGAAACTGCTGCACTTGCTCGCTCACAAATAATATCTCTTGCGGGCACCGCCATGCTTGCTCAGGCCAATCAAAAAGCTGCTGACGTGCTTGTTTTGCTCAGATAGCACCCTGTAAACCATTGGATGCAGTGTATCTATGGTCACTGCCGCATCTTTCTGACTTAAATCACAAAGATTGACACAGGTTAATCGTGGCCAACGACAAAGACGGTCAAAATAATAATCAACAAGCGGCAATTTTTTGCCAAAAGCGGTAAAGTTTTGCCACTTTCTGCCGACGACACCTATACGATAATGAATAAAAAAGTAAATGGTTCAAATGTCTTTAGTATTTCTAAAGGGGCAATGGAGCCACTGGGAATCTCTGAATGACGGTAGTTAATTCGAATTCAGCGGCGATGCTCACAGCGTTGTCGCTAGTGAAAAACGATCGTTCCATCTCAACAACGATGGAGCGGCTTTCCACTGGGCTTCGAATAAATTCCGCCGCTGATGATGCTGCAGGATTAGCCATCGCCAATCGAATGACGGCACAAGTTCGAGGTCTTAATCAAGCCGCGCGCAATGTCAACAATGCCACCTCAATGTTACAAGTAGCCGATGGCGCAACAGCACAAATTGAACGTCTTTATCAACGTATGCGTGAACTGGCTGTGCAAGCTGCAGATGGCACCAATAGCACGTTGGACGTGGAAAACATGGTAAATGCTGAGTTTAGGCAGGCTGCCGCTGAGGTAGATCGAATCGTCAATTCCACTGAATTTAATAGCAAGATTCTGCTCAATGGATCCGCTGGTGGCGGGCTAAATAATAGTGTGGTGACCTTTCAGGTGGGAGCCAATGCCGGCCAAACCTTAGATGTCGATTTTGGCGACCTCAATCTCAACACGCCTGATTTTTTGGTCAATGGCGCCTCTGATGTAAAGCAAATTGGCGTTGATATTATTGGAGATGCCAATAATGACCAATTTGGAACATCAGTAACCCTCTCTGGTGATGGGCTGACAATGGCGATAGGCGGTCCAAAGCATGGCATCCTTGGCTCGGGCGGCATAGGTCACGTTGAGATTTGGCGCAGGGTGGATGACAGCTGGGTGTATGACACTGAGATTCTCGGAGAATTTGGGCTTGATAATGCGGGCAGTGCCATATCACTCTCCTACGATGGCACCACACTAGCCATCGGGGCTGAAAATAATGATGCTGGTCCCGGAAGCAATTCGGGCCATGTGCGTGTTTTCAGAGACAACGGAGCTACCTGGCAGCAAGTGGGTTCGGCTATTTTAGGTGAAGCTTCATATGATCTTTCGGGAAGCGCAGTGAGTTTATCGGCGAGTGGAAATACCGTTGCTATTGGTGCGTCAAAAAACGATGCCAATGGCGGCGATTCTGGGCATGTTCGAGTTTATGAGAATATCTCGGGAACCTGGACTCAGGTGGGCACAGATATTGATGGCGAAGCGACAGGTGATTTATCGGGCAGTTATGTGGCTATGTCAGCAGATGCCAGTATTGTGGCTGTGGGTGCTCACGCCAACGATAGCAATGGAAACAATTCAGGCCATGTGCGAATCTATCAAAACAACGGGGGCACGTGGACCTCTATCGGTGAAATTACCGGTGTGGCTGCTGATGACTTAGCCGGTGCTATTTCTCTATCCAGCGATGGCCGAACCATCGCGGTGGGGGCGCGAGAGAACGATGATGGTCCTGGGAATAATTCTGGCCATGTACGTATGTTTAACTATGACGGTAGCTCGTGGAATCAGGTGGGAGATGCTATTCTCGGGTCCGCAGACAGTGATCATTCGGGTTATTCAGTTGCCCTATCTGGTGATGGAAAAACTGTTGCTATCGGTGCTAAAGGTCACGATGATGGGGCCAATGGCAACGCCGGTCAGGTTCGGGTTTATCATAATGAAAATGGCATATGGACACTGGTGACAACTCAGGTAGGCAGTGCTTTATCAGATGAGCTTGGCGTTTCGGTAGCTCTTTCAGATGATGGACGAACACTTGCCGCGGGGGCTTGGCAAACGCCAGCCGACGCGGGCTACGTTCGAGCATTTCAGTTGGCTCCTGACCTAAGCAGTTTGAAGACCGCTGGCATAGTTACCAGTAACATTAACGCTACCATTGCACAGCTAGATGGATTGATAGAAACTACGGTGACTCGACGAGCGACCTTTGGCGCTGCGCTGAATCGGTTGAGTTATGCGGCGGATAATCTTGCATCCAGTGCCATAGCCACGCAAACAGCTCGCAGTCGGATTGAGGATGCAAACTATGCATCCGAGGCCACTTCACTGGCGCGATCGCAGATCATTGCGCGCGCAAGTGCCGCCATGTTAACTCAGGCAAACATGCGCGCCCAGAGCGTGTTATTACTATTGTCTTAATCTACCGATTTAACGGGTAGTTATGAGTTCCCGCCCATCGTCGCGACCACCAAACCTCTGGGGTAAAGTCTTGCGTCAGTCTATTGGTGACTGGGATTACGATGATCAGACCAATCGAGCCATCTCGGTGGACAGCCGTTATATGCTTTGGGTGATGAAATATGTGGACAAAGCAGTCCGTCTTTTGGAAGAGATGGAAGTGGTTTACAACGATTAATCCCATTGGCTAAGAGTAAACTAGAGAACGAACAAGAACGGCCGCTTATCTTACTTTTTAGTGAATTTTAGTGCATTTTAGTGCAAGCGGCCGTTTTCCGTTTCTACTGCAGGTTACCAAATGCGAATACGCTGTTCTGGTGGTAAATACAGTTGGTGATCAGGGCCAACATCAAAGGCCTCATACCACTCATCAAAGTTGCGCACAATGCCATTGACCCTGAAGTAGGGTGGGCTGTGTGGACCGCGAATAAGTTGCTGTCGCAGAGAGGCCTCCCTGTACTTGTTGCGCCACACCTGTGCCCATGCCATAAAGAAACGCTGATCACCGCTGAGGCCGTCAATCATAGGCGCTTCCTCTGACTCACTTATGACACCGTCGCCATCCACATCTAAACTCATTTTATAGGCTTTGTAAGCCATGGACAGACCACCCAAATCGCCAGTATTTTCGCCCAAGCCCAAGCGACCATTGACACAGGTAGTGCCGTTATCCAGCGGGCAGAAGCTGTTGTACTGGCCTACCAATGCATCGGTTTTTGCCTCGAAAGCTGCCTTGTCTTCAGCAGTCCACCAATTACGCAGCACACCGTCACCATCAGATTTGGCTCCCTGATCATCAAAGCCATGACCCAACTCGTGTCCAATGACTGCACCAATGGCGCCATAATTCACTGCAGGATCTGCGTCTATGTTAAAGAACGGTGGTTGTAAAATCGCCGCAGGGAAAACCACCTCATTGCGGTTGGGGCTGTAATAGGCGTTCACCGTCTGCGGCAACATAAACCATTCGGTTTTATCAATGGGCTGACCCAACTTACTCAGCATGTCGGCATATCCCCACTGGCTGGCAGCCATGGCATTGTTAAATGCACTGTCAGAGATCGCCAGGGTGTCATAGGTCTCAAATTTCTCTGTGTAACCAATTTTCGGGGTGAATTTCGCCAGTTTATCCCGCGCTTCTATCTTCGTTGCTTCGCCCATCCAATCGAGCTGATTGAGATTGTCAGCCATGGCTCTGCGCAAGTTACTCACCAAAACGTCCATTGCCGCTTTGTTTTCCGGTGGGAAATAGCGCGCTGCATAGACCTTGCCCACAGCCTCGCCCAGTGCTCCTTCAACGGCGCGCACCGCACGTTTCCAGCGCGGTCTTTGCTGCGCTTGGCCGCGAAGCTGTTTGGAGTAGAAATCAAAGCTGGCCTGATCGATAGCAGCGGGCAGAACCGAAGCGTGATCTGACAAAAAGTGTGCATTGAGATAGGCTTTCCAATCCTCCAGATCGGCCTCATTCATGATTGAAAAGAGGCCGGCAATGCCGCCGCCGGATATTTTTGCCACCTGCTCAGCTGAGAGTCCAAGCTCGGTAATTTCAGCTTCCTCTGGGGTGACCTGACGCACAACAAAACTGGCTTGGTCTTCAAGACCGAGGGATTTCAGCATTACCTCTACCGGAAAATCACCACCCATGGCGATGACTTCAGCGCGGCTCAGTTTGTTGTAGGTGAGATCGCGATTGCGCCCCACAGTGCGATCCCAGTGGGCAGCGGCGATCTGTGTCTCTAGAGCCAACACGCGACTCGCTGTAGCTGGCGCATCAGCGTAACCGGCGGCGTCTAACAAAAGGGTCAAATACCTCAGGTAACCTTCGCGAGTTTCGATATTTTTACCATCGTCGGTCAGGTACATATCTCGATCAGGTAACCCCAAGCCGCTTTGAGTCACATAAAAAATGTGCTTGTCAGTGTCCTTTGAATCCACATCCACCCAACCACCAATGGGGCTTGAGAATCCCACGCTGGCAAATGTCATGGCCAGATCGGCGCGCGAATCAATGGCAGCAATTTTGTCAAGATAACCTTGGGCTGGTGACAGACCTGCGCTTTCAATGGCTGCAGTATTGAGAAAAGCGTTGTAAAAGGCTGCCACCTTCCCCTCCAGCGTAGCCACATCGGGTGCTGCCGTCGCCAACTCCTCAATAATTGCCTTGACCCGAGCCTCCGACTTATCACTGAGAATGGTAAAGGCGCCATAGCGAGTTTTGTCCTCTGGCATAACAAAGTTGTTGTACCACCCACCATTGACGTGACAAAAGAAGTCATCGCCAGCGTCGAAGCGCAGATCTCTAGCCTCCAGATCAAGCCCGGCACTACCCCAGTGATCCCGATCCAGGGTATCAATTTTTGCCAGGTCTCCCTGTGCACCAGCACAGTCACCAGCGTAGCTGCTGGCCGTCTCGATGGCGAGGTTTTCGGCTGGCTCCGGTGAATTGTTCCCTGGTTCGTCGTTACAGGCACTGATCGACAGCGCCAAAGATATCAAAAGTAATTTTTTCAATGTTCTCATCCTACAGTAATTGAATAAACAGTCATCAGACAAAGGTTACAATGTTTATGTGCATATACGCAGCGCTGTGCTGAATGGCTTGATGGATCAATGAACGAGAGAATAAGTGAAATGTTGGTGGATGGCTATAGCATGATGCCTGATGATATCAGTCTAGGTTTTGTTGTAAAAAAATTGATTTATCAATTTGCTCAAAAATACTGTTGTAGTAATCGGGCTCAGTGATTATTTCAGCTTTTGTAATCTGGCCCTCACTATTGATGAGTTTGGCCACCGCATTAATTCTAATCTTTGTAGTTGCTTGCAATTCACTGACATTTGCCGAAATATCTAGAGTGACGACATCGCCTACATTGTTATCGCCAAAAACCCAGTTTAGGCCATAGGTAAAGACCGTCGTTATCGCCTTCCTAACTAACTCGACACTGTTAATGCGAGTGGTGGTAATATTTGCCACAATGACTCCAGCCTCAGAATCAGAGTTTTCTATGGTAAACCCCTTATCCAGCAAAGCATCAGTCAGTGCTTTGTAGGCGACTAACTGAGACGTGTTCTGATACTCTTTAGTTTGCATGGCTCGCATTTGGGTAGTTGCCACTGGAGGTTTAGTGGCAACACAAGCAGAGGTAAAAACAGTAAAAATAAGCAGTGATGCAAGGGTTAAGTGGCGTGGAGAATAACCTTTCATGGTCTAAAACTTACTGCGATGATAAGCAATAGAATCGACAGCATTTCGCTCGTCAAATTTTATGATGATGGTCAGCGTATTTGAACTAACGCGTGAGGCCCCTTGAGAGCCGGTTAGAATGCCGTTCAGACCGCCAGAAAAGTAACCCAGAGCGCCGCTTGATGTTTGATATATCTGTTCGGACGAAAACTTGTCATAGACCCACACTTCGGCGCCATCTGGATCCTTTTTGACAATGTTTGGGCTGCCCAACGCAATGGCCACATCGGTGGCAGGCATGCCCTCTTGAATCTCTTTTTGAACCACCCCTACGGTTAACTTATCAGTGTGGTCAAAATCATTCAGACTCGTGTTTTGGCATCCAACAAAGCATAGAGTGAGCATCATTAGTGTAAAATACCTATAGGCATTGGTTTTCATTTCAGCTATCCAGTAAGTAGTTTCGTAATCTTATATATTTAGTTTTATAACCTGAATCCCTATTAACTTTAGACGGGAATTTGCTTTTTTCGGAAATCGAATTTGGTTGTTGAACCTTACCAAAACGACAAGCTTTTATTTGGTTTTTTCATAAAATCAGTTAGTCTGTCTTTGGCGGTTATGTAAAATTCCATTGAAAACAATAAAACTCGCCAAGCGATAAAAAGTGGAGGGGTAATGATGTTTCCTGTGATGAAGAATGTGGTTTTGCTCATTGCGCTAATTTTTGCTTCAACAATAGACATCGCAGATGCTGAGGAGCAGGTTATAAAGCAGGCGATGCAGGGCTTTCCGCCCACTCGCGAATCTCAAGCAACCATGCAAAACTACCGCGAGTTCCCTTTTAATCAATGGACTTTTCGCAATGCGGGTGCGCCTTTACATGTAGTAATGATTCCGCGTCAGGGGAGTATTTACCAATTACCCGGTCCGACAAAACCGGACTTGGGTAACCTTTTTGTGACTGATGCCCGCGGTGACAGCATGAGTTTGTCCACGCTGTTTGCCAACAATTACGCCGATGGGCTGGTGGTGGTCAAAGGCGATGAGTTGCTTTATGAGCAGTATTTCAATGGCTTCAATGCCCATGCACAGCATATTTGGTTTTCCATGAGCAAGTCCTTGACCAGTAGTGCTCTGGGCTTGCTGGTAGCGCAGGGCAAGGTGGATTTATCTGCCTCGCCAGCACGTTATATACCTGAACTTAAAGGTAGTGGCTTTGAGCGGGTCACGGTTCAGCATGTATTAGATATGGCGTCGAGCATAGATCTCAAGGAAACCTACACCGATCTGGAGTCAGACTTTGCGCGACATTACGCACCAGCACTTAATATGGGATGGTTACCTGGCGCTGCTGATGTGCAGCCAGACAACGCCCATATCTATGGCGTGCAGGATTTTCTTGCCAAGTTTATCAAGCCGGATAACAGTCGACAGCCGGGAGATAACTTTGACTATAACTCCAGTAACGCCGATGTATTAGGGTGGATTATCTCCCGTGTCAGCAACCTGCCTTTTCAAGACTATATACAGCAGAATATCTGGTCTAAGTTAGGCGCCGAGCACGATGGCTATATTGCTGTAGATCGCGCTTACATGCCAGCGGTGACCGGTGGCATGAATAGTACCACTAGAGATGCCGCGCGGTTCGGTATGATGATTCGCGATCGTGGCAGTTTTAATGGCGAACAAGTAATTCCAGCTAAGTGGGTGGATGAAACCTTGGCCATTGACGACAAACTGCGCGCCAACATGAAGGCCAATCCCATATACCAAGAGGAGTTCTGGACTGCCTATCACAACATGTGGTGGATTATAAATGACAGTAAGGGTGAGTACTGCGCGGTGGGTATCCATGGCCAGGTAATTTATATCAATCGGTCAACCGATACAGTGATGGTTTGGTTTTCCAGTCAGCCGGGCGCTTCCGCGGCGCGTAATGAAAATTTTCGTTCCAAACTCAAGGCCGCACGAACCTTGGCAGAACACTTAAAAGGCTAGTTCTATGTTAGGTATGCGATTCAAATGTACCGTTTTAAGTCGATATTGGTTGTTACTTACCAAGCTGAGACAGCTTTGCGCTGGGTTTTTGTTAACAGCTCTCAGCCAGTTTGTTATTGCAGAGGATTCAAATTCGGCTATGCAATTAACCCAGGCTGAGGCCGCCAATTTACTGCAATTGCCTCTTGCCTGTGCTGAGGTAGAGTATCCCAACAAATTGGGTCAAACACTGCGCGGTGACCAAGATCTAGCCTCACCCAAGGCTTTGCACCCTGCTTTTTATGGCTGTTTTGACTGGCATTCAGCAGTGCACGGCCACTGGTCAATGGTGCGCCTGCTGCGCGCTTTCCCCACCATTGAGGGCGCAGATCAGGCAAAACAGATTCTGCTTCGGCACCTCACAGCTGAGAATATCGCGGTAGATATTGCTTATTTGGATAACAACCCCTCTTGGGAGCGCCCCTATGGTTGGACCTGGTTGCTGAAACTTATGTCCGAGCTCCAACAGTGGCAAGACCCCATCGCGCCGCAACTACTTGAAGTGTTGAAACCGCTGGCAGCCAAGATCTCCGCCATGTATGTGGATCATTTGCCAAAGTTGGTTTATCCCATCCGGGTTGGCGAGCATACCAATACCGCCTTTGGGCTAACATTTGCCTGGGATTACGCCCTGCAATTTGGTGATACATCATTGCAAGGGGCCATTGCTCAGCGCGCCAGAGACTATTACCTAACCGATGCAAACTGCCCTCTGAGTTGGGAACCCAGTGGTTATGATTTTCTCTCTCCCTGCCTGCAAGAGGTGGACTTGATGCGCCGCGTG